>NZ_JAMTDQ010000001.1 GCF_023806635.1 Accumulibacter sp.
GGCGCGAACTTCGTTCATCCGAAGTTCGGTCCGGTGTGGGCCACCAGCCATCTGGGGGACGAAACCGTTTCACTGATCGGAACCGACCCGAAGAAGAATGCCAACAACGCTTGGAAAGTCGTGCAGACGCTCAAGGGCGCAGGCGGCGGTTCGCTGTTCCTGAAGACCCATCCGAAGTCAAGAAACCTCTGGGTCGACGCCCCCCTCAATCCGGACCCGGCAATTTCCCAGGCCGTTGCGGTCTTCGACATCAACCAGCTCGACAAGGGATTCGACTTGCTGCCAATTGGCGAGTGGGCGGGTGTCAAGCCCGGCGCCAAGCGCATCGTCCAACCCGAATACAACCGTGCCGGAGACGAGGTGTGGTTCTCGGTGTGGAGCACCGGCAGCGAAGAATCGGCCATCGTTGTCGTCGACGACAAGACGCGCAAGCTCAAGGCGGTCATCAAAGACCCGCGCCTGATCACCCCGACCGGCAAGTTCAACGTGTACAACACTCAGAACGACGTCTATTGAGACGGGACCGAGGCCGGGCAGGCACGATCGCCAGCCCGGCGAACGCAGCAGTGAAGCTCGCGCCCGCACTACGCGATGCCGACCATTGATTGACCCAAACCCTCTACGTGGAGCAAAAAGCATGAAAGCGTCCCCCGTGTTGCTGCTGATCGGCGCTGGCCTGATGTCTGCTGGCGCAGCCCAGGCCGATGAAGCCCTCGCGAAAGCGAAGAATTGCCTCTCGTGTCACGCGGTCGACAAGAAAGTCGTCGGTCCCTCCTATAAGGACGTGGCGAAGAAATACTCGGCGAAGGATGAGGCGATGCTGGCGGAGAAGGTCATGAAGGGAGGAAAGGGCGTCTGGGGCCCGGTACCGATGCCGCCCAATCCGTCTGTGAAGCCGGATGAGGCCGACAAGCTGGTCAAGTGGATCCTCAGCCTGAAGTGATTTCGCAGCGCGCAGGCAGCCGTGAATTGGCCCGATGGCAGGGGCGACGGCAGATCTGGCGAACACGTCCGGCAATCCCGACGCATCTCCGGTGCCGTTGGAGCACAGTCCGTCACGCCGTGCTGGCCCGCTCATCGATCCACCAGCGACCTGACTCCTGGTGATGAGCGATGAATCTTGAAGGGCTACTGGCACATACGCCCCTGTTCCAAGGGCTCGACAGTGACGAGATCGCGCGTCTCGCGCATGGATCACGCGCGCTCACCGCAGCGCGTGGCGATACTCTCTTCCACAGAGGGGACACGCCGACCGGCTTCTTCCTGATCATCTTTGGTCTGGTCAAGCTGGCGCTGAATTCCCCTCAGGGCGACGAAAAGGTCGTCGCAATCCTCGGCCCAGGGGACACATTCGGCGAGGCGGTGATGTTCATTGACCAGCCTTTTCTGGTCGACGCCCAGGCGCTGGTTCAGTCCCGTCTGGTGCATGTATCGAAGGGCGCAATCCTGCAGGAACTGGACAGGGACCCGCGGCTGGTCCGCAAGATGATCGCCGCTCTGTCGATGCGCCTGCATCACCTCATCGACGATGTCGAGGGATACTCGCTGCGCAGCGGCTGCCAGCGCATTGTGGACTATCTCTTGCGCAATGCCGTCGAAGAAGACGGCAGGGCAGTCACCGTAACCCTCCCGACCAACAAACGAGTCATTGCCTCGCGCCTCAACCTGACGCAGGAGACCTTCTCCCGCATCCTGCAGACACTTGGCAAACAGGGCCTGCTCTCGGTTGAACGGCGAAGAATCCACATCCCGGATATCGAGAGGCTGCAAGCGGTGGCGGGCATCGACTGATTGCACCCGGCTGGTGCAGCGCTCGCGGCGACCCGCATTCCGCGAGTCAACGCCGCTCGCGCACCACGAAGGGCTCGATCAGCGCGTCCTGTACCGACGGCGGCAGGTTGCGAGCGCCGCTGAAGTTGGCATTCCAGACATCGGCATTGGCGAGGTCGGCCTGGGCCATGTCGGCATCCGTGAAAACTGCATGGCGCAGAGTTGCTCCAAGAAGTTTCGTGCCCAACAGGCGCGCCTTGGAGAAGTCGGCGCTTTCGGCCGCGGCGCCAGTCAGATCGGCGCCGGAAAGATCGGTACCGACCAACCTGGCGCCCAGAAGGACGCCGCGAAAGGTATAGCACCCCTTGATCGAACCGCCCGACAGATCGATACCTTCCATGAGGATGTCCTTGAGATAGGCACCGCCGAAATCTGCCCGCGGCGCGCGGGTGTTGATCAGATTGGCGCCGAAGAGATTGGCGCCACCCAGGCGCGCGTCGGACAGATCGGCATCGTCGAAGGATGCATGGAAGAGATCGGCGTCGCGGAAATCCGTCTTGGCAAGATTCGCCCCGGCGAAGTTGGCCCATTTGGCATTGCTGCGCCTGAAGTCCGCACCCTCCAGAAGAGCCTTGCGCAGATCCGCATTCTCCAGCTTCGCGCCGGCGAAACGAGCACCACGCAGGTCGCGACCCGCCAGCTTGCCCCGGCTCAAGTCGCAGCCCGAGAGGTCGGTGGCTGCCGCGGGGCGGGCGCAATCGCCTTTCGGCAGGTCGGCTGCCAGCGCTTGCATGACAGCGGCAGCGGCGAGCACAACCAGCGCGCACAAGCTCTTCATCGTCGTCCTCCCGTGTTCTCAGGTCAAGGCGGCAGGCGCATCATCGCCGCTGATTGACTTTCCCAGGGACAATAGCTTGCACCAGTTTGCCCGACTTCGGTAGCCCATGCATGCCCGTCATCGGCAAGAGCTGGGGCTCGCGTGCACGGGTCGAGCGGCCGTGACGACATCGGTCCTGCCTTGGATACGTCGGCTGCGACATTTCCGCAAGCACATTCCGTTTGAGAAAACTTCCAGCATGATGAAGAATGGCGGTACCTCATCACCGTTCGGCGGCCATCATGGAAGCAGGTTGCGGGCGGCTGAGCAGCAGCGTCTGCCCAACATCGAGGCGACCCGCGAACTGTCGCAGACTGCCGCGAAAACGTCCGTCTGGTCACTGGAGATGGATTTCGTCAGCAGCCAGCGTCGATAGTGAGATCAGAGAAGGAATGACCCTGCACGCCGCCACCGAGAATGGCCTGCTGGCCATGCTGTCGCGCCTCAGCGAACTGCTGCCACCGGCGTACGCGCGCTTTCGTCCACTGCTGGCGGAAGCGCTGCTGTTCTTCCTCGACCACCTCTCGCCACGCCGCCAGCAGGCGATCTTCGCCGCCCAGCTGGCGCTGCCCGGCAATGCCAGCCGATCGCGGCGGCTGCTCGCTCTGTTCCGCCTCTGCCCCACCCTGCACAAGCTGGGACAGGTCGTCGCACACGATCGGCGCCTGTCGGGCGACCTGCGCCGGCGTCTGCAGGAACTCGAGACGCTCGAGCCGGCGGATTCGTTGCTGGCCGTCCGCCCGCAGCTCGAACGCGAGCTGGGCGAGGTCGCGGGCCTGCGCATCGCGCGCAAGGCCCTTGCCGAGGCCAGCGTCGCGGTCGTCGTTCCCTTCGTCTGGCAGCCGGCGGCGAACGAGCCGCAGCAGAACGGCGTCTGCAAGGTGCTGCGGCCGGGCGTCGAGGAGCGGCTGCAAGAGGAACTCGCCATCTGGCCGGCGCTCGGCAGCCACCTGGAGGAACGCTGCGTCGCGCATGGGTTGCCGGTATTCGACTACGCCAACACCCTCGAGAGCGTTGCCCGCCTGCTCGCCAATGAGGTCCGCCTGGACCGCGAGCAGGCCCATCTGCGCCAGGCCGCCGAGTTCCATGCCGGCGCACCGGACATCGTCATCCCGCACGTCTTCCCTTTTTCGACACCGACCGTCACGGCCATGCAGAGAGTCGATGGCTGCAAGGTGACGGTGCAGGATCTGCCGCCGAGGGAGATGCGACGGCGCGCCGAGCGAGTGGTCCGCGCCCTGCTCGCGCAGCCTTTCTGGCGCAGTGGCGAGGCCGGGGCGACTTTCCATGCGGACCCGCATGCGGGCAACCTGCTGGCGACGCCGAACGGGCGACTGGCCATTCTCGACTGGGCGCTGACGACGACACTTTCGAAGCGGCAATGCGAAGCGGTCGTGCAGCTCGCTCTCGGCGCCCTGACGCTGAACGACCGGCGTGTCCGCACGGCGATCGCCGGGCTCGGCGACGTGCGCGA
This sequence comes from Accumulibacter sp., assembly GCF_023806635.1. GTDB lineage: Bacteria > Pseudomonadota > Gammaproteobacteria > Burkholderiales > Rhodocyclaceae > Accumulibacter. The sequence goes on from NZ_JAMTDQ010000001.1 coordinate 4,122, forward strand.
CGACGAGCAGCTCGAGGGCGCCGTCAGACAGGCGGTCGACCAGGTGCGCAGCGGCCGTTTTCCCGGGTTCGAGTGGATGACGTCCCTGCTGGACGCACTGGCTGCGACTTCGGCAGTCCGCTTCCCCGAGGAAGTCAGCCTGTTTCGCAAGGCGCTGCTGACCCTGTGCGGTGTCGCCGCCGACGTGTCGCCGGACATGGCGCTGGACGGCGTTCTCGTCCGCGAAGGGGCGAGTCAGTTCATCGCCAGCCTCTGGTGGCGTCCCTGGATCTGGGCGGACCAGCGCCCGCGCGGCGGCGCCCACGTCTCGAATGCCGACCTGTTCGGTCTCGGTGCCGAGCTGCCGGCCAGTGCGCTCCGTCTCTGGGCCGGCAGCCGCGTCTGAGCGCGGCACTGCCCGGCCTGCCGACGAAGCCGTTGCCGGCAGCGGGCGGGCCAGGAGGAGCAACGGCTTCAAGGAGTGGGTCGAAGAGGAGCAGATCGGGCAGGCCGCGTCGCTTCGCGCCATTGTCGGCCGAGCCTCGGATGCCCGATGCCGACTGTCGTCGGCGTTCGCCCCCGCTTCATTCCAATCGCCGCGAGAAGCGGTTGCCCGGTGTCACCGGTGCGCCTGCGCTGAATGGATCAAGGCACCTGGCGACGGCCGCTGAAGCCCATCAGGCCGAGGCCCGCCAGCATCAGGGCGCAGCTCGCTGGTTCGGAGACCATGGCCGCGTGCAGGACGCTGCCGACATCGGAGTTGGTGATGTAGCGGCCGTCATTGAAGCCCAGCACGTTCACCAGGCCGGGGTCCACACCGTCCACTTCCCTGTAGAACAGATCGGCATTGGCACCCTTCGCCCACAGCAGCGTGTTCTCGTTGGTGTGGGTGTTGTAATGCCACCTGACACCAGGCAGGTTGCCCGCACCCTTGTTCTCGATCGCGTCGAAGGCGACGGTGTCGGAGTCCGGGCCCATGGGCATGCCGTTGCCGTGGTCGGTCAACACGATCATCAGGGTCTCGTTCCAGTTGCTGTTGGCTTCCACCCAGTTCACGGCCGCCTGAACTGCCTTGTTGAACGCGATCTGTTCCTCGATGATGCCGGCAGTATCCCTGGCATGCGCTGCCCAGTCCACCGCGCCGCCCTCGACCATCATGAAGAAGCCGTCCTGGTTCTTGCTCAGGACGTTCAATGCACCTCTGGTCATCGTCTCCAGGGTCGGCACAGTATCGATGTAGGCCTTGCCGCTGGGGGTCGGTGCTCCAGTTCCGACCACGGCGCCGCTGCGGCTGTACTGCAGGGTGTCGTAGACCTGCGGCAGGCCGATGATCTTCTGACCAGTCAGAGTCAGGGTGCCGTTGGCCAGCGCCTCGAAGTCGCCCTTGGTCTGCAGGAGCTGCCACTTGCTCGGGTCGTTGACGGTGTTCCAGGCCGTCCGGGACATGTAGCCCCCGCCCGTGCCGGTCTCGTTGGCGAAGACCGGTGTGGCGCGCAATTTGCCGTTGCTGTCGTAATTGGGATTGCCACCCCCCATGATCAGGTCCACGGCCGGATTGTTGATCATTTCCTTGCTGATCTCGCCATAGTTGTTGCGATTGCGGTTCGTCGAGCCGAAGGTGGCGGGAGTGGCATGCGAGTAGGGCACGCTCGACAGGATGCCCGTCGACTTGCCCTGGGCCTTGGCACGCTGCGTGATGTAGGCCAGATCCTGGCCGTAGTTGTCCACGTCGATGGCGTTGTTGTAGGTTTTCACGCCAGTCGACAGGGCCGTGCCGGCAGCAGCGGAATCGGTGTAGTCGCGCTTGATGTAGTCGTAACCGTTGAAGCGACTGGCAAAACCGCCGTACGCTCCGGCGTTTGGCGTCTGGTCCCAAGCCCTGGCCGGATCGTACGTTACCGTCGGGGTGCTGTTGTTGGTGGGAGTGGTCGAGGTGTTCAAGGGATAGGTGGTCATGCCCAGCTTCACGGGGAAGCCATCGTAGGCTTGCATGCCCTTCTGGCCGTACTGATAGTAGCTCGCCATGTCCCACGTGCCCCAGCTGGCACCGTCGCTGATGAACAGGATCACGTTCCTGGCCGGGGCGGCCTGCACCAGCGTTGCGGCAACGGACAGGGCCACCAGGCCCAGGGTGACGAGCAGGTGGCTGACGATTTTCGCGCGCATCTCGATCGCTCCGGGAATGGACGGGAAACGGACGCCGATGCGCGGTAGACCGAGCCGCCACGCATCGAACCCGTGCACGGACTTTACACCCGACAGCTGACGACGAGGTGAACCTCGGCCAGGAACTTCCCGGACGGCGCGACGACCGCCCTGCCCCCCGTCCCCGTCTCGTCGCGGCATCCACGCGGGCGGCGCGAAGCGCCGCGAGTGTGCCCGGGCAAGCCTCCAAGGGCTCTGGTCTCACCTGCCACCAGGCTCTTCTCCGCAGGGCCCGCAGGCGGTCCATGGGGATTGCCGAAAGACGACGGCCGAGGTCGGCACCCATCGCGTGTCGCGCCGGTGTCGCCTGTATCGTGCCAAGGCCGGGAACGGGCAGCGACACAGGCACGGCGCTTCTGCCCCGCATTTCCTGCCCTGGGTTCACTGCCGTGGAGCAATCTGGTGCC
>NZ_JAMTDQ010000002.1 GCF_023806635.1 Accumulibacter sp.
AGGCCTGCAGCCACGGCGCGCACGGCATCGCGATGGTGCGCGGCTGGCATTGATCAAGGCGAAGAAGCGGGGCTTCAGGATGCGTCGCGGATTGCTCGGGATGCTTCCCTGAAGCTTCAGGATGCTTCCCTGAGGCGTCAGGATGCTTCCCTGAAGCGTCAGGATGCTTCCCGGGGGCGTCAGGATGCTTCCCCGAGGCGTCAGGATGCTTCGCGGGGGCGTCAGGATGCTTCCCGAGGGCGTCCGGATGCTTCCCGGAGGCATCAGGAGGCTTCCCGGAGGCGTCGGGATGCTCCATTGCCACTTCGGGCAATCGGCTGGTTGACACAGCGAACAACGCGAAACTATCATCGCCCGCAGGGACATCCATGTCCCGGCAACCGTCGCTGTCAGAGGGAGGGAAGCATGGCAAAGAACGAAACAGTCCGCCTGCCGCCGGAAACGCGCCAGGACGATGAGAACGCCTTCCTGGCGCTCAAGGCGATCGCCGGCTACAGCCCGGCGAACCCGGCCTGCAGTCTGGCCGCCGTCACGGCCCGACATGACGCCATGCGCGCGGCCGAAGAGGTCGAACTGCGTGCCCAGAACGCGCTCGACGCCGCGCGCGACGCGACGATCGCCGCGCAGTGGGAACATCACAATCTCATCCTCGGCGTCAAGGATCAGGTCATCGCGCAGTTCGGCGCCGACTCGGACGAGGTCGCCTCGCTCGGCCTGAAGAAGAAATCCGAACGCAAGACCACCGCCCGTCGCGACAAGGTTCCCAAGTAGCTCGCGCTCTGGCCGCCGTCGCCGAGCGCAGGGGAAGGCGCCGCAGCGCGTCGCCACCCGCTGCACCGGTGCGCCTCGCTACCCGGCGTCGCACCGCCTGTGACGACGCCGCCTGGCGACCGGCGGGCAGCCGTCGTGACGCTATTGCCGCCAATTCTGGTACACCGCCGATGCGGCAGCTTGTCGTTCGATGGGAGCATCCGCCGCCCATCCCCGATGTCGGAAGCATCGCGACGCAAAGCGCTGCGTCACATGGGATGGCCACTTCGGTTCCTGGCAAACGTGTGCCGTCGTGCCCTACCCGTCACAACGACAATCACAAACCGATTGACTTTCCCGCGAGTCGTGGATACCCTGTGGCCGTTGCTGCCGTTGTCCACTACGGTTATCTGGCGCGGCAGCCTACCAAAAGCCCCGAAAGGGGCTTTATCTATTCCCAGCTCCGAAAGGGAGGTACGCCATGGATCGTTACGCCATTTTCGTTGATGCCGGCTATTTCTTCGCTGCTGGCGCTCAAGCGGCCTTTGGCCTCCGCAGGCCGCCCATCACCCGCAAGCAGGTTTCGGTCAGGTCGCCTCGGGCGATGCTGAACGCCTTGTGCCATGCAGCGGCAGCGACCACCGACAACCTCCCTCTGCTCCGCGTCTATTGGTACGACGCCATGCCGGGACCACGCATGTCGCTCGATCAATCGGCCCTCGCGTTGCTCTCCGGTGTCAAACTGCGGCTCGGTGCCCTGAACAGTAGCGGCGAGCAGAAGGGCGTCGACTCCCTCATCGTCACCGACATCATCGACCTCGCCCGAAATCGGGCGATTTCCGACGCCGTTGTCGTCACTGGCGACGACGATTTGCGCATCGCTTTCCAGGTCGCCCAATCGTTCGGTGTGCGCGTACACATTCTCGCTGCCGGCGACCCCACCACGAACGTCAGCCCTTCCCTCCAGATGGAGGCTGACTCCGTGACGGCACTCGATTCCGCGTGGTTCGGCAGCCACTTTGACCTGATCGTTCCCACTGCGACTTCTTCGCCCCCCCCAGCCGCACCAGTGACACCCCCCAGTAACGCGTTTGCGGCTCCTCAGGCAATCAGCCTGGAGGCTGCTGCAACTGCGGTAATTGCCGAGATGCTGGCCATCATCAACCCGGATCAACTTGTGCCGTTGGTGACGCACGTCACGACTCAACGAACGATCCCGCCAGAGTACGACCGACCGCTCATCGCCAAGGTGTCGGCTGCTCTGTCCGGACAGCGCTTGACTGGCGATGAGATGCGTCGCATCCGGGGCCAGTTCATCACCGCGATCAAGACGACCAAGGGGCAATAGCTTTCGACGCCCAAGCCTGCGGTCCACCGGATGCTGCGCGACAGAGCAGCGCAGGGCCGGCGACGTTTGACGTTGGGTGTCGCGGAACATCCGTCATCAGCTACCTGACGGCTCGCCCGAGCAAGACAATCATTGCTGTTGCGACGCTGCATCACGTCGACTTTCTACTGACCTGGAACTGCCGTCACATTGCCAATCAAGCAGCCGTGGTTCGCATTGCAGTGCACAGGCGCGGGCGCGGGAACGTCCTGACATGAAGCGCGGCGAACAGACGAAAAACCCCGCACTGGCGGGGCTTTCCGAAATGGAATCTTGTTCGATCAACGCATGAGTTTGCGGCGGCCAAACCCCAATCCGGCAAGGCCCAAGCCCAGCAACGCGAGGCTCGCGGGTTCCGGCACGTTGTTGCCGCCACCGCCGACGCCATTGAGTGTAATGCTGAACGAATCGATACCCCAGGACTCATCACCGCCACCTTGCCAACCTGCACCCGCGGCTTGAATGCCAAAGGTCAGAGTCGAGCCAGTGTGCGCAAGATTCAGAAACGACGCAGAACCCATGTCGACCAAGACGTCACTGAAGAACTGATTGGAATCGATTTGTGTTGCACCCGCAATCAGCGTGCCACCGCCGTAGTTGACTTGCGTCCCGCTCGCCTGGTTGCTGGTGAGCGTTGCGACCAAGTTGCCATCGATGTAAAGGTTCAGGTTGTCCGGTGCGGGAGATCCGTTAAAACTATCCCATGAATCCAGGAATCCCAGCATGAAATCGATCGATACACCGGTGTGCGAAGGCAAATTGCCAAAGCTCAACTGAAACAAGTTCCCGGGTTGACCGCCGCCGCCAGTTGCATTGCGGAAGAAATTGCCACCCCACGTCTTGCCGTTCGTTCCTGCGTAAGGTCCACCGCTGGTCGCTGTGGACGAGCCGCCGCCTAGCTGAGCCGAATAAGCCAGGCTCGGGTCAACAAAAAAATTGCCGTCAAGGTTTTCCGTGAGGATTACCAGTGAAGCGGCTTGCGCAGTACCGGCGAGCGCGAGGCTGGCCAGAGTTGCGATTCCCCAGCGTTTCAAGGTGTTCAAGCGGGTGAGTTTTTCAAGTGCCATGATTGCTTTGCTCCTATCGAAAGGCGTACAGGTCGGAAACCAAGTTGATGCTTGCTGAGGGTGACCGTTCACACGCCCCTGCCTCCTGGACCCCGTGCTCTCTGGCAAGGTGTTGGTTCGTCAAGCACGAGGGTGCTGCTGGCAAGGGTGGGTGTGAACGGTTACTGCCGACGAGCAACATTCATGCCCGATTTCCGAGTTCTCGACAAGTATCTGATCTATAGCGATTAAAAAGTCATTGCGTGGATCTCTTCTGCGGAGTGTAAAGTTTTCCGACACTAACCGGGAGAGGTCGCCAGCTCCGTTCGGGCGAAGCGAAGATACGATCTGCGCCGACGCCATCGCGATGCTGCACGGCCAGCGTCGATGGCGCCGGCCGCGCAGCCGCCACCCGCAGATGAAGCCGGCGCGGCCAGGTCCGTTTGGTAGAATGCTGCCTTTGCCCGTTTGCACCGACGCCGATGACACGCAAGATTCTGGTCACATCCGCACTGCCCTATGCTAACGGCGCAATCCATCTCGGCCATCTCGTCGAGTACATCCAGACCGACATCTGGGTCCGCTTCCAGAAGATGCGCGGCCATCAGTGCTGGTACGTCTGCGCCGACGACACGCACGGAACGCCGATCATGTTGCGCGCCGAGCAGGAAGGGATCACGCCGGAGGCATTGATCGAACGGGTGCATGGCGAGCACACGCGCGACTTCGCCGGCTTCCACATCGGCTTCGACAACTATTACACGACGCACTCGTCCGAAACCCGCGCCTGCGCCAACGAGATCTACTCGCGCCTGCGCGCTGCCGGGCTGATCGAGACGCGCACGATCGAGCAGTACTACGACCCGTTGAAGCAGATGTTCCTGCCCGACCGCTTCATCAAGGGCGAATGCCCGAAGTGCGGTGCCGCCGACCAATACGGTGACAACTGCGAGAGCTGCGGTGCCGCCTACACCGCCGACGAGCTGAAGAACCCCTACTCGGCGGTGTCCGGTGCGCGGCCGGAGCTGCGGCGGTCCGAGCACTTCTTCTTCCGCCTCTCGGACCCGCGCTGCCAGAGCTTCCTGCGCCGCTGGACGCAGGCCGAGGGCCGCCTGCAGAACGAAGCGGCGAACAAGCTGCAGGAATGGCTCGGCACCGCCGACGAGAACCGCCTGACTGACTGGGACATCTCGCGCGATGCACCCTACTTCGGTTTCGAGATCCCGGATGCGCCGGGCAAGTACTTCTACGTCTGGCTCGATGCGCCGATCGGTTACATGGGCGCCTTCCGCAACCTCTGCGATCGCCTGGGGCTGGATTTCGACGAGTACTGGCGGCCGGACTCGACGACCGAGCTCTACCATTTCATCGGCAAGGACATCCTCTACTTCCACGCGCTGTTCTGGCCGGCCGAACTCGAGCATGCGGGCTACCGGACGCCGAGCAAGGTCTTCGCGCATGGTTTTCTGACGGTCGACGGAGCCAAGATGTCAAAGTCGCGCGGCACCTTCATCACCGCCGCCAGTTACCTCGTCCAGGGCCTCGACCCGGAGTGGCTGCGCTACTACTACGCGGCCAAGCTTGGCGGCTCGATGGAGGACATCGACCTCAACCTCGACGATTTCATCGCCCGCGTGAACTCGGATCTGGTCGGCAAGTTCGTCAACATCGCCAGCCGTTCGGCCGCTTTCATCGTCCGCAGGTTCGGCGGGCGCCTGTGCACCTGTGACGAATCGCTGCCGGCGATCGCGGCGATCCGCGAACGCCGCCGGCTGATCGCCGAACACTACGAGGCGCGCGAGTTCAGCAAGGCAATCCGCGAGATCATGGCGCTGACCGATCTCGCCAACCAGTACGTGGACAGCGTCAAGCCGTGGGAACTGGCGCGCCAGCCGGGTCGCGAGGGCGAACTGCAGGCGGCCTGCAGCAACGCGATCAACCTTTTCCGGCTGTTCGCCATCCTGCTGAAGCCGGTCCTGCCGGCGCTCGCCGCGAAGACCGAGGACTTCCTCAACGTCGCCCCGCTGGTCTGGGACGACACGGCAACGGTGCTCGCAGCGGGGCACGTGATCAACGGCTACCAGCACATGCTGACGCGGGTGGACAAGCGGCAGATCGACGCGCTGCTGGCCGCCAATCGCGAGTCGCTGGCAACCACCCCGCCCGTCGCACCACAGAAGCACGCCGAACACCAGGAGAAGGCGGCTGCCGTCGCCGTGGCACAGGCAGCCGTGCCGACGGCGGCCGGCCCGCACATCGGCATCGACGACTTCCTGCGCAGCGATCTGCGCATCGCCCGCATCAGCGCAGCCGAACAGGTCGAGGGCGCCGACAAGCTGCTGCGGCTGCTGCTCGACGTCGGCCCACTGGGGACGCGACAGGTCTTTGCCGGCATCAAGGCCGCCTACGATCCGGCGGCGCTGGTTGGCCGCCTGACGGTGATGGTCGCCAACCTGGCGCCGCGCAAGATGAAGTTCGGGATGTCCGAAGGAATGATCCTCGCTGCCGCCGACCCGGACGGGGCGGTAGCCGGCATCTTCCTGCTGGCACCGGATGATGGTGCGCAGCCGGGCATGCGCGTCCGCTGATCGTTCGTCCACTCAATCGGATCAGCAATGGGAGCGCTGTGCCGTCGCGGCAAACAAGGCCCCCGGGCGTGATGTCATGTGATCGGTCGGGCGAACGGGACGGCTAGCGCACGCCATGGACCGCCGTCACCGCCCGCGCGTCACCGCGAAGGTGATGCTCTACGCGCTGCTCGACGTTGCCGGCACCCTGATCGTCGCCAGCGGCCTGATGTGGCTGGCGCGGCGGCAGACGCTCTTCATTCCGGACTTTCCGACGAGTACCGCGACCGCCATCCTGACGGTGGCGACCGGCGTCGCGCTGATGCTCTGGTCCGTCGCAGGAATCCTTCGCGAACTGTCGCGCCAGCGCCCAGCCGACGAGGTTGATCGTTGACGGGAATGTCGGTGCTCCAGCCGACACTTGCGCTGGAGCCGCTGTGGTCCGTCCTCTTGCGGATCGCGGCACGCGCCTCCGACGCGGACGCGCCCGCAATGACCGCCGGCGCCGGTTGCAGGCCTGCCGGCGACTCGCCACACCGGATCACGGCTTGCGCGCGGGGTCGGCCGCCACGAGCTGGAAGACCCCTTCGGCATAGCGATGGGTGAACGGGGTACTCGATTCGATTCCTTCCGAGTAGTCGAGCACCCGGTAGGCGGCGAAACCGCGCTGCCGCTGCAACTGCAGCGCCCGCCGCTTGAAGATCAGCCCCGACTCGCCATCACCGCCGATGCGGAAACTCTTGGCACGCATCGCCAGACGATAGGTATCGCCTTCGAGCAGGGTCTCCTCGATCGTCCAGTTGGGCGCCAGCGGATCGTAGATGACGTAGGCGGCGACGACTGCGGCAGCGCCGTAATTGAGATACTGCGCCGGCCCGCCGTACTGGTTGACCATGTAGCCGACGGAGCCGGCAAGCGCGGCTGCCTTCACCGGCGGCAGACTGACCGTCGGATTCGGGGCCTGCGTCAAGGCGCGGTCGCGCGGATCCCCGACCGGCTCCGGCTGGCCGCTCCAGTCAACCGTGCCGCAGGCGCCAAGCAGCACCCCGGACAGGCACGCCCCGGCAACCCGTAGCGGAAGGCTGAGGTTCACAGGTACTTGAACAGGCTCAACCCGCTGATCGCGACAAAGGACTTCTGTGCCGCTTCGAGGGTGGCCTGCTCCCTGGTGAAGTCCGAGATCGCCCGGACGTAGTCGAGGTCGACGAGATCGGAGAGGGTCTCCTGATACTGGATGTCGAGCACGGCGGCGCTGTCGCTCAGTCCCTCGAGCGTCTGCAGGCGCGTGCCGACGCTCGACTGCACCTCGCCGGCTTTCGCCAGTGCCTGATCGATGCCTGCCAGGTGCCCCTGCAGCTTGCCGCTGAACTCGGTCCGCGCCGTACTCGAGCCGAGCGGCAGACGCAGCAGGTCGATCGTCTCCTGCAGGGTCTGGAAGACGCTCTTGCCGACGTTCGGCCGGATGCTGAAGGTGTCACCGGCAGCCGGAGACCCGGTGATCACCACCTGGGCGCCGAAATCGATTCCTGCCGAAGGCGCCGGCGGTTGCGTGCTGACCAGCGGGATCGCCTGCCCGGGCGTGAAGGGGAGGACCGGCCCGACCGCCGTTGGCGGCAGTGCTGCCGCTGGCGGCGCCGGCTGCGAGACGTCGAAAAGCTGATAGCTGCTCGCCCCCGCCACCGTCGAGAAACGAATCTGCAAGGCGCGATCGGTCGTTCCCTGCCAGCCGAAGCCGCCATTCAGGGCCGCCGCCCACTGCCCCTGATCAAGAACCGAACCCAGCCCGATGACACCGTTTCCCTGGTTCGGCAGGCCGGGCCCGTTGCCGCTGGCAGCGGCGACGAAACTGCCGTTTCCTTCGCGAATCTGCATGAACAGCTCGCTGCCCGCAACGCCGGTCGCCATCTGCTGCGACGCAGCAACCTGTAGCAGCCGCTCGCCATCGTCGCCGAAGTAACGGACGAAACCGCTCGTTGCCGGCGGTACCGCGGCGCCACGGGCAAACGGCATCGTCGCCCCGAGATGGCCGGAGAAGAGGTACTCCCCCTCGGCGCTGCGGCTGTTGGCGATGCCGAGGACCTCCTCGAACCGGGCCTCGAGTTCGCTCGCCAGCGCCTGCCGATCGCTGTCGGCGAGGACCGTGTTGCCCGCCTGGATGATCCGGCTACGCACGCTCTGCAGGACATCGGTCAGACTCGTCAGCTGGCTGTCGACGAGCCGCAGGCGGTCGCTGGCGATGCCCTGATTGCGCGCGTACTGGGCGCCGACTTGCTTCGCCTGGGTGACCTCCAGCGCGCGGGCAGCGGCGACCGGATCGTCAGCTGGCGTCAGCACGCGGCGGCCGCTGGAGAGTTGCTCCTGCAGCCTGAGGAGTTCGTTCTGCCGGCGCTCGATGCCGCTGGCGCCGGCTGCGTAAATCTGGCTGGTACTGATCCGCATCCATGGTTCCTTCCCGTGAAGCTCCGGTCCTGCGGCAGTCAGGAATCCGGCAACCCGCGCCGGAGTGATGCCGATGCCGCCCCGGCGATCGTCGTTGCGCCGAAGAATCCCCGCACCTAGCGAGCGCCGAGCTCGAGGATCGTGTTGAACAGGCTTGAGGCAATCTCCAGAGCCTTTGCCGCCGCCTGGTAGGCCTGCTGATAGCGGATCAGGTTGGCCGCCTCCTCGTCGAGGTTGACGCCGGAAAGCGAATCACGGCTGTCCTGCGCCTGTTTCAGCAACACCTTCTGCGCCTCGGCGCCCACCTGCACCTGCCGGGTCCTGCTGCCGTTCTCGCTGACCAGTTCGGCGTAGCTTTCCTGGAACGAAACCGTCTTGCCCGACATGGTGTCGAGCGTCTGCAGCTGCCCGAGCGCCAGGACGTTGCGGCCATCGCTGGTGGCAGCCGGGTTTCTTGCCAGGACGAAGCTGTCGCCGTTGTTCGGCACGCCACTGATGCTGAAACTGATGCCGCTGGGCGGAGCGGCGCTGCTCGCGCCCACCAGGGTGATGGTCGCGCCGCTCGCATACGCGACACCGCTGCCCGGGCCCGCGATCAGCTGCGGCGGACCGCCGTCGATCGACACCCGGCTGCCTGCCGGAAAGTTGCGCAGTTGGCCGTTGTCCACTACCACCGTCAGCGGCAGGAGCGGGCCGAGCGCCTCGTACCCTGGCCCGACGCTGCCGGGAGAGATCGCTGCCGACCCGGTGTTGGCCGCTCCGGCAGTGGTGCGAACCGGCGCCGCCGCCGGAATCAGGCGCGGATCGGCAAGCATCGCCGGATTGACGGCAATCCGGCGCGCCGCGTCGCGGGTGGGCTGAATGAGATAGCTGGTCCCTGCCGCCAGCGGTCCCGACGAGGTGATCGTGAAACCTTGCGGCTCGGCCTGCAGTTGCGCATCGAGCGTTGCCAGATCGGCCGCCGTCCACTGCCGGTCATCCCGCACGCGCGTCAGCGTCACGCTGCTGCCATCGGAAGTGAGGCGATAGTCGCTGGCGACAAGGTCGGTGTAGAAATTGCCACTGAACGGGACCGGCGTCGCAAACGCCGCCGTCACCGTCGGACTGCCCGGCGGATTCCTGCCGTCGGCCCGCACTTCCGGCCCGCCTACCGTGAACAAGGCGGGAGTGAAGCCCGACGGCGGCGTCGACAGGAGCGACTGCCCCAGCAAATCCTGACCGAGCTCGGCCTGCGCATTGACGGTCAGAGCCAGCGAAACGGCGTTTCGCCCGAGCTCGTTGCTCGCCCGATCGAGGGAATCGCTTCGGAAATCCAGCAGCCCCCCCAATGCACCCCCTTCGATCAAAGACTGGGACATCTCCTGCACCCCGGTATTGGTCTTCAAACCGACCACCAGACGCGACAGATCGCCGGCAGAAGCTGTCACCGCCAGGGCCGTCGACTGCGAGCCGACGACCAGTTGCTGACCGCTGCCGATGAAGACGCTGACACTGCCGTCACCACTGCTGCTCGTCTTCACCCTGATGAGCTTGTTCAGTTCGGCCACCTGGTAGTCGCGCGCATCGAGGAGGTCATTGGGCGAGTGGCCGCTGGTCGCCTGGGCAAGGCCGATCTGCTCGTTCAGGCGGGCGATCTGCTCGGCGTGCGAATTGATCGCCGTGACACTGTCCCTGATCTCGCCATTGATCTGGTCGTACATCTGTGCGAGCTGCGTGCCCAGCGACTGATAGCGGGCGCTCAGTCCCTGCGCACTGGAAATCATCAGCTGACGGCTCGAAAGGTTGGACGGATTTGCCGCCACCTGCGCCACCCCGTCAAAGAAACCCTGCAGTGCGGGTGACAGGCCTGCTTGCGCGTCAGCCAGCAAGGAGTCAATGCGTCTGATGTGCGCCGCGTAGCTGTCCAGCTGGCTGGCGCCTGCCTGCGCCTGATCCACCTGCTCGGTGAGAAAACGGCTATAGACCCGCTCGACGGTCGCGATATGGACGCCCCGGCCGAGAAACCCGCCGCCGGTCATGTCGCCCGCGTTGCTGCCCTGGATGACCCGCTGCCGCGTGTATCCGGGGGTGTTGGCGTTGGCAATGTTGTGCTCGGTCGTCTGCAACCCGTACTGCGCCGCCAACAAGCCGCTGACACCTGTACCGAGGATTCCTGAGCCCATTCGATCAATTCCTGGTTGATGTCCCTGTCAACGGCCGCCCGACGGGAAAGTTTAGCTTCCCGGAGCAGAAAATCAGGCGACGGAAAGCGCCTGCCTCAATGTGTCGCCGCCAATGATGCGAGCGAGCTTGTCGGCGTACATCGGATCGGTCGCATAGCCCGCCCGTTGCAGGGAACGGGCAAACTGGACGCCATCCTGCTGTCCGACGACGCTGGCGTAGCGCGGGTGGCTGCCGAGCAGCTGCGCGTAGTCGCGGAAAGCTTCGGCATACGAAGCGTAGGCGCGGAACCGCGCGCGTACCGTCTGTGGCACGCCATCGACGAATTCGGTCGTCGGCACTTCGACGGTCGGCCCCACCCAGCCGCGGCCGGCCTTGATACCGAAGACATTGAAGCTGGGCGAGCCGTCGGCAGCGCGCAGTTCACGCTTTCCCCAGCCGCTCTCGAGCGCCGACTGGGCAACCAGGAATTGCGCCGGGATACCGGTCGTGGCCGCCGCCTCGACGGCGTGCGGCCAGACGCGGTCAACGAAGTCGCGCCGGCGCCGCGCACGGTCGGCAGTCGCTTCCGGCTGCGCGGCGGCCGCACCCGGCACGGCGGGCAATGCGGTCACGACGGCGGGAAGAGCGCGCCGCGCCGGCAGTACGGGCTGTGCCGGCAACCCTGCACCCGGCGCGGCCGGCAGCGTCGCCACAACCCCGGACTGTTGCCGTGCCAGCTGCCGCTCGATCAGGCTGGCGAAACCGAGCGGTGACTGCGAGGCAAGCTCCTGCGCCATCTGCTGATCGCCGATGGCGGCGAAGAAGCGGCTCTGCTCAGTGTCCAGCAGGCCACTGGCCGGCGTCGCATCGCGCATGCTTTTCAGGATCTGGTGCAGAAGCATGCCTTCGAACTGTCGCGCCGCCTGCCTGACTCCCGCCTGCGGGTCGATGCGCAACCGGTTGCGCAGGTCGCCGGCGACAGCGGGGTCGAGTACCAGGCGTTGGGTTGCAGGCAGCGGCGCTTTCATGACTGGCACACGGCTCGTTCTCCCGGGAGGGCGCTCAGATGATCTCGAGGTCGGCCCGCAGCGCGCCGGCCGCCTTCATCGATTGCAGGATCGACAGCAGATCCTGTGGTCCAGCGCCCAGCGCATTGATCGCCTTCACCACCTCGGCGAGGCTGACGCCCGCCTTGAGCTGGATCAGCGAGCCGCCGCCCTGCTTGATGTCGATCTCGCTCTGCGTCGTCGTCACCGTCTGCCCCGGTGACAGCGGGTTGGGCTGACTGACCTTCTGCTCGGTGTTGACGATGACCGAAAGATTACCATGAGCGACTGCGCACGAGTCGATTGTGACGGTCTGGTTCATGACCACCGAGCCGGTGCGCGGATTGATGATCACCTTGGCCACCGACTTCGCCGGCCGAACCTCGAGGTTCTCGATCCGCCCGAGGAACGCGACACGACTGTTCGCCTCTTCGGGAGCGATGACGCGAATCACCCGTCCGTCGAGTGCCTGTGCAGTACCGGGTGCGGTTTCCCGGTTGATCGCCTCGACCATCTTCTGCACCGTCCCGAAATCGGTCGCTGCCAGCTCATAGTGAACGAATGGGCCCTGGCCAAGTGCCGTCGGCACCTCGCGCTCGACGGTCGCACCGCCGGCAATGCGGCCCGCCAGCAGATGGTTGACGACGACCTTGCTGCCGCCGGAGGCGGCACCGGCACCGCCGACCAGCAGATTCCCCTGCGCCTGGGCGTAGATCTGGCCGTCGGCCCCCTTCAGCGGCGTCATCACCAGCGTTCCGCCACGCAGGCTCTTGGCGTTCCCCATCGATGACACGGTGACGTCGATCTGCTGGCCGATGCGCGCGAAGGGCGGCAGATTGGCGGTCACCATGACCGCCGCAACGTTCTTCAGCTGCAGCCCCTGCACGGAGTTGACGGTCGTACCGAGCTGCGCCAGCATGTTGATGATGCTCTGCGAGGTGAAAGGCGCCTGCGTCGTCTGGTCGCCGCTGCCGTCGAGCCCGACCACCAGCCCGTAACCCACGAGCTGGTTGTTGCGCACTCCCTGCAGCGACGCCAGATCCTTGATCCGCTCCGCCGCCGCCAGGGTGTGCGGCACGACAACGGCCAGGACGGCGAAGGCTGCTGCCGCGAGGTGGCTGCGGACAGGCATTGCGGCGACGATCGATAACATGACCCCCCCTTCCTCAGAGTTCATGGTTCAGTCCATGGCGAGGGCACCGCCGGTCGGCGGCGTTGCCCACCCTTCCCCGCGCCCGGCGAGCGCGGCTCGGCGAGTCCTCTGCTGCAGCGCACGGAGCGCGCCGTGCAAACACGGCTGTGCCATCATCCCGCCGCCCGAAATCCTGCGTCATCCGCGCGCTGGCGTCCGTGCAGGCTGGCGTGCGCACGACCGCTCCCCCGGCTGCCACTCAGAAGGGCAGAACGGTGAGGAAGAAGCGCGCCAGCCAGCCCATCACCTGCGCCTCGCTGATCGCGCCGCTCTCCTTGTACTCGATGCGTGCATCGGCAATCTGTGACGAAGCGATGGTGTTGGTCGCGTTGACGAAGTAGGGGTTGACGACACCCGACAGGCGGATGTACTCCTGCCCGTGACCGATCGCGACCTGCTTCTCGCCGGAAACGAGCAGATTGCCGTTCGGCAGGACTTCGACGACCGTCACCGTGATCGTCCCGGTAAACACGTTGTTGGCCGCTGCATCGCCCTTGCCACTGGCAACGTTGCTGCTGCTCGTCTTCAGTTCGGTCAGCGTCTTCCCCGGCAGATTGAGGTTGGGCCCGATCGAGGCGTTGATGCTGCCGGTCTTGGCGACGCTGTTGTTCGACTTGGTCGCCGCCGAGGTGTTTTCGGTAATCGTCACCGTGATGGTATCGCCGACATGGCGGGCCCGCCGATCCTCGAACAGCGTGCGCGAGGCACCTGCCTGATAGATGCTGCCCGTCGACGCCAGCGCTGCTGCCAGTTGCTCCGGTCGCGGCTGCGGCCTGGCCGTCATCGGCTGATGGACATTGGTAGGCGGAACGGTGGTACAGGCGGCGAGCAGCAGCAGTGCGGCCGGCAGCAAGGACGAGCGGGCAGGCATGGCGGATTCCCTACAGTTGCGTCAGGCGCCCGAGCATCTGGTCGGAGGTCGACACGACCTTGGCGTTCAGCTCGTACGCCCGCTGCGTCTGGATCATCAGTACCAGTTCCTGCGCCACATTCACGTTCGACGCTTCGACATAGGACTGGACCACCATGCCGGCGCCGTTACTGCCCGGCGTATTGAGCGTTGGCGTACCGCTCGACGCCGTCTCCTGGTAGAGATTGTCGCCGAGACTCTGCAGCCCCCCGTTGTTGATGAACGTCGCCACCTGGATGGTGCCGATCTGCACGGGCGCCGCCGCGTTCGGCAGGGTGACGCTGACGACGCCGTCGGTGGCAACGGTCACGGTCAGGGCGTTCTGCGGGATGGTGATTGCCGGCTGTACCGGATAGCCGCTGGCGGTGACGATCTGCCCCTGATTGTCCTTCTGGAACGATCCGTCGCGAGTGTAGGCGCTGGTTCCATCCGGCAGCAGGACCTGGAAGAAACCCGCGCCATCGATCGCCATGTCGAGGCTGTTGCCGGTCTGCTGCAGCGAACCCTGCGTGAAGATGCGCCCGGTCGACACCGGCGTGGTGCCCAGGCCGATCTGCAGTCCGTCGGGAATCTGGGTCGTCTGCGACGACTGCGCACCGGGCTGGCGCACCGTTTTGTAGAGCAGGTCGGCGAAGATTCCCCGTGCCTGCTTGAAGCCGTTGGTGCTGACGTTCGCCAGGTTGTTGGCGATGATGTCGATCTGCACCTGCTGTGCGTTGAGACCGGTACTCGCGGTCCAGAGAGAGGTGATCATCGCGTTCCGATCAGCGGTTCATGGTAAGCAGGGTCGTCGCGGCACGGGCGTTCGCTTCGGCCGTCTGCAGCATCCTGACCTGCAGTTCGAATTGGCGCGCAAGGCTGATCATCCGCACCATGGCGTCGACCGAATTGACGTTGCTGCCCTCGAGCGCGCCAGGCTCCAGCTGCACGGTCTCATCCGCGATGGCAGGCTCGCCGTTGCGCGTGCGGAAAAGGCCGTCATCACCACGCACCAGATCGCCTTCCGGTGGATTGACGAGCTTGATCCGGCCAATCACATTGACGCTGCTCGCCGCTCCGGCCCCGGGACGTGGTACGCCCGATACCGTACCGTCGGCCGCAATGGCGATGTTGTTGTCTGGCGGCAGCGCGATCGGCCCGCCTTCGCCGACAACGAGGTTGCCGGCGCTGGTCTGCAGGACGCCGTTGGCGTCGGTGACCAGGTTTCCGGCACGCGTGTACGCCTCGCTGCCGTCAGGTGCCTGAACGGCAATCCAGCCTCGCCCGCGCAGCGCCACGTCGAGCGGCCGGCCGGTGGTCAGCATCGGGCCCTGTTCGAAACTGTTGGCTACCGAGGCGTCGATCGCAAACGCCCGCGTCGGTTGGCCCGCGCCGAGCAAGGGCACGGCGCGGAAGCGGTTCTCCATTGCCCGGTAGCCGGCGGTCGAGGCATTGGCCAGATTGTGCGCAACTCCGGCCTGCTGGAGAAAGGCCTGCTTGGCGCCGCTCATGGCCGTGTAGATCAGCCGATCCATGCAGCCTCCATGTAGTCAATCATGCGGCGATCAGCGCAGGTTGATCAGCGTCTGCATGATCTGGTCCTGTGTCTTGATCGTCTGCGCGTTCGCCTGATAGTTGCGCTGCGCGGTGATCATCGCCACCAGTTCGTTGGTCAGATCGACATTGGAGTCCTCGACGGCCGCCGACTGAATGACGCCGCGACTTCCCGTTGCCGGCGCACCGACCAGTTCCGGTCCGGAGGTCGAGGTCTCACTCCACTGATTGTTGCCAAGGTTGAGCAGGCCATTGGGGTCGGCAAATGTGGCCAGAACCAACTGTCCCATGCTGCGCGTCTGGCCGTTGCTGTAACGACCCTGAACGATACCGTCGTCAAGGACACCGATACCGACCAGGCTGCCGGTCGCGTAGCCGCCCTGCGCCAGGCGGTCCACGCTCGAGGCACTGCCATACTGTGTCGTTCCCGTGAAGTCGATCACGCCCGGTGACCACGGCGTCTGGGCGCCGCTGCTCAGCGGCCACGACGGCAGGGTGTAGGTCGGGGTCGAACTCAGTGCCCCCGATGTGTTGAAGACGAGGTTGCCGGCCAGTGTCTGCGGGTTGGCGCCGTCGAGCGTTGCGTGCACCGTCCATTCGCCGCCTGCCGGGGGTGTCGGCGCGTTCAGCACGTAATAGGTCGTCAGGTTGTGCGACACTCCCAGCGTATCGAAAACGGTCAGCGCGGTCGAGAAATTGTAGGTCGCCGGGTTGCTGTAATCAAAGGGAGCCAGCACCGGGACGGTCGCACGCGCATCGAGATTGAGGACAGCCGTCACATCGCCCGCCAGCGGGTCGCTCGTCGCCCGGGGTGGAATCTGGCTTGCCGACAGTTGCAGTTCGATTGGATTGGATGGCGTGATGACGCCGTTGACGCTCACCGGATAGCCGGTCAGCCGGAGGTTCTGGTCATTGATGATGTAGCCCTGGTTGTCGATGTGGAACTGACCGTTGCGTGTATAGCTGATGGCGCCATCGTCGCTCATGCGAAAGAAGCCGCCACCGTTGACCGCAAGATCGAGAGCATTGTCGGTAGTGCTCAGGTTGCCTTGGGTGAACTGTTGCTGGATCGCACCCACCGACACGCCGATGCCGATCTGCGAGGCGCCGACGATGCCCAGGGACGCGGCATAGACATCGGCGAAGTTGGTGTTGGCGCGCTTGAAACCGACCGTGCTGGCGTTGGCGACGTTGTTGCCGATGACGTCGAGCGCCGAGGCTGCCGCATCGAGACCACTCAAACCCTGTTGGAAACTCATCCTGTCCCCCGATTGTGCTAGAGAATCTGTTGCACCTGGTCGAAACGGATCCGGCCCGCGCCGCTGACGTCCAGTTCAAAACCCTTTGCCGTCCTGACCAAAGCAGATACCGTACCAAGTTGCAACGGTTCGGCGGCCACCTTGTCGGCACCACGCAGCGCGTTGACGCGGAAGCTGTAATTCCCGGGAGCTACCGGCAGCCCGGCATCGTTCCTGCCATCCCAGGCGAAACTGAAGCTTCCCGCATCCCTCGCCCCGAGATTCTGGCTCTGCACGACCGTTCCCGCGCCATCGACGATCGTCAGCTTGACTTGGTCGGCGGCTTCGGCCAGTTGGACACCGGCAACCGCCTGGCCAGCGGCCAGCGACAACCGCGAACCGGCAGTGAGCACGTTGCGGCCCATCAATGACGCGCCCTGCATGGCCTGCGCATCCTGATAACTGCCCAGGAGTGCCTCCAGGGTGGTGTTCAACTTCTCGATCCCGGTAACGGTGCTGATCTGGGAAACCTGTGTGGTCACCGCGGCGTTGTCCAGCGGGTTGAGCGGATCCTGGTTCTGCAACTGGGTCACCAGCAGCTTGAGAAAGCGGTTCTGCACTTCCTCGCTGCTGGTCGCCGCCGTGCCACTGTCGCCCGAGCCCGCATTGAGCGCGGAAAAGATGGTGCTTGCAGCGCTGATTGCCGGAAGAACACTTGCCATGGAACTCTCCTCGACTTGGGGATCGGTGATGACTACTGACCAATGCTCAGCGTCTTGAGCAGCAGCTGCTTGGCCGAGTTCATCACCTCGGCATTAGTCTGGTAGGCGCGTGCCGCGGAAATCATGTTCGTCATCTCGTCGACCACGCTGACGTTCGGCATCTCCACGTAACCCCGGTCGTTCGCCGCCGGGTTGCGCGGGTCATACACCAGGCGGCCCGGGCTGCTGTCCTCGACGACGCGGGTCACGCGGACACCCTGTGCCGCGGCATCGCCCATCGGCGTCGCGGCAAAGACGACCTGCCTGGCGCGATAGGGTTTGCCATCGGAACCGATCACGCTTTCCGCGTTGGCCATGTTGCTGGCAACCGCATTGAGGCGGATCGACTGGGCCGTCAAGGCGCTGCCGGCAACGTGGAAGGTGGTGAACATGCCCATGACTATTGCCCCTGCAACGCCGTCATCATGGTCCTGATCTTGCCGGTGATGAAGGTCAGCCCGGCCTCGTAGAAGACGCTGTTCTCGGCGAGTTGCGCCGCCTCGACATCCATCTCGACCGTATTGCCGTCGGCACTCGGCTGTAGCGGCTGGCGATAGAGCAGCGACAGTGACCGCTCATTCGGCTCGCCCGCCAAGTGGCGCGGCACGGTCATCACCAGCGGCAGGCTGGCAGCCGGCCTGCCGGCAAGCGCACCAGCGAGTGCGGCGGCGAAGTCGAAATCGCGCGCCTTGAAGTTCGGCGTATCGGCGTTGGCGATGTTTCCTGCCAACACCTGCTGCCTGCTGGCGCGCAGGCCAAGTGCCTGCTGCTGGAACTGGAGATTGCGCTCAAGTTTGCTGAGCATCGGACGCTCCCTGATCGGTCGGACGTGAATCATCCAAGCAATAGGCGTGCCATGACACCGGAGGACGACGGCGGCGCCAGGTCCATTCGCCGCACCCGAAGGCGTCACGGCCACCCGACCTGCCACCGGGCGGCCGGCCTCCGGCGAGGCAGCGCCGTCCGACCCCGGGGTCCAGTCGCCGGCCAGGCAGCGATCCGCACCACCCGGCGGCCACTCCGGGACCATCCTTGCCGGCGATACGGCAAATATTGCCGCCGGGCACCGGGCAGCAGGCGGCATGCAGCGCCAATTTCTGTCGACACCCGCAGGATTGAGGCAAAATGGCAGCATGCCTGTACGTCCCGTCGCCAAGCGATATTCCGGCTGGCATTCCCTCGCCGCCGTCCTCGTCCTTTCGCTGCTTGCTCTGACGAGCAGGGTAGCCGGCGCGCAGACCGCGCTGTCGGCCGCACTCAGCGACTATCTGCAGACACAGACCGCCGGCCTGCCGGGAACGGTAAGCGTGCAGATCGGCCGACTTGATCGGCACGCCCGGCTCACGGCCTGCGACGCATTCGAACCATTCGTGCCGCCGGGAAGCCGCCTGTGGGGGAACACCACGGTAGGCGTGCGTTGCCTCGGCCCGGGCCGGTGGACGGTGTACGTGCCGGTACAGATCCGGATTGCCGGCAGCTACCTCGTCGCGGCACGGCAGCTCGGACCCGGGCAGCAGATCGGCGTTGCCGACCTGCTGCCGCAGAGCGGTGATCTCGGTGCGCTTCCCGCCAGTGTTCTGACCGACCCGGCGCAGGCAATCGGCAAGACGACGCGACAAGGTATCGCTGCCGGCCAACCGCTGCGCAGCGAGTTGCTCAGCGCTGCCTGGGTGGTGCAACAGGGACAGAGCGTGAAACTGCTTTCGAGCGGCGCGGGATTCAGCGTAAGCAATGAGGGAAAGGCCCTGAACAACGCCGGAGAGGGTCAGGTCGCGCAAGTGCGAACGGCCTCCGGACAAGTCGTCAGCGGCATCGCCCGGCGCGGCGGCATCGTCGAGGTAAGTTACTGATCGGCAGGCGATCAGCAGGCGAAGCGCGCTTTGATGCGAACAAAAAGTGCTAAAGTTCCATCGCCGTCCGCCGATTAGTGAGTTGAGGACAACCGTTCAAGGGGCGTCACCGTGAAGATCGACAGCACAACCAACTCCGCCACCCCAGTTGGCGAAACGCGCAGCCGCACGACCATCGCGAAATCGGCGACGACTGCCGCCAGCGAGGTTCACTTGAGCGAACTGGCGGCAGGACTGCAGGCCAGTGGCGATGTGGAGCCCTTCGATTCCGCTCGCGTGGCGGAAATCAGACAGGCAATCGCCAACGGGCGTTTCACGATCAATGCCGAAGCGATTGCCGAGCGGCTGATCGCCTCCGCCAGTGACCTGGTGGCGGCACAGCGGCGATCCTGATCACCAACGCCGCCCGTAACTGCCTGTGGTGACGACCCTGCGACGATTGTTGGAAGACGAAGTCGTCGTCCTCCGCAGCTTCGTCGGCCTGCTCGAACGCGAGCAGAGGATGCTGGTCGAAGGCAACGTTGACGGCCTGCCCGACCTGTTGCTCGACAAGAACGAACTCACTGCCCGCTTGGCGGCTATCGCCGAGCAGCGCCGCGCCGACCTCGCTGGAGAGGGCTTGAGCGCGGACCGCGAGGGCATTGCCGCTTGGTTTGCTGCCCACCCGGGCGAACAGGAGGCGCGCGCATCCTGGGCCGAGTTGCTGCCTCTGGCCAGACAGGCGCGCGAACTGAATCGGCTGAATGGCGAAGTGATCCATCTGCGCATGCAGAGCAACACGCTGGCGATCGAAGCGCTCGTCGGCACTACGGGTGCTCTGGGTCTGTACGGCCCCGATGGTCAGAGCCGACCGGCCGGCGTTGGCCGCATCAGCGACAGCGCCTAGCGGCGTGTCGGACCAGGGCGATCGCCGCCAGTCGAGGGGGAGAGCGAGGGTAGTCCTTCACCATCGCGGAGTGCACAGGGGCCCCATGTGACGACAAGTCTGTGAAGGATGGACCGCCATTCGCACTGGCGCAGCCGCCCGTTCACACATCCGGCCGGCTGCTAGCGTACCGTGGTATGGCTTGCCGTTGGCGCGGCCGGGAACGATCTGCCCGCCCCCTGCAGATCGAGTTCGGTACTCTTTTCCGGAATCGTCGAATCGATCAGAATCGTCACGCGACGATTCCGCGCCCGCCCATCGGCCAGGAGATTGGGCTCGACCGGACGCGTGTCGGCATAGCCGATTGCGGTCAACCTGTCGGCAGCGATGCCGGCATCGGCGAACAGCCGTAGAACCGTGGTCGCGCGTACGGCCGACAGCTCCCAGTTGGAGGGGAACTGCGTGTTGCTGATCGGCATGTTGTCCGTGTGTCCCTCGATCGTGATCGGGAAATCTGCCGCCACGAGAACCTCGGCCACGGACAGCATCGCCTTGGCCAGTGGGGGTTTGAGGAGTGCCTGTCCCGGCGAGAAGAGTATGCTGTCATTGATCTCGATGCTCACTCCGCGGCTCGTTTCGAGCACCCGCACCTTGCCCTGTTCGACGAGGGGCGCCATGACATCGAGGATGTTCTTCGCCACCTGACGCATCTTCTCCCGCTCCTTCTGTCGCATGCCCTCCGATGCCTTGCTCGCAAGCGGCGTGGCGACTGCCGGTGACGGTGTGGGCATCACTGTCGGCGTCTGCCCGACGCTATTGACCGGCGCATTGCGGAAGGCGACGACCATCGAGTTGCTGAGAATCCGGTACTTGCCCTCGTTGACCGAGGAAAGGGCATACATGACGACGAAGAAGGCAAAGAGCAGGGTGATGAAATCAGCGTAGGAAACGAGCCAGCGCTCGTGATTGTCGTGCTCCTCCTCATGCCGTCTGCGTGCCATCGCGTCAGAAGATGTAGGCGCGCAAGCGGCTCTCGATGATCCGCGGGTTGTCGCCGTTGGCGATCCCGACGAGACCGGCAACGATCATCTCGCGCTGCACCACCAGCCGACTGATGTGTGCCTTCAGCCGATTGGCAATCGGCAGGTACACCAGGTTGGCGAGGCCCACACCATAGATCGTCGCGACGAACGCGACCGCGATGCCGGCACCAAGCTTGGAAGGATCCGAGAGGTTTTCCATGACGTGGATCAGGCCGAGTACGGCGCCAAGAATGCCGATCGTCGGCGAGTAACCGCCGGCTGCCTCCCATATGCGTGCAGCCAGCTTCATCTCCTGCTCGTAGGTCGTGATCTCGACCTCCATCACCTCGCGCAAGCGCTCCGGCTCGGCGCCATCGACGAGAAGCTGCAGACCCTTGCGAACGAAGTCGTCCTTCAATTCGCTCACCACCGCGTCGAGCGCCAGCAGGCCCTCACGCCGCGAAACCTGGCTCCAGCCGGTGACCTGCTGAATCACCTGCAGGTGGTTGACCACCGGTGGGTACAGAATCCATTTGATCATGCGCATGCCGCGCAGAAAGGTGGCATGGGGGCTCTGCAGCATGACCGCCCCCAGTGTGCCACCGACGACGATCAGCATTGCCGTCGGCTGCGCCAGCGAGCCGACATGTCCACCCTCGAGGATCTGGCCGACGACGATGGCCAGCACACCGATCAGCAGGCCGGCGATGCTTCCCCTATCCATGACGTTCCGCCCGCGCCCGGGCGTTGCGCGTGCCGCCGCCGAACAGTCGGCTGCGCAGCCGCAGGACCGCCTGACTGTGCAACTGGCAAACGCGGGACTCGCTCACCCCCATGACCTCACCGATCTCTCGCAGGTTGAGGTCCTGCTCGTAGTATAGCGCCATCATCAGTTGTTCACGTTCGGGCAACGATCCGATCGCCTGCACCAGTCGCCGGCGCAGGTCCTCGTCGGCGACCAGTTGGGCGGGGTCGGCGCTTGCATCGACCAGGTGACCCTCGAGGAAGTCCTCGCCACGCTCGGCAACGACGTCCTCGATGTACACCAGTTGATGCCCGCGCACCTCCTGCAACATTTCCTGGTAGTCGGCAAGCGTCATGCCGAGGGAATCGGCAAGTTCACTCTCCGTCGGCACGCGCCCGCTCGCCTGCTCGAGCTGGGCGATCGCCGCCTCGATGCGCCGACAGTTGCGGCGCAGGCTGCGCGGCAACCAGTCGTTTTCCCGCAAGCCGTCGAGCATTGCGCCGCGCACCCGCTGCGCGGCATAGGCCTCGAATTGGGCACCGACTCCGGCCTCGAAACGCCCCAGGGCATCAAGCAGGCCGAGCATGCCGTTCTGCACGAGGTCATCGATCTGCACGCTCGCCGGCAGCCGTGCCATCAGATGGCAGGCAATACGCTTGACCAGCGGCGCGAAGCGCTGGACAAGCTGATCCTTGTTGAGCTGGCCAGCAGCGTTGTACATGCGTCCTGGGGGGGAGCTATCAGGCGTAGATAGCCGTTGCGTGAATGCGTTGGCTCAAGTGTAGCAGCAGTTGCACGAAATGTTCGAGCCCCCCTCGCTCATCGCTTCCGAGCGGCCACTCCAGAATCTGCTCCGCGAGCATGCGATAGGCGCGTGCCGCTGGTGCCTCCGGAAACAGTACGGCCACCGGCTGGCAGAGCCTCGAAGCCTGCCGCAGCTGTCCATCGAGCGGCACCCAGCCGGCGTACTCGAGACGCGCCAGCCGGCGGCTGTCGGTGACGCGCGCCATGTTGTCATGGATCGCCAGCGCCTCGACCTCGCTTCGCACCCGGTTGAGCAGGATGCGGAAACGCCTGTGTGCATACCCCAGGCTGACCTTCTTGATCAGTGCGTAAGCCTCGGTGATGGCGCCAACCTCTGCCGCGACGACGACCACTGTCTCCTGCGCCGCGAGCCCAAGCGGGGAGAAGCCCAACGGGTGGTCGAGGGAGGTATCTACGAGCACGACGTCGACCGGCGGGAGGAGTTCGGCCAGGCATGCAACCAGGGTTCGCTGCTCGCGCTCCCCCAGTGAGCCGAGTTGGCCGACGACCCGGGCCACCGGCAAGACACGGATTCCCGGCGCAACCTGGACCAACACATCCTCGAGTCGCTTCTCGTGACTGATCACCTGTTGCAGATCATTGGCGACGAAAGCGCCGAAAAACGAGGCGACACCGGCGCCGGGGTGTTCGTCAATCACCAGGACTTCCCTGCCAACGCGCGCCAGGGACGCCGCCAGGTTGGCCACCGCAGTGCTTTGGCCGACACCCGCACCACCAGCCGTGAAGCTGATGCTGCGCAACTGCGGGCGGCCGAGAAGTCGGCGCAACCCAGTGGCCTGATCCCCGCGAAAATCAGCCACGCTGTCCTCCGACAGACAACATGCCTTCACTGCCGGCGGCCATCATCAGTCCTGGTTCGACTCCGGCAAGCCGATGCGGCGAGAATTCGGGCAGGTCCTTGAAGGCGCGATGCAAGAGGTATGGTCGATTCGGCAGGTGCAGGTCTTCCGGGACACGCTGGCCATTGGACACGTAGTACAGCCGCAACTCGTGGCGAATGACCACATCGAGAGACGAAGCCAGGCTGGCTGCCTCATCGACCTTGGTCAGCACGCAACCCGCAAGCCCAAGCCCGCTGTAGGCACGCACGACATCGTCGAGGGTATCGCCGCGACCGGTTGCCGCCAGCAGGAGCAACGATCTGACGTCGCTGTCGCGAAACATCGCCACCTGCTCGCCGACCATCCGATCTCTCTGGCTCATGCCCATGGTGTCGATCAGCACCATGTGGGTATGCCGCAGATCATGCAGTGTCGCCCGCAGGTCCTTGGCGTCCCGCGCCAGGTGGACCGGTACACCGAGGATGCGCCCGTAGATGCGCAACTGCTCGTGCGCCCCGATGCGATAGCCGTCCGTCGTCACCAGCGCAAGCTTGCGCGCTCCATGCCGCAGGACACAGCGCGCCGCCAGCTTGGCGGCGGTCGTCGTCTTGCCGACCCCCGTCGGTCCGACCAGGGCATAGATTCCCCCTTGGTCGACAATGTCCCTCTCGCCGTCGATGGTCAGCATGGCGCGCTCCGCGCGCCCGCGCACCCAGGCCAAAGCCTGCGCCGCGTCGAGATCGCGCGGCAATTCGGCCAGCAGCTCGCGAGCGAACCGCGGCGAGAAGCCGGCGTCGAGCATCTGCCGCAGGATCTCGGTCTTCACCGGCTCCGACCGCGCCCCCTCGCCCCAGGCGAAACCAGCCAGCTGTTGTTCGACGATGCGGCGCAGGGAGCGAATCTCGTCCATCACCGCCGCTGGCACGACCGCGGCTCCGGCAGCAGGGGAATCGTCGCCCTCGCCCGGTGGCGGCGACGCAGCCGACGGCGGTGCGGTGGCTTCCAACCGGGTGCCCACTTGGGCACGCGGGACTGTTGCCGTGACACGTGCGGCTGCCCGACCATCGGCGCGGCCCCGCTCGCGGGCAGTCACCGCCGTCACGTCGGCGATACCGCCATCCGGACGCCGCGGCTCGCGGGAGGGCGGCACGATCATCTCCATGTCGCTGGCTGCGACCGCCATGATCTCGACGCCGCCCGGAATCCCACGATTGGAAAGGATGATCGCGTCCGGCCCGAGGGTCTCCCTGACCTTTCGCAAGGCGTCGCGCGCTGTCGCGGCGATGAATTTCCTGACGTTCATGCTCGTTGTCCGATGATGGATGTCACTTTGATCGTTCGATGTTCAGGCACTTCAGCGTGCGCCAGAACCTTGAGCTGCGGAATGGTGCGGCGCAGGAAGCGTGACAGCAGACTGCGCAGTGCGGCTGAGACCAGAAGGACCACGGGCAGGCCGGCCTCCTCCTGCCTCTGCGCCGCTGCCAACACCTCGCGCAGCAGCGTGTCGGCCAGGCCCGGTTCGATTCCGACGGCGTCGCCAGCACCGGTGACTGCCTGCTGCAGCAGTCGCTCGAGCTGCGGGTCGAGTGCCATCACCTGCAGCTCGGATGCACCGGGATAGAGATCCTGAACGATCGAACGGCCCAGCGCGATGCGCACCTGTGCCGTCAGCACGTCCGCATCCTGCGAGCGAGGAGCGCCGTCAGCCAAGGTTTCGATCACCGTCCGCATGTCACGCAGGGAGACGCCCTCATCGAGGAGGTTGCGCAGGACCTTCTGTACCACTCCCAATGAAAGGGCCTTGGGTACGAGGTCTTCGACCAGCTTCGGCATCTCCTTCGCCAGGTGATCCAGGAGAGCCTGCGTCTCCATCCGCCCAAGGAGCTCGGCGGCATGCGACAGGATCAGGTGATTGAGGTGCGTTGCGACCACGGTGCTCGGATCGACGACCGTGTAGCCGTAAGCCTGAGCCTGCTCGCGAACCCCCGGATCGATCCACACGGCTGGCAGACCGAAGGCCGGATCCTTGGTTGTCGTCCCCGGCACCTGCCCTGCCACGCGGCCGGGATTGATCGCCAGCAGATTGCCGGGGAAGGCTTCGCCCTCGCCGATCTCGACCCCCTTGAGCAGGATCTTGTACGCATTGGGCTTCAGCTCGAGGTTGTCGCGTATGTGTACCGGCGACACCAGAAAACCGACGTCCTGGGCGAACTTCTTCCGGATGCCGCGAATGCGGCGCAGCAACTCGCCATCCTGCGCCTTATCGACCAACGGGATCAAACGATAGCCGACCTCCAGGCCGAGAACGTCGAGCGGCGTCACGTCCGCCCAGCTCGCTTCCTGCACTTCCCTCGCCACCGGCGGCGCTGGCGCAACCGGCAGTGGCTTCTCCTCCGTCCGCTGCCGGTCAAGACGCCAGGCCGCCGCCGCCAGCGTACCGCCAAGGAGCAGGAAAATGAAGTTGGGCATGCCGGGAATCAACCCGAGGAGGCCGATGATTGCAGCTGTCAGATAGAGCGGCTTCGGATTGTGGAACAGCTGTGCGGCAAACTGCTGCGAGACGTCCTCGTCGTCACCAACGCGGGTCACCACCATGCCGGCGGCAATCGAGACGATCAGCGCCGGGATCTGGGCGACCAGGCCATCACCGATGGTCAACAGGGTGTAGGTTCGCGCCGCGGTTGCGACATCCAGGTTGTGCTGCAGGACACCGACGAACAAGCCGCCGACGACATTGATCAACATGATCAGGATGCCGGCTATCGCGTCACCGCGGACGAACTTCGATGCACCATCCATCGATCCGAAGAAGTCCGCCTCCTGGGCGATGGTCGACCGCCGCTTGCGCGCCTCGTCCTCGCCGATCAACCCGGCATTGAGGTCGGCATCGATCGCCATCTGCTTGCCCGGCATCGCGTCCAGAGTGAAGCGGGCAGCGACTTCGGCGACCCTGCCGGCACCTTTGGTGATGACCACGAAGTTGATGATCACCAGAATCGTGAACACCACCAGCCCAACCCCATAGTTGCCACCGACGAGGAAGTGACCGAAGGCTTCGATGACGTGCCCGGCCGCCGCCGGACCGGTGTGCCCTTCGAGCAGGACCACACGCGTCGAGGCGACGTTGAGGGACAGGCGCAGCAGTGTCGTGACCAGCAGGACGGTGGGAAAAACCGAAAAGTCGAGCGGTTTCATCACGCTCATGGCAACCAGCATGACGATCACCGAGATGGCGATATTGAAGGTGAAGAAGAGGTCGAGCAGGAACGGCGGCAACGGCAAGACCATCATCGCCAGGATGAGCAGGATCAGCAACGGGCCAGCCAGCTGCCGCTGGCCGAAGCGCGCAACGAAATCCTGCAGGGCGATGGTTCCGCTAGCCACGTTCAGACTCCGGGAGGAGTTCAGGAGGAACCGCGATCCGGTCAGGTGGCAGCGGCTGGTCACCGCCAGCCTGCTGCCAATGGCTCAACTGATAGACGTAGGCGAGCACCTCGGCGACCGCTGCATAAAGCAGCGCCGGAATCTCCTGGTCGAGGTCGACGTGCCGGTGCAGCGCCCGCGCCAGCGCCGCCGCCTCGACCAAGGGCACACCGTTGCTGGCACCCAGGTGGCGAATCTTCAGCGCGATCTCGCCGGCCCCCTTGGCGAGCACCTTCGGTGCGCCCATGCCGCTGCTGTAGGCGAGGGCAACGGCGTAGTGGGTCGGGTTGGTGACGATCACGTCGGCTGCCGGCACCGCAGCCATCATGCGTTTGCGGGCAGCCTCGCGCTGCAGTTGGCGGACTCGACCCTTGATCTCCGGGTTGCCTTCAAGTTCCTTGCCTTCCTGCTTCACTTCCTCGCGGCTCATCTTGAGCTTGTCGTGGTACTGCCAGAGCTGGAACGGCACATCGACGGCAACGATCAGCAACATCGCCGCAACGATGGCGAGAAAGCTGAAGCTGAGCAGGTGGCCTGCGTTCGCCAGCCCGACGGGCAGTGGCTGCGCAAACATGGCGAGCAGATCACCCCGCTCGCTCCACATCACCCAAGCGGCGACACCACCGAGCAATGAGGCCTTGGCAACCGCCTTGACGAGTTCGACGACGCCGCTCCACGATACCAGGCGAACGATCCCCTGCAGCGGGTCCAGACGGCTCGGGTCGGGCTGCAGGGCCTTGGCCGAGAAGTTCCAGCTACCCAGGAAAAAGGGCGAGAGCAGGACTGCGACAAGCAGAGCGGCGAACAGCGGGGCGAACGAGAGCAAGGCCTCGGCAGCAAGTTCGGCCAGCCGCGGCAGCATCAGCGCGGGTTCGTGCGCGGTCTGGTGGTCGATCACGAGACCGCGGCGGACCAGAGCCGACAGCCTCTGCATCATCCAGGGACCCAGCAACATGAACGCTGCCGCGCCGACGATCAGGACGAGGAAGGCACCCACCTCTCGCGAGCGCGGCACCTGCCCCTCTTCGCGAGCCTGTTCGAGGCGTCGCGCCGATGCGGGTTCGGTACGTTCGACGTCGCTTCCCTCTGCCATTTCGCGCTTCCAGTCTGGATCACCGTATTATAGAAAAACCGGTGTTAGAATAGACAGCTAGGGAATTTTATTTACATCAATTCTCGAATAGTTGCAGCTTAACAACATTCGTAGCAGTGAAGCAAAAAAACAAGGGGGCCTGCGCCCCCTGGTGCAATCGGCGGAAAATGCTCCGGCAGTCAGACGAGCAGCTCCAGTGCTCGCGGTGTCGTCGTGCGCGTGTCTCGCTCACCCTTGGCAGCGAGATCGGACAACAACTCCTTCATGTCCAGAATGAGAACGATCTGACCATTCGACAGTGTCGTCACTCCAGCCACCCCGCGAGGCCGGAAATCGTCGAGTGCCTTGATCACCGCATCATCGCGCCCGGCGAAGTTGTCCACCGCCAGTATGAAGCTTCGCTCGGCAGTCTGCATGAGGACACCAAACTCGGGCCGCCGCGCTTGCGGCCATCCGAGAAGGCGCGCCAAGGCAATGACGGGAAGAATCTCGCCGCGCACCACCAACGTTTCCCTGCCACCCACCTCCTGCATTCGATCGTGGTCGATCGGCAGGATTTCCCGTACCAGCGACAGCGGCAGGGCAAAGGGCTGGTCTTCCAGGAGGACGAGCAGCACTGGCAGGATGGCCAGCGTCAACGGCAAGGAAATGACGAAAACCGAACCCTTGCCGGGTTCGGAACGGATCTCGATCGACCCATTGAGTTTCTGGATGTTCGTCTTCACGACATCCATGCCGACGCCACGCCCGGACACCGCCGAAGCCTTGGCCATGGTCGAAAAGCCCGGCAGTAAAATGAGGTTGAGACTCTGCCGGTCATCGAGCGTGTTGGCATCTTCCTCGCTGATGATGCGCTTCTCGACAGCCTTCGCACGGATGCGCTCCGGACTCATCCCGCGCCCGTCATCGGCGACCATCAGGACGATGTGATCACCTTCCTGGCGCGCTTCGAGGCGGATGACGCTTTTCGCCTGCTTGCCCGCTGCGCGCCGCTCGTCGGGTGACTCGACCCCATGATCAACCGCATTGCGGATCAGATGGATCAGCGGGTCGGCCAGATCCTCGATCATCGTCTTGTCGACCTCGGTTTCTTCTCCGATCAGGGCCAGTTCGACATCCTTGCCCAACTGCCTGGCGAGGTCGCGCGCGATGCGCGGGTATTTCTGGAACAGGCGGCCGATCGGCTGCATGCGCGTCTTCATGACCGAATTCTGCAGGTCGGACACCAGCAGGTCGAGTTGGCTGACTGCCTGATCGAGCGCCTGCAGGGTTTCCGAGTCCGTACGCCCGGCCAGGATGTCGGCCCGCAGGCTGGTGAGGCGGTTCTTGGTCAGGCCGATCTCGCCCGACAGGTTGAGCACCTGATCAAGCCGAGCGGTGTCCACACGGATCGTCGTCTCGCGTGCCGCCGCCCGCTCGTCGGCGCGCCGCCCAGACGGCGCGGCGCTGGCGGCAACCCCGGGCCTGTCCGTGCTGCGGCGCCCCTCGGGTGGAAAGTGTGGCTGGAGCTGCGACAGTTCGATCTCGCCGTCCTGCCGGCCGCCTTCCGTCGTATCGGTTCGGCGGGCAACGGCCGGCACACTGGCATCGGACTGGCCACTGATCGCCGCGTGCAGCGCCCGCCAGTCCGGACCCTGCTCGCCAGCGCCGGTGGCCGCGGTTGCCCCGGCAGGCCTGGCTGCGATCGGCTCCGCGGCAACGGGCGATGCGGCGGCTGGCTCGGCGGCTGTGGTCAGCGCGGTCTGCAGACCGGCACTCACTTCTGCGGCGGCGGGAGACGGCTGGCGGCCCTGGGCAATTTCGCCGAACATCTGGCGAACGCCCTTTGTGGCCGCCATGATGGTATCCATCAGGGCCGGAGTCAGTTCCTTCTCGCCATTTCTCAGCCTGTCGAAAAGGTTTTCGGTCAGGTGGCAGAGCTTCACCAGCTCGCCGGCATTGAGGAAGCCAGCGCCACCCTTGATCGTGTGAAATCCACGAAAGATATCATTGAGCAGCCGCCGATCCCCGGGGCTTCGCTCGAGATCGACGAGCTTGTTGTCGACATCCGACAGCAGGTCACCGGCTTCCTGCAGGAAATCCTGCAGCAGGTCCTCCATCCCCGCAAAATCGCTCATCGCGAACCTCCTAGAATCCCAGGCTGCCGAGCAGCTCATCCACCTGCTGCTGTGACACGACGACGTCGGTGCGACCATCTGGGTTGATCACCGGCCCGTTGAGCAGGCTGTTGACCGATTCGGTACGCCGCTCGCCAGGCAGCGTCTCGATCAGCACCTCCATCAGTTGCGCCTCGAGTTCGTGCGCGACCTGGATGATCTTCTTGATCACCTGGCCGGTGAGATCCTGAAAGTCCTGGGCCATCATGATCTCCAGCAGTTGTGCCTTGGTTGCCTCCGTCTTCGCCGGCAACGCCTGTTTGAGAAAGGAACGGGTCTCCTCGGCCAGGAGCCTGAACTCGTCGACCGCCAACCGGTTGGCAAACAGCGCGTCCCAGCGGGTCGCCAGTGCACCTGAAGCGGCTTCGAGTTGCTCCTGCAGCGGGTTGGCAATGTCGGTGGCGTTGAGGACGCGGCAGGCAGCCTGCTCGGTCAGCGTGGCGACGTAGTTGAGCCGCTCCCTGGCATCCGGAATGGCGGAAACGGTGCTCTCGAGCAATTCGCTGTAACCCAGTTGGCCCAGTGTGTCGTGCAGCTGGCGGGCCATCTGACCGACACGCTTGAATACCCGGTCCTGTCCCTGCCATTCCGCCGCCGCTCCCGCTACAGCCGTGGCCGCCTGTACCCCCCGCACGGAATCGAACAGCGCCTGCAGCTCGTCACTGTCGTCTCCTCCATCTCCTTCACGCAACTGCTGCAGCAGCGAGGCCGCCTTGGCGGCAGGTGGCACTGCAGGGCTGGTGGCCGCGATCCCCGAGGCGATGCTGTCGAACAGGGCCTCGAGTTCGCTTGAATCGCCGGAGGTGTCGCTTTCGTTCATCTCAGCCCCCCATCCTGTCGAAGATCTTCTGCAGCTTCTCTGCCAGCGTTGCCGCCGTGAAAGGCTTGACGATGTAACCACTGGCACCCGCCTGCGCGGCGGCGATGATGTTTTCCTTCTTCGCCTCGGCGGTGATCATCAGCACCGGCAGGTGTTTCAACGTCGCTGAAGCACGGATGGCCTGCAGAAGCTGCAGACCATCCATGTTCGGCATGTTCCAGTCGGTCACCACAAACTCGAAGCCGCCGTTGTTGAGCTTCTGCAGAGCCACCGCGCCATCCTCGGCTTCATCGACGTTGGCAAAGCCGAGTTCCTTCAGGAGATTCCGGACGATGCGCCGCATCGTCGAGAAATCGTCCACCACGAGAATCCTCATCTTGGGATCAGCCATCATTGACTCCGATCGTTCGCTCAGCGCTCGAGCAGGGGGCGCAGGGTGTCGGCGAGAACCTCTGCGTCGAACTTGGCCACGTAGGAGTCGACACCCACGGCCTTGCCCATGGCATGGTTGGCCTGTGACGACAGCGACGAGTGCATGACGACCGGAATGCCCGAGAACCGGGAATCCGCCTTGATGTTTCTGGTAAGGACGTAGCCATCCATCTCCGGCATCTCGGCGTCCACCAGGATCAGGCGAATCTCGTCGCGCAACGCGTTGCGACTCTGCTCTGCGTGCGCCGCAAGCGCCTGCAGGCGGCTCCACGCTTCGGCACCATTGGTGGCGTGCTTGTGCCGGACGCCGAGTTTGTCCAGCACCTCGGTGATCTTGCGCCGGGCGACCACCGAATCATCGACGAAGAAGATGCTGGCATCCTGGTCGACGTTGGCTGGTGGAATATCCACGATGATCGCCTCGCCGAAAGCGTTGGCCAGGATCTGCTCGACGTCGAGAATCGATACCAGCTTGCCGTCGTCCAGTTCGGTGACTGCAGTGATCAGGCCCTGGTTGGTGGACAGGAGGTTCTCCGGAGCCCTGACCTTCTCCCAGTCCACCCGGATGATGCGGTCCACTTCATGCACCAGAAAACCGAGGGTCCGCTTGGAATACTCGGCCACCATCATCGTCCTGCCGTACTCGTCGTGGTGCTCCCCATGCTCGAGAAAGGCAATCAGCGAGAGCACCGGAATCACGTTGCCGCGCAGGGAGATCAATCCCTCCACTCCGCGCGGCATGTTCGGCGTCTTGGTGATGGGCGGCGTCCGTCCGACTTCCCGCACCTTGAAGACGTTGATGCCGAAGGTCTCGCGCGTTCCCAGCGAGAAGAGCAGGATCTCCATCTTGTTCGACCCGGCTAGACGCGTTCTCGCGTCGACGCCGTCGAGCAGGTTCTTCCTTTCGGCCAACTCCATCCTATCGCTCCTGTGAGGTCCGTTCAGCAGGATGGCAGCGCTGGCACACCGCCGCCCTGCAGTCTGCGCGTCAGCGTTTCCGAAAGCCGCTGCGGCTCGAACTTCGGCACATACTCGTCAACGCCGACGGACTTGCCGAGTTGCTGGTTCGACATGCCCGACAGCGACGAGTGCATGATGACCGGCACGCCGGCAAATCGCGGATCGGACTTGATCTTCTTGGTCAGGATGTAGCCGTCCATCTCGGGCATCTCGATGTCCGTCAGGACAAGACTGATCAGGTCGCTGACTGGCTGACCGGAGGCCTGTGCGTAGGCGGCCATCTTCTCCAGTTCCAGCCAAGCATCAAGGCCGTTGATCGCGGCGACGTACTTGACCCCCATCGCCCCCAGGGTACGCTCGATCTGCTTGCGCGCAACCGAGGAATCGTCGGCGAAGAAGACCGTCAAACCCGGATTGTCGAGTGGCTTGATGTTGCGGTAGACGATCTCGTCGTCGTAGTTGGTGGTTTCAGAGAGGATCTTCTCGACATCCATCATCATCACCAGACGGCCATCCGGCAGTTCGGTGACGGCCGTCACCAGACCACCCAGCTCGGCCAGCAACATAGCGGGCGGCACCCGCATCTGCCCCCAGTCGAGGCGCAGGATGGTATCAACGCCCTCGACCAGGAAGCCCTGTGTATGGCCGGCATATTCGGTGATGATCATTATCGAACGTGGCGTCTGCGTGTCGACCCGGGCATAGCGGGCGAGGTCCACGACCGGCACCAGCGCACCGCGCAGGCTGACCATGCCCTCGACCGAGGGCGGCATCTCGGGCGCCGCCGTGATCGGCGGCGTGCGCATCACTTCGCGCACCTTGAAAACGTTGATGCCGAAGGTTTCGCGACGCCCAGTGCGCGCATCGGTCCCGAGGGAGAAAAGCAGGATCTCCAGCTTGTTGGTTCCGGCCAGCTTGGTCCGGGCATCAACGTTCTTCAGCAAGTCCGACATATATCTTCCTCTTGCAGCAGTCAGCGCCGATCGAATCGCCGACATCTTAATCGAATCGTCGTCCGCGCGCCAAGGTCGCCTGTGGTGTCAACCGTGTGCACTTTCCGCTTCACACCTCGGTCCTGTAGCCGATGCGGAAGCCTCCCCAGTGGCGGCCCTTGACGTAGATCGGAGCGGAAATGTCGTGCATCAACTCACCCGTGTCGCGGCGATAGGTCTGCAACAGGAACGAATGCTCGTGACCACCGCAGCGCTTGCCGACCGGGTCGTCGAAGATGCGCTTGCTGCGGTTGCGCACGAAATCGACCTTCTCGTCACCCGTCAGGGGTTGCGCGAACACCCGGTTGTGGGTCGGCACATAGCCATTGCGGTCGATGCAGATGGCGTAGACCAGACATTCGTGCTGCGCCAGCACCTGCTCCTGAACGGGTGCCACGGCCTGATCGGTGAACTCGTCGAAGCGCGTCCGGTACTTTTGCGGCCGAGTATTCGGCAGCGGTTGGTAGCGCTCGTCGAACAGATCGTCCAGGCCGATCCTGCCGGCATCGACGGCGCCGTCGAAGAGCTTGCCGACTGTCCGGGCTGCCTCGATGACGATGTCGGGCATGCGGGTATGGACGCCCACTGCCTGCTCACCGGCCGCCCCCAACCTGAAGACATTGCCGACCTCCTTGAGGTTTTCGGCGAGGCACTCGACGTGATCGACCGCCAGCAGCGTCTGCCCGCTGACCTCGCTGTTTGCCTCGGCCATCTGCCTGATGTTGCGCACATGCTCGGCGATGCTCGCGCCTGTACGCGTCTGCTGCGCGACCGCAGCGGCGATTGCCTCCACCTTCTCGAGTGTCTGCCGTGCCCCGCTGTTGATGCCGTCGAGCGCCTGCGCTGCCTGCCTTGCGAGTTCGGCACCCTTGCGCGCCTGACCGCTGCCCGCCTCGATGCTGGCAATCGCCGATTGCGTCTCGCCCTGGATGGCAGTGATCATCTGGCTGATCTCGCCGGTCGCCTGCGAGGTTCGTTCCGCAAGCTTGCGCACCTCGTCGGCGACGACCGCGAATCCACGCCCGTGCTCCCCCGCCCGCGCTGCCTCGATGGCTGCATTGAGGGCCAGCAGATTGGTCTGGTCGGCGATTTCGCGAATCGTCTGGACAATGCCGCTGATGGCTCGGGATCGTTCGCCGAGCGCACCGACCACGGTCGCCGACTGGCTCACCGAGGCAGCGATCTGCTCCATCTCTGCCGAGGCCATGCGGGCAATCGACATGCCGTCACTGGACAGACTGTTTGATCTCTCGGCGATACCCGCCGTTTCGCTGGCTTTCTCACTCACCTCGTTCAACTGGAGGGTCAGACTGGCCATCTCGTCAGCGGTCGCCAAGGCGGCGTCCCGCTGCTCGTTCGATCCGGCGGCCACCCGTCGGGCATCACCGATCAACTGCTGCGAAGCGGTGCCGACTTCGATCGAGTTGAACAACAGCTTGCCCACGATGATGGCGAAGCTCTCCATCAGGCGGTTGTAGTCGGCTGCAACAAGCGCCAGCTCATCCCCGCCGACGGCGGCTGCGCGCCTGGTCAAGTCGCCATCGGCGTAGGTTCCCGTGATCACCGCCCGCAGGCCCTGCAGCCGCCCCAGCAGGTTCCGCTCGACCACCATGGCCATGGCGACGGCAGCGAGGAGCACGAGTCCCGTTGCCGGCAACCAGCCGGACATGCCGCCACCCAGGACGGAATGGCCGAGCCAGCCGGCTGCGACCGTCAGCAGCACCATCAACAGCAGCGCCGCACGGATTCTCCACGCCAGTCCCATCATCATCGTCGTCTCCTCATCGTCGCTGCAGCGCTCTTCACCATCAGCAAAACGGCAGAAGAAGCCCGACCTTTAGAGACTTCGCCAAGTCGGCGAGGTCGCCGCCGGCGTTGCCGGGCAAGCGGTGCCTCTGCGTCACGACTCGCGCCACCTGCAGCCGGGCCCGGCGCTCAGTCGGCCAGCGGTTCGTGGATGGTCACCCGCGCCGCACGGCCACGAACAGCCACGCGGTCAAGCTCGCGGCACGGCCAGTCGCCAAGTTGCTGCCGCGTCGCCTCACCGACGATCACCCCGGCCTCATAATGCGCCGACAGACCCTGCAAGCGTGCGGCCAGATTCACGGCATCGCCAAGCACGGTGTAGGCCCGTCGATGCCGCGAACCCATGTCGCCGACGACCATGACGCCGCTGTTGATGCCGATACCGATGTGCAGCTGTGGCCAGCCACGCACTGCCAGCAGCCGATTGAGCGCCGGCAACGCTGCCTGCATCGCCAGGGCAGCGGCAACCGCGTGCCGCGCGTGCAGCGGGTCGGCAACCGGCGCTCCCCAGAAGGCGACGATGGCGTCACCGACGTACTTGTCGAGCGTTCCCCTGTGCGCCCGGATGACATCGGTCATCGCCGACAGGTAGTCGTTCATCATCGTCGCCAGCTCATTGGCCGGCATCTGTTCGGCAATCGTCGTGAAGCCGCGGATATCGGCGAAGAGCACCGTCAATTCGGCACTGCGACCGCGCATGTCGTAGCGCTCCGGATCACGGCTCATTTCATCCACGAGCTCCGGCGGCACGTACTGACCGAAGAGCGCCGCCAGCCGGCGGCGGGCGCGCGACTCGACGAACGAGCCGAAGAACAGTTGCAGCACCAGTAGCAGCAGCAGCAAGCAGAGGCTGGTGGCAGCCGGCAGGACCAGGCCTGCCGTCCCCCAGGCAAGCAGGATGAGGACGGCCAGCACGAGGACGAGCATCATGGTCAGACCGACCGCAGCCTGGGGTGACAATCGCGGCAGCAGTCGCAGCAGCAGCAGGGCGAGAAAGG
The DNA here is from genome assembly GCF_023806635.1 of Accumulibacter sp. Taxonomy (GTDB): domain Bacteria; phylum Pseudomonadota; class Gammaproteobacteria; order Burkholderiales; family Rhodocyclaceae; genus Accumulibacter. Next base: position 35,820 of record NZ_JAMTDQ010000002.1, read on the forward strand.
ATAGCACGGCCACTTCGAGCGGCATCGTCCAGGCTGGCACGTGCGGCAGCGATCCGGCCAGCAACCCGGCGAGCAGATTGGCATGCACCTCGACTCCCGGAAGCAGCTCATTGACCGGAGTGACCCGCTGATCGAGCAACCCCGGAGCGCTGCTGCCGAGGAGAACGATCCGCCCGCGCAGGGCGTCGCCAGGCAGCCTGCCGGCGGCAACGTCGGCCGCCGAGTGGTAGTGGAATCCTCCCGCCGCCCGGCGAAACGGCAGCAATACAGCCCCTTGAGGGTCCACCGCGATGAGGCGCAAGCCACGCGTGCCGTGCAATTCGATGGCGGTCAGCGGCGGCCCGGTGGCCTGCCCTGGCAGCGGGTCGGCGAAGCGCAGCCGCAGCGCCGGATCGCCGAGAAGCAATCGCGCCATGATCAGCGGCAGTGCACCGTGGATCTGATCGGCATGCCTCGCCAGCAACCAGCCGCGCCGCACCACGCCATCAGGATCGACCGGTGCGCCAAGGAAGCCGCCGCCCGCTGCCACCTGCTGCAGCAACGGCAGGTTGGCACCATAACCCGGCCAGTCTGTCAGACCGGTCGCCTGGACACGTTCGCCAGCGTCGATCGGCAAAGCTGGCGGCAGCGCACCGCTCCTCGCCGCAGCCGCGCCGGTGGACAGGTGGAAACCAAGCACCACCGGATGTCGCCGCAGGACGTCGGCGAGTCGGCCATCGTAGTCGAGTGTCGGCCGCAGGCCTTCGACGGTGGCGCGAAAGGCAGCGTTCTGCCGCAGGGGCCCGCGTGCCAGAGACTCCAGCACGGGCAACCCGGAGCTTTCGTCGGCCTCCGCCAGGATGAGGTCGAGGCCGAGCAACAGCGCGCCATGATCGGTGAAGATCCGTTCGACCAGCTCGGCCAGCCGGGCACGGTTCCACGGCCAGCGCCCGAGTTCGGCCAGCGAGCGCTCATCGATATCGACGATGACGATGCGCTCATCGATCGGCGCCTGCGCAAACCAGCGCACACGGGCATCGTACAAGGCTGCGTCGAGACGGTTCAGGACAGCGAGCTCGATGAAACGCAAGCTGTGCGCCAGGAGCACGCCAAGCAGCAGCAGCCCAAGCAGAGCGCGCCAACTGGCAGCTGAAAGGCCCCATCGGTTCTTCGCCGCCCAGTCAGCGAAGCTTGATCTCGACACGGCGATTGCGGGGCTCGGCCACGCCGTCCTCGGTAAAGACCACCGGCTCGCGTTCGCCCCGACCGACGACGCTGATCGCAGCGGGCGCAACGCCGGCCTGGATCAGTTGCTCTCGCCCCGCCTCGGCGCGGCGCAGCGAGAGCCGGTCGTTGGCCTCGGAGCTGCCGACGCGGTCGGTATGTCCGATGACGATCGCCTCTGGCGCTGGCAGGCTGGCGAGCTGGTCACGAATCATCGGCAACTTGCTGCGCGACTCGGGAGTCAGGATAGTGGTGCCGGTTTCAAAATGGACGACGTAGACGCGCGGGCGCGCCGGTTGCAGGTCGAGCAGCCGGCCATACGCATCGCGCACCATGCGGGGACTGCTGGTCAGCCTGCGCGGCATGCCGCCGCGGACATCGACCCCGCTGTATGGCTCGGAGAGCAGGATCTCGCCACCGGCGGCCGCCACCGAAAGCGCGCCGACGCGACCGTCCGGGCCAGGCAAGAGCAGAACGTGGTCCGACACTCGCGAACAGGCGGCGAGTGCCAGCCAGACGACGCAGGGGACGATCCGCAAAGAACTCATTCGCCTGCCTCGTGCGCTTCGATGATGAACTCGGTACCCCGGATGCCGAGAACGACATTCGGCGTCCTGAACCTGACGTTCTCGGGACTCTGCCTGGCCAGCAGACCAGTCACGACGCTCAGCGTACCCTTCAGCAGGGTGGTCAGCATGTTGCCTTCGCGCGTCGTCGGGTCAAAGCGGAACTCGTTGATCAACAGGGTGCTGTTTGGTCCCGCGGTGAGGAGGGTGTCATCCGCCAGCGTGATGCCCACCGCGCCATCGACACCCGTACGAACGCGGTCCCCGACATGCACCGGGCTGCCCACCTGCACCGGCTGCGTCAAACCGGCACGTTCCAGATTGACGCTGCCTTCGCAGCGCTTCACCTTGCCGATCCCCAGGCCCTGGTCGGCACTGGCAGTCATGGCGAAGACGAGCAGCAGGGATGACAACAGGTGACGGAACCTCAATACCGGACCCTCCTTCCGGTCAGCCGAATCAGTGTCGAGAAAAGCTTGCCAGCTCTGTGCAGACCGTGCCCTGCCAACATGTGCAGACACGTCCGGCAGCACCCGGCAGTGCGGCCTTGGCATGCCGCCACCGCTGCGTCGCGAGCGCCCGGTAGCCGGCTCGCGATCAGCGCGCCCGATAGAGCAGGGTCGGGTGGACGTCCTGCAGAATCTTCTGCATCGCGCGGCGCCGCTGCAGGTTGAGAATGATCGGCGAGCGGGTGTTGGCGGCAATCGTGCCACCCGCCGCGGCATCGCGATAGACGATGATCACCACCGTCGCATCCTCGGCACGCTCCAGTTCGAGCTGGGCGCAATCGGCATCGGAAAACTCGATCTCGTACTCGAGGTCGAGCGTCCCCGGGTCAACGATGGGGAAGGCAACGGCCACATCGTCGAGCGACTGCAGCCAGAAGACGGCCGGCTGCGGCCCTTCCTGGTGGAAGACCTTGAACCGCAGACAGTCGGGAAAGCCGGCAGGGCCAACCGCGAAGGTGAACACGGTGTCCGGATCGACCGGCACATCCTTGAGCCCAAAGCGCTCGAGATCAATCTTCATCGCTTACCCCCAATCGACGTAGTTCGAAGCAGCCACCCGAAAGCGCCAATTTAACCTCTTTCATCGCCCGACGGCAATTCTCCTGGCTGCCAACCACCGCCAGCGCAAGCCGGCCGGCTTGAGTTTTGCCGCCCGATTCTGCATAGTTCGTGCCGTTTCGGGCGCTGTGCAGTCCCGATGTGGATCCGGCGGCGCGGGATCTCTTCGACGACCACTGCCTGCCGCCATTCCCTAGTTGCTGGCTGCCGTCACCGGGCGTATCGTGCGCCGCCAGCGCGAATCCACCGCCAGCCAGCCAGGTCCCGTAGAGTCCATGCCCCGCTTTGAAGATCGAGATGTCTCCCACCTGATCGCGGCAAGAATCGCCGACGAGATCGGCTGCCACCCACAGCAGGTTCTGGCAACTGCCGCCCTTCTCGACGAGGGCGCGACAGTCCCCTTCATCGCCCGCTACCGCAAGGAAGCGAGTGGCGGCCTCGACGACACCCAGTTGCGGCTTCTCGACGAGCGGCTCAACTACCTGCGCGAGCTCGAAGAGCGGCGCAGCAGCATTCTCGCCTCGATCGACCAACAAGGCCGCCTGACAGCCGAACTGGCGGACGCGATCATCGCCGCCGAGAGCAAGCAGCGGCTCGAGGATCTCTACCTGCCGTACAGGCAGAAGCGGCGCAGCAAGGCGCAGATGGCCCGCGAAGCCGGTCTCGGCCCGCTCGCGGAACTCCTGCTGACGGCGCCGACACACTCGCCCGAGACCGCGGCGGCGCGCCATCTGAACGCTGAGGCGGGTTTCGCCGACACGCGCAGCGTCCTCGATGGCGCACGCCAGATCCTGATGGAGCGCTTCGCCGAGGATCCCGAGCTGCTGGCAGAGCTGCGAGCCTACCTCGAAGCGCACGCGCAGCTCAAGGCGACGGTCATCGGCGGCAAGGAAAGCGAAGCGGCCAAGTTCCAGGACTACTTCGACTACTCCGAGGCACTGCTCGCCATCCCCTCACACCGCGCTCTGGCGCTGTTTCGTGGCCGCAATCAAGGGCTGCTGCAACTCACGCTGCTGCTCGACAGCGAACTCGACCCTGCCCCGGCAGCGACGCACAATCCCTGTGAAGCGCGCATCGCAGTGCGTTTCGGTGTTCGCGATGCGGGACGCGCGGCCGACAGGTGGCTTGCCGACACGGTTCGCTGGGCCTGGCGAATCAGGATCGCGCCGCACCTGGAGACGGAGTTGCTGGCTGCGCTGCGCGAACGCTCCGAAAGCGAAGCGATTCGCGTCTTTGGCAGCAACCTGCACGACCTTCTGCTCGCCGCTCCCGCTGGCCGGCGGCCGACGATGGGCCTCGACCCGGGCCTGCGAACGGGTGTCAAGGTGGCGGTCGTCGACGCCACCGGCAAGTTGCTCGCGACCACCACGGTCTACCCGCACGAGCCACGCCGGGACTGGGAGGGCGCGTTGCACAGTCTGGCCCTCCTCGCGCAACGGCATCGGGTCGATCTGGTCAGCATCGGCAATGGCACGGCGTCACGCGAAACCGACCGCCTGGTCGGCGAACTCATCCGGCGGCATCCGGAGATGCACCTCTGCAAGGTCGTCGTGTCGGAAGCCGGTGCTTCGGTCTATTCCGCCTCGGAGTACGCCTCGCGCGAGTTCCCGGAGCTCGATGTCAGCCTGCGAGGCGCAGTGTCGATCGCCCGCCGCCTGCAGGATCCGCTCGCCGAACTGGTGAAGATCGATCCCAAGGCCATTGGTGTCGGCCAGTACCAGCACGACGTCAGTCAGAACCGCCTTGCGAAGGCGCTCGATGCCGTCGTCGAGGACTGCGTCAATGCGGTCGGAGTCGAGGTCAACACCGCTTCGGTGCCGCTGCTCGCCAGTGTCTCCGGGCTCAGCGCGACACTGGCGGCGAACATCGTTGCCCACCGTGACCAACATGGGCCGTTCCGCAACCGCCAGCAGCTGCGCGCAGTGCCGCGCCTCGGCGAGCGAGCCTTCGAACTGGCGGCCGGCTTCCTGCGCGTCGGCGAAGGCGACAATCCGCTCGACCGCTCGGCCGTCCATCCGGAAGCCTATCCGGTGGTCGAGCGAATCCTCGCCGACACGGGCAGAAGCATTGGCGACCTGATCGGCGACTCACGGACGCTGCGGGCGCTGCGGGCCGAGAAGTACGTCGACGGGCGCTTCGGCCTGCCTACCGTCAACGACATCATCAGGGAACTCGAGAAGCCGGGTCGCGACCCTCGTCCGGAGTTCCGCACCGCAGCCTTCCGCGAGGGCGTCGAGACGATCAGGGATCTACGACCGGGAATGATCCTCGAAGGCGTGGTCAGCAACGTCGCCAACTTCGGCGCTTTCGTCGACCTCGGTGTTCACCAGGACGGCCTGGTTCACGTCTCGGCAATCGCCGCGCGTTTCGTCAGGGATCCGCGCTCGGTGGTCAAGGCCGGCGACGTGGTGACAGTCAAGGTGCTCGAGGTCGACCTGGACAGGAAGAGAATCGCGCTCAGCATGCGCCTGTCTGACGAGCCGCCGGCAGTGGCCAGGGTGGGGACAGCAACGCCCCCCGGCCGGGGACGGCAGCGGCAAGAGAAGCAACCCGAAGCAGCCAGCGCAATGGCCAGTGCCTTTGCCCGGCTGCGACAGTGACGGGATGGCCGCTGCCTTTCGTGCAGATCGCGAGAGACGAGGCACGACGCGCAGGAGCGTCCGCTCTTGGCCACCCGCCGCGGACATGCTGCCGGGCAGGCCGGATGCCTCGGTACGACGGGGGGGGGTGGCGTCCGAAGTCGCGTCGGCGGCGGCTTTCTCGTCGCCGCCTTCCGCCGATGGACTGGCCGGCAGGTCCGCTGGCGGCGTTTCGCCCTTCTCCCCTTCCCCGAGCACATGGGCCGTGCTCTCGGTCGGCGCGCCGAAGAGAATCCGCCGTAGCCGTGCCAGCGTGGTTTCCTTCGTATCGAGTTCGGCGGTGATCCGCGCGAGGGTGTCCACCGCTGCCTTCAGCGTCGCCCGCTCGGTCTCGGTCAGCGGTCTGGCTCTGCTATGCTCGACGATGGCCTCGATCTCCTGCACCGGGATGGCCATCCGCTGCGGCGGGTTGTATGCAGGCCGCTTCCGGTGGGATGCCCGCTGCCGGCTCATGGCCGTACGCCAACGAGCTGGCCGAAGGCCTCCCGCAGCCGCTTCCGGGAGCGCTTCGAGCGATGACGGTGGCCCATGCGGCCACTGACTGCGGCGGCGCGGAGCTCCCGTCTGCCGTAAACCCAGCTTGGCGAACTCGCAAGCGGCATTCTCAGTCCTCCAGCAGTGACCCTTTCTACCCAAGGTATTCTGCCAAAGACCGCCGACGATGTCTAGTCCCTTCGCCAAAGCTCGTCTTCGGTATCCCCGTTGCGGTGGGTGACGACCCGCTTTCGGAAGTTCTGCTTGCGGGCTGCGCTCGCGAAGGTCAGGCGACCGCGCGCCACTCCGGGATTCCGCCGGCCGCGGCGTAGTCGCCTCCCGAGAGCAGGACCGCCAAGGCGTGCGGCGCGAGGAGCTTCCCCGGTGACGCCTGCGGCCAGAAGCGGTAGTGCCCCTGCGACAGCCGCTTTTGACAGAGCCAGAAGCCTTGCCCGTCATAGACCAGAAGTTTGACCGCCGTGCGCCGACGATTGCAGAAAACGAACACGCCGCCGCTGAACGGGTCTTGGGCCAGTTTGTGCCGCACACGTCGGGCGAGACCGTCGATGCCGCACCGAAAATCCGCTGGCTCGGCAGCTACCCAGACACGCAGGCGCGCGTTCAGCGCGAGCATGGTTGGACCTGCCAAAGGCTACGCGCGACCTCGACGAGGTGGCTACTGGCCGCTGGCGGCAGTTCGATGCGCAGCGCGCGGCCCGCTCGGTCGGTGAGAACCAGGACGCAAACGGCTGGCGCCAGCGGCAGGCCGAGATCGAGTTCGACGAAACTCGATGACACGGGCGCGCTGCGCGCGTCTTCGGCGGCGTTCCTGGCGGTCAGACGGTGCTTCAGGCTCTTGTAGTCGAGCTTCAGGGCGACGGCAACCTTGCCGATGCCGTACCGCTCGGCGAGTTCCGTCGCTTGCGACCACAGCTCCTCCGGAATGCGAGCACTGCGGCGGCGGGTGCTCCGCCACTGGGCGAGCGCCGCAGCGGTTTCGGCCAGCTGCGGGGCGGTTGCACGTAGAGACGGTGACATTGGTAGGCCTCTCGAACGGTCGTTACGGGCCTGCCAAGGTACCAGCCCAGCGCAGGGATTTCACGCAGCATTGCCGAAAGGACACGAAAGGACTGTCCCCGGTGCCCAGTCCGGTGCCGGACTCAAGCGCCGTGTTACGTCTTCCTCTCCCAGAGGGCTGAGGCGCTCGCTCATCCCGCGAA
>NZ_JAMTDQ010000003.1 GCF_023806635.1 Accumulibacter sp.
CCGACACTGGACTTCGGATGATCTGCAGACTTGCGGGTAAAGGGCAGGGCTAGCCTACTCTAGGCTGTCGAAGCCGGAATTCAGGGGGATGCTTGGCGCTGCGAAAGAGGGCGTCGGCGCGAACGTTGTCGTTGGACATTCGCACTCACCGCCAAGAGCCAGGCTCCACCACCCCGCTGGCGTCCTCCCAACCCCTCCGCAGCCCTCTCACGTACCGATTGCGCTCCAAACCGCCGATCGAGTTCGTTTTTCGCTTGGGTGGCGATGCAATTTCGCAACTGGTGGTCAAAAAACCCAGTAAAAACAACGACACCATCCTTGGGCTACCCGAAGCATAAACCTAGATTCCTCTGTTAAGCCTTGACCGGATTTGATGAACGCCAGATTTGGCAAGGCTTTGCGGCCGATTTTGGCAACTGCGCCACAGTTCCTTTTGGGTGTCCCAGAGACATTCGAAAAATCCAATCTTCATAGCAACTTAGCTGCCATTCCTGGCTTCAACTGAGGAATCTAGGATAAATGGAGAAAAGAGAGGAATCGGAGCCGGTTTCGGCGCGAAAACGGGCCCGCGGCGCGGTAAGGAGCCAAAGCATCCTGGAAAAAATGTCGCGAAAACATGCGCTTATGGCGACAAAAAGCCCCGACCGAGAACGGAGGGGGCTTCGTGTCTGGTGGGCCCGCAGGGACTTGAACCCTGGACCAAAGGATTATGCTTGCCACCACGGCTTTCGCCGCCTCTTGCGAGTTCGTGGTCTGGACTATATCTTCCCTTTACGGGCTGGCCGTCTAGTCTCTACACCTTCCCCGTGCTGCCGGGGCTTGGCTCGGTATCGGCTTGTCCCGGGGGAGTTAGCTTTCACCGAATTTGACCAGTTCTACCCGTCGCCAGAATGCTTCTGGCGACGGGCAACCCATCGCGAACGACCGCCCCTTGCAACAAGTGCCGGCCATTCTCGCCGAGTCCTCTGCTCTAACCAACTGAGCTACAGGCCCGGGCCGTATTCTACAGGCTTCCCGGGCAAGCGCGGCGAGCAAGGTCGCGCTTGTGCATCCCGGGGCGAACCGACTGCCCGACGAATACTTGCTCTCGCAGCGGTTGCCGGCGGTGCGGCGGCGACATGCACGCAACGACACCAATCCTGCCCGCGCGCCGGGTCCTCACCGAGTGGGACGGCTGCCGGGCGCGATCTTTGCCTCGGCAAGACAGTTCAGGACGCGATCGGTGGTCTGGGCGATGTCTGCGTCGAGACCGATGGAGAAACGGATCAGCCCGTCACTCAGACCAGCCGCCTGCCGTTCGGAAAGCGGGATCTCCGACGAGGTGCTGTGCCCGGGTGTGGTGAAGAGCGTCTTGAAGTAGCCGAGGCTGACCGCGAGGTAGCCGACCTTCTCCCGTTGCATCAGCGTCATCAGCCGATTCGCGGCCGCATGGTTGCCGGCGTCAAAGGTCATCATCCCGCCCCAGCCGTACCCCGGGTTGATCAGCCGTGCCAGCAATTCGTGCTGCGGGTGCGTGCCGAGCCCAGGGTAGTGCACCGTATAGCCGCGGGCGGTCAGACTGGTCGCCAGGTGCAGCGCGTTGCTGCCATGCTGGCGCAGGCGGATGTGCAGGCTGTGCAGATTTTTCAGAATGCTCGCTGCGCGCGTGCTGTCGAGTACCGGACCGAGGAGCATGCTGGGTCCCGAGTTGATGTCGTTGAGCCGGCCGATGAACTCGCGCGTCGAGACGACGCAGCCCGCGACACAGTCGCTGGTGCCGTTGATGAACTTCGTCAGGCTGTGTACGACGACGTCCGCGCCATGACGCAATGGCGACAGGATCATCGGTGTGAAGGTGTTGTCGACCACCAGCCGGGCACCGGCGGCGTGCGCGATGGTAGCGAGCCGCGGCAGATCGCTGACCTCCAGAAGCGGGTTGCTGAGCGATTCACAATAGATGACCCGCGTGCGCGGCGTCATCGCCGCGCGCACTGCGTCTGGGTTGCAGAGATCGACGAAGCGGGTATGCACGCCGAAGCGCGGCAGCAGGTTCTTCAGCAAGGCGTAGGTGCCGCCGTAGATGCTGCGGCCGCAGACGATCTCGTCGCCGGTGCCACACAGGGTCATCAGCGTCGTGCTGATCGCGCCCATCCCGGAAGCCATGACCTGTGCCGCTTCGCCGTCTTCCATCCGCTCCAGGGCACTCGCCAGGTACTTGTTGGTCGGGTTGAAATGGCGCGAGTAGAGGAAGCAGCCCTCGATCTCGTGCTCGAACAGTTCCTCCATCCGCTCCGGGCTGAGGAAGGTGTAGGTCGACGAGTCGGTGATCGACGGGTTCACGTCGCCGAACTCGCCGAAGACCAGATAGTCCTGCACGCGTGACGCTGGATCGAAACTCATCTCGACTCCCCAACTGCCTCTACGGCGAAGAATCCCTGACGCTGCCAATCTTCATGCACCGGCCGCGGCAGCCTGGCGGCCACGGGTCATGGGCGCTCGCTATGCCGCCGACGGCCCTCCAGGGAGGGCACAGCCGCGGCGTCCGGCCAGCCGCCTGTTCAGTAGCGCCGGAGTGGCACTCGGGCAAACGTCGAACGGCGCCTCAAGCCGACCAGGAATGTCAGCGCCAACGCGATCAGGACGAGAGAACCGGGCTCGGGAACGGCGGTTGCCACGGCCAGTTGTCCAAGCAGGCGATGAACCGCTGCTGACGGATGAAGATCGTCAGCGAAGGCCGAAACGCTGCAGTTGATGTCGACCGAGCCGGGGAAGAAGTAGACACTCGGCGCGACCGGGCCGATGCAGGGTGCTGCCACGTTGGTGATTCCATAGACGCTGCCGCCGTTGCCGATGGCATCCTGGTTGATCGCGTTGCTGAGGCCGAAGAAGTCGAGGGTCCGGATGTCAAGGTCGATACCCCACTGCGCCAGGAAGAGGGCATCGAGTGCGGCCATGCCCCCCGCCAGCGCAGCGTTGAACTGCAGCGTCACGTCGGTCGACGCAGCCTCGTTGCCGAGTGTCGCTGCCTCCGGCGTCAGCCCGAGGTCGGGCAGGCTCGAAACCAGAAAATGGCGCGCACCCGCCTGCGCGAGCAGACCGATCGCGTTACTGATGTTCTGCGCCGTAGCCTGTGCTGCCGCCTTGCGGGCGGCGTCGTCGCCCGGCGTCGCCCCCGGGTTGGCAGTGCGCGCGTCGCGCAAGTCGTTGGCGCCGGCGAGGACGACATACAGGGCACCCGGATTGGCGGCGCGAGTCAGGCCACCCGTTGCCGGATTCAATACACCGCCGTTCCAGGCGATCAATTGACCAGTGAGACCGGTGGTCGCCCCGGCGGACCCACCCAGTTCGGTGCGCGCACCGCCGAAGGAGAAGTTCTGCCCACCAGGGGCCCCGATCGGTATCACGCCGGCAGCAGGACCGGCGAAGAGTAGGTTGCTCGGAGCGGCGTTGCCGGCGAAGCCAAGCCCCAGTGCCAAGTGCTCGGTCCACACCGGACCGTTGGAAAAGCGCCCCAGAGCAGCCGGGAAACTGGGGAAGGGCGGCGGTGAGAACGCCGTGCTCAGCGAGAGGACGTTACCGGTGTCGGAGAGGCTGTCGCCAAAGAACACCAGGTCGCTGTACATGCTCGCCTGCGCGCTGCCAAGCAGTGCGCCAAAGGCGAACAGGGATGTGGCGAATCGTTGCCGTAGCGTGTGCAGCATCATGTCTTCCTCCTCGGTGTGCGGCGCCGGCAGACGTGCAGCGCAGGCATGCGCATCATCGGTCCGGCCCGGAAAATCGTCGTGTTGTCGGACTGCACCGGAGCGAGCGCCCGGTCCAGCGCCATCGAGTCTAGGAAAGCCGACCTGCGCAGTCAACCCAAACAATCGCGCTCTCCGCAGCAGTGCTAGCGGACACTGATCTCGACCCGATCGTGCTGCCCGGCGTGGTCCATGACCGTGACCTGAAACGAGCCCGGCTGCGCAAAGCTCACTGTCAATGGTTGCCCTGCCGGCACGCGGCCGATCTGGCGGCCGTTGAGCAGCCAGATCAGCTCATGCTCACCGCCGCGAGCCTCGAGCCGCAGCGTCGCCGGTGGTCCGTCGCCGGCGCGGCGTATGGTTTCGCCATCGCTCAGGCCGAAGATCCGCAGGCCGTTGCCGTTGCCACCGTCGCTCGCGCTGCAGGCGGTCGTCCATGGTGGTGGCAGCGCGCGCGTGCGCAGGCCTTGGTCGAGCCAGGGTTCGAGCGCCGCCGGCCAGCGCGCCATCTCGACTGCCTGCATGCTGCCGCTGGCGCAGCCCGGGCGCACCCGTTGCCCGGTTGCCGGGTCGCGGTAGTCGGTATGGCGGGCCGGGCCCGTTCGCAGTCTGTCTGAGAAGGTGGGCGGAGCGGTATCGTTGAGAATCCAGGCGGTTCGACGCTGATGACAGAGCGCCGTCGGGGTGCCCTCGCTGCGCGTACCCAGCGGCCAGCAGATGCCCGCGCTGCTGACCGATGGCGGTGGGATGCGGGCGGCCGGCGGCGCATCGTCGATCACGGCAAAGATATCGACCAGCAGCGGGGCAGCGATGTTGGCGCCAAAGAATCCGGGGTTCGGCGTTCCGTCTGGTCGGCCGACCCAGACGCCGGCGGTGTGGCGATCGCTGACGCCGACCGCCCAGGCATCGCGAAAACCGAAGCTGGTACCGGTCTTCCAGGCGATCCCACGGCGGCTGCCGATGCTGCCCTCGACCACCCGCGCCACCGGCCCACCGGATTCGAGGATGTCGCGAATGATGAAGGCCGCCCCTTCGCTGAGCATGCGCGACTCGACCAGCGGCGATTCGGCAAGATAACGCGGTCGGCCGCTGACACCGGCACGCGCCAGGGCGCTGTAGGCACCGACCAGGCCCTCCAGATTCACCGCCGCGCCACCAAGGATCACGCTGAGATTGGCCGTCGCTCCCGGCGGCAGTTCCAGCCTGAGACCGCCGCGCCGCAACTGCGAGACGAAGCGCTGTGGTCCCAGTCTGTCGAGCACCTCGACGGCTGGCACGTTGAGCGATCGCTGCAGCGCCTCGCTGACGCCGACCGGGCCACTGAAGCTGGCCTGGAAGTTGCCCGGCTGGTAGCCGGCGAAGGATTGCGGCACGTCGGCCAGCAGGGATTCCGAGTGGATCAGGCCTTCATCCAGCGCCAGCCCGTAGAGGAAGGGTTTCAACGCCGAACCCGGCGAGCGCGCCGCCTGCACCATGTCGACGTGTGCGAAGCGCTCGCTGTCGCTGAAATCCGCCGAACCGGCATAGGCGCGAACCTCGAGCGTCTCGTTGTCGATCACCAGCGCCGCCATCGATGCCCGTGGCGGCAGGATGCCCAGCCGGGTGGCGAGGATTTGCTCCACCATCTGCTGCATGGCGGCGTCGACCGTGCTCTCGATGCGCGCCGCGTGCGGCTGCAAGCGCCGCAGCCGCTCGGCCAGGAGCGGCGCCAGCAGGGGTTCGCGCACGGGCTGCGCGATCACCGGTTCCTGGCGCGCGTCAGCAATCGCGCTGGCACTCCAGCGGTCCGTCATGCGCGCCAGAACCTTGTCGCGGGCGAGCCGGGCGCGCTCGGGGTGGCGATCAGGTCGCAGCAGCGACGGCGCCTGCGGCAGCGCGGCGAGGAGGGCCGCCTCGGACTCGCTCAACCGCTGCGCCGGTTTGCCGAGGTAGGCGCGGCTTGCCGCCTCGACTCCCTCGAGGACTCCACCCATCGGCGCCAGGCGAAGATAGATTTCAAGAATCTCTCGCTTGGAGCAGCGCAGTTCGATCTGCACGGCACGCACGATCTGGCGCAGCTTGCCGGCCGGCGTCCGCGGTGTCGGTTCGAGCAGACGCGCCACCTGCATGGTCAGCGTCGAACCACCGGAGACGATGCGGCCGTTCTGCAGCCAGAGCACGCCGGCACGCAGGAGTGCCCACGGATTGACGCCCGGGTGCCACCAGAACGCCCGGTCTTCGAAGCCGATCAGGGCTTCGATGTAGCGCGGCGAAACTTCGTCGAAGCGGACCGGATGCCGCCAGATGTGCTCGCGGTCCGGGAACGCGCGCAGCGGCGTGCCGTCGCGCGCCAGGACAACCTGCGCCTGTGGCGCCTTGTGGCCTTGCAGTGGCGGCGGGAAGAGCTGGTCGGCAAGCAGCAGCAGGGTGAGCAGAGCCGCCAGCCACCACCTCGGTCGGTGGCTCATTGTCTGCCGCTGCCGCCATCCGTCCCACTGTCGCTGGCGATCAGCAGCACCTCGTCGCCGCCGGCGAGACCATGGATCTGCGGCTGGTACATGTCTTCCGCATAGGTCGGCGGAACCACGAAACGACCCGGGGTGACGGCGCGCACGCGGTAGAAGAACTGCATCTTGCCGGCGAGCCGCGCGGCCACGACGAAGCGGTCATCGCGAAACTCGACATGCCTGATGTTGGCGTTCTGCATGACCTGCCGCGGATCGACGCCATCGATGCTGATGGCCGACTGCTCACCCTGCACCAGGTTGGCGTTCTCGATCTCGAGGCCGGCCGGCACGTGGTCGACGACCAGACCGTTGACATAGCGCCCGCTGCTGCTGACCTGCAGGCGGACGATCGCACTCTCGCCGACGCGCAGGGTCTTCTTGCCGAGCGGCTGCCCGTCGGCGGTGAACCAGTCGCGCTGCAGGTCGAAGGCATCGCGCCGTGCCGTCGGCAGTCGTGCCGGGTTGCCCGTCAGGTTGAGTTCGACGAACAGCCGCTCCTTGTGCGTGTTCCTGATGCTCACCCCACCGGCAACCTCGGCTGCCGACAGCGCCTGGAACTGCGTTCCGCGACCGCCGATCGCCTGCGCCTTGCCTGCCGAAAGAAGTTCCGCAGACCATTCACCGGCGGTGGGGCCGGTGAACCCGCGACCGAGGAGGAAGAGCGCGAGTTGCTCCTGCGTGCTGAAATGGCGCCGCTCGTCGACGGCAGCGGCGACCTGGCGCAACAGATCCTCCCGACCGTCGGCCTTGACCTGGTGGCGGTCGAGTAGGACGTAGATCAGCGCCCAGTCGCGCAGGTTGCTGCCGTAGTCGCCCCACCAGGCGCCATCCGGTCCGCCACGCGGCTTGCGGATGCCGGCATCGATGGCGCTTGCGGCACGTGCTTCGTCACCCATCAGCCGCAAGGCAAGCCCGAGTTGCACCAACGCCAGACCCGAATGCGCGGCTGCACGCGATTCGTGCAACTGGCGCAGCGTCGTCAGCGGTGCCCTGCCATGGCGGGCGAGCACGTAGGCGCCGTAAGCGAGAACAGCGAAACGTCCGGGGCCCGCGTAGCGATGGTCGTTCCAGATCGCGTTCTGGTTGTGGTCGACGGTTCCCGTTGGCAGGCTCGCGACACCTTCCTGCAGCCCCTTGAGGAGAAAATCCAGCGCCCGCTTCTCGACTTCGGGGGGCACGTTGAAACCCTGTTCGCGGGTATCGAGCAGAAAGTTGGCGACATAGGCCGTCAGCCAGTACTGGTACTCGGCGACGTTGCCCCACAGGCTGAAGCCGCCGTTCGGCGCCTGCATGCCGGCGAGGCGGGCGATCGCCTTGTCGAGGAGCTCGGCGCGTTGGGTCGGCGTGTAGGTCTTGAGACCGAACTGCCTCGCCGCTGCTTCGTCGACGAAGAGGTGTGGGTAGGCGCTGCTCGTCGTCTGCTCGGCGCAGCCGTAAGGGTAGCTCAGCAGCCCACGCACGGCGCTGCGCACGTCGATCGGTGCCCGGTTGGAGATGGCCAGAGTGGCGTACACGCTCGACCGCAGCAGTCCGCCAAGCTCCGCCTCGCGGAGTTCGACCCTCTCACCGGGGGCGATCGTCATCCGCCTGACCACCGACTGGCGCGGCGTCGGCGCCTGCACGAGGAGCGGGAACGTGCGCTCGATCCGCCGCAACGGACTGTCGACGCGCACCTTCACTTCGTTCGGACCGAGCGCGTTACCGGCCTCGATCGGGATCTGCAGGATGCGCCTCTGCCGTTCCTGGAGCGAGAACCGCTGTTCGCCGTTCCTGATCAGCAGGCCGTCGCGACTGCTCAGCGCGATCTTCACCTCCTGCTCCCTGCCGGCAAGGTTCTGGACTTCGAGAGCCAGCACCGCGCTGTCGCCGGTCGACAGAAAACGCGGCGTCGCCAGTTCGACGACGAGTGGCGCAGCAACGGTGACCTCCGCCTCCTGCATGCCGAAGCGGTCACCGGTGGCGACCACGGCCATCAGGCGCAGGCTGCCGTTGAAGTCGGGGACCGGCAGGGAGACCTCGGCTTCGCCCTTTTCGTCGAGCACCACCGGCCCACTGAAGAGATCGACCAGCCGCAGCTTCTTCGGCAGGCTGCGCGTGGCCTTCGGTGCCGCGTCACCGCCAAACTTCAGCTTGCCTTTCCGGCCGTCCATCTTTTCGATCAGGCGTCCGTAGACGTCGTAGGCGTCGGCTCCGTAGCGCAGCTTGGCAAAGAAGAAGGCGAAGGGGTCCGGGCTCGCGTAACGGGTGATGTTGAGGATGCCGACGTCCACCGCCGACAGGGTCAACAGCGCCTGCTGGGCGCCCGCCTCGGGCACCTTGACGCGGACCTTGAGGAGCTGTTCGGGTTCCATCCTGGTCGGTGCCTCGATTGCCACCGCGAGCCGGCGGTTGCTGCGCTCGAGCGGCACGTGGAGCAGCCCGAGGGCGCGCGCCGGGGTCACCTTGTCGCCGCTGCCAGGACGCAGGACCATCACCGAAACGTACAGATCATGCCGCTGCCAGTCCCTGGCGAGAGGGATGTCGATCGTCCTGCCGTCGGCACCGACCGACAGGCGCCGCACCCACAGCGCCCGGTCGCCCTCGACGGTGACCAGCGCCTGCCCGGCATGCGGCGGAACGATCGTCAGCCGTGCCGTCTCGCCAAGCGAGTAGGCGGGCTTGTCCAGCTTGAGCGCGACCCGGTCCGGGCGCACCCCTTGCGCTTCGTCGTCCTTCGCGGCCCAGCCGGCGTAGAAGCGGAAGCGCATCGTCTGGCGGGTGGCGGGATCGAGGATCTCGACACGGTAGCGGCCGTACTTGACCGGCAGGCTGAGCTTGCCACGGCCACCGGCCGGCACGGTCACCTGTGTCGTGGCGACCAGTTCGTCGGTTTCGGTGAAGCCCGAGTTCCAGCCACGCTGATCGTCGAAGCGCCAGTAGTAGTTGCGGTTCTCGCGGAACATGCGTACCGGCAGCGCCGCTCCGGCCTTCAGGTTGCCATCGGCGTCCGCCCGGACGACCTCGAACTCGGCGGCGGATGACTCGCGCGCATAGGCCCCGACGAACAGCGGCCGCACTCCGACCAGCACCGTTGCGGGCCACCAGATACGTTCGACACTGCGCACCACCGGCCGCCCACCGCTTTCCAGCAGGCTCAGCGTCGTGCGCACGACGAACGGCGAGCGTCGTTTGCCAACCGCCTCCAGGTCGACGCCGAGTGCCGCCCGGCCCTGCTCGTCGAGCCGCTGTTCCGGCAGTTCACTGCGTGTCCTGACATTGTCTTCGTCGGCGTCCCCGAAGACGAAGCCCGGCAGCTTCTGCGGCAACGGGTTGCGACTGCGTTCGCTGGTGGCGACGCCGAGCAGCCGGTTGCCGGCCGCCGGGGCACCGTAGAGGTAGCGGCCGCTGACTTCGATTCGCCACTCCTCCTCACCCGCCAGCCGCTCGCTGCCCGTCGACAGCTCGAGCCGCATCCGTTCCGGCAGGAACTCCTCGACCGCGAACGCCATGCTGGTTGCCGCCAGCCTGGCCGCCGGATCGGCACGCAGTTCCAGGAGCCATGAACCAGTGGCGGCATCGGGGGGCAACTCGACCGGCCGCCGGTAGTAACCGGCGGTGCCGTCTTCCGCCCGCCAGCTCGCGGTCCACTGCGGCTTGCCATCGGGACGGCGAAGGATCGCCTGGATCGGCTGTGCCGGTACCGGCCGGCCGTCGGCGTCACGCGCAAACACCGAAACCTCGAAGCGCTCGCCAGGCCGGTAGAGATTGCGGCCGCTGTAGGCGAACAGGCGTACCGGCGAATACGGCATGCCGGCGACGTCGAACTCGGCGAGATCGAGAGCCGGTTCCTTGAGAGCGATCAACGACATCTGCCCGCCCTTGCGCGCCAGCAGCACACGTGCAGCGGCCGGCTTCTCGGCGAAGGCTGCGCGACCGTCACGGTCGGTTTGTGCGCTGCCGAGCGAGCGACCCTGACGGTCGATCCAGCTCACCTCGACGCCAGCCAGTGCCTGCCCATCGCGCAGCGAACTGACGTAGGCATCGGCACCGCGATTCGGATACTGCCGCAGGTGCAGACCCAGATCGCTGACGTAGAAGTAGGTCGTCTGGTAGTCGTGGCGGAAGCGGTTCGGCTGCGACATCACCGCCACGTAGACACCCGGCTCGCGCAGCGCCGCAATGTCTTCGACCGGAATGAAGGTGACGCTGCGCCGGTTCGCCTTCTGTTCGGTCGGAAAGCGGCCGACGAAGCTGCTGCTCGTCATGCGGTGGATCTGATCCAGATCCCAGCTGCCAACGGCACCCTTGAGGCGGCTGCCGCTGTCGGGATGGCCATCGTCGGCGTCGCTCTCCTGGTCGGCAACAGCCTCGCCGGAACGGGTATCGACAGGGGCGCGGTCAGGAGCAGCGGGGCCGGCGATGACCTGTTCGAGGAATCTCGGCAGTTGATCCTCCTTGACCTTGAGGAACTGGATGTCCACCTCGGGGACATTCACCGTCGTCACCGGCAGACCGCCAGCCTGTCCCGCGGGCAGGACCATGCCCCGGCTGGCGAAGTAGAAGGCTGGGGCGACCGCCGCGGTCAGGATCGAAAAACGCACCTCGCCGTCGAGCTGGCTGCCATTGCGTGCCTTCAGACCGGGTTGCACACGTACGACGTAGCGGGTCTGGGGCTTGACGTGCGGAAAGAACAGCAGGCGCGGGTTGTCTCCGACGACCCAGGCACCGGCCACCGGTTTGCCGTCGACGAGCGCATCGTCGTTGGCGACGCGGTGGCCTTCACCGGCAGGAGCGAGTGTCGCCGCGCCTTCCCCATCCTCGCCGTCCGTCTCCCCATCGCGAACTGCCGCTGCCGTCGCCTCGGCCGGCATTTCGAGCACGCGCAGGAAGCGCTCGTGATCGCCCTTGGCATCGAGAGGCAGACTGAAGGAGACAGCCAGTGCCGGCGATCCGTCCAGTTCCCGGTGCGTTCCGTCGATCACCGCGAACGGCGTGTCGCCGGGATCGACCACTTCGGTTCCGTCATCCGTCAGGTGGCCGATTGCCAGCAAGCCACCCACCGCGACGACGATGCCGACGAGCAGCGCCACCGTCTGCTGCAGCCGGCGCCGCGCGAGCTGCCTTGTTGTCTGCATGGTCCTCTCCCCGGCAATTCGACGCGGATTCTAGCAGGCATGCCGGCGCGTCGGCGGCACCACGAGGGATCGGCAGCCGTTCCGGGATGCGCGAGTCAGACGGGGTTGCGGTGGCGACGCAGGATCAGCCCCGGTTCTCGCCGTTCGAGCAATCGACCTGGAAGACGGCACGGTCCTCGAGGCGGACGGCGCTCAGGTGGCGACCCCAGAAACAGCCGGAATCGAGTGCCAGCAGGTTGGCGTCGATGCGCAGACCGAGCGCCGACCAGTGGCCGATGATCAGGACCGTGTCGGCGCTGCGCCGTCCTGGGATGTCGAACCATGGCAAGTGGTCCGCCGGAGCGTCCGTTGCCTCACCCTTGGTCTTCAGGTCCATCGCGCCGCTCAGCGAACAGAAGCGCATGCGGGTCATGGCGTTGACGATTACCCGCAGGCGGGACCAGCCCTGCAGCTCATCGCTCCAGGAAAGCGGCTCGCTGCCCCACAGGTTGGCCAGGAACTCGGCGCAGGATGGCCCCTGCAGTACAGCCTCGACCTCCGCCGCGAGGGCGCGCGCGGTTGCGGCCGTCCATTGTGGCAGCAGCCCGGCATGCACGAGGCAGAATTCGCCCTCGAGGTGGCACAGCTTCTGTCGTCGCAGCCAGTCGAGCAACTCGACGCGATCCGGCGCGGCAAGCACCTCGCCGAGCGTGTCGCCCTTGCCGCGCCGGTCCAGGCCGGCCGCCACCATCAGCAGGTAGAGGTCGTGGTTGCCGAGCACGGTCGTTGCGGCCGGACCGAGATCGCGCACGAACCGCAGCGTATCGAGCGAGCGTGGGCCGCGATTGACCAGGTCGCCGACCAGCCACAGCCGGTCCCTGTCGCGGTCGAAGCGGCACCGGTCGAGCAGCAGCAGCAGCGAATCCAGGCAGCCCTGGATGTCGCCAATCGCGTAGGTCGCCATTCGGCTTCTTCAGCCGGCAGCGTTGCAGGTCTGCCAGCGCCACGCGTCGCGGCACATCTCGTCGATACCGCGCCTCGCCTTCCACCCGAGCAGCCTGGCGGCGAGGGCGGGGTCGGCGTAGCACGCAGCGATATCGCCAGGTCGGCGCGGGGCGATGACATGAGGAACGGGGCGACCGCTCGCCGACTCGAATGCACGGACCATCTCGAGTACGGAGTAACCACAGCCCGTGCCGAGGTTCACCGTCAGCAGCCCCTTTCTGTCGCGCAGATAATCGAGCGCGGCCACGTGCCCGTCGACCAGGTCCATCACATGGATGTAATCCCTGACCCCGGTGCCATCGGCTGTCGGGTAATCACTGCCAAACACGTTCAGGAAGGGTCTGATTCCTTGCGCAACCTGCGCCACATAAGGCATCAGGTTGTTGGGCACGCCGTTGGGTTCCTCGCCGATAAGACCGCTCGCGTGCGCGCCAACCGGATTGAAGTAGCGCAGCCGGGCAATCCGCCAGTCGGCGTCGGCAGTGCAGAGGTCGGCGAGGATGTCTTCGATCATCAGCTTGCTGGCGCCATAGGGATTGGTCGCCGAGCGCGGAAAATCCTCACTGATCGGCACGGACGCGGGATCGCCATAGACCGTGGCCGACGAGCTGAAGATCAGCGTCTTGACTCCCGCATCGGCCATGGCCTGGCAGAGGGAAATCGCCCCTCCGACATTGCAGTCGTAATAGCGCAGGGGTTGCGCGACGGACTCGCCAACCGCCTTGAGACCGGCAAAATGGAAAACCGCAGCCGTCGGGGCAGCGGCGAGGGCCCGTCGCAACAGGCACTGGTCACGCACGTCACCCTGGAAAAAGGATGGCTTGCGACCGGCTATCGTTGCGACTCGGTCGAGAACCTCGACCCGGCTGTTCGAAAGATCGTCGACCACGGTCACCTCGTGTCCGGCGAGGATCAGTGCGACACAGGCATGCGAACCGATATAGCCGCAGCCGCCGGTGACCAGGATATTCATTTGCTGGCTCCCTGTCGTCAATTCGAGGTTCCGGTCTGCCATTATCGACAGACGGCAACCGATGACGACCGGTCTCTGGTAAATCGGCCCCGGCACCGACTGCCGTCAGCCCTGCAGGCGCACACCACAGGCGTTTCTGTGCCCGCAGCCGCGGCAAACCCGCACACATGGTCGGCAGCCGCGTGGAGCTTCGAAGGCCGTGGCAGCGAGTGGTTGGCAGCCCGGTGGTGGTGCCAACCACGAAGCCGCGAACTGGTGTCAGACGAGAAACTCGCTGCGGTGTCGACCGTCGCTCTCGAGACTCGTGAGCCAGTTCGGTGCCTTGCCGCGGCCGGACCAGCTTTCTCCGCTGGGGCCACGATACTTCACGGCCACGGCCACCTTCGCCCTGGCGGCTGGCGCAGCAGCGCCAGCGACCTTGAAACCGAGGTCGGCGGCCGTCAAACCGTGCTCGGCAATCAGTTTCCTGGCTTGTGCAATGGCGTCGGAAACTTCGGCCTGACGTGCCTCTTCAATCTGTTTTTCGAGCAGCGCCCTTTGCGCGAGCAGTTCCTTGTAGCTGGCCATATACTCCTCCTTGAGAAAGCCCCATTTATACACCAAGAATCCCTGATTGCAAACATTCTCCGAAAAGTGGGAGTGGGCAGACGCAGGAGGTGCGCTGCCGCGAGTCGCGCAATGCGACTTGATACCAGCAGTGGTGATCAGGATGTGTCGCCCAGAACCCGATAGCGTCCGTCGTGGAAAATCAACGGCTGCACTTGTTCGTGACGCGAAAAGCGGTCGACGCGGCCGACGAAGATGGTGTGGTCACCACCCGGATAATGGGCCTCGCTGCTGCATTCGAAGCACGCGACGCAGCCGTCGAGCAAGGGCACGCCGCCCATTCCGGCGTTGGTGCGCACACCAGAGAAACGATCGGGATCCCGGCTTGCAAAGCGATCCGAAACCCATGCCTGATCGGCCGCGAGGACATTCACCGCATAATGCCGGGCGCGGCGAAACGCCTCCAGGCGCGGCGAATCGCAGGCAAGGCTCCAGAGAATCAGCGGTGGCTGCAGGGAGACGGAGTTGAAGGAACTGATCGTCACCCCGACTGGCTGCCCGTCGGGTGCCAGCGCGGTGAGGACAGTGACTCCCGTGGCAAAGCCGCCCAGCGCATCGCGAAAGGCCCGGCAGGCCAAATCGCGCGACGCCTGCGACGAACGCGGTATTCCCTCTGGACGCAGGAGAGCAGCGACGGGATCGCCGATATCGAGGATTTCCGGGGCATCAAGCGGCGGACGCATCAAGTTTCCATGAGGCACGGCGGCGACGTGCTAAGATCGGTCGTCGGCAAGAGATTGGGCTTTCAAGATGCTGCAAGGCAGCCGCATTGACATTGGACAAAGCTCGTCGGACCGCTGCCCGCTCTTGCCGGCTCGACCGGAAATGCTGCAGAGGCTGCGTTGACGAGGGGGACGGACGCCCATTATGGCTTTGTCGTCGGCGCCTGTCGACACGGATGAGATCAACGGAACCGCCGCAGGGCGAGTCGGTGGCGCTGTTCACTCGTCCTCTCGCACCCATCCGCTTGCCACGCCTTGTCCACTGAGCGCTGCCGACGCCGCCGGCAGCGGGTTTGCCGAACGGGTGGTGGCCTGGCAGAGGGTGAATGGGCGACACGCGCTTCCCTGGCAAGAGACGCGCGACCCTTACCACGTCTGGCTGTCCGAGATCATGCTGCAGCAGACGCAGGTGCGCTCGGTGATTCCGTACTACCAGCGTTTCCGGGCCCGCTTTCCGACTATCGAGGGTCTGGCCGCGGCGCCGCTGGCGAGTGTCCTCGAAGCCTGGTCGGGCCTTGGTTACTACGCTCGTGCGCGCAACCTCCACCGCTGCGCGCAGACGATCATCAGTCGGCATGGCGGCGAGTTTCCCTGCGATCCGCAGATCACTGAGCGCCTGCCGGGAATCGGGCGCAGTACGGCGGCAGCGATCGGTGTCTTTGCCTTTGGTCGCCGGGCGGCGATCCTCGATGGCAATGTCCGGCGCGTTCTGGCACGGTGCTTTGCCGTCGATGGCAGTGCTTCAGCGGCCGCCGATCGACGGCGGCTGTGGGCGCTGGCGGAATCACTGTTGCCGACGACGGAGATCGAGGCCTATTCGCAGGGGCTGATGGATCTCGGAGCAACGCTGTGCGTGCATCGCCAGCCCGCCTGCGACCGCTGTCCACTGGCATCACTATGCGCCGCCCGGCAGCAGGGACGGCAGGCAGCGCTGCCTGTGCCGGTGGCGAGGAAGCCGCTGCCGGAGCGCAGGGGGAGCGTCATCGTCCTCACCGATGGCCGCCAGGTCCTGCTCGAGCGCCGCCCGGCGAGCGGCATCTGGGGTGGCCTGCTGAGTCTGCCGGAGGTCGTCGGCGGGTCGGTGGAGGCACTGGCGCAGCGCCACGGTTGTCGCCTCCTGATGGCCAGCGAGCTGCCATCGGTCAGGCACCGTTTCACCCACTTCCGCCTGACATTGGCCGTTCTGCGTGCCGACGTCGAGTTCATCGCCCGCAGCGCATGCGAGGATCGTTGGCACTGGCTGCCGCTCGAGCGGGTCGGCGAGGCGGCCCTGCCGACGCCGACCAGGCGCCTGCTGCTGTCCTTGCATCCGCTAGGCGCAGCCATCGCCCGCGCGGCGATGGCTGCGGATGACCGACCGGCTGATCACTGAGTCGGCGGCGGCGCCAACAGTCCGCTCTGGCCACTCCTGCCGGCAGCGCTGCCGCCGCCGTCTCGCCGCGCCGGATCCGGCGTCCCGACCTTGCCGGCCGCGCGGGTCGTCAGTCAGGAGCGGCCTCCAGCAACCGCGTGAACTCGTCCACGGGCACCGGTCGGCCGAACATGAAGCCCTGGTAGCCGTGGCAGCCATGACGATCGAGGAACTCGCACTGCGCGGCCGTCTCCACCCCTTCGGCGATCACCTTGAGGCCGAGACTGCGGCCCATGGTGACGATGGTCTGCGCGATGATCGCATCGCTCTGGTTGTCCGGCAAGCGGCTGACGAAAGCACGGTCGATCTTCAACTGATCGAGCGGCAGTCGCGTCAGATAGGACAGCGAGGAGTAGCCGGTGCCAAAGTCATCCATCGAGAAGCTGACGCCGAGCTGCTTGATGGCATTCATCCTGGCGATCGTGTCGGCGACGTTGTCGAGCACCAGGCTCTCGGTCAGCTCCAGCTTGAGCCGCGTCGGATCGGCGCCGCTGCGCTGCAGCAAGGCTTGCAGCTGGTCGACGAAGTCCGCCTGTCGGAACTGGCGTGCACTGACATTCACCGCTACCTGCAGCTCGCCGGCCCGCGCTTCCCCGCCCCAGGCGGCAAGCTGCGCGCAGGCGGTCGCCAGCACCCACTGCCCGATCGGTACGATCAGGCCGGTGTCCTCGGCCAGCGGGATGAACTTCCCGGGCGGGACGAGGCCGTGCTGCGGATGTTGCCACCGCAGCAGGACCTCGGCGCCGAAGACCCGGCGGCGAAAGTCGACCTGCGGCTGGTAGTGGAGGACGAACTGTTCGTTCTGCAGGGCCAGGTGCAGATCCTCTTCGAGCTGTCGCCGGTCCCTGGCCGCCTGGTTCATGCCGGCGGTAAAGAACTGGACATTGTTCCGTCCGGCCGACTTGGCGTGGTACATCGCCGCGTCTGCATTGCGCATCAGCACTTCGACCGTGTCGCCATCACCGGGAAAGACGGCAATGCCGATGCTCGAGGTCGTGTGCATGCCCTGTCCGTCGATCTGGTAGGGCTGCGACAGTGCGTGCTGAATCTTCGTCGCGACTCGCTCGGCGGCAAGGGAATCGGCGCGCGAGAGGACGACGACGAACTCGTCGCCGCCAAGTCGGGCCACGATGTCACTGGCCCGCACGCTGCCGGTCAGTCTCTGCGACACCTCGAGCAGCAGCGCATCGCCGACGTGGTGGCCAAGGGTGTCGTTGATGTTCTTGAATCGATCCAGATCGAGGAACAGGATTGCCAGTGGACAACTCCCGCCCTCGCGTCGCGCCGCTGCCAATGCCTGCTCGAGACGGCCCTGCAGGTTCGAGCGGTTGGGCAGGTGGGTCAGGGTATCGTAGTGCGCCAGGTGCCGGATTCTCTCCTCGGCAGCCTTGCGCTCCGAGATATCGACGAAGCTGCCGATGTAATTCTCGACGCTGCCGTCGGCGCTGCGGATCGTCGAGATCGACAGCCATT
Organism: Accumulibacter sp.; assembly: GCF_023806635.1. Taxonomy (GTDB): domain Bacteria; phylum Pseudomonadota; class Gammaproteobacteria; order Burkholderiales; family Rhodocyclaceae; genus Accumulibacter. The sequence goes on from NZ_JAMTDQ010000003.1 coordinate 17,489, forward strand.
TCGGATAGACGGTGCCATCCTTGCGACGGTCAGAGATCTCGCCCTGCCAGTGGCCGCGGTTGTCGATCGCCTGCCACATGCCGCGGTACTCGTCAGTCGACGTGCATCCCGAGGACAGGAGGCGCGGGTCACTGCCGCGAACCTCGTCGGCGCTGTAGCCGGTGAGGCGCGAGAACGCGGCGTTGACCTCGACGATGCGGTTGTCACGGTCGCTGACCATGATCGCCTCGGCGCTGTTCTCGAACACCGCCGCCAGCAGGCGCAGGCGCTGTTCGGTCAGGCGCCGCTCGCTGATGTCGCGCCAGAGGGTGTGCAGGATCACCTCGCCGCGCAGCGTGATCGGCGTCAGCGTGACTTCGACCGGTATCGCGTGACCATCGCGGTGCCGGTGGGTCCACTCGAAACGGTGATAGCCGAATTCGTTCGCAGCCGCCATCATCGCTTGCGCCTTGTCCTTCGAGGGCTGGCCATCAGGCTGGTACGGCGGCGAAATGTCGTCCGGTCCGTGGCCGAGGAACTCTTCCTTGGACGGGTATCCGAGCAGATCCAGGGTCGCGGTGTTGCAGTCGACGAACGCCCCGTTCTTGAGCAGCAGCAGTGGATCCTTGGCGTCCTCGAAGAGCCGCCGGAAGGCCTCCTCGTTCTCGCGCAACTGCTTCTCGGCCAGCAGGCGTTCGGTGACGTCCTCCTTGACCGCGAGGTAATGCGTCACCTCGCCGTGATCACCGAAAACCGGTGCGATCGAGACGCTCTCCCAGAACAGCGTTCCGTTCTTGCGCCTGTTGTGCAGCAGCCCGGTCCACACCTTGCCGTCGAGCAGCGTCTGCCACAGGGTCTGATAGACCTCGCCGGGCACGTCGCCGGACTTGAGGATGCGCGGGTTCTGGCCGATGGCTTCAAGCCGGGAGTAGCCGGTGACGCGGGTAAAGCTCGGGTTGACATACTCGATGTCGCCGCTGCGGTTCGTGATGACGATGGTGACCGGGCTCTGTTCGACCGCCTGCAGGAGGTTGCGTGATTCCTCCTCCGCTTGCTGGCGCTCGGAGATGTCGGCAAACACCCAGATGCTGCCCTCTTGTGGCTGTCCGGGATCGATCGCGCGGCCGGTCAGCGCACCCCAGAAGAGGCTGCCGTCCTTGCGCCGGAGCGTCAACTCGGTGCTGAAATTGCGCCCCTCGCCGACGACCGAGTAAGCGCGCTCGCCAACCCGCAGGAAGACATCACGGCTGGGGTAGAAACACTCTGAAGACTCGCCGGTCAACTCGCCAGAGCGATAGCCGAAGATCTCCTCGAGGCGCCGGTTGCACGAGACGACCCGCCGCTGCCGCAGGTGGACGATGCCGACCAGTGCGTTGCTCAGCAGGGTTTCCATCTCGGCCAGCAACTGGCGGTTGCGCTGCTCCATCCGCTGGCGCTCGCTGAGGTCGGCCACCAGGTCGGCAACGATTGCCGGCTCGCCGTCGGCCCCCTGGACGACGAAGAGCGTGTGCAGCGCCGGTACGCGACGACCCTGCAGCGACTGCAGTTCGAGCTCCCCGCTCCACTGACCGTCACGGATGGTTGCCGGCAGGACATGCTGCTGCAGCTGCTGTGCGTTTTCCGGGAGGCAGAAGCGGGCCAGCGAGTAGTCGCTGCAATCGGCCTCGGCCGGAACATCCAGCAACCGGCGCAAGGCCGGGTTGGCGTAGCTCAGTTCGCCAGTCGCCTGCAGCATGGCGATTCCCTGGCTGGCGTTGTCAGCCAGCCGCTCGAATACCGCCAGTCGCTCGCCCTTGGCGCGCTGCAGTCGCTCGCTGCACACCAGGTCGGCCAGTACGGCCGCCTCGCGCGCCTCGCTGCGCCAGAGGCGAAGCAGCAGGATGGCGAACAGCGTGAGCAGCAGCAGGGCGGACATGCCGACAACCAGTGCGCGCGCGCGCCAGCCGGCGAAGATCTCGTCCCGGCTGGTGCCGATGATGAAATAGAAAGGGTAGTGCTCGAGCTGGTGGTAGCTGTAGACGCGCTGGACGCCGTCGGTCTGGGCGGCGAACTCCAGGGTGCCGCTCGTTGCTCCGCGGCTCATCTGCTGGCGGACGGGATGTTCCGACGAAAGCGTCCGGTTGACCTCGTCCGGGATGTGCGGCCAGCGGACCACCAGTCGCTGATCGTCGCTGCGCCGGAAGGAAATCGATCCACGCTGGCCGAGATCGACGGCACGAAAGATTTCCTGATAGCGGGCGAGATCGAGCACCGCGCTGGCCAGTCCGAGAAAAGTCCCGTGCTCGTCACGCAGCGCACGTGCGGCGATCAGGCTTGGCCGGCCGGTTGCCCGCGAATCGATCACTTCGGAGAAGAAGAGACCGGCCTGCGAGTCGTCGCGAAGGGTGACGAAGTAGTCGCGGTCACTCACCTCGATGTGCGGCGTCGTCGCGCGGCCGGAACTGTAGAGCAGTCTTCCGCCGGCATCGAAGACCCGCAGACCGACGATCTCGTCGAAGTTCAGCAGCCGCAGGTCGAGTTCATCCCCGACTTGCCGCGCGTGTCGCTCGGCTGCCTGCCTGTTCAGCAGCGCGGGCGGCAGGAGCCGGCCCATTCCCTGGAGTGCGGCATCGGTCCGGCGGAGGGTGGCGTCCAGGCGGGTCGCGAAGATCGCGGCATAGTTCCGTGTCTTCGTCTCGGCCTCGCGCAGCTGCTCGTGATGGCTCAGCCAGAGTTGATAACCGAGCAGCAGCAGCACCCCAAGCAGCAGAACGCCGAGCCAGAGCAGCAGCATCCTGCGCTGACGGCGGTCGATGGCGTGCGCTGTCCCCTGTCCCATGAGCCAATACTGCAGGACTTCATCAGTGAAGGCAAGAAAGCCGACTGGCTCGGCGCTAGAGCTTCGCGCTGGATGTCGTCTCCCTGTTCCTGCCGATGGCCCAGCGGCCCAGACCGACACCGAAGGCCAGGCTGGCGAAACCGGCTGCCCAGCCGGCAGGATCGACGCGACCGAAAGTGTCGAGTGCGATGCCGAAGGCCAGGGGTCCGATGCAGCCACCGGCAAAGCCGATCGCCGAGTAGAGCGCAAGAGCCGTACCACGCCGGTCGCCGGCGGTTTCGCTGACCAGTCCGGCCGTCAACGCTGCCGAATCGAGGTTCATGCTCGCTGCGTAGACCAGCAGCAGGGGCACCAGGACATGCCCCGGGCTGTCGCTCAGGCCCGCGACGACGAGCGCCAGCATGCAGGACACGGGCATCACGGTCCGCAGCCAGTGACCGCGTCCCCAGCGGTGCGCGCCCTCGTTGCCGAGGATGCTCGCTGGAACCGCGAGAAAGGTCGCCAGTGCGGCTACCACTCCCGGCATCGCAGTCCAGGCATCGGGCGACCGGCCGTGACTCCAGACGAGGCAGGCAACGAGCCAGGCGCGAAAGCCGAACAGTTCCCAGTTGTGACCGAAATAGGCGCCGCAGAAGGCGAGGATGCGCCGGTCGCCGAGCACCAGGCGCCAGTGGGTGGCGTGACTGCGCAGCGATGGCGCGCCAGCGGCGGGCGCCACGGCGAACCAGATCAGCAGGACCGACAGGGAAGCACAGACGGCGGCCACGGCAAACAGCACTGGCCAGGCAAGGTGGCGCTGCGCCAGTTCGATCCAGAGATACGACAGGCCGACACCGACGCCGAAGGTGGCCGTATAGAAAGCCGTGCCACGCGACTGGGCGGCCGGCGGCAGGCGGTCGGTCAACGCCTTGAGTCCGGGCATGTAGGTTCCGGCCAGGGCCAGACCGGCGAGCCACCACCAGCCGAGAGCGGCGACGAAGCCGTCAGCGAGGAGCGCGAAGCCCGTCAGCGCGAGCCCGTTGAGGGCGGCGCAGGCGAGATGGATGCGCCGCGCGTCCACCCGGTCAGTGAGGCTCACGAGCAGCGGCACGGCGAGGATGTAACCGAGAAAGTAGACGCCTCCCAGCCATCCGGCAGCGGTTGCCGACAGCGACCAGTCCTGCGACAAACGCGGCAGCAGCGATGGCACCAGCGCGAAGCCGGCCATCGAAAGGATCTCGGCAGCGCAGAACACCAGCACCAGCAGCGCCGACGAGCGGACTCCTGACATCAGATCCGGATGGCCCGAGACGAACTCACCGCTCCGGCGCCGGATCGCCCCAGCGGGGAAGCAGGGAGTGGGAGACCTGCAACTGGTCCAGGATGCGGGCGACGACGAAGTCGACCAGGTCCTCGACCCGCCGCGGTTGGTGATACCAGCCGGGGCAGGGCGGCAGGATGACAGCACCGGCGCGGGCCAGTCGCAGCATGTTCTCGAGATGAATGGTCGACAGCGGCGTCTCGCGCGGCACGAGGATCAGCTTGCGGCCTTCCTTGAGGACGACGTCGGCGGCCCGTTCGATCAGCTTGTTGGCCAGCCCCTGCGCGATCGCCGCCAGTGTCCCCATCGAACACGGGCAGACGACCATCGCATCCGGTGGGTTCGAGCCGCTGGCGACCGGTGCGAACCATTCCTCGCGGCCAAAGACCTCGAGTCGTCCCGGCAAGCCGTGCAGGCGTTCCTGCAACTGGCTGCGCGCTTCGCTGGCGCGGGCCGGCAGTTCGATGCCGAGTTCCTGGCGGGCGACGATCTGTGCCACCTGCGAGTAAAGCAGCTGCACCCGGCAGTTCGCCGCCAGCAGGCATTCGAGCAGCCGCAAGCCGTAGGGCATGCCGGAAGCGCCGGTCAACGCGAGACAGATGGTTTCAGGCACTGGGGGCTCCGTTCTGCGGAATCGCTGGTTCGCTCAGAAGGCGGGCGGCGATGAGGCCGTTGATGACGCCGAAAGCGAGCGCCGCGCAAGCAAAGACGGGCACCAGGTAGAACAGTCCGTCATGCGGGACCAGCCACAGGCGTGCCAGCACCAACTGGCCGCTGATGTGGGCGAAGCTCGCCATGATGCTCCAGCTGACCGGCCCAAAGCTGCGCCGTGGCAGCCGATGCACCAGCGCCAGGGCGGTCAGGCTGCACGCGGCCCCGCTGACACTCATGAAGAAGCCCGGCGAAAGGAACTGCCCGAGCAACAGGCTGCCGGCAAGCACGCGCAGTCCGCTGACCCAGGCGGCGGCAGCCCAGCCGTGGCGCGCCAGGACGATCAGCGTGACGATGTTGGCGAGACCGGGCTTGACTCCCGGCAGGGGCAGCGGGATTGCCGCGTCGACCAGCGACAGGCCGATCGCCGCCGCCGCGAGTTGCGCGATCCGCTGGTCTTCGGGCGTCGCCGTCAGTCTGATCGATCGTGTGCCACCCGCCATGGCGAGGGTCCGCGCGTCAGCCGACGCCCGGGCGCCCGGCACCGATGGCGACGGCGCTCATGGCTCGGATATCGCCCGGCCGCGGGAAATGAAGGCGGCCGAGAATCCCGCCTGGAACCGCGAATGCAGGGCCTCGATCGTCGGCTGCGAGACGGGCACGGTCGCGTCCCACTTGATTGCGTAGTTGGCACCCGAGCCACCGATGTTCTCGCGCTGCTCGACGAACAGCTCGAAGGTTCCGAATGGCGGAATCACTCTTGGCGCGGGCAGCGAGTTGCGCAGAAGGACACCATCGGTGTTGTAGTAGTTGGCCGAGACGACGCGGATCGAGTTGGTCGGATCGGTATTGCGGACACTGACCAGGACCGACAACAGGGTGACGTCCGTCCTGCCGGTGGCGGCGAGATTGCCGTGCCGGATCTCGGAGTAGACCGGTACGTAGACCGTTTGTCCCCTGGTCGGTGGTTCGATGCCCTCCGCCAGAACGGGCGCGTTGCTGGCAACGATGGCCAGCGCCAGCGCGAGTTGGCCGCCCGGATGGGCGCAGCGGCGACGTGGCTGGCGGCAGATGCGGCTGAAGATCATGAGCATTCTCCCTGATGGTGATGGTCGCGGCGGCGTCTGCAGAAGCATGTTGTTTCAGATCAGTCTGACCGTCAGCTCGCCGACTCCCGCCACCACGGCCTCGAGCAGGTCGCCGCGGGCTACCGTGGATACTCCGGCCGGGGTGCCGGTGAAGATCAGATCGCCCGCTTCAAGGCGGACATGGGTCGACAGATTGGCGATGACCTCGGCCACCTTCCAAGACATCTGCCCAAGGTCGCCATTCTGCCGCAGTTGACCGTTGACCCGCAGCTGGATCGCACCCTGTGCCGGGTGGCCGCTGGCGGTCAGCGGAACGATGGCGCCGATCGGCGCACTGTGGTCGAAGCCCTTGGCCATGTCCCAGGGATGCCCCTTGTCCTTTGCCCGCTGCTGCACATCGCGGCGCGTCAGGTCGAGCCCGACGGCATAGCCGAAGACGCAGTCCAGTGCCCGCGCCACCGGGATTTGCGCACCACCGGCAGCGAGAGCGACCACCAGTTCCACTTCGTGCTGCAGGTTGCCGGTCAGCGGCGGATAGGGCACGTCGCCGCCGCCAGCAACCAGCGCATCCGGCGGCTTGCTGAAGAAGAAGGGTGGTTCCCGGCTGTCGGCGCCCATCTCGACGGCGTGGTCGGCGTAGTTGCGCCCGACGCAATAGACACGCCGCACCGGAAACAGGGCATCGTTGCCGATCACCGGCAGGGCGACCCGTGGCGGGGGAGGGAAGACGTAGGTCATGGCGGTTCCTCAGCGGATTCAGACTGGATTGTCGAGGTCGACGAAGCGGCAGTCGAGAGTGAAGCGTTCGGCGAGATGTGCGGCCAGTGCCATGATGCCGTAACGCTCGCTCGCATGGTGGCCGGCGGCCAGGTAGGCGACCCCCGACTCGCGCGCGAGGTGCGTGCTCGGCTCCGATGCTTCGCCAGTCAGGTAGAGATCGACGCCCAGTGCGATCGCCTGTTCGAACATCCCCTGTGCTCCGCCGGAGCACCAGGCGACGCGACGCACCAGCCGTTCGCTGTCGCCGAGCAGCAGGGGCGGCCGCTGCAGGGTGCGCGCAACGCGCTCGCCAAGCTCCCGGGCCGGCAAGGGCAGCGTCAGGTGCCCGAGCCAGCCGAGATCCTGCTCGCCGAAGCGACCGTCGGGAATCCAGTCGAGGTGTCGGGCAAGTTGCACGTTGTTGCCCAGTTCGGGGTGGCTGTCGAGCGGCAGGTGGAAGGCATAAAGGTTGATGTCGTGGCACAGCAGCGTCTGCAGGCGGGTCTTGCGGATGCCCGTGACGCGGCCATCCTCACCGCGCCAGAACCAGCCATGATGCACCAGGATGGTGTCGGCGGCATGCTCGACGGCGGTGTCGAGCAGTTGCTGCGTGGCGCTGACACCGGCGACCACGCGACCGATCTCTGGGCGTCCTTCCACTTGCAGGCCGTTTGGGCAATAATCCCGGAAGCGTCCCGGCTCGAGCAAATCCTCCAGGTAGCGGGTCAATTCTTCGCGGTTCATCCCAAGGCTCCGGTTTTTCGCCCATGCGCAGGCTCTGGCTGATTTTTGCACAAACGGTCACGGTTGGTCTTGCCGTCCTCTTCGTCGTCAGTACGCTGAAGCCCGACTGGGTTGGCCGGGGGGCACCGGTCGGGGCCAGCGTCGTCGCCCTGCGCGAAGCGGCGGCGCCCGCCGCGCCAGCCAGATACGCCTCGTATCGCGAGGCGGCCGACAAGGCGCTGCCGTCGGTCGTCCACATCTTTACTTCGCAGAAGGTCAGGGCGCGCCGCAACCCACTGCTGAATGATCCGGTCTTCAGGCATTTCTTCGGCGACGGCGGTGACGGCGAGCCGCCAAAGACCGCAGGTCTCGGTTCCGGTGTCATCGTCAGTTCGAGCGGCTATGTTCTCACGAATTTCCATGTCGTGGAGGGTGCCGATCAGATCGAGATCGCCCTCAGTGACGGGCGCAACCTGGATGCCCGTCTCGTCGGCAGCGATCCGGAGTCCGATCTGGCGGTCCTGCAGATCATCGAGCTGAAGGGCAAGGATCTGGCTCTGCCGGCGATCACCCTTGGCCGAATGGACGATATTGCCGTCGGCGATGTCGCGCTGGCGATCGGCAATCCGTTCGGTGTCGGCCAGACGGTGACGATGGGAATCATCTCGGCCCTCGGGCGCTCGCATCTTGGCATCAACACTTTCGAGAACTTCATCCAGACCGATGCTGCGATCAATCCGGGCAACTCCGGTGGTGCGCTCGTCGACAGCCAGGGCAACCTGATCGGCATCAACACGGCCATCTATTCGCGCTCGGGAGGCTCTCTGGGTATCGGTTTCGCGATTCCGATCTCTCTCGCGCGCAACGTGATGGAGCAGATCATCGCCACAGGCAGTGTGACGCGCGGCTGGATCGGCGTCGAGGCGCAGGAGATCACGGTCGACCTGGCGGAATCGTTCGGGCTGCCGGATACGAGTGGCGCACTGATTGCCGGTGTTCTGCGCGGCAGTCCGGCCGACGTCGGCGGCATCAAGCCGGGCGACATCCTGCTCGCGGTCGATGGCCGCCTGGTGAAGGATCCGCAGGGCATGCTCGACCTGATCGCCAGTCAGAAGCCCGGTGAAACCGTGGCATTCAGGCTGCGCCGCCAGAATGGCGTGGTCGATGCCAGCATCCGCATCGGCAAACGCACGCCGCAGCGCCGCGAACGCGAGTAGGGGCTGGCGATGTGTCAGCTGCTGGCGATGAACTGCAACGTGCCGACAGACATCTGCTTCTCGTTTGCCGGTTTCCAGGCACGTGGTGGCGCCACCGACGTGCATGCCGATGGCTGGGGCATTGCCTTCTTCGAGGGGCGCGGCATGCGCTTCTTCCTCGATCCGCAGCCTTCAGCCGTGTCGCCGGTCGCCGAACTCGTACGCAGCTACCCGATCCACTCGAAGAACGTCATCGCCCACATTCGCAAGGCGACGCAGGGAATCGTCGCGCTCGAGAACACGCATCCCTTCATGCGCGAACTCTGGGGACGTTACTGGATCTTCGCCCATAACGGCAACCTGCCCGACTTTGCCCCCACTCTCGATGGCAGCTACACTCCCGTCGGTCAGACCGATAGTGAACGCGCCTTCTGCTGGTTGCTGCAACAACTGCGTCGGCGCTTCGGCAGATGTGCGCCTGGCCAGGCTGAGCTGTTCGATGAACTGCATCGCCTGACGCTCGATCTCGGGGCGCGGGGTGCCTGCAACTACCTTCTGTCGAATGGCGACTGCCTCTTCGCCCACTGCTCGACGCAACTGAGTTTCATCGTTCGCCAGGCACCTTTTGCCGTCGCCCATCTTCGTGACCAGGACCTGAGCATCGACTTCAGTGCCGTCACGACTCCCGACGATCGCGTGGCGGTGATTGCCACGGTGCCGCTGACCGACAACGAGCACTGGACGACGATGCCCAGCGGCAGCCTGTGGCTGTTTGCCGAAGGCGCTCCGGTCGGCCATCGCCAGACGATTGCCGGACCCGAGTCCCGGCTGCCTACCTGAAGCGCGGGCCCTGCCGGCAACTGCGCGGGGTCAGGCATCGGGCCTGCGTTCGGCTTGCTCCTGTCGGTCGTTGCCGCCGCTGACCTCGTCCATCTCGGCACTGGACGCCGGTGTCCACTCGCCGTCCCCGCGCCTGAGTGCCGTTGCCGCGGAGCCGTCGTCACCCGCCGTGGGCGCTGGCCGGCGGTGAAGGAAGCGTGCGAGCAGCAGGCCAAGTTCGAAGAGGAGGCAGAGCGGGACCGCCATCATCAACTGCGAGATGACGTCCGGCGGCGTGAAGATGGCGCCGATGACGAAGGCGCCGACGATGACGTACGGACGCCATTCCCTGAGCCTTTCGACGTCGACGATACCGGCCTGCACCAGGACGAGCACGGCTACCGGCACCTGGAAAGTCACGCCGAAGGCAATGAACGTGGTGAGGACGAAGGAGAGGTACTTTTCGATGTCGGTCATCCAGGCAACACCCTCGGGCTGCACCGAGGCCATGAAACCGAAGACCGTCGGGAATACGAGAAAGTAGGCAAAAGCCATGCCGACAAAGAAGAGCACGATGCTGGCGCCGACCAGCGGCAACGCCAGTCGCTTCTCGTGCGCATAGAGCCCGGGCGCGACGAAAGCCCACACTTGATAGAGGACGTAGGGCAGCGCGATGAGGAAGGCGACCATCAGCGCCACCTTCATCGGCACCAGAAAGACGCCGATGACATCCGTCGCGATCATCTGTCCTCCTTGCGGCAGTTTGGCCAGCAAGGGATGTGCCAGCAGCGCGTAGAGGTCCTGCGCCCATGGGGCGAGACAGAGGAAGACGATACCGATTGCCAGCAGGGAACGGATCAGGCGGTCACGCAGTTCGACGAGATGCGAGAGGAATGAATCTTCGGGCAGGTTCATCGTCGGATCAGGCACCCGGCACGGGCTTGCCGCGATCGACCGCTGCTCCATCAGGGTCGGCCAGGAGCGGTGCCACGGCCGGCGAAGGCGCTGCCGCCACATCCGCCTGCGCTCTCTGCAGGTCGCTGCTGGCGGCCTCGGCCGTCATGGTGAGCGCCTGCTTTGCCGCCTGCATCTCGCTGCTCAGACTGTTCTCGACGTTGCGCGCCGATTCCTGGATCTCGCTCTGCAGGCGGCGCAGTTCCTCGAGTTGCATTTCGCGGCTGATGTCGGACTTGACGGTGCTGACGTAGCGCTGCAGGCGGCCGAGCAGGTGTCCGGCGGTGCGCGCGACTCGCGGCAGTCGTTCGGGCCCGATCACCACCAGCGCGACGACGGCGACCAGCATCAGCTCGGAGAAGCCGATATCAAACATGTGCATTCATCCGTGTGGCCGCAGCAATACGAGAGGGCAGTGAGCGGGCGTGCGAGCGGCGTCGCCGCCGCACGATCCCGTTGCGCTCTAGCTGCGGGTCTTCTCCCGAACCTCGCCGTCGATCGTCTGACCGCTCGCCACCTGTGGTGGCGCTGACGCAGGGGCGGCCGGCTCGGCCGGCTTGTCCTCGGCTGCCGCGTCCTTGATCCCATCCTTGAATCCTTTCACGGCTCCACCGAGATCGGCGCCAAGATTTCTCAGTTTCTTGGTACCGAAGATCAGGAGAACGATGATCAGGACCACCAACCAGTGCCAGATGCTGAAAGAGCCCATGTCAGGCCTCCCATGAGGTGAATGTTGATGCCCCGGCGCGCAGCGCCATCCTGTGCCTGCGTGCCATCAGGCGGTCGAAGGCGCCGTCAGATGCGCTTGAGCATTGGCCCCACGGGATCGGGCCCCCCTACGATGTGGGCGTGCAGATGCTGCACTTCCTGATGCCCGATGCGACCCGTGTTGATGATCACGCGAAAACCGTCCGGGCTGCCGTGCTCGGCAGCCAGCCGGTTGGCGACCGCGAGCATGCGGCCGAGGACCGGAATGTCGGCGTCGTCGACCGTCGCCAGCGAAGTGATGTGGCGCTTCGGGATCACCAGCAGGTGCACGGGCCGCGCCGGATTGATGTCGTGGAAAGCGAGGATTTCGTCATCCTCGAAAACCTTGCGCGCCGGAATCCGGCCAGCGACGATGCGGCAGAAGAGACAGTCCTCCATCGCTCAGCCTTTCCGTGACTTCTTCTCGTCGATTCCCGAGATGCCTTCACGGCGCCGCATTTCCTGCAAGACGTCCTCGATCGACAGGCCGTGGAAGGCAAGCAGGACCATGATGTGGTACAGCACGTCGGCCGATTCCCAAACCACATGCAGCCGGTTTCCCTCCTTGCCGGCCATGATCAGCTCGGCACACTCCTCGCCGATCTTCTTCAGGATCGAGTCCGGACCCTTGGACATCAACTGTGCGGTATACGAGGTTTCCGGGTCTGCCCTGCGACGTTCGAGCAGCGTTTCGGAGATCCGGTGCAGCATATCCATGTTCATTTGCCGTATATGTCCCTGGGCGCCCTGATCACCGGGTCGACCGCGACCCAGGCGTTGCCCTGCAGTTGATAGAAGAAGCAGCTCTCGCGGCCGGTATGCCAGGCAATGCCTCCCTGCTGCTCGATCGACAGCAAGAGTACATCACCATCACAGTCGGTACGAATCGCCTGGACGCGTTGCACGTGTCCAGACTCCTCGCCCTTGCGCCATAGCCGCCGACGCGAACGCGACCAGTATACCGCGCTGCCGCTGTCAACCGTTGCCTGCAATGACTCCCGGTTCATGAAGGCGAACATCAGCACCCGGCCGTTCGCCGCATCCTGTGCGATCACCGGCATCAGCCCCCGGGCGTCCCACTGCAACGCATCGAGCCAGTCCTTGCCCGGGTCCAGGTCGCTCACAGCCGGACCTCGATGCCGCGCCCGCGCAGGTAGTCCTTGGCCTGTCGAACCGTGTACTCGCCGAAGTGGAAGATGCTTGCGGCCAGCACGGCGTCGGCGTGTCCCTGCGTGACCCCTTCGGCCAGATGTTCGAGGTTGCCGACTCCACCGCTGGCGATTACCGGGATGTCGACGGCGTCCGCGATCGTGCGCGTCAGCGGCAGGTCGAAGCCATTGCGCGTGCCATCACGATCCATGCTGGTGAGCAGGATTTCGCCAGCGCCGAGTTCCTGCACCCGCCGCGCCCATTGTACGGCGTCGATGCCGGTATTGCGTCGGCCACCATGCGTGTAGACCTGCCAGATTCCGGGCGCCGACTGCTTCGCATCGATCGCCACGACGATGCACTGGTTGCCCACCTTGGCCGACGCCTCGGCGACCAGGTCGGGATTCTCGACCGCTGCGGTATTCATGCTCACCTTGTCCGCACCGGCATTCAGGAGGCGACGGACGTCAGCGACTGAACGTACGCCGCCGCCGACCGTCAGTGGAATGAAGACCTGTGCCGCACAATCCTCGACGACGTGCAGGATGATGTCGCGCTGATCGGACGAGGCCGTGATGTCGAGGAAGGTCACCTCGTCGGCGCCCTGCTCGTCGTAACGACGGGCGATTTCCACCGGGTCGCCGGCGTCACGCAGATCAACGAAATTGGTGCCCTTGACGACGCGGCCGGCAGTGACGTCGAGGCAGGGAATGATCCGTTTGGCCAGTGCCAAGTTCAGTTACCGGTGGCAGCGTGCCGGGCGACGGCGGTGCGGGTCATGCCTTCGCACCCTGATCGGCGGTCGCCTGCGCCAGGGCAAAGTCGAGCGAACCATCGTAGATGGCGCGCCCGGCGATCGTCGCGCTGATGCCTTCTTCCTCGACGGCGCAAAGGCGCCGGATGTCGTCGAGGCTCGACAGTCCGCCACTGGCGATCACCGGGATCAGCAGGGCCTGCGCCAGCTTGACCGTCGCCTCGATATTGATTCCCGAGAGCATCCCGTCGCGCCCGATGTCGGTGTAGATGATCGCCTCGACGCCGTAGTCCTCATACTTGCGCGCCAGGTCGATGACATCGTGCCCGGTCATCTTCGACCACCCGTCGACGGCGACCTTGCCATCCCGGGCGTCCAGGCCGACGATGATGTGGCCGGGAAAGGCGCCGCAGGCGTCGTGCAGGAAGCCCGGATTCTTGACTGCAGCGGTGCCGATGATGACGTAACTAACCCCGTCATCGAGGCAGCGCTCGATCGTGTCGAGGTCGCGGATGCCGCCGCCCAACTGCACCGGGATGTCGTCGCCAACCTCCTCGACGATCTCCTTGATCGCCCGTTCATTCTTCGGTTTGCCAGCGAAGGCGCCGTCGAGATCGACCACGTGCAGGCGCCTGGCGCCGTGCGACAGCCAGTGCCGCGCCTGATCGCGAGGCGAATTGGGGAAAACGGTCACCTGGTCCATGAGGCCCTGTTTGAGTCGGACGCATTGTCCGTCCTTGAGGTCGATGGCGGGAATGATCAGCATGGTGGAGAAGAGAGAATGAGTTGGTACAAATCAGACACGGCGGCTCGCTCAGGGTTTCCAGGCCAGAAAGTTCGCCAGCATGACGAGCCCGGCCGGGGAGCTCTTTTCCGGATGGCACTGCAGAGCGAAGATGTTATCCCGTGCGACGACGCTGGTAAAGTGGATACCATGATGAGTGGTGGCCGCGACACACGCGGTATCCGCGGGTTCGACGAAGTAGCTGTGCACGAAATAGAAGCGGGCGCCGTCGGCGATTCCGCTCCACAGCGGATGCCCGCCCTTCTGCCAGACTTCGTTCCACCCCATGTGCGGTACCTTGAGCCGCGTTCCCGCCTGGTCGACCATGCCGGCTGTCGGGAAGCGCCTGACGCGCCCCGCCATGATGCCGAGTCCCGGCACGTCGCCCTCGTCGCTGTGCTCGAAGAGCATCTGCTGCCCGATGCAGATACCGAGAAAGGGCTTGTTGCGGGCGGCATCGAGAACGGGCGCCCGCAAGCCACGCCGGTCGATCTCGCGCATGCAGTCGGGCATCGCTCCCTGGCCGGGAAAAACGACGCGCTCGGCGGCCAGGACCACTTCCGGATTGGCCGAGACGAGCACCTCGCGGCCGTTGGCGACACGGACGAGAGCCTGCCACACCGAGCGCAGGTTTCCCATGCCGTAATCGACGACGACGATCGCGCCGGACTGTCTGGCGCCATTGGCCATCACAGTGAGCCTTTGGTCGAGGGAACGCTGCCGGCGGCACGCGGGTCTTCTTCCGCCGCCATCCGCAGAGCACGACCAAAGGCCTTGAACACTGTTTCTGCCTGATGGTGGGCGTTGGCGCCGCGCAGGTTGTCGATGTGCAGCGTCAGCGCGGCGTGGTTCACGAAGCCCTGGAAGAACTCGCGGATCAGGTCCACGTCGAAGCCGCCGATCATCGGCCGTACGAACCCGACATGGAAGGAGAGGCCGGGCCGCCCGGAGAGATCGACGACCGCGCGTGACAGCGCTTCGTCGAGCGGCACATAGGCATGGCCATAGCGACGCAGACCGCGCTTGTCGCCCAGCGCGCGCGCCAGCGCCTGGCCCAGGGTGATGCCGATATCCTCGACCGTGTGGTGGGCATCGATGTGCAGGTCGCCACTGGCAGCGATGTCGAGGTCGATCAGCCCGTGGCGGGAGATCTGCTCGAGCATGTGGTCAAGGAAGGGAACGCCGGTGGCGAAACTGCCGTGCCCGCTGCCGTCGAGATCCAGCCGGACATCGACCCGGGTTTCGAGCGTGTGCCTGGAGACTTCTGCTTGCCGCATCGCGATACCATTGCCTGAGGCATGTCGGGTGTTTACGAGTGCGCTCGGCCTGAGGCTTCCGGGCGCCAGCGACCATCGGCGATCTTCCGCTGATCGACGGGGCGCATGATAACATCTCGCGCTTCCCGTGCACCTTGGCCGAGCAGCCTTTCATGAGCAGCTACTGGAGCTCCGTCGTTCATCGCTTGACGCCCTACGTTCCCGGCGAGCAGCCGAGATTGCCGCAGCTCGTCAAGCTGAACACCAACGAGAACCCCTATCCGCCATCGCCCCACGTGGTGGCGGCGATTGCCGGGGAACTGGCCGCCGACGGTGCTTCGCTGCGGCTCTATCCCGACCCCAATGCCGAGCGGCTGCGAGCAGCGATTGCCACTCTTCACGGCAAGTTCGGCATCGGCAGCGAGCAGGTTTTCGTCGGCAATGGTTCCGACGAAGTGCTGGCGCTCGCGTTCATGGCTCTGCTCAGCCACGAGCAGCCGATCCTGTTCCCCGACATCACCTACAGCTTTTACCGCGTCTATTGTGCCTTGTACGGAATCGCCTACCTGACCGTACCGCTGCGCGAAGACTTTCGCATCCGCGTCGAGGACTATTCGGCGGCGAACGGGGGGATCATCTTCCCGAACCCGAATGCCCCCACCGGCTGCCTGCTGCCACAGTTGGCGATCGAGCAGCTGCTGCTCGGGCATCGGCAGTCGGTGGTCGTCGTCGACGAAGCATACGTTGACTTCGGTGGCGAGTCGGCGGTGGCCCTCGTCAATCGACATCCCAATCTGCTGGTCGTGCACACGCTCTCCAAGTCGCGTTCGCTCGCCGGGCTGCGCGTCGGCTACGCGATCGGCCAGAGGCCGCTCATCGAAGCGCTCGAACGCGTCAAGAACAGCTTCAACTCCTATCCGCTCGATCGTCTGGCGATCGTCGGCGCAGTAGCTGCGATCGCCGACGAGGACTACTTCGAGGCGACCCGGCAGGCGGTCATCCGCAGTCGCGAAGCGTTGCGCGAGGCGCTGCTGGTTCTTGGCTTCAGCG
The DNA here is from genome assembly GCF_023806635.1 of Accumulibacter sp. Classification (GTDB taxonomy): domain Bacteria; phylum Pseudomonadota; class Gammaproteobacteria; order Burkholderiales; family Rhodocyclaceae; genus Accumulibacter. Next base: position 33,516 of record NZ_JAMTDQ010000003.1, read on the forward strand.
TCCTGCCGTCAGCCGCCAACTTCGTCTTCGTTCACCACCCGCAACACGATGCCGGCGAACTCGCGACGCGACTGCGGCAACGTGGCATCATCGTTCGTCATTTCCCGCTGCCGCGAATCGAACAGTACCTGCGCATCACGATAGGCAGCGATGAGCAGTGTGCCGTGCTGTTGCAGGCCTTGCGGGAATTGCTCGCGGCGAGGTGATCACACAGCGGGTTGGCTGCAACCGGGACGCTGGCGCACCACGGCCGGAGTGCGGTGGTGGTGTCCGGTAATCAAGGTTCCGGCGCGGATCCGGAACCTGGAACCGAAATGCTGGTCCGGCTGCAGCAGCTGCAGCGGAGTGTCGCTGTGCGGCGCCGGTCTTGTCGCTGCCCGAGGCGGGCGTGCTAGAATCCGGGCGCGAGGCGGTTCCCGGAAAGTGGCGAACGCCTTGGCCGCAACTCGCGACCGGGTGGGCACCGGCGGCCGAGCGGTCGACTGCCGGCTGTTCGCCAGCTACCCTCTACCAGGGCGTCGTGGAGGCTGTTGCGAGTCTTCGGGTGCGGGCCTGTGGTGCTCTCACAAGCCAAAGCGGCGCCCCGGCTTTCCCATATTTTTCTTCTGAGGTGCAACATGCCGGTGGTCACACTGCCCGATGGGTCGCAACGGGATTTCGCGCAGCCGGTGACGGTTGCCGAGGTCGCGCAGGCGATTGGAGCCGGTCTGGCGCGAGCCGCCTTGGCGGGCAAGGTGGATGGCCGACTGGTAGACACTTCGTACCTGATCAGCAGTGATGTCCGGTTGGGGATCGTCACCGACAGGGATGCCGAGGGACTCGAAGTCATTCGCCATTCGACCGCGCATCTGATGGCCTATGCGGTGAAGGAGCTCTTTCCCTCGGCGCAGGTGACCATCGGCCCCGTCATCGAGAACGGCTTCTACTACGATTTCGCGTTCGAGCGTCCTTTCACGCTCGATGACCTGGCCACGATCGAGCGGCGGATGAGCGACTTGGCGCGTCGTGACCTGCCGGTTCAGAGGGAGGTCTGGCAGCGCGATCAGGCTGTCGCGTTCTTCAAGTCGATTGGCGAGAACTACAAGGCCGAACTGATCGATGCGATACCGGCGGATCAGGTTGTCTCGCTGTATCGCGAAGGGGACTTCGTCGACCTCTGCCGCGGGCCGCACGTGCCGTCGACCGGGCGGCTGAAGGTCTTCAAGCTGATGAAGCTGGCCGGCGCCTACTGGCGCGGGGATCATCGCAACGAGCAGTTGCAGCGCATCTACGGCACCGCCTGGATCAGGAAGGAAGATCAGGACGCCTACCTGCACATGCTCGAAGAGGCCGAGAAACGCGACCATCGCAAGCTGGGGCGGCAACTGGACCTTTTCCACCTGCAGGACGAGGCGCCAGGGATGGTCTTCTGGCACCCGAAGGGTTGGACCATCTGGCAGGAAGTCGAGCAGTACATTCGGCGGGTTCTGGGTGCAAGCGGCTACTGTGAAGTGAAGACGCCGATGATCATGGATCGTTCGCTTTGGGAACGCTCGGGACACTGGCAGAACTACGCGGAGAACATGTTCACGACGGCTTCCGAGAACCGCGACTACGCAATCAAACCGATGAACTGCCCCGGGCACATCCAGATCTTCAACCAGGGGTTGCGCAGCTACCGTGACCTGCCGATGCGACTGGCGGAGTTCGGCTCCTGCCATCGCAACGAGCCATCCGGTGCCCTGCACGGCATCATGCGCGTGCGCGCCTTCGTGCAGGATGACGCGCACATATTCTGTACGGAACAGCAGGTGTTGCCGGAGACGGCGGCATTCATCGACCTGCTGCAGCAGATCTATGCCGATTTCGGATTCACCGAGATTCTCGTCAAGCTGTCAACACGACCGGCGAAGCGCATCGGATCCGACGAAGCATGGGACAAGGCGGAAGCCGCGCTGGCCGAGGCGCTGGCGGCGAAGGCTCTGGCCTACGACCTGCAGCCAGGAGAGGGCGCATTCTACGGGCCGAAGATCGAGTTTTCGCTGAAGGACTGCCTTGGACGGGTCTGGCAGTGTGGCACGCTGCAATTGGACTTCGCCTTGCCGCAGCGCCTTGACGCGCACTACGTTGGCGAGAACAACGAGCGCCAGATTCCGGTCATGCTGCACCGGGCCATCCTCGGATCGCTCGAGCGCTTCATCGGAATCCTGGTCGAGCATTATGCCGGTGCGATGCCCCTCTGGCTGTCGCCGATACAGGCGGTCGTGCTGAATATTTCGGAGAAACAGGCCGACTATGCGAGGCAGGTGGCGGCGGCGTTGCGCGGTGCCGGGCTCCGCGTCGAGGCGGATTTGCGCAACGAAAAAATTACCTATAAAATACGAGAACATAGCATGAGCAAGCTGCCGTATCAGGTCGTCGTTGGCGACAAGGAGGTGGCAGCCAATCTGGTAGCCGTGCGCACGCGCGGGGGTCGGGATCTCGGGCAGATGACGCTCGAGGCTCTGACCGGGCGGCTTCTTGAGGAAGTTGCCGCGCGCAGTGGCACGGCTTGAATTTTGTCGGAAGAAGGAGCGGAACCATCGCACTGCAAAAAGCGCAACGCGTCAACGAGGAAATCAACGCGCCGGAAGTCCGGCTGATCGGTGCCGACGGCGAACAATTGGGAATCATGAGCGTCAGGGCGGCGCTGGCGCTTGCCGAGGATGCTGGCGTGGACTTGGTCGAGATCGCGCCGATGGCACAGCCCCCGGTTTGCCGGATCGTCGATTTTGGCAAGTTCAAGTACCAGGAGCAGAAACGTCAGCATGAGCAGAAGCTCAAGCAGAAGCAGGTGCAGGTGAAGGAAGTGAAGCTGCGTCCGGGCACCGATGAAAACGACTACCAGATCAAGCTGCGCAACATGACGCGTTTCCTCGAGGAAGAGGACAAGGTCAAGGTCACGCTGCGCTTCCGCGGCCGGGAAATGGCGCATCAGGATATCGGTATGCGGCAGATCGAGCGTATCAGGGCTGATCTGCAGGAGCTTGCACTGGTCGAGCAGATGCCGAAGATGGAAGGGCGACAGATGGTGATGGTCCTGACGCCTAACAAGAAGCGCTAGATTGCAGGAGCCACTGCAGGCGACACGAAGGGTCGTGCAGTGTTGAGAAGTGGTGCCGGGTTCGAAGAGCTTCCGTCGGGAGCCACCTGGCAACATGTCATTAACAGGAGCATTCAATGCCCAAGATGAAAACCAAGACAGGAGCGAAGAAACGCTTCAAGATAAGCCCGAGCGGTCGCATCAAGCGCTCCTTTGCCTACAAGCGCCACATCCTGACGAAGAAGGACACCAAGACCAAGCGCCAGTTGCGCGGCATGACCGCTGTGCACGCCTCTGACAAGGCGGTGGTGCGTGCCATGATGCCTTACGCCTAAGGAGACAGACGATGCCTCGAGTCAAGCGTGGTGTAACGGCGCACGCGCGCCACAAGAAGATTCTCGCCCTTGCCAAGGGCTATCGCGGTCGTCGCAAGAACGTCTATCGTGTCGCCAAACAGGCGGTGATGAAGGCAGGCCAGTATGCTTACCGTGATCGTCGGCAGCGGAAGCGCCAGTTCCGCAGCCTCTGGATTGCGCGCATCAACGCGGCTGCCAGGGAACTCGGCATGAAATACAGTACCTTCATGAATGGCCTGAAAAAGGCACAGGTGGAGGTGGATCGCAAGGTCCTGGCTGATCTGGCCGTGTTCGACAAGCCGGCCTTTGCTGCCCTCGCTGCCGAGGCCAAGGCCCGGCTTGCCTCCTAGGCCCGACGAACCTCGGGAAAGGAGGCGCGAGCCTCCTTTTTTCGGTGAAGCATGCACAACCTCGATCAGATTGTCCAGGCGGCCGTCGTGGCTTTTGCTGCGACGGACGACGCCGACGTGCTTGAGCAGATCAAGGCCGGCTATCTTGGCCGGAATGGACAGATAACCGAACTGCTCAAGGCTCTGGCGAAGCTGCCGCCGGACGAGCGCAGGACAACCGGAGCGGCCATCAATCGCGCCAAGGTGAGCGTTGAAGGCGCCCTCAGCGCGCGTCGTGAAGCAATCCGGAGGATGGCTCTGAACGCCCGGCTGGCTGAGGAGGCGCTCGACGTGACCCTGCCGGGTCGCGGGCAGCGACGCGCCGGTCTGCATCCGGTGACGAGGACGCTCGAACGGATAGAGTCCATGTTCCGTTCGATCGGCTTCGAGGTCGCCGACGGCCCCGAGATCGAGGCCGATTTCCAGAACTTCACCGCCCTGAACACGCCCGAGGACCATCCGGCGCGCTCGATGCACGACACCTTCTACCTACAGGACGAGTCGGGAGCGGTTGCCAAGGGTGTGTTGCTGCGCACCCATACCAGCCCGATCCAGGTGCGCTACATGCAGGCGCATGTAGCCCGCCATGCGGCCCTGGCAACGATGCCCGAGATCCGGGTCATTGCGCCGGGGCGGGTCTATCGTGTGGATTCCGATGCGACGCATTCCCCGATGTTCCATCAGGTCGAAGGACTGTGGATCGGGGAGGACGTCAGCTTTGCTGATCTGAAAGGCGTCATCGCCGACTTCCTGCGTCGCTTCTTCGAGAATGACGACCTGCAGGTGCGTTTCCGGCCTTCCTTCTTCCCGTTCACCGAGCCATCGGCAGAAATCGACATGGCGTTCATGAGCGGTGCGCACAAGGGGCGCTGGCTCGAAATCGCCGGTTGCGGAATGGTTCACCCGAACGTCCTGCGTCACGTCAATATCGACCCCGAGCGCTACCTTGGATTCGCTTTCGGCATGGGTCCCGATCGCCTCACCATGCTGCGTTACGGGATCAATGACCTGCGCCTGTTCTTCGATGGCGACCTGCGCTTCCTGCGCCAGTTCGTCTGATGGCGACCGCTTCTCACCGCGACTGGGCATGAAATTCTCTGAGTCCTGGCTACGCAGTTTCGTAGATCCCGCATGTCATGGACAGGAGTTCTCGCACCTGCTGACGATGGCCGGCCTCGAGGTGGAGGAGGAAGAAAGCGTCGCCCCTGCCTTCAGCCGGGTGGTGGTCGCACAGGTCGTCAGCGTCGACCTCCATCCGAACGCCGATCGGCTGCGTCTGTGCCGGGTGGATGTTGGCGCCGGCGATCTGCTGCAGGTCGTCTGCGGCGCGCCGAATGTCGTGGCGAACGGCAAGGTGCCCTGTGCTCTGGTCGGCGCCGAGCTTCCGGGCGGCCAGCAGATCAAGATCAGCAAGGTTCGCGGCGTGGAGTCCCATGGCATGCTGTGCTCGGCACGGGAACTTGGCATCAGCGACGACGCTTCGGGATTGCTGCTCCTGGACCCTGCCGCTCCCGTGGGGGAGGATCTTCGCCGCCATCTCGACCTCGATGATCGCATGCTGACGCTGAAGTTGACTCCCAACCGGGCGGACTGCCTGTCGCTCGAAGGTGTGGCACGCGAGGTTGCCGCCCTGACTGGCGCGCCCGCGAGCTACATCGATGTCGCCGAGGTGGCGGTGGGCATCACCAGTGAACGCGCAGTCGTACTCGACGCTCCAGCCGCATGTCCACGCTACTGCGGCAGGGTGATCGCCGGCGTGGACGCGGCCGCTACGACGCCGTCGTGGATGCGGCGGCGGCTCGAGCGCAGCGGTCTGCGCCCGATTTCGGCACTGGTCGATATCACCAACTACGTGATGCTCGAGGGCGGCCAGCCACTGCACGCTTTCGACAATCGGCAGCTCGCCGGTGCCATACACGTACGCATGGCGCGGGTGGGCGAGACGATCAAGCTGCTCAACGAACAGGCGGTGGAGCTGCGGGATGATGTTCTGCTGATTGCCGATGAGAGACGACCGCTGGCGATGGCCGGGATCATGGGTGGCGAGGACAGCGGCATCACGCTGGCGACAACAGAGGTCTTCCTGGAGGCCGCGTTTTTCGCCCCGAAAGCGATTGCGGGCCGCGCGCGGCGCTACGGTTTCGTCTCGGATGCCGCTCATCGTTTCGAGCGCGGCGTCGATTTCGCTGCGACACGGCGTGCCCTCGAGCGTGCGACGCGTCTGGTTGTGGACATCTGCGGTGGCGTCGCCGGTCCGGTGACGGATGCACTGGCCACCCTGCCGCAGCGGCCCCCTGTCCGTCTGCGCCCGCACCGCGTGCGCAAGATCCTGGGGCTGGATGTTTCGCCCGCGCGCATCGAGGAGCTGTTTCGTCGCCTCGCGCTTTCATTCGTCCGGGATGCAGACGATTTCATCGTCACACCCCCCAGTCATCGCTTCGACATCGAGATCGAGGAAGACCTGATCGAGGAAATCGTTCGCCTGCACGGCTACGAGAACATCCCTGGCGCCTTGCCGCGGGCAGCCCTGTCGATGCTGCCGCAGCCGGAGCAGGCGCGACCTGTGGCGCGCGTGCGGCAGTTGCTGACTGATTGTGGCTATCAGGAAGTGATCAACTTCGCCTTTGTCGAAGAGTCCTGGGAGCGAGACCTCGCCGGCAACGAGCACTTGATTCGGCTGGCCAACCCGATCGCGAGTCAGTTGAGCGTCATGCGCTCGTCGCTGCTGGGCGGGCTGCTGGCCAACGTGGCGACGAATCTCAGACGTCGACAAAGCCGGGTACGTGTCTTCGAAACGGGCCGCTGCTTCTACCGCGATCCGCTGGGTGGTCCTGTTCCTGGGTTCCGCCAGCCATGGAGGCTCGCGGCACTCGCCTACGGCTCGGTCCTGCCGGAACAGTGGGGATGTGCGACGCGCAATGTTGACTACTTCGATGTCAAGGGGGATCTGGAACTTCTGCTCGCGCCGCTTGCTGCTCGCTTCGAAGTGGCCGCACACCCGGCACTGCACCCGGGGCGAAGCGCGCGGGTTCTACTCGATGGGCAGGCGGTCGGCAGCATCGGCGAACTGCATCCGCAATGGCAGCAGAAATTCGAGTTGCCGCTGGCACCGGTGCTGTTCGAGATCGACCTCGATCCAGTGCTGCAGGCTCGGCTGCCGCAATACGTCGAAGGCTCGCGCCAGCCCGTCGTCATCCGCGACATGGCAGTCGTTGTCGACCACGGCCTCGAGTTGCAGGAGCTGCTCGATGCCTTGAGCGCCCACCGACCGGCGATCGTCAGTGACATTCGGCTGTTCGATGTCTACGTCGGGCGGGGTGTCGAGGCCGGCAAGAAAAGCCTTGCCTTCCGCATAGTGATGCAAGATACTCGCAAGACCTTGCTTGAGGCTGAAGTGGACGCCGCCATGCAGCAGTTGGTGGCCTACCTGCAGCAGGTCTTCGCAGCGCAGCTTCGCGTCTGAGAAGGGATGGGAATGACGCTGACCAAGGCGGAACTGGCCGACTTGTTGTTCGACAAGGTCGGTCTCAACAAGCGCGAGGCCAAGGACATGGTCGAGGCGTTTTTCGAGGAGATCCGGAACGCACTCGAACGGGGCGACGGTGTCAAGTTGTCTGGGTTTGGCAATTTCCAGCTGCGCGACAAGCCGCAGCGCCCAGGTCGAAATCCAAAAACTGGCGAAGAAATCCCCATCACCGCGCGGCGGGTGGTGACCTTTCACGCCAGTCAGAAACTGAAGGCCGAGGTGGAGCACACCTACGATGGAAGCGAGTCATAGAGATCCGGCTCCGGAGTCGTTGCCGGCCATTCCCGCCAAACGCTACTTCACGATCGGTGAGGTGAGCGAACTCTGCGGTGTCAAGCCGCATGTCCTGCGCTACTGGGAGCAGGAGTTCGCGCAGCTACGACCGGTGAAGCGGCGTGGCAACCGCCGTTACTATCAACACCACGAAGTCCTGCTCGTTCGACGCATACGCGAGTTGCTCTACAGCCAGGGCTTCACCATCAGCGGCGCCCGAAATCGCCTGGAGGATGCCGAGGTCGAGGCGGCGGCCAAGGCCTCGGCGTTGTCGCTCGAGGAGGTGCGCGTCGAACTACTGAGCATCGCCGAAATCTTGCGACCCTGAGCCTCCGGCTCGTTTTCGGTTATAATCGTAGGCTTGTCGGGGCGTGGCGCAGCCTGGTAGCGCACTTGCATGGGGTGCAAGGGGTCCCG
>NZ_JAMTDQ010000004.1 GCF_023806635.1 Accumulibacter sp.
ACCATCAGCTGCTGGTAGTCCTTCTTGCCGAAGAGCGCCACCTGCGGCTGGACGATGTTGAACAGCTTGAGGACGACGGTGGCGACGCCGCGGAAGTGGCCGGGCCGGAACGCGCCATCGAGCTGGTTCTGCGTCGCCGGCGGCTCGACGTGGTATTCCTGCGGCTCGGGGTAGAGCTCCTCTTCGCCGGGGGCGAAGAGCAGGTCTACACCGGCGGCGACGAGCTGCGCACAGTCGGCGTCGAAGGTTCTCGGGTAGCGATCGAAGTCGTCGTTGGGGCCGAACTGAAGGCGGTTGACGAAGATGCTGGCGACCACCGCGTCGCCGTGCGCGCGCGCTTGCTGCATCAGGGCGATGTGGCCCGCGTGCAGGTTGCCCATGGTCGGCACGAAGGCGACGCGGCCGCTTTGCCGCAGGGCGGTGCGCAGTTCGGGGATCGACGAGTGAATCTGCATCTTCCGGTTCAACCTCTCACAAGGAAACGAAGGGCCGCCCCGAGTTTCCTTGACCCCCTCGGGGGGCGCCGCCGCAGGCGGCGGTTGGGGGCGCTCTCAACGTGCCGCAGGCATGCGCTGCGGTCCTGTCGGCAGGCTCCGCTGCCGTCTGCTCGCTGCTCCAGGTTCGATCTGGTCGCCAGCCTGCGCTTCAGTAGCAGTGCTCGGCGGCCGGGAAGCTGCCATCCTTGACCGCTGCGACGTAGGCGGCGATCGCCGCCGCGATCGATGGCTGGCCGAGCATGAAGTTCCTGACGAAGCGTGCCTTCCTGCCGCTCGAGATGTCGAGCATGTCGTGCAGGACGAGCACCTGTCCGGAACACGCGCGACTGGCGCCGATACCGATCGTCGGCACGCTGAGCCTGTCGCTGACCTCCGCTGCCAGTGTCTCGGGAATCGCTTCCAGCACCAGCAGCCCGGCACCGGCTTCCTGTTGCGCCAGGGCATCGGCGTGCAGGCGGGCGGCAGCCGACTCATCCCGGCCCTGGACGCGGTAGCCGCCGAGCTGATGCACGGACTGCGGCGTCAGTCCGACGTGCCCGCAGACCGGGATGCCACGGGCGGTCAGGAACTCGGTCGTCGCGGCCATCTCGCAGCCGCCCTCGAGCTTGACCATCTGGGCGCCGGCGGCCATCAGCCGGACGGCGTTGCGCAGCGCCCGCTGCGGGCTTTCCTGGAAGGTCCCGAAAGGCATGTCGGCGATCACCAGTGGTCGCCGGCTGGCACGGGCGACGCTCGCGGTGTGGTAGGCGATGTCGGCCAGGGTGACCGGCAGGGTCGAGTCGTGCCCCTGCAGGACCATGCCGAGCGAGTCGCCGATGAGCAGGGCATCGACGCCCGCGGCTTCGCAGAGCTGCGCGAAGCTGGCGTCGTAGCAGGTGAGGACCGCGATCTTTTCGCCGCTGGCGCGCATCCTGGCCAGGTCGACATGCGTCAGGCGGCGCGTCGCAACGTGGGTGGACATGGAATCACTCTCCGCGGTTGAAGAATTCCCGCTGTCCGCGCAAGCCTTCGATGGCGATGCGCCGGTCGGCGGTGAGGGTATGGCAGGGCACGGTGGCAAGCGGTCCGGCTGCTGGCTCAGTGGTCCCGGAAAAGGGTCTCGGGCCGGCTGGCGCCATCCACCACCATCCGCTCGAGGCACTCTTGCACGCCAGCGCTGGCGGCCTCCATGCGCTCGACCGCGCTCACCGCGGTGGCGAGATCGCCCGCCTGCCGGGCCTCGAGGGCGCTGCGCCCGTGCCGATGCACGTCGGCATGCGGCGTTTCCATCGCCCGATAGCCATCGAGCTGGGCAAAGCTTCTGCCTTCGCCCTCGTAGTACCACTTTCCGAGGCGACACGAGGTGTGCGTGGCGAGCTCGCCGGCGCTCCTGTCGGCGGTCCCGAGGAGCGCCTGGTAGATGTCGAACTTGAACAGCAGGTGGTCCATCTTCGCCAGTTCGGCGAAGCTGCGCAGCGCCGCGACGCTGATCGCCTGTTCCATGCCGTGCGCCAGGTCGGTGATGCCGTTGATCGTCGTCGAGGCCTGCTGGCCCTGCTCGCTGAACGCGTCCGACTGCTCGGCGAGGCGGCCGATGCTGTGCTGGGCGGTGATGGTCTCGCCCTGGATCGCGTTGACCAGTTGCGAGATGTCGCTGGTCGCGTGCGTCGTCCGGTCAGCGAGCTTGCGCACTTCGTCGGCGACGACGGCGAAGCCGCGTCCCGCCTCGCCGGCACGTGCCGCCTCGATCGCCGCGTTGAGCGCCAGGAGGTTGGTCTGGTCGGCGATCTCCTTGATCAGGTGGACGATGCCGCCGATCTTCTGCGCGCTGCCCTGCAGACCGTGTATCTTGTCCAGCGCCTGGCGCGAATTGCCGGCGAGTTCATTGAGGTCGGCGCTGATGCGGTGCACCGAGTCGCGGCTGTCGGCCGCCATGCTGGCGGCCGACAGCGTTTCACGCCGTTTGCCGCGCAGGCCGTCGGCCAGCACCAGCAGGCTTTGCTGCGAAGCGGCGAGCGACTGCTGGTACGAGCGCAGGGCGACGAAAAGGCGCTGCATCTCGGCCGCCTGGCGCGTTGCCTGTGCATCCCGCTGTCCGGCCTGCGCCTGTACGGCCTGCCCGGCCGAGAGCTGCCCGCGCAGGCCGGCGTTCTCCGCTTCGAGCTCGCTGATTCGCCGTTCGAGGCGGCGCATCTGCTCCCCACCACCGAAAAAAGGCATCGTCGTCCCCCGTTTTCCCGCATCCATTCCAAGGTCCGCTGGCGGCCCGGCGCCGCCACTGCGAAACGGCGCCTAGGATACACAGAGCAGCCGGCGAATGGGCAGGTTTGCGCACTGCGGCAACGCAAAAAAACTGCCCCGCGGCGATCTCGGCGTCGCGCCGCAAGCTGGCGCGACTGCATTGCCGGCAACGGATTGCAACATCCCGTTACGAAAATGCCCTGTCGCGTTGGCCGCCTGCCGCGTTGACCAGCCATCGATCCGGGAGACACGCAAGATGAAGACCACCCTCGCTGCCCTGCTGGCTGTCGCCTTCCTCGGCGGCTGTGTCGTCACCCCCCTGCCGCCGGCCGTTGCGCCACCGCCGGTCTACGCGCCGGCCTACGCTTACCCGCCGCCAGTCGTGCTCGGCCCGCCGCGGGCCTACCCGCCACCGCCGGCGGTGGTCGTTGCCCCCGGTTGGCGCTACCGCGGCCCGGGCGGCTGGTGGCGGCCCTATCGCGACCCACGCTGGTAGCGACGGCTTCCCGAGTGCTCAGGGTGCGAGTCGTTCGATGCGTTGCTGGCTGAGCGCCGGCAGCCAGGCTGCGGCGCTGCCGCGGCCCGGGATGTGGCAGTCCGGGGCGATCTCGAGCAGCGGCGCGATGACGAAAGCCCGCAGGTGCATGCGCGGGTGGGGCAGGCGGAGTCGTTCGCCGTCGAGCAGCAACTGGTCGTAGAGCAGCAGGTCGAGGTCGAGCGTCCGTGGCGCCTGTGGAAAATCCCGCCGGCGGCCGAATCGCCGCTCGACGACGAACAACTCGTCGAGCAACTCGTGCGGCGCCAGCGTCGTGGCGAGCGCGGCGACGGCATTGATGAAGTCGGGCTGGCCCCGGATTCCCACCGGCGCCGTGCGGTAGAGCGAGGACATCCGCAGCACGCGTGCCTGCGGCAGGCCGGCCAGCGCCTCGCCGGCCGCGCGCACCTGCCGCACGGGTTCGGCCAGGTTGGCGCCGAGAGCGACGAACGCCAGATGCGAGGGTCGGCTCAGGTCAGGCGGCAGAGGTCCGATGGCGCTGTCCGGCGTGTCACTCCGCCGGGCTGGCGGCGCTTCGTTCGCCCGCCGCGCGGCGGCGCCGGCGGCGGCGTGGCGCTGCCGGCGCCTGTGGCAGCAGCATGGCCGCCCGGCCCTCGTCGCTGGCGGCCAGGAAGGCGCTCCACCAGTCGCCCACCTCGCGCTCGACTTCGCCCGCTTCGACGCGCAGGAGCAGGAAGTCGTAGGCCGCCTTGAAGCGCGGCTGCTGCAGGATGCCGTACGGGCGCTTGCCGCTGCGCTGCTCGAAGCGCGGCTGCAGCGCCCAGATGTCCTTGATGTCGCCACTGATCCGCCGCGTGATCGCCAGTTTCTCCGCCTGTCCGTCGAGGACCTCGTCCATTGCCAGGAACAGCGACGGCAGCAAAGGTTCGCCGGCTACCCTGAGCGGTTCCCACCTGGCGAGCACTTCGTGCCAGAGCAGGGTGGCGAAGAGGAAGCCGGGCGACACCGGCTTGCCCTCGCGCACCCGGCGATCGGTGCTGGCGAGCGCCAGGGCGACGAAACGTTCGCCGCTCGCCTGGTCGAGAATGACGTCGAGGAGCGGGAAGAGGCCGTGATGGAGCCCCTCCTGGCGCAGTTGCTCGACGCAGCGCACGGCGTGGCCGCAGGTGAGCAGCTTGAGGATCTCGTCGAGCAGGCGTGACGGCGGAACGTTCTCGATCAGGCTGCTCATTTCACGGATCGGGTGCCGCGCCTCGGGATCGATCGACAACCCCAGTTTGGCGGCCAGGCGGACGGCCCGCAGCATGCGCACCGGGTCCTCGCGATAGCGCGTCCTCGGCTCGCCAATCATGCGCAGCGTCTTCTGCCGCAGGTCGGCGACGCCATGGTGGTAATCGACGATGGTCTCGGAAGAAGGGTCGTAGTAGAGGGCATTGACGGTGAAATCGCGCCGCGCGGCGTCTTCCGCCTGGCTGCCGAAGACGTTGTCGCGCAGCACCCGCCCCTGCTCGTCGACCAGTGCCTTGCCGCCACCGTTCTCGCCGTGATGGCCGCGGAAGGTGGTGACCTCGATGGTCTCGGCGCCCATGCTGACGTGCACGATCTGGAAGCGGCGGCCGATGATGCGCGAGCGCCGGAAGCAGTGTCGCACCTGTTCCGGCGTCGCGTTGGTGGCGACGTCGAAGTCCTTCGGCTTCAGTCCGGCGAGCAGGTCGCGCACCGCGCCGCCGACGATGAACGCCTGGTAACCGCTTTCCTGCAGGGTTTCGACCGTGCGCCGGCTGCCGCGGCTGATGTCGTCACGCTGCAGGCCATGCTGGGTGACGGCGATGACCGCCGGTGCGCTGGGCTTGCCGGCCGCCTTGCGTCCGAGGACGCGGGAGATGAACTTGCGGATCATTAACGGGGGCTTGTCTCGTTCTCGTGCTCTTGTGCCGTCATCTTAGCCCAAATCGTCGCCGTCGGCCCGGAGAATGCCCGCTCAGGCTAGCCATGCAGGCTGAGAACCGGCCAGCCGGCTCCTTCGGCGTGCGCCCGCAGGGTGGGGTCCGGGTCGACGGCGACCGGGTTGCTGACCCGCGACAGCAGCGGCAGGTCGTTCAGCGAGTCGCTGTAGAACCAGCTGCGCTCGAAACTGCTCCACCACAGCCCCATCGCCTCGAGCCAGCCTTCGACGCGGACGATCTTGCCTTCGCGGAAGGACGGCAGGCCGCGCACCTTGCCGGTGAAGTGGCCATCCTCCTGCGCCGGGATCGTCGCGATCAGGTGCGCGATGCCGAACTCGCGGATGATCGGCCCGGTGACGAAGCTGTTGGTGGCGGTGACGATCGCGCACAGGGCGCCGCGCGCGAGATGCCCGCCGACCAGCGAACGCGCCCTGTCGCCGACCAGCGGCAGGATGTGGCGCGACAGGAACTCGCGCTGCCAGAGGTCGAGCTGGCGGCGCGGGAAGCGCGACAGCGGATGCAGCTGGAAGTCGAGAAAGAGGTCGATGTCGAGCGTGCCGGCCTTGTACTGTTCGTAGAATTCGAGGTTCTTCGCTTCGTACAGGTCGCGGTCGAGGATCCCCTTGCCGATCAGGAACTGCGCCCATTCGAAGTCGCTGTCGCCGGCGATCAGGGTGTTGTCGAGGTCGAAGAGGACGAGATCCATGGTCGTGGCTGTTCTGGTCAGGTGGGCGGCGCGGTCTGCAGGACCGCGCGCAGCAGGGGGAGGGTGATCGGGCGCTGCTGTTCGAGCGAGAACTGGTCGATCGCGCGCAGCAGCTGCGTCAGGCTGCGCATGTCGCGCGGCGCGCGGGCAAAGAGGTAGTCGATGAGCGTCGGCGAGAGGTCGAGCCCGAGCGTGCGCGCCTGAGCGGCGAAAGCCGCCCGCTTCTCGGCGTCGCTGAGACAGCGCAGGCGGTAGACGAGGCCGCTGGCGAGGCGGGTGCGCAGGTCCTCGCGCAGTTCGAGCAGGCGCGGCGGCAGGCACGCCGCCAGCAGCAGCCGGCCGCTGCCCGTCCGCAGGCGATTGATCAGGTTGAAGAGGACGATCTGGCCGCCTTCGTCGAGCATTTCGAGGTGGTCCACGGCCCAGAGGTCGGCGGTCGCCGGCAGTCGTGCGAGTCCCGGGTCGAGCCGGGCGTCGCCATAGGCATCGGCACATGCCTGCAGCAGGTGCGACTTGCCGGCGCCGCGCTCGCCGCAGAGGAAGAACAGCGTTTCGCGATTGTCCGCGGCGAGCCAGGCGGCGAGCGCGGTCAAGGCTTCGCCGTTGCTGCCGGTGACATAGTTTTCCAGGCTGGGCGGCGCCGCGGGCTGCAGGTCGAGGGTCAACTGACGCATGGGAGCTGTTTCAGGCTGCGGTGGCTGCGGGCGGAAAGCCCGCGGAAGGCGCTTTTCGGATAAGATCCCGGCTTCCGGCAAGGGCCGTGCGGCATTCTACCACTGCACCGCATTCGCCAGCCTCGTTCGGGACACCCTTCAGGATGACTCAGGAATCTCTCACCTATCGCGATGCCGGTGTCGACATCGACGCCGGCGACGCGCTCGTCGAGCGCATCAAGCCGCTCGCCAGGAGGACCCAGCGTCCCGGCGTGCTGGCCGGCATCGGCGGTTTCGGTGCCCTCTTCGAAGTGCCCGCCGGCTACCGCCAGCCGGTTCTGGTGTCGGGTACCGACGGCGTCGGCACCAAGCTGCGGCTGGCTTTCGAACTGCAGCGGCACACCACGATCGGCATCGACCTGGTGGCGATGAGCGTCAACGACATCCTCGTCCAGGGTGCCGAGCCGCTGTTCTTCCTCGACTACTTCGCCTGCGGCAAGCTCGACGTCGCCACCGCGGCGGCGGTCGTCGGCGGCATCGCCCGGGGTTGCGAGCTGGCCGGCTGTGCCTTGATCGGTGGCGAGACGGCCGAGATGCCGGGCATGTACCCGGAAGGCGAGTACGACCTGGCGGGCTTTGCCGTCGGCGTCGTCGAGAAGTCGGCGATCATCGACGGCTCGACGATCGTCGCCGGTGACGTCCTGATCGGCCTGCCGTCGTCGGGCGCCCATTCGAACGGCTATTCGCTGCTGCGCCGGATCATCGCCCGCACGCAGGCCGACCTCACCGCACCCTTCGCTGGCGACACCACCCTGGCCGACGCAATCCTGGCGCCGACGCGCATCTACGTGCGGCCCGTGCAGGCGCTGCTGCGCGCGCTGCCGGTCAAGGGACTGGCGCACATCACCGGCGGCGGTCTCACCGGCAATGTGCCGCGCATCCTGCCGCCGACGGTGCGCGCCGAGATCGCGCAGTCGGCCTGGCGTCGACCGGCGCTCTTCGACTGGCTGCAGCGGGCCGGTGGCGTGGCCGAAGGCGAGATGCATCGCGTCTTCAACTGTGGCATCGGCATGGTCGTCGTCGTCGCGCCGACGGACGTCGCGCAGGCGCTGCAACTGCTGCGCGATGCCGGCGAAGCGGCGCTGGTGATCGGCGGCATCGAGCCGCGCGCCGACGGCGATGCGGCGACGGTGGTCCGCTGAGGGGGGGTGAAGCTGCCTTCGCCAATCGATCGCGGTACGAGGCGCGCGGATCAGCGACGGATGTGGTCGGCAGCAGCACATCACGGGTGGGCAGCTTCGCCGCCCGCTGGCTGTCCGTCACGTCCGTGTACTGCGGCCGGGGAGGCTTTGGCCGTCGGCCGCCCGGTTCAGACCTTGATGCTGATGCGTCCGCTCGCCGTACCCTGGCGGCGGCCCTTCTTCGACCGGGTATCGAGCAGCACGGGCCGGTTTTCGACGCGGCGTTCGCCCTGGCGGCGTTCGACCGCGACGGTCGCATCCACCGCCGGGCTGCCGGGCGTCGCGGCGGCAGCGGCAGCGCTTCGTGCTGGCGCTGGCTCACTGCCGGCGAGCGCCCGGTCGTTCTGCGACGAGGCCGACAGATCGTTGGCGAGTCCGGCCGCAACGCCCACCGGCTCCGGCTTCCTCGCCCCGTCGGGTTCCTTGTTCGGGTTGCCGACTGGCGGAATGATTTCGGCTGGAATCCTCATCCTGCGGTCTCCGTGCGGCTGTGCGCGGCGGCTGCCCCGCAGGGCGGTCGGCCGACGAGCAAGCTCATGATTCGTTTGCCGAATACTCTAGCACCGCTGTCCCGGGAGCGGTATCGGCAAGAGCAGTGCCGTGCCAACTTTGTCGCAGGCGGGGGCAGAATGCGCGGGGTCGTCGGTGCGCGGCAGCGGGGACGGGGTGCGGCCCCGCCGGCAAGTCGCCCCGCCGGGTATCGGCGAGCATCGCCGCCAGTCCATGGCCGTACCGTTCGCGGTGGCAGCGCGCCGCGCGCTGCAGCAGGAACTCCACTTGCCCGCCCGGCGGGAGATGCGGATCGATATGTCGAGCATTAAGAGAAAGCGCACGCTGGTCCTGGCAGTGGCTGTGGCTGGCCTGGTCGGGCTGAGCACCTTCGCCTACCTCAGCTACCGCGCCCCTGGCGTCTCCGGGGCGCCGCCGGCGGGGCAGGCGGCTCGGGCCGCTGGCGGTGCGGCGCCCGGCGGCCAACCGCCGCCATCGCGCGTCGAGACGGCGCGGGTACAGGCCGCCGACCTGGCGCTCGAGGCCGGCGCGGTCGGTTCGCTGCGCTCGAACGAGTCGGTCGTGCTGCGCCCGGAAGTCCCCGGGCGGATCGCGACGATCAGTTTCCGTGACGGGACGGCGGTCGCCCGCGGCGATCTCCTGCTGGCGCTCGATGCCGCGATGCAGGCGGCCGAGGTGGACCAGGCGCGCGCCAGTCTCGGGCTGGCCCAGGCCAACTTCAAGCGCAGCCAGGATCTCTTCGCCCGTACCTTCATCAGCCAGCAGGCGCTCGACAACGCCGAGGCGACGCTGAAGGTGCAGGAGGCGGCGCTCGCCCTGGCGCAGGCGAAGTTCGAACGGACGCGCCTGCGGGCACCCTTCGCCGGCATCGTCGGCATTCGCAACGTCAGCGTCGGCGACTACGTCAAGGAAGGACAGGATCTGGTCAATCTCGAAGACATCGCGACGCTGAAGATCGATTTCCGCCTGCCCGAGTCGTATCTGCCGCAGCTCCGAACGGGGCAGCAGCTCGAGGTATCGAGCGACGCGCTGCCGGGACAGGTGTTCCCGGCCGTCCTCGAAGCGATCAACCCGCTGGTCGAGGCCGGCGGCCGGGCGATCGCGCTGCGCGCCCGGATGGCCAACCGCGAGGGCCTCCTGCGTCCCGGCATGTTCGTCCGCGTGCGCCTGATCTTCGAGAAGCGCAGCAACGTCCTGCTGCTGCCCGAGCAGGCGGTGGTGCCGGACAGCAAGCTGCCCTATGTCTATCGCGTCGTCGATGGCCAGGCGCGGCGGACGCCGGTTCGCACCGGCATGCGGCGCGATGCGCTGGTCGAGGTGCTCGATGGTCTGAGCGCGGGCGATGAAGTGGTCACCGCCGGACAGATGAAGCTGCGCGACGGCGCCGCCGTGCGCCCGCTTGCCGAAGCGGCGCCGGCGGCGGCAGCGGCTCCCGCAGCGGCGTCACCGCCGACGGCAGCCGCGGCGGCCGCTGCGCGGGGTGATGGCCGATGAAGATCTCGGCGATCTGCATCCGGCGGCCGGTGTTCGCGACCGTGCTGTCGCTGGCGATCATGCTTGTCGGACTGGTTTCCTACACGCGCCTGCCGGTGCGCGAGTATCCGAAGATCGACGAGCCCGTGGTGACGGTCGACACCACCTACCGCGGCGCTTCGGCCGAGATCATGGAGTCGCAGGTCAGCAAGCCACTCGAGGATTCGCTCGCCGGCATCGAGGGGGTCGACGTCATCACTTCGATCTCGCGCCAGGAGAACAGCCAGATCTCGGTGCGCTTCAAGCTCGAGCGCAACCCGGACTCGGCGGCGGCCGACGTCCGCGACCGCGTCTCGCGCGTGCGGAACAAGCTGCCGACGGCGATCGACGAGCCGGTGATCGCCAAGGTCGAGGCCGATGCCAACCCGATCATCTGGCTGGCGTTCTCGTCCGACAAGCACTCGGCACTGGAGGTCACCGATTTCGCCAACCGCGTCGTCAAGCCGCGCCTGCAGACGCTGCCGGGCGCAGCCGACGTGCGCGTCTTCGGCGAGCGCAAGTTCGCCATGCGCATCTGGCTCGATCGCGACCGCCTGGCGGCCTTCAACCTGACGCCGCAGGATGTCGAGGACGCGTTGCGGCGGCAGAACGTCGAGGTGCCGGCGGGGCGCATCGAGAGCGAGAGCCGCGAATTCTCGGTGGTCGCGCGCACCGACCTGTCGCAACCCGAGCAGTTCGCCGACATCATCGTCAAGCAGGCCGCCGATGCCCGCGGCAGCTACCCGGTGCGCATCGGCGATCTCGGCCGCGTCGAGATCGGTGCCGCTTCGGAACGCAGCAGCGTCCGCTTCAAGGGGCGGCCGGCGGTTGCCCTCGGTGTCATCAAGCAGGCCACTGCCAACCCGCTCGAGCTGTCGCGCGCGTTGCGCGCCGAGGTGCCGAGGCTCGTCGCCGACCTGCCGCCGGGAATGACGGCGAACGTCGCCTACGATTCTTCGGTGTTCATCGACCGTTCGATCGACGCCGTCTTCAAGACCATCGGCGAGGCGATGCTGCTCGTCCTGCTGATCATCTTCTTCTTCCTGCGCAACCTGCGGGCGACGCTGATTCCGCTGGTGACGATCCCGGTGTCGCTGATCGGCGCCTTCGCGCTGATGCTGGTGCTCGGCTTCAGCATCAACACGCTGACCCTGCTGGCGCTGGTGCTGGCGATCGGGCTGGTGGTCGACGATGCGATCGTCGTCCTGGAGAACATCTATCGCCACATCGAGGCCGGCATGCCACGCCGTCAGGCCGCTCTGCAGGGGGCGAGCGAGATCGGCTTCGCGGTCGTCGCGATGACCATCACGCTGGCGGCGGTGTATGCGCCGGTGGCCTTCATGACCGGCCGTACCGGCAAGCTCTTCGTCGAGTTCGCACTGACCCTCGCCGGCGCGGTGCTGGTGTCGGGCTTCGTCGCCCTGACCCTGTCGCCGATGATGTGCTCGCTGCTGCTGCGCCACGAAACTGCGCACGGACGGGCCTACCTGTGGGTCGAGCGGCTGCTGGCGGCGCTGACCGCCGGTTATCGCCGGGCGCTGACGGCGGCATTGCGGCGGCGCTGGCTGGTGATGCTCGTCTTCGCCCTGGTCGCCGGTTCCAACGTACTGCTCCTCGGCGCGTTGAAGTCGGAGCTGGCGCCGATCGAGGACCGCGGCGTCATCATCGGCGTCTTCCTCGGCCCCGAGGGTGCGACGCTCGATTACACCGACCGCTATGCGCGCCAGCTCGAGGCCATCTATGCGCGCACCGCCGACATCGAACGTTATTTCGTCGTTGCCGGCAATCCGACCGTCGGTCAGGGAATCTCCTTCGTCGGTCTGGTCGATTGGGCCGAGCGGCGGCGCAATTCGGCGGCCGTCGTCAAGGAGCTGTTTCCACAGTTCATGGGCGTTCCCGGCGTCATGGCCTTTCCCGTCCTGCCGCCGTCGCTCGGGCAGAGTCCGCGCGAGCGGCCGATCAACTTCGTCATCGTCACCTCGGCTTCCTATGCCGAACTCGAGCAGATGACGGCGAAGATCCTCGACGAGGTGGCGAAGAACCCGGGCTTCACCAACGTCGATACCGACCTCAAGCTGAACAAGCCGGAGCTGTCGGTGATCGTCAACCGCGACAAGGCGATGGACACCGGTGTGCAGATCGAGACCGTCGGCCGCACGCTGGAAACCATGCTCGGCGGTCGCCAAGTGACGCGTTTCAAGCGCGACGGCGAACAGTACGACGTCATCGTCCAGGTGGGTGACGCCGAGCGCACGACGCCGTCGGACATCCGCGACATCTTCGTCCGCGCGCGCGACGGCAGCATGATCCCGCTCGCCAACCTGCTGCGCGTGGATGAGACCGTCAGTCCGCGCGAACTGAACCACTTCGGCCAGCGGCGCGCGGTGACGATCACTGCCAACCTGAATCCGGGCTACACCATGGGCGAGGGCCTGAAGTTTCTCGAGCAGACGGCGGCGCGCGTGCTGCCGGCGGGCTACGCGGTGGACTACGCCGGCCAGTCGCGCGAGTTCAAGCTCTCGTCGTCGTCGCTGGCGCTGACCTTCGTCCTCGCGCTGGCCTTCATCTACCTCGTGCTGGCGGCGCAGTTCGAGAGCTTCCGCGATCCGCTGATCATCATGCTCACCGTGCCGCTGTCGATGACCGGTGCGCTGCTCGCGCTGCTGCTCAGCGGTGGCACGCTCAACGTCTATAGCCAGATCGGGCTGGTGACGCTGGTCGGGCTGATCACCAAGCATGGCATCCTGATCGTCGAGTTCGCCAACCAGTTGCAGGAGCGCGGGCAGGAGATCCGGCAGGCGGTGATCGAGGCTTCCGAGTTGCGCCTGCGGCCGATCCTGATGACCACCGGCGCGATGGTGCTCGGGACGATCCCGCTGGCACTGGCGCGCGGTGCCGGCGCCGAGAGCCGGCAGCAGATCGGCTGGGTCATCGTCGGTGGCCTGCTGCTCGGCACCTTGTTCACCCTCTTCGTCGTGCCGACGGTGTATACGCTGCTGGCGCGGCGCAAGGAAAGGGGCGCCGATGTCGGCGACGGAGTGGCGGCAGGGGCGCAGTGAGCGCTTGCCGGCAGCGGCTGCTGTCGTGGCAGTGCAGCTTCGAGTCGCCTGTGCGAGGCTGGCATGGCGTCGGTCCCGGCCTTCCGGAATCAACCCCGGCCAGCTGGAGTCGCGCCTTTGGCAAACGGGGCGGTGGCGAAGAATGGGAGTGCTGCGAGGTCTTCGATGAAATGCATGAGCGGTCTCGACGGGCTGTTCCTGCACCTGGAAACGCCGGCGACGCCGATGCACGTCGCCGCGCTTTATGTCGTCGAGCCGCCGCCCGGGAAGGCGAGCGACTTTGCTGGCGAGATCGAACGTCGATTGCTGCCCAGGCTGGCACTGTCTTCCTTCTTTCGTGCCCGACTGGCGCCCTTGCCGCTGCATCTCGCCAATCCGCTGTGGGTCGATGGCGGGCTGCCGGATTTTGCGCGGCATCTGCAGCGGATCGTCCTGCCACGGCCGGGCGGCGTCGCTGAGCTGCACGCCTGCGTCGCGGCCCTGCACTCGACGGTGCTCGATCGCCACGGTCCGCTGTGGCAGCTGGCGATCATCGACGGGCTGGCGGCTGGCGAGGTGGCGATCTACCTCAAGGTGCATCATGCGGCCATCGATGGCATCTCCGGCCTCGGGCTGGCGGCGTCGATCTTCGACGACAGCCCGCACCCGCTGCCGGTGCCTGCCGACTGGCAGGCGCTGGTTGGCGAGGCGGAGTGTGCCGGCACCGGCGCGCGACTTGCCGGCGCCTTGCGCCATACGGCGGCGCAGTCGCTCAGCCTGCTGGCACAGGTACCTTCCGCCGTGCGACTGCTGGCTGGACTGGTCGGCAGGCGGGATCAGCCATCGGCAGGGGGGATGCGGCAGAATCTCGGCTTCGGCCCGCGCACCGCACTCAATGGTCCGATCACCGCCGAGCGCGGCTTCGCCGCCGTGTCACTGCCACTTGCCGGCGTCAGGGCCATCGCCGGGCGGCATGCGGCGACGCTCAATGATGTCGTGCTGGCGCTGTGCAGCGCTGCCCTGCGCGATTACCTCGCCACGCACGGTGGCGTGCCGCGCAAGTCGCTATTGGCGACGATGCCGGTCTCGCTGCGCGACGCCGGCAACACAGAGACGACGATCCAGGCGACACTGACGCTGGTCCGCCTGGCGACCGATGTCGCCGATCCGCTGCGCCGACTGCAGGCGGTACGCGCCGCCGCCGGCGCCGCCAAGGCGCTGACGAAGCGTGCCCGGTCGATCATTCCGACCGATTTTCCCGCGCTCGGCGTACCCTGGGTCGTCGGCGGGCTGGCGTCGCTTTACGGGCGTTCGGGACTGGCGGCGCACATCCCGCCGCTGGCGAATCTGGCGATTTCCAACGTGCCGGGTCCGCGACAGCCGCTCTTCATTGCTGGAGGACGCATCCGCGCCTGCTGGCCGCTGAGCATCGTCACGCACGGTCTCGGACTCAACATCACGGTTTTCAGCTATTGTGACGCGCTCGATTTCGGCCTCACCGTGGCGCGCGCGGCGGTGCCCGAGGTGCAGTCGCTGGCGACGGCACTGCAGGCGGCCTATGTCGAGCTGGCGCGGTTGTCCGATGTGCTGCCGGCAGCCGGGCGCCGCACGGCGGGTGCTGCCCGGAAGCGCCCGGCAGCGGTGCCCGCCGCTGCCCGCGGCGGGTCTCGCCAAAGGTCTTCGACAGGAGGAGCTTGAGGGCATGTACGAACCGCATCAGTGGTATGAACTCGGTCTCCTGCGCTCGCCCGGATGGCTGCGGCTGGCGCTCGAGATGCGTGCCGGCTGGGAGTATGGCGCGAGCATCGCTGCGACGCCGTTGCTGAGCATGGCGCCCAGTGGTGACGGCCATCCCGTGCTGGTCTTCCCCGGCCTGATCACCGGCGACCTGTCGACGCTGCCGTTGCGCAACTACCTGCGCAGCCGTGGCTACGCCGTCTACCCGTGGGGACTCGGAATCAACCGTGGGCCGCGTGATGGCGTCATCGATGCGTGTCTCGATCTGCTCGACCGTCTCGCGCGCGAGCACGGGCGTTCGGTCAGCCTCGTCGGCTGGAGTCTTGGCGGCATCTACGCGCGCGAACTGGCGAAGGCGCGACCGGATGTCGTGCGCCAGGTGATCACCATGGGCACTCCGTTCACCGGGCATCCGAAGGCGACGAATGCCTGGCGGATCTACGAGTGGGCGACCGGCCACAAGATCGGCGCGCCGGACATCCACGAACCGCTGCGGACGCCGCCGCCGGTGCCGACGACCTCGATCTTCAGTCGCAGCGACGGTGTCGTCGCCTGGCAGTGCAGCCTCGAGCGCGACAGTCCGCATACCGACAACATCGAGGTGCAGGCGAGTCATCTCGGCATGGGGATGAATCCGTTGACCCTGTACGCGATAGCCGATCGCCTGGCGCAGGCGGAGGATGCCTGGCAGCCGTTCGACCGCTCGGGATTCAGGAGCTACCTCTACCCCGATCCGCGACGGCGGGCCAAATACTGATGCCAGCCCTCGCGTTGCTGGCGGGTGAGGAGGGCAGCAGCCCCGCCGCTGACGACGCGCTGCCCGGCGAGTCCTTCGTCAAGGCCAACGGCATCGAAATCTGCTATCAGAGTCTCGGCGACGAAGACGCTCCGGTGATCCTGCTGATCATGGGGCTGGGCATGCAGCTCGTCGCCTGGCCGGACGAATTCTGCCGTCGCCTCGTCGCGCAGGGTTTTCGCGTCATCCGCTTCGACAACCGCGACACGGGCCGTTCGACACACATCCTGTGGCGGCAGCGACCGCGCCTCCTGCTGGCGATCGCTCGCGGTCTGCTGCGTCTGCGGGTACCGGCACCCTATCTGCTGGCCGACATGGCCGACGATGCCGCCGGATTGCTCGACGCCCTGCAGGTGCCGCGTGCGCACATCGTGGGTGTCTCGCTTGGTGGCATGGTCGGCCAGTGCCTGGCGGCCCGTCATCCGCAGCATGTGCTCAGCCTGTGTTCGATCATGTCGGCGACCGGCAACTGGCGGAGTTCGCTCGGCAAGCCGGCCGCCCTGCGCCAACTTCTGAGCCGGCCGGCGAAGCCCGACTGCCTGCGCAGTCGGGCCGACCGCCTGCTGCGCGTCTTCAGCGTCATCGGCAGCCCTGGCTTTCCGTCGGATGCGGTCGAACTGCGCCGGCACGTCGAGCGCGGACTTCGCCGTGCGTACCATCCACGCGGACAGGTGCAGCAGTTGCTGGCCGTCATCGCCGCCGGCGACCGGCGGCGCGAGCTGGCGGCGATCCGGGTGCCGACGCTGGTGGTGCACGGCGCCGACGATCCACTACTGCCTGTGTCGGCCGGCCGCGAGACGGCGCAGCTCATTCCCGGCGCCCGTCTGCAGATCATCGAGGGCATGGGCCACGACCTGGCGCCCGGCGTGCAGGCGCTGCTGCTCGCCGCGATCGTCGAACACTGTGGTTACGGTGACAGGATGGTTAACTCGTCTTGATCGAAGAGGTTCGGCTGCGCCCTGAACCGGCGCCGGTCTGGCGACGCCGACGGCAATTAAGTATACTGTCACCGATTTGCGATTTGTTCAGCCGAAGCGGCCGGTGATGTATTCCTCGGTGAGCTTCGACGACGGGTTGGTGAAGATGCGTTTGGTGTCGTCGAACTCGATCAACTCGCCGATGTACATGAACGCGGTGTAGGCGGAGACGCGTGCGGCCTGCTGCATGTTGTGGGTGACGATCAGGATGGTGACCTTTTCCTTCAGTTCGCTGACCAGTTCCTCGATCTTTGCCGTGGCGATCGGGTCGAGGGCGGAGGTGGGTTCGTCGAAGAGCAGGATCTCGGGGTCGGTCGCCAGCGCGCGGGCGATGCACAGGCGCTGCTGCTGGCCGCCGGAGAGGTTGAACGCGAGATCGTCGAGCCGGTCGCGGACCTCACCCCAGAGGGCGGCGGCACGCAGCGCTTCCTCGACCTTCTCGTCGATCAGCGAACGGTTGCGGACGCCGCGCACGCGCAGGCCGTAGGCGACGTTCTCGTAGATCGACTTCGGGAAGGGATTCGGTTTCTGGAAGACCATCGAGATGCGCATGCGCACCTCGATCGGGTCGACATGCCGGTCGACGATGTTGACGCCGTCGGGATAGAGCAGGATCTCGCCTTCGTAGCGCATGTTCGGGTAGAGGTCGTGCATGCGGTTGAAGCAGCGGAGGAAGGTCGACTTGCCACAGCCGGAGGGGCCGATGAGCGCGGTGACCTGGTTTCTCTCGACCGGGAAGTCGATGTTCTTCAGCGCCTGGAAGTCGCCGTAATGGAAGCTCAGGGCTTTTGCCTGCGCCTTCAGTTCGGCGCCGGCTTTCGCGGTGGGGAAGGTCTCGGTATTCACGATGAGGGTCCTGTCGTGGCGAGCCGCGGGCTCACCATTTGATCTTCTTGCGGAAGTGATAACGAATCCAGATGGCGAGGGCGTTCATCGACAGCGTCATCAGCAGCAGCACCAGGCCGGCAGCCGCGGCGTTGGCCTGGAAGGCTTCCTCGGGGCGCGAGATCCAGTTGAACATCTGGATCGGCATGACGGTGAAGGGTGCCAGCAACCACTCGAAGGAGATCAGCTGCTCGGCGTTGGAGAAGGGTGACGGCGGCAGGAAGGCGATGAAGGTCAGCGCGCCGATGGTGATGATCGGCGCCGTCTCGCCGATCGCCCGGGCAAGGCCGATGATCACCCCGGTCATGATGCCCGGCAGCGAGTAGGGAATGATGTGGTGCGAGACCACCTGCCACTTGCTCGAGCCGCAGGCGTAGGCGCCCTCGCGGATGTTCTGCGGGATGGTGCGGATCGCCTCGCGCGTCGCGACGATGACCACCGGCAGGATCAGCAGCGCCAGCGTCAGACCGGCGGCGGCGATGCTCTGGCCGAGGCCGAACTGGTAGACGAAGAGGCCGAGCGCGAGCAGCCCGTAGATGATCGACGGCACGCCGGCGAGGTTGGTGACGTTGATCTCGATGATGTCGGTCAGCAGGTTCTTGCGTGCGTATTCCTCGAGGTAGATGCCGGCCCCGATGCCGAGCGGCACGGCGACGACCGCTGTCACCAGCATCACCAGGATCGTCCCGACCCAGGCCGAGAGGATGCCGGCGCTGGCCGCCCGGCGCGAGGGAAAGCTGGTGAAGAATTCCCACGACAACTGCGGCGCGCCGTTGATCAGCATCTGGCCGAAGAGGGCAGCGAAGACCAGCGTCGCCAGGAGCAGGGCAAGGGTGCCGAGCAGGCCGAAGAGCCAGTCCAAGGTCTTGTGGCGGGCGATCAGGCGACGGATCCCGGCGACGCCGGATGCGGAGGAGGAAGCGCCGAGCGATTTCGGGATCATGGTCAGTAGGCCTCGCGGAAACGCTTGCGCAGGAAGTGGCCGACGATGTTGAAGACGAGGGTGATCAGCAGCAGGGTCAGGCCGGCGGCGAAGATCGTCTGGTAGCCGATGGAACCGTGCGGCAGGTCGCCGAGCGCGACCTGGACGATGTAGGCGGTGATCGTCGCCGCCGGCTCGCGCGGGTCGAAGCTGAAGTTCGGCTGCATGCCGGCGGCGATGGCGACGACCATGGTCTCGCCGACGGCGCGCGAGATGCCGAGGATGTACGACGATGCGAGGCCCGACAGGGCGGCAGGGGTGACGACGAAGACCGCCGTCTGCAGACGGGTCGCGCCCATCGCGTAGGACGCTTCGCGCATGTGCATCGGCACCGCCCGCATGGCGTCCTCGGACAGCGAGCTGACATAGGGGATGATCATGATGCCCATCACCAGTCCGGCCGAGAGCATGTTGAAGCCTGGCAACTCGGGGTAGATCTTCTGCAGCACCGGCGTGACGAAGAGCAGCGCGAAATAGCCGTAGACGATCGTCGGGATGCCGCCGAGCAGTTCAAGGAACGGCTTGGCCACCTCGCGCACGCGAAACGGCGCGAACTCGGAGAGGTAGATGGCGAGAATGGTGCCGAGCGGTACCGCGACCAGCAGCGCGACGATCGTCGTCGTCAACGTCCCCGAGAGCAGCGCCAGGATGCCGAAATGGGCGTCGTCGAAGAGCGGCGTCCACTGCGTGTCGGTGAGGAAGTCGAGCAGCGGGACGGTGCGGAAGAAGACCACCGACTCCCAGACAAGGATCGCGACGATGGCGGCGGTGGTGAATACCGAGACCAGCGCCGCCAGCAACAGCAGCGTCTCGATCGCCCGTTCGGCCAGCCGGCGGCGCAGCCGCGCCGCCGACCATCCCTGCGGCAGGGTGCCCGGTGTCGCCGCCAAGGTGGCTGGCGGATGCTTCAGGGGAAGGATGCTGCTCATCATGCGGGCTCCTGTTGGCCGTCGGTCGCCGGCGGACGGACGTGCCTCAGAGTTGCGCCTCGCGCTTCATCAGTTCCTCGATCGTCAGGCCGGTTTCGTTCTCGCCACCGAAGACGGTGCCGATCTTCCTGCGCGCGAGGTGGTCGAGGTTGCCGCTGTAGGCCTTCGCCGGCAGCGGGATGTACTTGACCTCCTTCACCAGGGGTCGCGCGTTCTTCATGTAGAAGTCCACGAAATCCCGCACCTCGGGCTTGTCGAGTGATTTCTCGCTGACGTAGATGAAGATCGGCCGGGACAGTGGCTGATAGCTGCCATTGTCGACGTTTTCCGGTGTCGGCGCGACCGGCCCCTTGCCGCCGTCGATCGCCACCGCCTTCAGCTTCTTCTGGTTCTCGATGTAATAGGCGAAGCCGAAGTAGCCGAGAGCCCCCTTGTCGCCGGCGATTCCCTGCACCAGCACGTTGTCGTCTTCCGAAGCCGTGAAATCGCCACGGCTCGACTTGGCCTTGCCGACGATCGCTTCGGTGAAGTAGTCGAAGGTGCCGGAATCGGCGCCGGCGCCGTAGAGCTTGAGCTTCTGGTCCGGCCACGCCGGGTTGACGTCCTTCCAGCTGTTGATCCTGCCCTGCGCGCCGGGCTCCCAGATCTTTTTCAGTTCGGCGACGGTCATGCTCCTGATGAAGTTGTTCTGCGGGTTCACCATCACCGTCAGTGCATCGTAGGCGACCGGCAGCTCGTAATAGCGGATGCCGGCCTTGCTGCAGTCGTCCATCTCCTTCCTGGAGATCGGTCGCGAGGCATTGGCGATGTCGGTTTCACCACGGCAGAACTTCTTGAAGCCGCCGCCCGTGCCGGAGATGCCGACGGTGACGTTGGTCGCCCCCTTGCGGGCTTTCTGGAACTCTTCGGCGACGGCTTCGGTGATCGGGAAGACGGTGCTCGAACCGTCGACCTTGACCACCGGTGGCGCAGCGAAAGCGAGTGGGCTGAGGACAACGCTGCCGAGGATGGCGACGGCGGCGGCGGTGGATCGGCGTGAAGGCTGTTTCATCATGGTCTCCTGTGGCTGTGTTCTGCTTGCAGACCCGAGTGTGCGTTGCCGCTGTGACAGCTTGATGACGGTGGGGCCGGCGCCTGCCGCGTTGGGGCGGAGTGTCCGCCAGTGGTCGGCGTCAGCGGCCGGGCGGGATCGTGCGCGCCCGTTCCGCAGCTTTTCACGCGCTCCGCTCGGGCTGTTGGGCAGCGACCATGCCGCGCAGCGCCAGCAGCAGGTCGACACGATCCAGACGGACGAGCAGCAGCAGGCCGGCGCGAACGAGTTCCTGTCTGCTGGCGCGGATGTTGGCTGCCGCCAGCTGCCGCCTGAGCTGGCGCAACTGCCGGTCATCCTGCTGCGGCAGTCGCAGCTTGCAGTTGCGTGTCGCCAGCTTCCCCTTCTTGCCCTTGCTCGTCTTTCGTTCCGTGCCCTTGTCGGGCGATGGTGCGGCCGTGGGCGCTGCAGTCAGCCGCCGGCGTTTGAGTTCTTCGGCTGCCGCGGCGATGACGTCGGCGCTGACCGGCTTGCTGGATGGGGACATGACGGACTCCTTGCATGATGGGATTCGTGGTTGCTGACCGGCGCCGCAGACGAGCGGACCGCCGGTGCGGCCTGGTGCGGGCGATCACTCCGGGCGATCCGGGCACGACCCGCTTGTCGGCGATCGACGGGCATTGTGTGACTGCTTGTTGACGACTTGATGACGGTTTGCCGCTGCCGCTTGCGGGATGCGGGTGGCGAGCGGCCGCTGCCTCCTCCGACGGCTGCTTTCGCGCACGAGTGGCAGACCCCGTCGCCGCGACGCCCGATATAATGCGCGCAGACGCCGACCGCTGCGGTCGGCAATGGCAGGAGGTGTGGCATGGATTTGTGGGCATGCCCCGCGGTCGTCACCGGGGCGGCATCGGGTCTGGGAGCGGAAACCGCGCGCTATCTGAGCGAGGCGGGCGCACGGGTGGCCTTGATCGACATCGATGCCGACGGCGTGCACCGGGTCGCGAAGGAAATCGGTGCGCTGGCGATCCACTGCGACGTCGCCGACTCGCAGTCAGCCGAGGAGGCGATCGCGCGCGCGCGCGCGGCACACGGTGCGGCGCGCGTGCTCGTACACTGCGTCGGTCGCGGCCACAACGAACCCATTCTAGGGGCCTCCGGGCCGGTGGCGCTCGAGGATTTCCGCACGCTCGTCGAGGTCAACCTGATCTCGACCTTCAACATGATTCGCCTTGCCGCTGCCGACATGGCGGCCATGCCGCCGCAGAGCAACGGCGAGCGCGGCGTCATCCTGTCGACGGCGTCGGTCTCGGCCTACGAGGGACAGAGCGGCGAGGCGGCCTATTCGGCATCGAAGGGCGGTGTGGTCAGCATGATCCTGCCGGCAGCGCGCGAACTGGGTCCGTTGGGAATCCGCGTCGTCGGCATCGCGCCGGGGCTGTTCGGGACGCAGACGCTGTTCGACATGGAGAAGAACCTCGACTCGCGGCTGGCGCGGCAGATTCCGTTTCCGCACCGCTTCGGCGATCCCGCCGAGTTCGCCATGCTCGTCCTGCACGTCATCAAGAACGTCATGATCAACGGCAGCGTCCTGCGTCTCGACGGTGGCTATCATCGCTGAGCCGCCGCTGCCGGGCGGCCAGGGGAGGAAGCCCGGGTGAGCCGGACGGTGCTGCTGTATCTGGTTTCGCACGCTTCGGGTGAACTGGTCGAGATGCTGGCGCGCAACGCCGTCACGCAACTGGCCGGGGTCGAGGTCAGGCGCCGCCTGTGGAAGACGGTCCGCCGCCTCGACCAGGTGCCGGAAATCCTCGGTGTGCTCGCTGCCGCCCCTGGCTACGTGCTGCACAGCATCAGCCACAGCGACGTGCGCGAAGCGCTCGAGGAAGGCTGCCGTCACCTCGGGATTCCCTGTCAGTTCGTGCTCGAGCCCTTGATCAGCGAACTCGCCGAGTACACCGGGGCGGCCGTCCTGTCGCATCACAGCTCCGGTGATGCCTTCGACGAAGACTACTTCCGCCGTGTCGAGGCGATGAAATACACCCTCGCGCACGACGACGGCGTGGAGAGCGACGATCTCGATGGTGCCGACGTGATCATCGTCGGCGTCTCGCGCGCGACCAAGACGCCGACCTGCATGTATCTCGCCTCGCGCGGCATCAAGGCGGCGAACGTGCCGCTGGTGCCGGGGGCGCCACCGCCGGCCGGGCTGCTGCGGGCGAACGGGCCGCTGATCGTCGGCCTGACCGTCGACCCGGCGCGCCTGGCGATGATCCGTGCCGCGCGCCTGAGCGCGCTGAACGACGAGTCGAACGGCGACTACGCCGACCTCGATGCTCTGCGCAAGGAGGTTCTGGAAGCCCGTCGCCTGTTCATCCGTCGCGGCTGGCCGATCATCGATGCCAGCCATCGTTCGATCGAGCAGACGGCGTCGATGATCATCGAGATGCTGCGCAAGCGGGCCGGCGAGGCGAACTAGCGGGTCTCGCGTCGCCGCCGTTCGCTCACCGACCGTCCACCTAGAACCACAGGCGATGCAGGAAGAATGCCGCCAGGCCGATGGCGATCGTCGCCAGCAGGTTGCGCGTGACGATGCCGGCGGCGATGCTGCAGAGGGCGGCGACCAGGTAGGGGTTGGCGGCGGAGAGTTGCCATTGGCCGTCGGGCAGCAGCACGGCAGGAACCGTGATGGCGGTGAGCACCGCCGGTGGGATGAAGCGCAGCGAGTCGCCCAGCCAGGCCGAAAGGCTGATCCGTTCGGCGAGACCGAAAAGCAGGTAGCGGATGCCGAAGGTGACCGCGAACATGCCGGCGATCAGCCACAGCTCGTCGCTGCTCATCGTTCGGCGAGCGCCGCTTGCGCCCGCAGCAGTCGCTGCGCCAGCAGGCCGGAGGCGATGCCGGCGAAGGCCGCGACGAGGATGCCCAGCTTGTAGGGCAGGGCCAGCGTCAGCAGCGATGCGGCGCCGGCGGTGAGGACGCTGATCGCCACCGGCAGCGTGCGGACGAAGGGAATGATCATGCCGATGAAGGTCACCGGCATCGCCACGTCGAGTCCCCAGCCCTGGGCATCGGGAATGCGGTCGCCGAGCAGCAGTCCGGCGAAGCAGCACAGTTGCCAGTTGAGGTACATGGCGATCGACGAGCCAAGCTGGTACCAGTGCTTGTGGGGTGAGTCGTCGGCGCGCTGGAAGCGGTGCACGGTGACGGCGAAGGTCTCGTCGGTCAACCAGAAGGCAAGCGGGATCCGCCAGCGCTGCGGCAGGCTGCGCAGATGCGGCAGGAGGGTGGCGCTGTACAGCATGTGGCGCAGGTTCACGATCAGCGTCGTCAGGACGATGATCGCCACCGGCGTCTGCGTCGCGATGAGCCCGACGGCAATGAACTGCGACGAACCGGCGAAGACGAAGGCCGACATCGCCAGTGCGGCGGCGAACGACAGCCCGGAGGTCGCCGCGATGGCGCCGTAGATCAGCCCGAAGGGCAGCGCGCCAAGCAGCAGCGGCAAGGTGTCGCGTACGCCGGCGATGAATTCCTGCCGGCGCAGGGATGATGGCTCGTTCATTGGCCGCCTGGCGGTCCGGCTCGTCGTTGGGGACCCGGATCTTAAACCGAATGGCCGCCGGCTTGCCGGCGCATTGGCGGCCTGCAAGCCGGTGACCACGCGGCTCGCCAGTTTGCCGCCGCCGTCCGCTCGCCGTGAGCCGGCCGAGCGGCGGGGCCGCTGCTGGCAGCGCACGGTCCAGGCTAGGCTGGCTCAGTGGCCTAGTGCGTCGCTCAGGGAGCGGATGTTGTGGCGCATCATGCCGAGGTAGCTGTCACCTGGCGTACCGGGCGGCGACAGCGAGTCCGAGTACAGCGTGCCGCCGATGCGCGCTCCCGATTCGCGGCTGATGCGCTCGAGCAGGCGCGGGTCGCTGATGTTCTCGACGAAGATGGCCGGGATCCTGTCGCGGCGGATCTGCCTGATGATGGCGGCGACCTCGCCGGCCGACGGCTCGGCATCGGTGCTGACCCCGACCGGGGCGATGAAGCGGATGCCGTAGGCGCGCCCGAAATAGGCAAAGGCGTCGTGCGAGGTCACCACCTTGCGCTGCGTGGCCGGAACGGCGGCGAAGGTGTTGCGCGCCTCGCGGTCGAGCGCCGCCAGTTCCTCCTGCAGGCGGCCGGCGTTGGCGGCGTAGGTGGCCCGGTTGGCCGGGTCGGCGGCGGCCAGCGCCTGCGCGATGTTCGCCACGTAGCGGCCGCCATTGGCCAGGTCCTGCCAGGCGTGCGGGTCGACATCGTCGCCGTGCCGGTGGCCCTTGCCGCTCTCGGCATGCGCTTCACGCAGCGGTTGCACGCCCTTGCTGGCAACGGCGAGCTGGCCGCGATAGCCCGATGACTTGATCAGGCGATCGATCCAGCCCTCGAAGCCGAGGCCGTTGACGATCACCAGGCGGGCGCGCGCCAGCGTCCGCGCGTCGCTCGGCGTCGGCTGATAGACGTGCGCGTCGGCGCCTGCGCCGACGAGTGTGTGCACCTCGACGAGGTCGCCGCCGACCTTCTGGGTCAGGTCGCCGATGATGCTGAAGCTGGCGACCACAGGCAGTTTCTCCGCCGCACCGACGCTGCCGTGCAGGCCGCTGCCGATGCTCGACAGCAGCAGGACGCGCAACATCCATGCGAGGGCAGCGCAGACTTTTCGCTTCATTCCGTTTCTCCTTGTGCGTTCAACGTTCGAAATGCCAGCCCGATCGCCAGCGGCTGGCCAGCGGTCCGAGCGGACCGACGGCGAGCGACAGCAGGTAGGTCGCGCCGAGGGTGAGGACGATCGCCGGCCCGGCCGGCAGGTCGGCGTGGTAGGACAGCAGCAGTCCGGCGAGCGAGCCGGCGATGGCGATGCCGCTGGCGAGCAGCAGCAGCGGGCCGACGTTGCCCACCCAGAGGCGGGCCGCTGCCGCCGGCAGGATCATGATGCCGACCGCCATCAGCGTACCGAGCGCGTGAAAGCCGGCGACCAGGTTGAGCACCAGCAGGACCATGAAGCCATAGTGCGCCAGCGGCGACAGGCGGCTGATGCGCGCCAGGAAGGAGGGGTCGCAGGCCTCGAGGACGAACAGGCGCAGGCCGATGGCGAGGGCGATGATCGACAGCGATGCGAAGGCGCCGAGCAGCAGCAGCGCCGGATCGTCGAGCGCCAGCACACTGCCGAACAGGACATGCAGCAGGTCGACGCTGCTGCCGCGCAGCGAGATGAGCAACACGCCGGCCGACAGCGACAGCAGGTAGAAGGTGGCGAGGCTGGTGTCCTCCCTGATCACCGTGTTGCGCGCAACGCCGCCGGCGAGCAGGGCGACGGCGAGGCCGGCAGCGAGGCCGCCGAGGGTCATCGCCGGCAGCGACAGGCCGGCGACCAGATAACCGATCGCTGCGCCCGGCAGGATGGCATGCGACATCGCGTCGCCGGCCAGGCTCATGCGGCGCAGCATCAGGAAGACGCCGATCGGCGTCGCGCCGAGCGACAGCGCGAGGCAGCCGGCGAGAGCCCGGCGCATGAAGGCGAACTCGAAGAAGGGTGAGAACGGCGGCCAGGTCGACAGGAACTCGCTCATGCCGCATCCCGGTCGACGCGGCAGACTGCCGCCGGTGTGCCGTCGCCGTGTCCTTCGGCGAGTTGCCGGGCACGCTGCAGGTTGGCGGGGCTGAGGACGCTCGTCGTCTCGCCGCGCGCCACCGCTTCGCGTGCCAGCAGCAGCGTCTCCGGGTACTCCTGGCGAACGTGCGCGAGATCGTGCAGGACGGCGATCACCGTCCGCCCTTCGTCGTGCCACTGGCGAACCAGCGCCGCCAGGTCGCGGACGCTGGCCGCGTCGATCGCGCCATAGGGTTCGTCGAGCAGCACCAGCGGTGCATCCTGCAGCAGGACGCGGGCGAACAGCGCGCGCTGCAGCTGTCCGCCCGACAGGGCGCCGATCGGGCGCCTCTCCAGTCCGTGCAGGCCGACGCGTTCGATTGCCGCGTGCACCCGCCGCCGGTGTTCGCTGCCGAGACCGAGAAAGGCGCCGATCTCGCGCCAGAGCCCCATGGCGACGAAATCGTGGACGACGATCGGGAATGTCTGGTCGAGCGTCGCCTGTTGCGTCAGGTAGGCGATCTGCCGGCGGTCGAGCCCGTACCTCTCGATGCGGCCCTGCAGCGGCCGCAACTCGCCGGCAATCGCCTTCAGCAGGGTGGACTTGCCGGCGCCGTTCGGACCGACGATGGCGAGCAGGCTGCCGCCGGCGATCTCACCCTGCAGGTGATGCACCGCCGGATGTCGGTTGTAGCCCAGGGTCAGGTTGTCGAAGCGCAGCAGCGCCGCACCCTGCGGGCAGGCGACGCGGCTCATGCCAGTGCCCAGAGAATGGCGCTCCAGAGCAGGATCAACGCACTGGCGGCCCACGCGAGACGGGCGGCAGTGCTGGCGCAGAGCACCGGGTTGCCGCCTGGCAGGCGGCGGGGCTGCGGCGGTGCTGAGGATCGGCGTGGCGACGACATGCTGGGCAGGGCAGGGTCTCGGTGATCCGGGCCATGTTGCGGAGGCCGCATCTTGCCTCTTTCGCGATCCAAATGCAACAATGTTGCAAGAAAATGGTCGTTGCGGCCGTGCTGCCGGCGCGGCGCAGCGTGCTGTGCGTCTGCCGATCGTCGGCCGGGAGCCATGCCGTGGCCGGCGACCGGCCGGTACTCTTTGCGCTGCGGTCGCGCTGCGTCAGCAGCGGCCGGCCAGCTTGCGTGCTCTGCGGCACAGCGGTGTGGGGGGCTTCCTGCCTCGACAAGCTCAGCGGCGAGGCGGGCTCGCCATAGATAAGTATACTGTCACCGTAAATGTTCGAGTCCTCGGTAGATCGAGGGGGGCATGCCGCTCCAGCGCCGGAAGGCGCGGGTGAAGGCGCTCTGCTCGGAAAAGCCGAGGAGGAAGGTGATCTCGGTGACCGACCTGGCGGGATCGTCGAGATAGCGCCGCGCCAGTTCGTGACGGGTTTCGTCGACGACGCCCTGGAAGCTCAGGCCGAGCGCCGCCAGCCTGCGCTGCAGGCTGCGTTGGCTGAGGCCGAGTGCGCGCGCTACTTCCGGTGCCGACGGCATGCCCGAGGTCAGGTGTTGCAGCACGTGCGCCTTGCAGCGGCTGACGAGGTCGTCGTCGAACAGCGCCGCAAGCTGTTCGCTGAGGATCGCGTCGAAGGTGTTGGCGAGTGGGATGTTGGCCGAAGGCAAGGGCGCATTGGCGACCTCGCCGGCGAGCAGGAAGCCGTCGACCGGCTGGCCGAAGCGGATCGGACAGCCGAAGAAGGCCCGCCAGGGTTGCGGGTTGGCCGGTTCCGGCCGGCGCAGATCGACGCTGGCCGGGCTCATCCGCTTGCCGGCATTGACCCGGCACATGGCGATCAGGATCGACAGCGAGAAGTCGGCCAGCAGTGGGCCGACGGCAGCGTCGCCGCGGCCGTGGTCGAAGCCCAGGCGGACGCCGTCGTCCTCCTCGCGACAGCGGAAGGTCATCCGGCTGCCGAGAATGCGCGAGAAACGCTCGATCCGTTTCAGCCCGGTATGCAGCGTGCGGCTCGACAGCCAGGCGTAACCCATCGTTCCGAGATTGGACGGATGCCAGCATTCGGCGGCACGCAGGGCGAAGGCCTCGTCGCCGATCTGCGTGGCGGCCAGCTCGAAGCCGACATCCGCCAGGTGGGAAGGCAGCCGGGCCTGCACGTCGCGCAGTGCTTCACGGCGAATCCCGAGCGTCTTGAGGAAGTGCTCCGGATCGATTCCATGCTCCTCGAGCAGGCGCAGCATGATCAGCCAGAGCGTGGCCAGCGTGCTCCCCGATTCTTCCATGCTTCCCTGGTCCCGTGCGATGGCTGTCGACGACGGCGGCAATGGTCATGCGATTGGCGCCGCGAGTCAAGCAGCCGCGCCGGCAGCCGCTTAGCCTTGAGAACCGGTGCCGACGCAGTGATCGCAGAGAGTTTTCTTCGCCTGGTTCCGGAAAGGAGCGAGATCATCAAACGGAAGGGAACGGCAAGTGGCAGGTTTCGCTTGCGGGTCCGGGCGATGACCGGGTCGCCGCCGGCCCGCAGCGACCCGACGACCGGCTTCCACCTGCGCAACGCCGCGCCGAGCGTGGTGGCACGCCTGTTCGCCGCGACGGACCGGGTGCCGGCATCGCTGTGCGCGATGTGGCTCGACCTCGACCGCTTCCGCCAGGTCAACGATTCCTTCGGCTATGCCGAGGCGGATGCCGTCATCGCCCTGATCGCCGGCCGCATCCGCTCGGTCGCCGGTGAGCGCGCGACGCTCCTGCGCATGGGCAGCGACGAGTTCGCCATCCTGCTGTCTGCCGTCGCGACCCCGGACGCCGAGCGGATCGCCGGACGCCTGCTGGCGACCATCGATCAGCCGATACCGCTCGGCGGCATCCTGCTCCGGCCTTCGGTGAGCATCGGCATCACCTGGCGGCTTGCCGCCGATGATCCGCTCAGCCTGCTCGCGCGCGCCGACCGCGCGATGGGTGAAGCCAAGCGCCAGGGGGGCGATCGCTTCGTCGTCGTGGCTGCCGAGCCGCTCGGAGCGACGTCCGCAGCATGGTCGGCACGGCAGGATCTGGAGATCGAGAGCGTGCTGCACGCGTCACTGGCAACCGGCGATCTCGATCTGCACTACCAGCCGATCGTTCGTCCGGACGGCAGCGTCGAGGCGGTCGAGGCGCTGATGCGCTGCGCCGTCGGCGGCCGCCAGGTTTCCCCGCTGCAGCTCGTCGCCGTCGCCGAGAAGACCGGCCTGATCGTCCGCATCGGCGAGTGGATCCTGCTGCAGGGCGCGCGCTGCGCGGCCCGGCTGCGCGCACAGGGCTGTCCGACGAAGGTCGCGATCAACATCTCGCGCCTGCAGCTCTATTCGGAGAGCTTTCTCGGTAACCTGCACGCGGCCCTGATCTGCGCCCGCCTGCCGGCCGACGCGATCGAGCTCGAGCTGACCGAGTCGTTGTTCGTCGATGCCTCGCCGGTCGTGCAGGCGAACCTGCGGGGCGCGCGGGAAGCCGGGGTTGGCCTGGCGATCGACGACTTCGGCACCGGCTACTCGAGCCTCGCGAACCTCAAGGACCTGCCGGCGACCAAGCTCAAGTTCGATCGTGCGTTCATCAACGAGCTGCCCGAAGACCGTCGCGCCTTCGCCATCCTGAGCGCGATCACGCGGCTCGCCGGTGAGCTGGGAATGGTCGTCGTCGCCGAAGGGGTCGAGACCGCCGCGCAACTGGCCGCCTGCGAGGCGGCGCGCGTGGATGCGACGCAGGGCTTCCTGCACGCGAAGCCGATGTCGGAGGAGGAGTTGTCACAGTGGATGGAAACGAGGAAGGCCCGCTGATGGACAAGCGTGCGGCCGGCCAGGAGACGGTGACGACCGCGCTCGAGGACAACCTGCGGGCGATCGACATTCCGCCGCGACCGTTGATCATCGACCGCATCCGCGACGAGATGATGCAGGGCGACCCATGCCTGCGTCGCGTCGGGCAACTGATCAGCGCCGACGTCGGCCTGGCCGCCGGTCTCATCAAGACCGCCGGTTCGCCTTCCTTCGGCCTGCGCACGCGTGTGCGTTCGGTTGCCGATGCGCTCATGCTGCTCGGTCTCGATGTGACGAGCCGGGCCGTTGCCGCGATCAGCCTGCGACGCGCCTTCCCCAACAGCGGTCACTACGTCCGCTTCTGGGACGCGTCGGCGCGCATCGCCGCGCTCTCCGGCTGGCTGGCACAGGAAGTCAGCCTGCCCGGTCTGCCTGCTGCCGACGCCTACACCTTCGGCCTCTTCCGCGATTGCGGGATCGTCATCCTGCTGCGCCGGCTGCCCACCTACATGCAGACGCTGGCGCGGGCGAACGGCGACACCGGACGTTCGTTCACCGCTGTCGAGCGCGCCGAACATCCGACCGACCACGCGGTCGTCGGTGGACTGATGGCGGTCGACTGGTGGCTACCCGAGGAGATCTGCCAGGCGATCCGGCATCATCACGACCGGGCAGCGCTGGCTTCGTTCCCCCCGGACCTGCCGACGCTGAGCCGCCGCCTGATCGCCGTCAGCCAGACCGCCGAACACCTCCTGCAGCAACTCAGCGGTGCGAGTCGGACACAGGAGTGGGCCAAGCTCGGAGAAGTCTGCCTGCCGCTGCTCGGCATCGACGAGGAAGACCTGCGTCAGATGCATCCCGGCGCGACGGCGATCATCCAGACAGCCGACTGAAATTATTTGTAATTTGGTGACAGTATATTAAATGGGGCTGCCGTAGCGCTGCTGACGGAATCAATAAAATATACTGTCACCGTAATGATTGTGGGGTGTCGTCGTCCGGCACCTGCTGCCGGGACGCTTGGCGGAGGAACGCCATCTGCTCGCGATAGCGGGCGCAGCCGGAACAGAGCAAGGTGTGCAGGCGCAGCGCCAGGCGCTCGCCGGCGGCGAGATCGTGGTCCATCTCTTCCGACATCAGTCGCGTCGCCTGCTTGCAGTTCATCATGCCGCGAGCCCTCCGGTGCCGGCAAACCAGCGCTGGTCGAGGCACAGGCGCAGCCCCATGCGCGCCCGGTGCAGCACGACCCAGCAGTTGTTGCTGCTCATCGACAGCTCGGCGCAGATCTCGTCGGTTTCGAGGCCGAGCATTTCGCGCATCATGAAGACGCGCGCGGTTCCCGGTGGCAGCCGGTTCATGCAGGCGTCGAAGACCGCCCAGAAGCTGCGGTTCTCGAAGCTCCGCTCCGGGTCGCCCCAGTCGGAGGGGCGCGTGTCGCGCTGCCAGTGACCGTTGCTCTGGAAGAGGGGGTCGAAGTCCGCGTCGTCGATCTCGCCGAGCGGGTCTTCGTAGGTCGGCTCACGCACTCGCCGGCGGATGATGTCCACGATCTTGTTCTTCAGGATCGAGAACACCCAGGTCTTCAACCGGGCGCGCTCGCCGAAGCGGTCCGCTCCCTGCAGGGCGGCCAGCATGGCTTCCTGCACCGCGTCTTCGGCACTCGCCTGGTCGCGCAACTGCAGCGTCGCAAAGCGCAGCATCTCGCGCCGGAAGCCGGAAAGCTCGGCGGCGATGTCGGCGGCCTGCGGTGGCAGCCCGTGCTGGGCGGTCGAGCTCGGGCTCGCGGCGGGTTCGGTGCTGGATCTCATCTTCGTGGTTGGCGGGTGGTCGAGGGTGGCGACGGCATCCTTGCGGCGTCCGCGAGGTGGGCGGCAGGCGATCGCCCGCTCCGGCCCGCGCGCGACGCACCCGGTGCCCGAGCATCCCCGGCCGAAGCCGCGAACGGTCCGACCGGCAGTTTACATCCTGAATGCGACCTGGACCAGCCCGTGCGCCGCGGCGAGCCGTCGTCCTCTGCTCGAACCCGCTTTCGCTTCCGGCGCGCTCAGCCCGTTGCACCGCCGCGCGCGGCGGCAGGCGATTCCCACGGCGGCACGGGCGTCAGCAGCCGTTCGAGTTGATCCAGCAGGACCTTGACCTTCGGCAGACGGACGCGACTCGGCGTGTAGCAGGCATAGACATGGCTGCCGAAGCCGGTCAGCGGCTCATGGCCTTCGAGCACGGTGCGCAGCCTGCCGCTCCTGATCTCCGGCCCGCAGAGATAGGTTGGCAGCATCGCCACGCCATGCCCGGCAAGCGCCGCCGCCAGCACGCAGTCCAGGTTGTTGAAGCGGAATCGGCTGCCGATCGGAACACTGATCTCTTCGCCGTCCCGTCCGGCAAGCCAGATGACCTGGCCATCGCCGGACTGCGGGTAGGCGAAACACTGGTGCCGACCGAGGTCGCGCGGTTGCTCGGGTTCGCCGTGCGCGACGAGGTACGCCGGGGTCGCGCAGAGGACGCGCCGGATCGCTACCAGCTTCCTGGCGACCGCATCCTCAGGCGGTGCCCTGGTATGGCGCAGCGCGAGGTCGATGTGGTCGTCGACCAGATCGACCAACTGATCGGTCAGGATCAGCTCGCATTCGAGTTCGGGGTAGCGGCCAGTGAGCTGCGGCAGCAGCGGGGCGACGTACATCCGTCCAAAGGTGATCGACGCGCTCACGCGCAGCAGGCCGTGTGGTGTGTCGCCGAGGTTGCGAACGGCGATCTCGGTACTGGCGACGGCCTCGAGCGCACGCACGGCATGCTGGTAGAAGACTTCCCCCGCCGGCGTCAGGCTCAAGCGGTGGGCGCGACGTTCGAAAAGGCGAGCGCCGAAATCCCGTTCGAGCTCCCCGATCTGCTTGCTCACACGGGCACGCGTGCAGCCGATGCGGCGCGCGGCGGCCGCCATGCTGCCGTCCTCGACCGCCTTGACGAAGCTTTCCCACGACGCCAGCCAATGCATGCGTCAATCATCCGTTGACACGATGCCGCGAATTATGGGCTATTTGTTTCCACATTGGCAGGTTATAGTCGCCCGCGTTCCCCGACGCCCGCTCACGCCGGAAGGCCGCTCATGTTCCGTTCCCTCTCCCGACCGGAGGTCCTCGTCACCACTCTGGCTGCCGCCGGCATCCTGATGGTGACGATGGGCGCACGCCAGTCGCTTGGGCTCTTCGTCAGCCCGCTCAACTCATCGACCGGCCTCGGCATCGCCACCATCAGCCTGGCCCTGGCAGTCGGGCAAT
The DNA here is from genome assembly GCF_023806635.1 of Accumulibacter sp. GTDB lineage: Bacteria > Pseudomonadota > Gammaproteobacteria > Burkholderiales > Rhodocyclaceae > Accumulibacter. Next base: position 32,788 of record NZ_JAMTDQ010000004.1, read on the forward strand.
TCACCTGGGGCGCGATCCAGCCGCTGGCCGGCGCCGTCGCCGATCGCTACGGGCCCCGCATGGTGCTGGTCGGCGGCCTGTTGCTGCTCGCCCTGGGCAGTGCGATGACGCCTTTCATGGATTCGGGTCCGGGCCTGATCGTCTCGCTTGGCTTGCTCTCGGCCATCGGCTCCGGCGCCGGCAGCTTCTCCGTGCTCATCGGCGCGGCGGCGCAGCGCCTGCCGCTCGAGTCGCGCGCCGCCGCGTCCGGAGTCATCAACGCCGGTGGTTCTTTCGGCCAGTTCGTCTTCGCGCCGATCCTGCAGAAGCTGATCCAGAGCATCGGCTGGATCGGCGCGATGTGGTCGCTGGCGCTGATGACGCTCGCCGCCTTGCCGCTGATCGGCCGGCTGGCGGGATCGACGGCGGCACCTGCCGCGCATCATGGCGGCGCCGGCAAGGGGTTGCGGGCCGCGATCGGCGACGCCCTGCACGACCGCAGCTACCTGCTGCTGCATGTCGGCTTCTTCACCTGCGGTTTCCACATCGCCTTCCTTGTCACCCATCTGCCGGGCGAGGTCGATCTCTGCGGCCTGCCGCCGGCGGTCGCCAGCTGGTCGCTGGCAATCATCGGGCTGGCGAACATCTTCGGCAGCCTTTACGCCGGTTCGTGTGTCGCGCGCTACCGCAGCAAGTACGTCCTGGCGGTCATGTACGGGTCGCGCGCGCTGCTGATCGCCGGCTACCTGCTGCTGCCGCGCAGCGAGACGACGTTCTACCTCTTCGCCGCCGGCCTCGGTTTCACCTGGCTGGCGACCGTGCCGCCGACGGCCGCCATCGTCGGCAAGCTGTTCGGCGTGCGTTACCTCGCCACCCTGTTCGGACTGACCCTGCTCTCGCACCAGATCGGCGGCTTCCTCGGTGCCTGGCTCGGTGGCCTGGCGATCACCCGCCTCGGCGATTACACTTGGATGTGGTACGCCGACATGGCTCTGGCTGCGTTCGCCGCGATCGTCAACCTGCCGATTCGTGAAGCACGGCTGCAGCAGGCGGCGGTGCCCGCCTGACGACCAGACAGAGGATGAGACCGACGCGCAAACGCCTGCTGGCAGGACTGGCGGTCTTCCTGTCCGTGCTTGCGGTCGTCGCTTCCACCGCTGTGCTGCTGCTCGTCGGCGAGCCCGCAGGCGGTGCTGGCGATGACGCTCTCGCGGGCAGGCTGGCAAAGCTGATACCGGTGCTCCTGATTGCCTCGGGAGCGGGGTGCTGGCTGTGGTTCAAACTCGATACACAGTACGTCCAGGCGCCACTGCGCATGGCGGAACAGCTCGCCGCGACGCTGCCGCACGCCGGCCTGAGGGTTGGCCGCTACGAGGCGCCCGAACTCGATCAGCTGGCGCAGGTCGTCAATCAGCTGCTCGCCCAGCGCGAAGCGGACCGCAGCGAGGTCGCCGAGCACTTCCGCGCAACGCAGGCCTCGCTCGCGGAGGAACGGGGCCGATTGAGTGCGCTGATGGCCGACCTCAGCCAGAGTGTCGTCGTCTGCAATCTGGATGGTCGCGTGCTGCTCTACAACCAACGGGCGAAGCAGGAGCTCTCGACCGGACCAGACGGAGACAGGACCGAACTGCTTGGTCTCGGACGTTCGATTCATGCGGTGCTCGACCGTGCGGTCATCGGCTATGCCATCGCCCGCCTGCGGCAGGCCAGTGCCGAAGTCGACTCCGGACATGCACCGGGGGTCGTCGGCTCGACGCACTTTGTCACCGGGACTGCCAGCGGCCGCCTGCTGCGCGCCCACATGTCTCCGGTCCTGGGCAAGACCGGTCGGCATCATGCCGACGGCGGCGCGCCCTCGATGACCGGTTTCGTGCTCGTTCTCGATGACGTGACCACGACCAACGAGCGACATACGCGGAGGGACGCGGTCATCCAGTCGCTGATCGAGGGGTGCCGCGGGCCGCTCGGCAGTGTTCGCGCGGCCGCCGAGATGCTCTGCGATTTCCCGGACATGTCGGGCGAGCAGAAGGACCGTTTCACGCTGGCGATTCGCGACGAAGCGACGGCGCTGTCGGCGCAGTTCGACAAGGCGGCGCGGGCGTTCTCGAGCGACCTGCGCGAGCGCTGGGTGCTGGAGGAGATCAACGGCGCCGAGATCCTGCTGGCGACGGCCGGCAGCATCCGGGAAAAGGGCGGCGGCGGGCGGCCTCCAATCGCCGTCAAGACCGAGCACGTCGAGAAGGGTCTCTGGTTGCGCGTGGACAGTTTCGCCTTGCTGCAGGCACTGCGCTACCTGGCGCTCCGCCTGCAGGACGACTACGGGATTCGTGAAGTGCGCCTGTCGCTGACGCGCAGCGGACATCTTGCCCAACTCGATCTGTCGTGGCAGGGCACCTTCATGAACAACGAAACGGCGATGAGCTGGTTGCAGGATCCGATGAACGTCCCTGGCAAGTCATCGTCGCTGAGTGTGACCGACGTCGTCGAGCGCTGCAACGGCGACATCTGGTTCCAGCGCGAACGGGTCTCGCATCGCGCCTTCTTCAGGACGGTCCTGCCCATGGCGGCGGCGCCCGGCAACCTGCCCATGCCGATGACCGTGGCGACGGCTGAAGAGCGTCCCGAGTTCTATGATTTCGACCTGTTCGGCTGGTCGGAGAGCGGCCATGAACTCGACGACCGGCCACTCGGCGAGCTCGCTTACACGGTGTTCGACACCGAGACGACGGGTCTGCACCCGGCCGAAGGCGACGAGATCATCCAGATCGGCGCGACGCGGATCATCAACGGCCGTCTCCTGCGGCAGGAGTGCTTCGAGCAACTGGTCAAGCCACAGGTCCGCCTGTCACCGGGATCGATAGCGGTGCATGGCCTGACGCGCGAACTGCTCGCCGCTCAGCCGGGCATCGATGTCGTCCTGCCCAGATTCCACGCCTTCTGTGCCGATACCGTCCTGGTCGGCCACAACGCGGCTTTCGACATGCGCTTCCTGCAGCTCCAGGAGAAGCGGACTGGCGTGCGCTTCGAGCAACCGGTGCTCGATACCCTGCTGCTCTCCTCGGTCCTGCACCCGAATCAGGCAACGCACCAGCTCGAAGCGATCGCCGAACGTCTGGCTGTGCCCGTGCTTGGACGGCATACGGCGCTCGGCGACGCGATGGTGACCGCCGAGGTCTTCCTGAAAATGCTGCCGCTGCTCACCGAGGTGGGGGTCAAGACGCTGCGCCAGGCACGCGAAGCCAGCCAGACGAGCTACTTGGCGCGGGTCAGGTACTGAGGCGAAGAGCAGGAAGATCCGACGCCGCCGAATGGCGGCTGCCTCGGCGCCCGGCCCGGCGGGCTCGGCGGCCCGGCGGCTACCCGCCACGCCGACATGCCTCTGGCAGCCTTCGCGGCGATCCTCGACCTGCCGATTCGCGCAGCACGGTCTGCCAGAGTTGCGGCGCCTGCAGCGGCGGGGTGCGCTCTCCTGTACTGCGCTGGCCGAAGGCGACGAGACCATCCAGATCGGCGCGACGTGGATCGTCAACGGACGTTTCCTGCGGCAGGAGTGCTTCGACCAACTGCTCAACGCCGTCACATCCGCAGCGCCGCCGTCAGCGAGGCGACATCGGCGGCCGATTCGCGCAGGATGTCGCGCAGCGTCTCTTCGCCGACGAGCAGGTCGATCGACGCCGCCATTCCTTCGCGCGGGCAGCCGTCGAGGTCGCGCAGCGGGCTCTCGACCGGCGCCAGTTCGTCGGCGAGCAGCAGCGTATCACCCAGCGTCGTCGGCGGCATGGCGAGAAAGCCCTGCCAGCAGACCTCGATGGCGTCGATGACCGGCTGCGGCACCGCCAGCGCCTTGAGCACCGCGCGTCCGACCTCGGCCTCGCCGCTCTCGCTCCAGGCAGGAAAGTCCTCGTCGAGCAGACCCGGATGGTCGCGCGTGCGCGACACCAGGTAGAAGGCACCGACTTCGTGCACGATGCCGGCAAACAGCGCCGTCTCCGGGTCGAGGCGGGTGACGCGGCGGGCGAGGACCTGCGCCAGCGCGGCAACGTGGGCGGTGTGCTCCCACAGGCGGTCGGCCAGTTCGCGGTCCCGCGCCGTCGCCGGCGCCGCCAGTTGCCGGCTGACGACGGCGGTCGCCAGTGCCCGCAGATAGCGGAAGCCAAGGCGCAGGACCGCCGTGCGGACGTCGGTGATCGGCCGGCCGGAGCGGTTGCAGACGGTCGAGTTGGCGACGGCGACGGCCTTCGCTGCCAGCAGCGGCTCGGCCTGCACCAGTCGCGCCGCGTGGTCGAGCGGGCAGTCGGGATCGTCGAGCGCGCGCTTGAGTTTGAGCGCCACGACGGCGCTGGTCGGGAAGCTGACCTCGCCCCGTTCGATCTCGGCGGCGATCCTCTTCAGGATTTCGTAACGTTCCACGATCATTCTCCACGATCCAGGGGGGGGCGTCGCGGCGGCGATCAACGGCCGGCGGCGACGAGCGCCGGCGCGATCTGCGACAGCGGCAGCACCTGCTCGACCCCGCCCAGCCTGATCGCCTCCCTCGGCATGCCGAAGACGACGCATGAGGCCTCGTCCTGGGCGATAGTCGCCGCACCGGCATCACGCATCTCCTTCAGGCCGCGGGCGCCGTCGTCGCCCATGCCGGTCATGATCACGCCGATGGCGTTGCGGCCGGCGAAACGGGCGACCGAGCGGAAGAGCACATCGACCGACGGCCGGTGACGATTGACCAGCGGGCCATCGACGACTTCGACGTGGTACTGCGCGCCGCTGCGCCTGAGCAGCATGTGCCGGCCACCGGGCGCGATCAGCGCACGCCCGGGCAGCACGCGGTCGTTCGAACGCGCTTCGCGGACCTCGATCGCTGCCAGCGAATCGAGTCGTTCGGCGAACATCGCCGTGAAGCGCTCGGGCATGTGCTGCACGACGACGATTCCCGGTACCGTCCGCGGCAGGCTGCCGAGGATCGCCTCGAGCGCCTGTGTGCCGCCGGTCGAGGTGCCGATGGCGATCACCCGGTCGGTGGTCTGCAGCACCGGTGCCATGCCGGCGGGGAGGATGACGTCGGCACGGTGGAGCGTTCGCCCGGCCGCCATGTCGGCCGCTGCGCTGCTGCCGCTGCTGCCGCCGCGCAGCACCCCGACGTTGGCGCTGGCGGCGGCGCGCACGGCGGCGACGATGTCGTCCGACGAATCCTCGAGAAAGGCCTTCACGCCGAGCTTCGGTTTGCTGATGACGCTGATCGCACCGGCCGCCAGCGCCTGCGCCAGCGCTTCGCTGCCGGCGGTCGCCAGCGACGAGCAGATGATCACCGGCGTCGGGCGCTCGGCCATCAGCGCGCGCAGGAACGAGATGCCGTCCATGCGCGGCATCTCGATGTCGAGGAGGATCACGTCCGGCCAGTTGCGGCGCATCTTTTCCATCGCGAAGAGCGGATCGGCGGCGGTGGCGACGAGTTCGATGTCGTTCGCGCGTGCCACCGCCATCGTCACTGCCTGGCGGACGACGGCCGAATCGTCGACCACCAGCAGGCGAATCCTTGCGCCGGCCATCGCTGTTCGCCCCGCCATCACCCGGGCTTGCGGTAGATCGTCGGCCTGACCGTCTGCAGGCCGTCGGTGAGACCGTTCAGCGACTCCGCGTGGCCAACGATGAAATGGCCGCCCGGCTTGAGGCAGGGCAGCATGTTGGCGATCACCCTGCGCTTCGTCTCGAGGTCGAAATAGATCATGACGTTGCGCAGGAAGATGACGTCGAAAGAGCCGACGCCGCTGATCGGCTGCGTCAGGTTGACCTGCGCGAAGCTGACCCGTTGCCGCAGTCCGCTGTCGATCAGCAGCTTGCCCTCCTGCCCGCGGACTCCCTTCAGGCAATACTTGCGCAGGCACGCCGGCGGGATTCCCGAGATGCGCTCCTGCGAGTAGACGCCGGCCTTCGCCTTCGCCAGGACGGTCAGGCTGATGTCGGAACCGAAGACCTCCCACGGCCGCTGCAGGCAGTGCTCGGCGAGCACCATCGCCATCGAATAGGCTTCTTCGCCGCTTGAACTGGCACCGCTCCAGATGCGGAAGGGGCTGCCGGCGACCGCCTCCCGGCGGACCAGGTCGCGCAGGAAGTCGAAATGCTGCGGTTCGCGGAAGAAGTAGGTCTCGTTGGTCGTCAGCAGGTCAACCATCTTCTGCAGTTCGTCCGGATCGTTGCCCGAGGACAGCAGCCGGTAGTACTCGCCATAGGTGGCGAGGCCGTGGTGGTCGAGGCGGCGGCCGAGGCGGCCGACGAGCAGGACGCGCTTGGCATCGGAGAGGCTGATGCCGGCAAGCCGGTGGATCAGTCGCTGGAAGAGGGCGAACTCGCGGTCGGTGATGGTGGGTCGAGTGGCGTGCATGTCGGCTCAGAAGAGTTCGATGTCCGTCTTCTTCGGTGCGACGAGCAGCGTGCTGGCGTATGACCGCTCGGCCTCGACGATGCTCTGGCTGGTCTGCCCGCGCTTGCAGAAGACGTCGCCGGTCTGCGGATCGAGGATGACCTTGCGCGACCACGGGCCCATCAGGTCGGACGCCAGCAGGCTGATGCCTTCACGCGCCAGCCACTCGCGCGCGAACTCGGCATTGCGCTCGCCGATGCTGACGCCGGTGAGCGACGAAATCACGTTGCCGCCGCCAAAGGCCTTGCCCTGCAGGCGCTGCTTCCGGGCTCCGCGACCGAGCATGCCGTTCATCAGCGCCTCCATGCAGAAGTTGCCGCAGAGCAGGACGTCGAGATCCTGGTTCGCCGAGCGTTCGAAGCGCGGCAGCATGAAATGATTGAGACCGCCGATCCGCAGGGTCGGGTCCCAGAGGCAAACGGCGACGCACGAACCGAGCAGCGTCGCGATCGGTCGTTCGCTTTCGATCGCCCAGCCCCCGGGATTGACGTTGCGCGCCAGCCGTTCGAGATCGCGCGGAGTGTTCATTCAATCCTCACCGACCGGCATCATCGCACATTTCGCCCGGCGGCCGTCCTCCCGTCGTGTTCCTGCGGCCCGGAAATCGGGTGGCGGGCAGCTGGCAGCGGAGCGTCGTGACGTCATCGTAGATGACGGCGACCAGCCCGTATTCCGGGCAGTACGCGGTGAGCCGGTAGTGGCGGGCGAGATCGCTGCGGAAGTCATCGAACTGCGCGCCGTCGCCGGTGAGGGCGACGCCGGCAAAGCGTTCGATCCAGCGGCGATCGAGTTGCGGCACGACGGCGGTGGCACAGCGGCCGATGATCCGCGATCGATCGAGGCTGGTGATGGCTTCGAAGGCGGCATTGGCGGCGATGAAGCGGTAGTCGCAGGCGTTGCCGGCTGCGTCGAGGACGACCTCGTGCAGGGCGAAGCCGGAAGTCAGCGTCTCGAACAGGCCGCGGAAGCGGTCCTCGCCGGCGGCTTCGCCGACCTCGCCGGCGAGCGATGCCGCCGGATGCCGGATCGTCAGGACCAGATAATGCGTTGCGCTGCCGCGTGCGCGATCGCCGAAAGGAGTCAGGGACCAGTGCCAGCGATCGAGATCGCCGCCGTGTCCGGGTCGCGGGCGGCCAGGTCGCGCCGCGCGTGCCTGCGCCACTCCCGAATCGCGGACCTGGCGAAAGACTGCCTCGCTGGCGGCGTGCGGAAAGAGTTCGAAGTAGTTGCGACCGGGAAAGAACTCCGGCGGCCTGCCGATGGCGTCGGCGTAGCTCTGGCTGACCCGCAGGAAGGCGAAATCCGCGTCGAGCACGGCAACCGCGATGCCGGCCTGCGTCAGGACTGCCGTCCACGGGGAACCCGTTGCAATGCCGGCTGCGAGCCGACGTTCGATTCCGCTTCTGCTCCTGGTACTCATGGGTGCGTGTTCAGTCCGGGTCGGGAGGATGGGTTCGCTGGCACGGGTGACGGCCGCGCAGGGCTGCTGCCGCCGGCCTGCAGCCCTCGCGCAGGCCCGCCCGCCGGCTGGCCGGGGGTGCCACGTCCGCCGCCAGCGCTGCCTGGCGGCTGCACGCCGGCAGGCGGTGTACAGCGGTCGCCGATGCGGAAGAGCGTCATCAGGCCCTGCAATTGCGCCGCCTGCCCGCCGAGCTCGCCGGCGGTGGTGGCGAGTTCCGCCGACGCTGCCGCGGTCGCCTGCGCCGTCTGGTTGAAGCGGCCCATGGCACGGTTGATCCGGCCGACGCCGGAGGATTGTTCCTGCGAGGCCGACGCGATGTCCTGGACGAGGTCGGAGGTTTTGCGGATTGACGGGACGATTTCGGTCAGCAGGGAGCCGGCGCGTTCGGCGAGTTTGACCGAGT
>NZ_JAMTDQ010000005.1 GCF_023806635.1 Accumulibacter sp.
CTGGTTCGACCAAAAAAGTCCAGACCTAATTTTGCGGGTAAAGGGCAGGGCTAGGAGGCCAGGAGGCGGGGCACAAGCGGGGCAGGACAGGAAAAAGGCGCCACGACCACCGGCGCCTGTCGCTGCCTGCCTGGCCAGGGCTTACTGGATCTTGGCCTTGTTGCGCAGTTCGACGATCAGCTTCTGCAACTGATCCTGCTGCATCCGCTGCGTCAGTTGCGGCTTGATCTGCTCGAACGTCGGCGGCGTCAGCGGGCGGCTGTCCTCGACCAGAATGACGTGATAACCGAAATCGGTCTTCACTGGCACCTCGGTATACTTGCCCTTGGCGAGACCGACGACCGCATCGGCAAACGGTTTCACGTAGCTCGCCGTGCTGCTCCAGCCGAGATCGCCACCCTTGTCACGCGACCCCGGATCCTTCGACTGTTTGGCCAGCTCATCGAACTTGGCGCCCTTCTTCAGGTTGCCGATGATCAGCTTGGCGTCGTCCTCCTTCTCCACCAGAATGTGGCGCACCTTGTACTCGGTGTTGCCCATCTGGCCCTTCATCCGGTCATAGGCGGCCTTGAGCTGCTCGTCGCTGATCGGATTCTTCTTGACATAGTCCTGGACGAAGGCACGAATGAAGATCGCCTGCCGTGCGAGATCAGCCTGCGCCGCAACGTCGGGCTTCTTGTCGAGACCGAGCTTCTTCGCTTCCTGGACGAGCAACTCGCGACGGATCAGTTCTTCGCGGACCGCGTTCTTGAGTTCGGGCGTGTCCGGCGCGCCCTGTGCCTCCTGCTCGGCGACGAAGGCGTTGGCGATGCTCTGCGGAATGGCAACGCCGTTGACCGTCGCCACAGCCCCACCTGCCGGAGCTTTCTGGGCAACCGCCGGCAACGAGACGAGGGCGCCGAGCAGCAACGCGCCGGCCAGTTTTGAAAGCTTGTGCATGTGTGGTCTTCCTTGTTTTCGGATGGTTGGGGTGAAGTGTGGAGCGGCTCAGACGGGCGGTCCAGCCGACGAAAAAGCCTCCTGCGGGCTCAACGCCTGCACGCTCAGAGCGTGAATGCTGGACTGCATCAGCTCACCGAGCGCTTCATGCACGAGGCGGTGACGCCGCAACCGCGGCTGCCCGGCAAAGGCTGCGGCGACGATCAACAGGCGGTAGTGCCCGCCGCCGCTCCTGGCGCCGGCATGGCCCGCATGGCGAGCCGAATCGTCGATCAGCTCGAGTCTTTGCGGGCTCAGGGCAGCGAGTCGCTGGCGGATGAGCCCGGGCACGCCTTCAGCGTCGCCGCTCACGCCGGCAGCACCTTGCGGAAGGGCTTGACGGTGACCCCGGCATAGACGCCGGCGGCCACGTAGGGATCGGCATCGGCCCAGGTGCGCGCCGCCTCGAGCGAGCCGAACTCGGCAACGATCAGGCTGCCGGAAAAACCGGCAGGACCCGGATCCGGCGAGTCGATCGCCGGACAGGGACCCGCCAGCAGCAGGCGGCCTTCGGCCTGCAACGCCTGCAGCCGTTCGACGTGCGCCGGCCGCGCCGCGAGGCGTTCGGCGAGCGAGCCGGGACGATCCTCGCCAACGATCATGTAGAACATCGTCACTTCTCCTCGATGTACTTCGACAGCAGCAGCCCCTGTGCGATGACGAAGAGCAGCATCAGCCCCATGCCGCCGAAGAGCTTGAAGTTGACCCAGTCGTCGGTCGAGAAGTTGAACGCGACGAAGAGGTTGGCGAACCCCATGAAGGCGAAGAAGGCGATCCACGACCAGTTGAGCTTCGCCCAGGCAACCTCCGGCAACTGCATCTGCTCGGCGAGCAGCAAGCGGATCAGGTTCTTCTTCATCAGCAGCGTGCCGCCGAGCAGAGTGGCCGCAAAGGCCCAGTAGAGCACCGTCGGCTTCCACTTGATGAAATCCTCGTCGTGCAGCAGGAGGGTCATGCCGCCGAAAACGCTGATGATCACCAGGCTCACCCAAAGCATCGTGTCGATCTTGCGACCCCTGAACCACAGCCAGCCGATCTGCGCGAAAGTCGCGGCGATGGCGACCGCGGTCGCGACGTAGATGTCGAATACCTTGTAGGCGATGAAGAACAGGATGACGGGAAAGAGGTCGAAAAGAAACTTCATGGCGAGCGAAGGCGGGGGACCGGCGGATTATGGCCGATTTGGCCGACTGCTGTCCACGGTCGGCGAAGGCCGCCGTGTACTGATTGTGTAGCGGCCTGCGGCGGCGACCCGGCTACTCGACCGGCACCCTCGTCCAGCCGGCGTCGGGATTGAAGCGTTGCATCTTCGCCGCCACCGCCTCGCCGTTGCGGCCGAGATTCTTCTGGTAGACGATGCCCTCGTGATTGACGATGAAGCTCATCACTCCGGAAACGCCATGGCTGACCGGATAGGCGAGCACCGCGAAACCACCGATCATGCGCCCGTCGACCAGATAGCTGTAGGCGCCGCCCGGCGCGGCGGGACCCTGGGCGGCGAGAATCCGGTAACGATAACCGTGGTAGGCGCGTGGCTGACTGTCCGCTGCAGCGGCGCGATAGCCTTCGCGGGTCGCCGCGGCCACCAGCGGCCCGAGCGGGCTCGGTCGCTGATCGGCGGCAACCGGCCAGAACAGGCCGTCGCGCATCCCTTCGCTGGAGACGAAATGACGCGCATAGTCGTTTGCACCATTGCCGTCGAGATCGCCGGCAGCGTACTCGCGCTGGGCATCGACGATCGCCAGCAGTGTCTGGATCGTGTCCAGCTCGTTGCGACCGATCCGTCGGCTGAGGACCTCCTCGCGGCCGGCTTCGGCATCGAAGAGCCAGCGCCCACCCTGGCGCACCAGCGGCGCCGGGAAGGGCCAGCCATCATCACCCACGAGCAGCAAGGCGCGGCCGTCGCTCAGTGATTCGACGCGATGCTGGCGATCGTATGCGGCCAGAAACCGCTGCCAGTCGGCGCGATCGGCAACGCGATCACCGCTCGCCAGCCAGCTCCCGGCCGTCGGCCCCACCACCGCCAGCAGCGCCTCCTTGTCCTGCGCACGCACGGCGTCGGCGAGTGCGCGCGCAGCGTCCTCCGGAGTCGCATAAGTCTGTTGCTGCGTGGCGGCCGGCTTCGCCGGCGCCGCCGCTGTCGCCGTCGGTGCCGGCATGACAGCGATCCACGCGACAACGGCGAGTGAATGCATGATCCGCTTGAACTTCATCGTCCTGTTCTCCGCTGAAAATGGGTACCCGCGCTGCCTAGCGACCACGGCCACCGCCACCGCGGCCGCCACCACCGCCGAAGCCACCACCGCCCCGACCACCGCCGCCACCAAAGCTGGCGCCACCACCGCCGCGGCTGCCACCCATCTCCGCCCGGCTGGCGTTGCCGCGCTGGCTCGCCTCACGCGTCGCGGCGGCGTTGCCGACGCCGGAAAAGCCGCCGCCCGAACGGTCGCCAAAGCCCGCACCCTGCTGCCGGTTCCCGCCGCCGAAACGATCGCCGGCATCGGCGCGCGCGCCCCCCCCGTCGAAACGATCGCGCCCTGCTGCGGCGCCACCACGATCGCCGCCCTGCATGCGATCGCCCACGGCGGCACGATCGCCGCCGCGGCCCACCTCGCCGCGCCCGCCCTCGCCGCGCCCGCCGAGGTTCTCGCGGGTGCGATCGTCGGCCGAGCGCACGCGATCGTTCAGTTCGGCGCGGTCCACTCCCTTCAGTTCGGAACGCCCGCTCTCGGCGCGGCCGCGAAACTGCTCGCGCGCCTCGGCCGCCTGGGCATTGCCGCCGCGGTTGTACTGGCGCGCCACGTCCTGATCCCGGTAGGCGACGCCACCGCGGTGCGCCACATTGTGACTCCAGTTGCTGTTGCTGATGTTGGTGCGGTTGAACGAGTTGTAGCGATTGACGTCGATATCGACGTTGCCGCGGCCCCAACCCCAATTGGCGGCACCCCAGATCGCCGCGCCGACGAAGATGCCCGTGGCGAATGCCAGACCTGGCGGATAGACATAAGCGGGGGGATAGACGTAGTAGGGCGGCGTCGGATACCACCAGTTCCCGTACACCACGGTCGGGTTGTAGGTGGGCACATAGACCACCTCCGGCTTCGGCGACTCGACGACGTAGATCTTCTGGCTACCCTGCACCTCCGTCCGCACCACCTGCTGTTCGGTCGTCTTCAGGTTGCCGGTGGCGTCGGCCCGCGCACGCAGACCCTGCACCGTATCCAGCACGTCCTGCTGCTGCGCGAGAAAGGCATCTCCCAGTTTCTGCATCCAGTCGAGATTGTCGTTCATCTGCTGCAACACCTGTGGCACGGCGGTCAGCGCCCGCACGGCCGGGTCCCAGGATTGCTTCGCCATCGCATCCTCGAGCGCCTTGCCGGTCACCTTCGGATTGGCTTTCGACCAGCGCGCCGCCTCGACGACTTCCAGCGGATAGGTCGAGGCCATCAGGATCTGCGCCAGCAAGGCATCCGGATAGAGGGCGATCGGCGCCAGTAGCCGATCCAGATCCTGCTGCGAAAAGGTCTTCGCCGCCGGCCTGGCAGCCGCTGCCGGCGATGCCGTCGGCGGCTGTTGCGCGAGCGCTGGCGAAAGGGCGAAAACGAGCGCAGTCAGCAGCGCGCCAGGTCGGGAACAGGTCGTTTTCATCGGGCATCCTCGGGCACGAAAAGGGACTCGCCAGCACGGCCAGCAGTGACGCAGGCTCTTCCGCTCACGGCGAGCGGTCGATCAGACCGACCGTGCCCACGTAGGATAGCCTCGGCCTCGTCAGTCTGGCAAGCCCGTTTCGCGCGTGCGGAAAAGCGATCCGCGAAAGACCGGCGGCGCGCCGCGTCTTGGCGCCGCGTACAGGTGTCTCCGGCGAGTCGTCCGCAGCGGGCTTCCGTGCTTCCTCTGCCGCCAACCGACGCCGCTGCCTACGACGACGCCGACCCGGAGCCACGTTCCTCGCGCTTCTTCTTCCACGCGCCGAGCAGTGCAGCGCCAAGCCCGAGCAGAATCTCGTCGGCGAAAGGGATGAAGTCGGGAACGAACAGGTCGACGACGAACAGCACGGCGGCGAGGCCGAAGAGGACCGGAAAACGGAGGCCCGCCAGATAGGCGAGCAGCGGACCGATGATCAGTTTGCGCATGAAGGAAGGCTCCAGGGATTTCGCTCGTGGCAGCATCTGGCGCACCCCGGCACGAAGCACGCCGCGAGCGGCTGCCGCCATTCTAGCCGCCGAGCGTCCGGCAAGGTGGGGATGGAACGGCGCGAATCGCCGCGCGCCGCCGGCGAGTGGCCACCGCGGCTCGCGTCGTTGCAGTACCATTGCGCCGGCACCGACGCGACGCGCGCGCCGCGCGGCGAAGGGGCCGTCTGCCCAGGCACTGCCAACCGGTCAGCGCGCGACAGCCCACCGTTCGCCCGGCCGATGTCGCGCCGGTGCGCCGGTCGCAGCGGGGTCGGCGAGGCAGACAACGTTCAGCGGGGGGTCTGACATGCGGATCATTGACGAGTTGCCGGTACAGCGCCAGCGGGGCGGTGAGCCCGACGCCTGCATCCAGCTGCTGGCCGGCGACCTGGCGGCGATACCGGCGGCGCACGCGGTCGATGCGCTGGTCGTCTCGGCCTTTCCCGACAGCTACACGCCGAACCCCGGAACCTTGTTCAGAAGCCTCTTCGAAAGAGGTCTCGACATGCGCGAGATTGCCCGCCAGAGGGCGGAGGACGAGCGCGTCCGCCTCGGCTGCTGGCTGTCGAGACCGCTGTCGCCGGAACTCGCCAGCCGCTTCAACTTTCACCGCATCATCTGCTTCGAGCCTTCGCATCCGGAATTCGTCGCCCACGCCGGCGTCGAGCGGCCGGACATCGAGGACCGCGTCGGCTTCGTCTTCCGGTGCCTGAACAACTTCATCATCCCCGGGCGCGACGCCGGACACCGCTGCGCCATCGCCAGCGTCGCCATGCCGCTGCTGGCGACCGGCAACCAGCAGGTCGCACTCGACGAGTTGCTGCCGCGGCTGCTCGACGCCGCGATCTTCTGGCTCGAACAGGGGCTGCCGATCAGGCAGCTGAAGATCGTCGCCTTCGAGGCGGACAAGGTATCCGCTGCCGCCACGCTCTTCGCCGCATCGCGACAGCGCTACGAGGAGCGGATCGCCAGCCTGCGCACGGGCGACGACGAACCGCCCCTGCGGCAACTCGCCGAGAAACTGGTGGCCAGCTGCGAGCGACATCTGCGCGACGAACTGCTGGGCGCCGCCGACGACGACGAGAAATCCCTGTTGCGGCGTCTCTTCGCACGCATCGATCGCCGTCCGGCGGTGGCAGCCGGCGGTGGCCGGACGGCGCCGGAAACCGTCGTCAGCGACGACCGGCGCGCCTACGACTTCTTCATCAGCTATGCGCACCGCCAGGAGCACGAGGTCGCCGAGTTCGTTCGCGCCCTGCAGCAGAGCGCGCCGTCGGCACGCATCTTCTACGATCGCGACTCGATCCCGAGCGGCGGGCAGTGGCTCAGCCTGATCTCCGACGCGGTCAACCGGACACGCCATTTCATCGCTGTCCTGTCGCCCGACTACACCGCCTCGCCGGTGTGCTGGGACGAGTTCCAGTGTGCCAAACTCAAGGAGTACAACACCCGGAGATCGCTGATCCGGACGCTGCGCCTGTACTCCGAACGCGACCTGCCGCCGATCATCGGCATCCACAGCTACATCGACTGTACCGAGGGAGACCTCGACAAGCTGCGCCAGTCGGCGACGCGCGTCGGCAGCCTGGTGCAGGACGACGGCGCGGGACCATGGGGGAAAGCCAGCACCGACGCCACGACCGCCGGTCGTCGACGCCGCCGCGGACCCGGCTAGCAGACGCCATCGGCAACGAGGAGCGGTTTGTCCAGCTGGATGGCGAACTCGCAGCGCCAGCTGCGCCCGTTCGCCGTCTCGGTACAGCGCAACGGTCCGTGCGTCTTGCTGCGCGAACCGTCGTCGAGACAGGCATCACGCACGGCGCGCACCCGCAGGCGCCGATAGAGGTCACGCGCCACCGTGCCTTCGAGCACCAGCCCGAGATGCGTGTCCCGTGCCTCGTCGGGAGGCGGGTCGACGCGCGTGCGGCCATGAAACTCGTACTCCCCCTGCAAGGCACCGGCCTGCCCGGCGGCGCCGGTCATTCCTGCCGGCAGGAGGAACAGGGCGAAGACCGTGGCGAGCAGTCGGAAAGCCAGCTTGTTCATCGTCGAAATCTCCCTTCCGCAAGGTCCTTGAACCCGGAAACCTCGGTCGGACGCAGCTGCTGGTGCGTTTGGGCCGGTGTCTGGCCCAGGCGTCCTCCCGCTCGCGACCCGGCTGCCGCTGCCGAGCTGACGACGACTTCCGCCCAACGGATCAGGATCCCTGGCGCAGCTCGCGCAGCCGCCACGCATCCCCGGCGGCCCTGGCGAAGACCAGCGTCACGCCATGGCAGACGATGCGCCGCGAACCGTCGGGCAAGGCGTCGGCGGCGGCGGTTCGCAGGCAGGCCTGCAGCGCCGGCATCGCCAGCGCCGCCCGCAGGTCGTCCACCTGCCCGGCGCCAAGCATGTGGCCTGCGAAGTTCACGGGAAACTGCACCAGGTCGGCCAGCTGCGTCCCGTCGGCCGACTCGAGCGCCGCGACGAATCCGGCCATGACCCCAGCGAACTCCGCGTCGGACTCGGTCACCCGTGCGCCGGGATGCTCCATGCGCAAGCGGACGATGCGGCGCTCGTCCTCGCTGGCAGGATCGACGAACCAGCTGACCTCGACCGCGGCGCCTTCGGGAAAGGCGAGCGGCGGCTCAGCCGCATTGGAAAAGGTTGCCGGCGAGAAACTGTCGCCGACGTTCCAGCGGAACCGCACACCGCCCACGTCGAAACCTTCGCTGACGGTGGTCCGGTAGCTCAGCGTGCTGCGCGTCCAGTCACGTTCGCGCGAGACGATGTGCCAGCTCTCTGTGATGATGCCGCGCGTCACCGCCAACGTGCCGTCTGCCGCCATCCTGCGCACCCGCGACTGGTCCCAGAAGACGATGCCGTTGGGCAGCAGGAAGATCCCGACGGCGGCAAGAAGCCAGGCGAGCGAACCTCCCCGCTTGCCGACGAAGCGCCGATAGGCCCAGACGGCCAGCGGCAGCAGGGCGATCAGGCTGTGCGGGACCAGCCCGATGGGCTGTCCGGGACCATCGAAGACGAGATTCATCGCGCGAGAGCGAAACTCCCAGGTAGCATCGACCACACTGCAGGAAGTGGCGGCATGTCTTCCTCGCCGCGCGGGCGCGACGATGACACGCAGCGATCGGCGCGACGAGCGACCGCCAGTCCGCCAACGCCGTCGGAAGGAACGGGCACTGGTCAGAGGCTCACTCGCGTGGCCGACGGTCGATGACCCGCCGCGCCTTGCCGAGCGAGCGCTCGATGCCACCGATGTCGGCGATGCGCACTTCGGTCGAGATGCCGATGAACGACTTGATGTGCCGTTGCAGCGAGTGCGCGACGTGCTCCTTGTCGACCGCCGGCAAGTAGCGATATTCGCGCTTGAGTTCGACATCGACCGCCACCGAGTCGAGATGGCCGTCGCGCCAGACCTCGATCAGGTAGTGCGGCGACAGCTTCGGCTGCTTGAGGATCAGTTCCTCGATCTGCGACGGAAAGACATTGACGCCGCGGATGATCAGCATGTCGTCCGAGCGGCCGGTGATCTTGTCGATCCGCCGCATCGAGCGTGCCGTTGGCGGCAGCAGGCAGGTCAGGTCGCGCGTGCGGTAACGGATCATCGGCAGCGCCTCCTTCGACAGCGAGGTGAAGACCAGTTCGCCATGCCGGCCTTCCGGAAGAACCTCGCCGGTTGCCGGATCGATCACCTCGGGGTAGAAGTGATCCTCCCAGATCACCGGCCCGTCCTTGCTCTCGATGCACTCGCTGGCAACGCCCGGGCCGATCACCTCGGAGAGCCCATAGAGGTCGATCGCATCGATGGCGAAGGTGCTCTCGATCTCGACCCGCATCTGGTTGGTCCACGGTTCGGCACCGAAGAGGCCGACGCGCAGCCCGCTCGCCGTCGGATCGATTCGCTGCCGCTTGAACTCGTCCGCCAGGTTGAGCAGGTACGACGGCGTCACCATGATGATGTCGGGCTTGAAGTCGTTGATCAACTGCACCTGCTTCTCGGTCTGCCCGCCGGACATCGGGATGACCGTGCAACCGAGACGCTCGGCACCATAGTGCGCGCCGAGACCGCCGGTGAACAGGCCGTAGCCATAGCCGATGTGCACCATGTCGCCACGGCGGCCGCCGGCGGCGTGGATCGAGCGCGCCATCAGCGTCGCCCACATGTCGATATCGTTCTGCGTGTAACCGACGACGGTCGGTTGCCCGGTCGTTCCCGACGACGCGTGCACCCGCACGACGCGGTCGCGCGGCACGGCGAACATCCCGAACGGGTAGTTCTGCCGCAGGTCGTCCTTGCTCGTGAAGGGGAAGCGCGCGAGATCGTCGAGCGTCTTCAGATCGTCCGGGTGAACGCCCTGGGCATCGAACTTGCGCCGGTAATGCTCGATGTGATCGTAGGCGTGGCGCAGCGACCAGCGCAGGCGCTCGAGCTGCAGCGCACTGATCTCGTCGCGGCTGGCGGTCTCGATCGGTTCGTAGGCGGTGACACGGCTGGCAGCGACCATCTTCCTGATCTCCCGGAACGGCAAAAGCCGAAACCCTAGCCGATACACGGGTATCTTTCAACCAGCTGGAGCCCAGTCGGGCGCTTTTTTCGCCGGCAGCACCCTCCAGGACCGCCGCCGGCCGCCACCGCGCAGCCGCAGCGGCGGCGAAATCGGGTAGGCTGGGCGGTCTTCCAGCCCGCAACCGACCCGATGCTCATCGACCACTCCCGCCGCCTCCTCGCGCACGCGCTGCCGATGCTGCTCGCCCAGTTGAGTTCGATGGGGATGATGGTCATCGACACCGCGCTGCTCGGCCACCACGGTACCAACGACCTGGCCGCGGTGGCGGTCGGCGGCGGCATCTACATCTCGGTCGTCTTTGCGCTCGTCGGCGTGCTGCAGGCGGTGGCGCCGACGGTCGCCCATCTGCACGGCGCCGGACGTGACGGCGAAATCGCCGCAGCCCTGCAACAGGCGTTGTGGCTGGCGCTGCTGCTGGCGATCCCGGGGGTCGTCGTCCTGCTCCATCCGGCACCGCTGCTGGCGCTTTCACGGATCGACCCGGCGGTCGAGGAGAAGGCCCGTGCCTACCTCGCGCTGCTCGCGCTCGGCATGCCGGCGATCCTGCTCTACCGCACCTTTCACGCCTTCTGCAACGCCCTCGGGCGACCGCGGCCGCTGTTGCTGATCAGTCTGTGCAGCACGCTGCTGCACGGCGTTCTGGCATCGCTGCTGGTGACCGGCGCCTGGGGTGGCGAAGCGCTCGGAGTCGTCGGCTGCGGTCTGTCGAACGGCGCCGTCGCCATCTTCTCCCTTTGCAGTGCCGCCGCCTACCTGCGCTGCGGCAAGCCACTGCAGCCGTACCGCCCGTTCGCCGGCTGGCAGTTGCCGCAGCGCCGACCGCTGGCGCGCCTGCTGCGGCTCGGACTGCCGATGGGATTCTCGCATTTCGTCGAGATCTCGTCGTTCACGCTGATCGCGCTCTTCGTCGCCCAGCTCGGTGCAACCGTCGTTGCCGGCCACCGCATCGTCGCCAACCTGGCAGCGATCTGCTACATGCTGCCGCTGGCGCTCGGCATCGCAACGCTGGCGCAGGTCGGCCAGGCCGCCGGGGCACGCGACTGGCAACGCGCCGGCAGATCGATCGGCGCCGGGCTGCTGCTCGCCGCCAGCCTGTCGACGCTGCTCGGCATCATCCTGTGGCTGCTCGCGACACCGCTGGCCGCGGTGTGGACCGATGATCCAGCGGTGCAGGCGGTCGCTCTCGGGCTGTTCGGCTATGTCGCCTTCTATCAGATCTTCGACGCCGTGCAGACGATCGCCGCGCATGCCCTGCGCGGCTACCGGATCACCTTCGCACCGATGTTCGTGCATGTCATCTGCTTCTGGGGAGTGGGGCTGTTCGGCGGCTGGTGGCTCGCCTTCCGTTCGCCGCAGCCGATGGGCGTCAGCGGTTTCTGGCTGGCCTCGGTCGGCAGCCTGGTGCTGGCATCCGCAATGCTCGGCGCACTGCTCTGGCGAGCGATGCGGCTGATCCGCGATCAGCCGTCGCCGCAACCGGGCGGCGACGGCCGCAAGACGCAGTTGCCACCGTCACTTGACGCCAGCATGCGACGGGAGTCAGGTTTTGCTTGTGACGAACGGCGCAGGACCGTTAGACTGCAGCCGACGACAGGGAGGCAGGGCGAGCAAGAAAAATGAACAGTATCGAACAGCTTCGACTCAGCGGCCGGCTACCCAGCCCGAAAGGCGTCGCGCTGGCCGTCCTCGAGGTCTGCCGGCGCGAAGACGCGACGCTCGACGAGGTGGCCAAGGTCGTGCAGAGTGACCCGGCTCTGTCGAGTCGCCTGTTGCGTCTGTGCAACTCGGCCCGTTCCGGTGGCCGGCCGGTCGCATCGATCCGCGAAGCCGTCCTGCGCCTCGGCATGAGCACGGTGCGGCAGGTGACCATGGGCTTCTCGCTCGTCGACCAGTATCTCGAGGGAAGCGGTGGCGCCTTCGACCACACCGCCTTCTGGTCGCATTCGCTGCTGATGGCGGTCGCCTGTCACGAACTGGGCGGCCTGACCAGGGTTGCTTCGGCGGACGAACTGTTCGCCTGTGGTCTCCTGGCGCAGATCGGGTCGCTGGTATTGGCGACGGCGTACCCGGCCGACTACGCGACCGTGCTGGCGGAGCAACTCGGCGGCGAAGCGCTGCGGGCCCGCGAGCGCGAACGTCTGGGTGCCGATCACAACGAGGTGACGGCTGCCGTCCTCGCCGACTGCGGCATTCCCGGCGCCCTCGCCGAACCCGTCTCCTGCCATGAGCAGCCCGAGGCGGCTGGCTTCAGCGAGGGCTCGCGACCCCATCAGCTCGTGCAACTCTTCTTCCAGGCACGGCGCATGGCCGATCTCGGCCGTTCGCCAGCGGCCGAACGCAATGGCCACATCACCGAGCTGATGCGCCTCGGCGGCAAGATCGGCCTCGATGTGACGGCGCTCGGCGAGGTCTTCGATCGGGTGGTCAGCCAATGGCAGGAATGGACCGA
This sequence comes from Accumulibacter sp., assembly GCF_023806635.1. Taxonomy (GTDB): domain Bacteria; phylum Pseudomonadota; class Gammaproteobacteria; order Burkholderiales; family Rhodocyclaceae; genus Accumulibacter. The sequence goes on from NZ_JAMTDQ010000005.1 coordinate 12,168, forward strand.
GCTGCTCAAACTGCCCGCGACGCCGCTGCCGTCCTTCGAAGCCATGGCCAACGCCCCGATCCCGCGCCCGGAGCAGCAGACAGGCAGCGGCGCCGCCCGCAAGCGGGTGTTGCTGGTCGAGGACGAACCGACCAGCCGCATGCTGACCGAGGCCTTGCTCTCGCACCTCCTCGACTGCACCGTCTACACCGCCGAGAATGGTCGTGATGCGCTTGCGGTCGCCGTCGAGGTGCTGCCGCAGATCGTCGTCACCGACTGGCTGATGCCGGTCATGGACGGCCTCGAGTTCTGCCGCGCGCTGCGTGATACCGACTGGGGCCAGTCGATGTACGTCATCATGCTGACCGGTGAGGAGACCGATGAGAAGCTGATCCAGGCCTTCGAGGCGGGGGTCGACGATTACGTCACCAAACCGGTGACCATGCGCGCACTGAGTGCGCGCATGCGCGCCGCGCAGCACTACACCAAGCTGCTCGAGGCCTGGGAGAACGACCGCGCGCAGCTCAAGCAGTTCGCCGCCGAACTGGCGGTCAGCAATCGCCGCCTGGAGCATGCGGCAATGACCGACCTGCTGACCGGGCTGCCCAACCGGCGCGCCGGAATGGACGCGCTGCAGCGCTTCTGGAGCGCCTCGCAGCGCACCGGCCAACCGGTGGCGGCGCTGATGATCGATGTCGATCATTTCAAGTCGATCAACGACCAGCACGGCCATGCCATCGGCGACCAGGTCCTGCAGGCGGTCGCCCGCGCCATCCAGGCGGCGGCCCGCAAGGACGACAGTGTCAGCCGCATCGGCGGCGAGGAGTTCCTGCTGGTGTGCCACGATGCCGACCCCCGCGCCGCCCTGCTGGCAGCCGAGCGGCTGCGCCGGATGGTGCGTGAACTGCGGATCACGGTCGCCAACGTCCAGGTGCAGACTTCGGTCAGCATCGGCGTCGCCAACCGCGAGAATGGCATGGAGGAGCCCGACGACATGCTGCGCGCCGCCGACAAGGCGCTCTACGCCGCCAAGAAGGCCGGCCGCAACCGCGTCTGCCTGTTTGCCGGCGGCAAGACGCATTGCGCCACCTGCAACGCCGCCTGAATGCGGGCCGCGTCGCCGGCCAGCCGGCAAACGACCACTCCCGCCGACAGACACCAAGGCGAGCCGGCGCCGGCACGGCGCCGGCGGACGCTCAACCGGCGACCGTCGTCAGTTGGCGGCGGAAATCGTGCCGGTGGCCCGACCGCAGCAGCGCGGCAAAATCCTCGGCCGGCAACGGCCGGGAAAACAGGAAGCCCTGCTGCACGGGGCAGCCGTTGACGAGCAGGAAACTCGCCTGCGCGCCGGTTTCGACACCCTCGGCAACGACTCGCATGCCGAAGCGGCGGCCGAGTTCGATGATCGACAGGACGATCGCCGCATCCTTGCTGTCGCCGCTGGCGTCGGTGACGAACGAGCGGTCGATCTTCAACTCGTCGAGCGGAAAACGCTTCAGGTAGCTCAACGACGAGTAGCCGGTGCCGAAATCGTCCAGCGACAGGCCGAAACCCTGCTCGCGCAATCGATCGAGGACGGCGATCGTTCGCTCGCTGTCAACCATCAGCAGCGACTCGGTCAGTTCCAGGACGATCTGCTGCGGCACGACGCCGGCGCGCTGCACGATGCCGACGAGCCGGTCGACGATGTCGGGCTGCAGGAAGCTCGGGCTGGCGAGGTTGACGGAAACGCTGACGGTCTCGATCCCGGCGTCTGCCCAGTCGCGGAGGTGGCTTGCGGCGGCGGCAACGACCCAGTCGCCGAGCGCGACGATGAGTCCGCACTCTTCGGCCAGCGGAATGAACTGCAGCGGTCCGAGGAGGCCGCGCCGCGGGTGTTGCCAACGCAGCAGGGCCTCGGCACCGATCATGCGGCCACTCGCCACATCGACCTTCGGCTGGAAGAACAGTCGCAGCCCTTCGCCGGCGATGGCCTGCCGCAGGTCGCTCTCGAGTTCCAGCTTGGCGCTGGCGGCAGCGTTCATATCGTCGGCAAAGAAGCGGCTGGTCGATGGGCCGGCCGTCTTGGCGGCATACACTGCCTGCTCGGCATGCCGCCAGAGGCTTTCGGCGGAATCGCCATCGCGCGGGTGGACGGCGATGCCGATGCACGCCGTCAGCACCAGTTCCCGGCCGGCGACCGTCATCGGCTGTGCCACCGCCTGCAGCAGGCGCTCGGCATAGAGCGCTGCGTGCTCCGGCGTCACCAGGTCGACGAGCAGCAGCGCAAACGAGTCGCCGTCGACCCGCGCCACCGTCTCGTTGGCCCGCATCGGCGGCTTCAGGTTCTGCGCCGCACGGCCGCTGACGAATCGCTGCAGACGTTCGGCGACGCCGCACAGCAGGCGGTCGCCGCTGGCGTCGCCAAGCCCGTCGTTGAAGCTCTTGAAGTGATCGAGATCGATGTGGATGATCGCGCACGCAGTCGCGACGCGCTGCGCGCGCTCGAGTTCCAGCGTCACCAGTTCGTTGAAGAACTGCCGGTTGGCAAGCCCGGTCAATTGGTCGTGCAGCGCCAGGTGCTCGATCCGGCGCTGCGCCTGCACCAGTTCGCTGATGTCCTGCGTGATCCCTTCGAGCTTGACGATGCGGCCGGCAGCGTCGCGAACGGCGATCGCCTCCTCGAACACCTCGACCAGCGAACCATCGCCGCGGCGCAGGCCGTAGGTCGCCTGGTAGGGCGTTCCCTCGCGCATCAGCCGCTGCCGCGCCGCCGCGACGACATCACGGTCGCTGCGCCGCACCCGCTCGAGAAAACGCTCCGGCGTGCTGCTGCCGGTAAGTTCGATGTCGTCGCAGATTCGCCGCAACTGCTCGGAACAACTGAAGCGTGCCTGCGGCAGCGACCACTCCCAGCTTCCCATCCGCGCCAGCCGCTGCGCGCGCTCGAGGCTCTCCCGGCCATGCCGCACGGCCGCCTGCGCACGCCCCGCACGCAAGCCGTAACGCACACGCTGCGTCAGCAGCAGCCAGTTGATCGGTTTGGTGACGAAGTCGGTGGCGCCAGCCGCGTACGCGCGCTCGATCGACTCGGTGTCGTTGAGCCCGGTGAGCATCATGATCGGCAGCGACTGCCCGCGGGGACTCTGGCGAATCGTCCGGCAGACTTCGTAGCCGTCGATGCCGGGCATCACCACGTCGAGCAGCAGCAGGTCGAACTCCTGCTCTGCGACGAGGCGCAAGGCTGCATCGCCATCACCGGCCTCGCTGACCGCGAAACCGGCATGCTGCAGCGACTCGGCGGCCAGCATGCTGATCATCTCGTCGTCGTCGACGAGCAGGAGGTGTCCCTGGTCGGTCGTTGTGCTCATGCGGCCTTCTCCCCTGCAGCCGTCGCGGCGGCGCGATGCTGCGCCAGCGCCTCGGCAAACTGTTGATGCGCGGCGCGCAACACCGCCGGCCAATCGCCGGCCGGCTCGCTGCCGGCACGCAGCAGCATCTCGAGCTGCCTCGCCTGCTCGGCCAGAGCCAGCGCGCCGACCGTCGCGCTCGACGACTTCAGCGTGTGCGCCGCCCGCTGCAGCGTCGGCAGGTCGCCCTGCTGGCTGGCGACATCGATCTCGTCGAGCATCTGCCGCGTGTTGCGGTCGAACAGCGCGAGCACCCGCTCGGCAAAACCCGGGTTGCTGCCGTCGGCCACCATCGGCAGCGACTGCACGACGCTGGCATCGAAGATCAGCGCCGCCCGCCTCTCGCCATGCCGCACGGGCTCGTTCCCGTTGGCCGCCGGCATGACCGCCGTTGTCGCCGCCCGGGCCGCTCGCGGCTGCAGGTGACGCCGCAGCACCGCGGCAAGCTGTTCGCGTGTCACCGGCTTGGTGACATGGTCGTCCATGCCGGCCGCCAGGCACTTCTCGCGCTCGCCGGCCAGTGCGTTCGCCGTCAGGGCGATGATCGGCACCGCCGTCCGGCCGCCCGCCTGCTCGTCGCTGCGGATGACGCGGCTCGCCGTGTAGCCGTCCATCAGCGGCATCTGGCAATCCATCAGGATCGCGTCATGGCCGCCGGCGCGCGCGGCGACCACCGCCTGCGCGCCATCCTCCGCCAGCTCGACCTCGCAGCCCAGACTTTCCAGGATCGCCGCCGCAATCTCGCGGTTGACGGCGTTGTCTTCGGCGAGCACGACCCGCGCCCCGGCCAAGTCGCCAACCGCCGCCGGCGGCTGCGAGCCGGGCAGCGGGCCGGCGTGGCGGGCGGCACGCTGCCGGAACCAGAAGGTCGAGCCGCGTCCTTCCTCGCTCTCGAAACCGACCTCGCCGCCCATCCGTTGCGCCAGTTCGCGGATGATCACCAGCCCGAGTCCGGTGCCGCCGAAGCGCCGCGTCGTCGAGTTGTCGGCCTGCGAGAACGGCGCAAACAGCTTCGCCGCCGCCGCCGGCGCAATGCCGATGCCGGTGTCGCTGACCGCGTAGCACAGCCAGCACTCGCCAGCGTCGCCGGCAGCCGCGCCAGCTTCGCATTCGCAGGTGAGCGAGACGACGATCGTGCCGCGCTCGGTGAACTTGAGCGCGTTCGTCAGCAGGTTGCCGACGATCTGCCGGATGCGGAACGGATCGCCGAGCACCGCCGACGGTACGTCGGCGCCGACGACGACCGTCAGCAGCACCCCCTTCGCCGACGCCGCGTGCATGAACGGCTGCCCCATCTCCTCGACGAGCCGCCGCGGGCTGAACGCGATGTTCTCCAGCTCGAGCCGCCCGGATTCGATCTTCGACAGGTCGAGAACGTTGTTCAACAGGTGCAGCAGCGACTCGGCCGACTGCCGCAGCGTCCCCAGATAGTGTTGCTGCTGCCCGCTCAGCGGCGTGTCGAGCAGCAGATCGGCCATGCCGATGACGCCGTTCATCGGCGTCCGGATCTCGTGACTCATGTTGGCGAGAAACAGCGACTTGGCCTCACTCGCCGTTTCGGCTTCCAGCTTGGCACGGGCCAGCTCGCGTGTGCTCTCTTCGAGTTCGATCCGCTGCCGGACCTGCTCCTTGGCCGCTGCCAGTTGCTCGCGCGCAGCGCGGAGAACAATCAATCCGTAGACCGGTGCGACGAAGGCCAGGGCATAGCCATGCCCGTCAGCCTGCAGGAGCGAGACGATGATCGTCGCCAGCAGCGGTGGCGTCAACCACAACATCAACGCCCAGCGCACGAGGGTCAGGAACAGCGCCGCGACGGTGAGCGAAGCCAGGAGGACGATCAGGACCAGCGCGGCCGCCTGCGGTGGGACCTGCGGATAAAGCACGGCGACGGCCAGCACGTTGTTCGCCGCCAGCAGGCCGGCCATGCCGAGGAAATCCCGGCGCGCCCGGCGACAACCGGCCGGCGTCGTCGCGAGTTGCGGCCACTTGCGGTACAGCAGACGCCGCCAAACGGCGCCGGCGATCGCCACCAGCAGGATCAGCAGGCCCAGCGACAGCGAAAGGTAGACCGCACTGACCGTGGCGACGATCGCCTGGCCGAAGACCATCGCCACCGCCGACGCACTGGCCTTGCCGATCGCGCTGCCGGTCAACTCCAGATCGACCCGGTAGGCCTGGACGACCACTGCCGGTTTGCCGACGTCGGGCTGCATCGCTTCACTCCTCATCGCCGCGGGAAATCCCATCGTGCCTCGGGAACGGATTGTCGCGACAGGCCCGGCTCGCCGCAACAGCTGTTCGGCAACCGGACCATCGCGCTACCGGACGGACAGTGAACGGATGATACGACAAGGTCGCAGCCCGCCGCGGATTGCTGCCATCGCCACGGCCTCAACGATCATCCCCTGCCGCGGCGGTCGCGGCGGCGCGATGCTGCGCCAGCGCCTCGGCAAATTGTTCATGCGCGGCGCGCAACAGCGCCGGCCAATCGCCGGCCGGCTCGCCGCCGGCACGCAGCAGCATCTCGAGCTGCCTCGCCTGCTCGGCCAGAGCCAGCGCGCCGACCGTCGCGCTCGACGACTTCAGCGTGTGCGCCGCCCGCTGCAGCGTCGGCAGGTCGCCCTGCTGGCTGGCGACATCGATCTCGTCGAGCATCTGCCGCGTGTTGCGGTCGAACAGCGCGAGCACCCGCTCGGCAAAACCCGGGTTGCTGCCGTCGGCCACCATCGGCAGCGACTGCACGACGCTGGCATCGAAGATCAGCGCCGCCCGCCTCTCGCCATGCCGCGCCGGCTCGTTCTCGTTGGTCACCGGCATGACCGCCGTCGTGGCCGTCGTGGCCGCCGCTGCCGCCGGCGGCCGCAGGTGGCGCCGCAGCGCCGCGGCAAGCTGTTCGCGCGTCACCGGTTTGGCGACATGGTCGTCCATGCCGGCCGCCAGGCACTGCTCGCGGTCGCCGGCCAGTGCGTTCGCCGTCAGGGCGATGATCGGCACCGCCGTCCGGCCGCCCGCCTGCTCGTCGCTGCGGATGACGCGGCTCGCCGTGTAGCCGTCCATCAGCGGCATCTGGCAATCCATCAGGATCGCGTCATGGCCGCCGGCGCGCGCGGCGACCACCGCCTGCGCGCCATCCTCCGCCAGCTCGACCTCGCAGCCCAGACTTTCCAGGATCGCCGCCGCAATCTCGCGGTTGACGGCGTTGTCTTCGGCGAGCACGACCCGCGCCCCGGCCAAGTCGCCAACCGCCGCCGGCGGCTGCGAGCCGGGCAGCGGGCCGGCGTGGCGGGCGGCACGCTGCCGGAACCAGAAGGTCGAGCCGCGTCCTTCCTCGCTCTCGAAACCGACCTCGCCGCCCATCCGTTGCGCCAGTTCGCGGATGATCACCAGCCCGAGTCCGGTGCCGCCGAAGCGCCGCGTCGTCGAGTTGTCGGCCTGCGAGAACGGCGCAAACAGCTTCGCCGCCGCCGCCGGCGCAATGCCGATGCCGGTGTCGCTGACCGCGTAGCACAGCCAGCACTCGCCAGCGTCGCCGGCAGCCGCGCCAGCTTCGCATTCGCAGGTGAGCGAGACGACGATCGTGCCGCGCTCGGTGAACTTGAGCGCGTTCGTCAGCAGGTTGCCGACGATCTGCCGGATGCGGAACGGATCGCCGAGCACCGCCGACGGTACGTCGGCGCCGACGACGACCGTCAGCAGCACCCCCTTCGCCGACGCCGCGTGCATGAACGGCTGCCCCATCTCCTCGACGAGCCGCCGCGGGCTGAACGCGATGTTCTCCAGCTCGAGCCGCCCGGATTCGATCTTCGACAGGTCGAGAACGTTGTTCAACAGGTGCAGCAGCGACTCGGCCGACTGCCGCAGCGTCCCCAGATAGTGTTGCTGCTGCCCGCTCAGCGGCGTGTCGAGCAGCAGATCGGCCATGCCGATGACGCCGTTCATCGGCGTCCGGATCTCGTGACTCATGTTGGCGAGAAATCGCGACTTGGCGACGTTCGCCGCCTCGGCCTCTTCCTTGGCCAGCCGGAGTTGCGCCGTGCGGCGATCGATCTGCTCCTCGAGCGTCGCCCGGTGCTGCCGCAGTTCGTCGTCACGCGCCTCGATCTCGCCGAGCATGCGGTTGAAGCCGACGACCAGTTCGCCGACTTCGTCACGGCGGTCGGGCAACGACACGCGCAGCGAGTAATCGCGCTCGCCCGCCACCTGCCGCATGGCCTGCGTCAGGTCGCCGATCGGCGCGGACACGGAGCGCTGCAGGCGCACCGCGAGCAACAGCGCGCCAGCGAATGCGGCAGCCGCACCGGCGAGGACGACCAGCATCCGCTGCGCGATGTCCGACCACATCGACCGCAGATCGGATTCGATCGTCAGTGTACCGATGACCTCGCTTCCCTGCCGGATCGGGTACTCGATGCGCAGCATCGCTTCCCACAAGGAACCGATCACTTGCAGTGAGGAACCCCCCGGCTGAATCGGCGTCATCGCCGCCGCTGCCGGCGGATGATGCGCGAACACCTGTCCGCCCGGCAGGCTGATCGTCGCCTGCACGAACTCCGGGCGAACCCGCAGGCCGGCAAGTGCCTCGGTCGCCGTACGCGCGTCGTCGAAGGCGATCGCCGGCGCACTGCTGGCCGCCAGCACTTCGGCCATGCCGATGAGCTTGTCGACTTCGTCCTCGCGAGTGTCCTCGATCTCGGAAACCGCGAACAGCAGCGTACTGATCAGCAGCCCGGCACCCGCCGTCAGCGCGACGATCAGCATCAGTTTCTGCCGCAGCGGCAGATCGCTCAACCTCGGCATCAGTTCTTTCCCTTCACGTCAACCAGGTTGCGCGCCAGTTTCAGCAGGTTCGAGCTGGCCTTGAGCTGTGCGTGATCGAGCGAAGCGCGATTGACCTCGAACTGCAGGCGCCCGTCGCCGCGGACGATGCCGATCGCGCCACCGGCATCGATGAAAGCGTCGGCGTCGCTGACCGTCAACACCGGCAGCCCGGCAACCGCGCGCAGCACCAGCGCCAGCCGCCGCGCTTCCGATTCGGCGATGAACAGCACCTGGCACGATCGTGCCTCGTCCGGACTCGCCAGGCGACGGACGGCAATCGGCCGCCCCTGGACAGGGCGGCCGTCGAGCGCGGTCAATGCCGTCGCCACCTCATCGCGGCCGAGCACACAGAGCAGCAGCGGCGTGTCCCGGGCGGCGAAGACGCGCTCGGGCCATTCGACGTAACGCGTGAAGTTGAGGACGAAGCCGGCCTTGGCCTGTGCCTCGCTGATCGGCGCCTGCGCCGCCACCTCGGTAACGGCGGCGAGCGAGCAAGTCAGCGCCAGCAGCCCGCGGGCAAGAAAGGAGCGCACGCTCAGGCTCTCAGAACTGCCACCTGGCCTTCAGATAGTAGCCACGCTGGATCTCCAGATTGCGCGATGGCAGCAGGCTCGCGACCGACTCGGGGTGCTGGCCGTCGAGCAGGTTCTGGCCGACCAGCGACAGTTCGAAATCGCGCGTCGGTCGCCAGGCGTAGCGCAGATCGAGCGTCGTGTAGGCCGGAACGTACAGCGGCGAGCCGGAGGTGCCGAGTTTGCCGACATGGCGCAGCCAGAAATCGAACTGCTGCCGCTCCGTGAGGGACATCGACGAACGCAACGACCACTGGTGCTGCGGGTCACCGTCGTTGTATCCCTGTGCTCTGGTCAGCGATGCGGGATCGCCGGTCTTCGCCGACGCACGCAGGTCGAGGTACGAGTAGATCGGCTGGATTCGCCACCACGGTAGCGGGTACCAATCGACGGCGATCTCGATACCGTGCGTGTGCGCCTTGAGGTTGTTGTCCACACTCACCGTCTGCAACAGATGGGGTGGCGGCGGGGCCGGCACGAACCGCGGGGGCGGGCCCATCACCGGGCCTGTCAGATCGTCGTAAATCATGTAGAAGAGCGCCACATCGGCCGACAACGCGGGGCCGAACTGGCGCCGGTAGCCGATTTCGTAGCCGGTAACCGTCTCGTTCTCCAGATCCTGGTTGGGAGGCACGGTGCGGACAAGGATCGGCAACCGAGTCGGATTGCCGGGGGAGCCCGCCGGGACGACGGCGCCATCGACCTCCGCGCCCAGCTCGGCGCGCGATGGAATGCGCACGGCGCGTGACGCCGAAGCCCAAAGCGACTGGTTCTCGGTCGGCGTCCAGATCACGCGCGCGTTGGGTTGCGGCGCGAAACCGGAGAAACTGTTGTCCTCGAGGCGCAGGCCGAGCAGCACGCGCAGCGTATCGGGCACGAGCGTGATCTCGTCCTGGATGAAGGCACTGGCGAGGCTGAAGCCCTGCCGCTGCGGCTGGATGTTGATCATCCCGGCGCTGCTGATGTCGTCGCGTGAGTAGCGGTAGCCAAGACCCCAGATCAGGTCATGCCGCTCACCCAGGAGAAGGCGGTGCTGGAAGTCGAGGTCGACGGTCGTGCGCCGTTCCCTGACTGCTCCCGGGATTTCCAGTTCGCCCGAGGAGACGTAGGCCTGCAGGGCTGCCTCCGACCCGTCGGACAGGGTCCATTCGTCGCGCGCCATGAGAAAGCCGCCTTGCGTCCTCTGGCGAACGTCGGTGGGGGCCACGCCCGACCGCGAGCGGATGTCGGGGACGAGCCACGTATCATCCGTAGCCCCATAATACGCCTGCCCACTGACCGTCAGCCGGTGACCGCCGCCCATCGTCCAGTCGCCGCGGAAACCGGCGCGGCCGGCGCGCCAGTCATCGTTGGCGGTGTGTCCCTGCGGCGTCAGCGACTCGTCGCGCGCGAACGCCTTGCCCCAGACCCGCAGATGCCCGTCGCCCACCGGCATGCCGTGGCGAAACGAGGCAAAGGCGCTTTCCTCGCTGCCGGCGCCGGCGACCAGCAGGCTGCCCTGCGTGTCGCGCGCGCGCCGCGTGATGATGTTGATCACCCCGTTGACCGCGTTCGCACCCCACATCGCCGCGCCCGGCCCGCGAACCACTTCGATGCGCTCGATGTCTTCGAGCAGCGTGTCCTCGACCTCCCACAACACGCCCGAAAAGAGCTGCGAGTACATGCTGCGGCCGTCCATCAGCACCAGCAGCTTGTTGCTGAAGCGGCTGTTGAAGCCACGCACGCTGACCGCCCAGCGGTCGTTCGCCAGGCGGGCGACGTTGACCCCCGGCGCCAGCCGCAGCGCTTCCGGAATGCTGGTTGCTCCCGAACGCTCGATGTCGTCGCGCGTGATGACATAGACCGCCGCCGCGACGTCGTTCAGCCGCTGCGACTTGCGCGCCGCGCTGGTGATCTCGACGTTGAGCAGGTCTTCGAGACTCATGTCGACCGCCCCGCCGGCCAGCGGCGCCGCTGCGTCCTCGGCTGCCCGCAGCAGGCCCGGCGACGCCGTTACCAGCAGTGCCAGCAGACCGGTCATCCATCGCAAGGTCAACGACATCATCGATCATCCTCCAAAAAAACAAAGGCGTCGGGCAAGGCGGTGGGTGCACGCGCGCCCGCCGCCAGGACATCGCGGCAGCGATCGCCCCGGCCGTTGCGCACGGCGGCGACAGTCTGCCCGCAACACCCGGCGCCATGGATGATACAACGGCCACGGCCCGGCGCAACTTGAGCGTCCTGCGACGCCGCAGGTCCGGCACCCGGCTGCGACCCGCAGGGGTGGCGGGCAGCGCCGGCGGCGGCGCGCCGAACGCCTCGGGATGCTGGCGGTCGAGCAGGTTGCGGCCGACCGGCGGCAGTTCTTTCCCGCTCGCGACCGATGATACGATGGCCGTTGCCAGGCAGGACTCTCGTGCCGGAGATACCCTCAAGCTTCTCGCCAGCCTGCCGTTCACCTCGCCAGTGGGTGCGTCGCCGCCGACGAGCAGCGACGACAGCGGATCACCGGCTTCAAGGAGGCATCGATGACGAATTCCCCGGCAGTCGACGAGCCGCGGCCCGGCGGCGCGCGCGCGCACCTGATCGCTGTCGTGGCGTTCGTCCTGACCGGTGCCTGGCAGCCGCTCGAGCTGGCCGACGCGGAGGATCCGAGCGGGCAACCACTGGACTGCCTGATCTTCGCCACCGGCCACGACGCGGCGGCTGCGGCAGGCGAGCAGCCGGTCGACCTCAACCCCGTCGAGCGAACCGGGTTCGCTCGCGGCGCGCCGCGCTTCCTGCCATCATCGTGGCGGCTGGCCATGGGCCGTCCGGCTCTGGCGCGAATCGGCGGCAGGCTGCGCGGCAGGCATGCCTAGCCGGCTGCTTCGGCGCGGCTCGCCCAGGGAGAAGCTGCAACGGGCATCAACCTGCTCACCGCCGGCGGCGCGTTCCTCGGCCCGTGGGAGATCGTCATCCGCGTCGCCCGGCTCGCCGGGAATGCGTCGCAGACTTGGCTGCACGGCGAGATCGAGGACACCGGCATCGGCGAGGAGTGAGCGAGCGGGCAACGCCGCAGATCGGTCGCGCAGTGGATTTGTTCTCGACCTCGGAGGCATCCTCGACAAGAGTGGCGCAACATCTTCAATCGCACGATTCGTCGACCGGAGAAAGGTCTTATGATTGATTCCTGCTGCAGCCCGCGGTCTGCGCAACGTTGCCTTGGCCCCCGCGATGACGGTTTCCTGTCTTGCTCTGTGGTCACCCACGTTCCTTGACCACGCCTTGGCCTTGCCCCCCACCACGACCTTTTTTGGGAGAAATACTCATGTTCACACGATCGATAGCCGGTCTCGCAACCATCGTCGCCCTGGCCCTGGCACCCGCGCGTGCCGACGAAGTGAAACCCCAGACACCGCTCAGCGTCAAGGGCGCCAGGATCATCAGCGTTGAAGAGGCCAAAGGCCTCCTTGACAGGAAAGCCGCGAGCTTCTTCGATACGCGCAGTCCGCTCAACTTCGGCAAGGGCCACTTGCCCGGCGCCACACTGATTGCCTACAAGGAAAAGAGCGAGTACGTGCCGGACTTCGATGCCAAGCAGGACTCGTTCGACATCGCCCGGTTGCCGGCTGACAAGGGCGCGACGATCGTCCTCCACAGCGACGGGCCCAGTGGCTGGAAATCCTACAAGGCCACGGTGGTCTCAGTCAGGGCGGGTTACCGGAACGTGCTCTGGATGCGCGACGGCTATTCCGGATGGACGGCCAAGGGTCTACCGGTCGAGCAGTAAGGCGAGACGCCGCCAGTGAGGACTCGACGCTTTCGTTTCCGTACTCGACTGCTCCTTGCCGGGGGACTGACACTCGCCATCGTGACCACGATGGCGACGACCGCGGCGCTTGGCTACAGCCTCATACAGCGCAGCGCCACAATGTCCACCGCCGCCTCCGAGGCGTCGATCAACCTGCAACTGACCCTGCGCGCGCTCGACGAGGTCGTCCTCACGCAAGGCACCGTTCCCGCCGTGCAACTGGCCAGAAAGACCATGCGCGACTTCGGCGCGAGCCTGCCGAACCTCATCGCGACAACCCTGGACGACGAGCTGCGCGGGCAGGTCGAGAGGGAATTCACGCCCAGATGGGCGGAATTCGTCCGTCAAGCCGACGCTTTCAGCAGGATTCGTGCTCCGACCACGGAGAACGACGAGGCCATGGTGGCTTTCGGCAAGCTCATCGCCGAGGGCAATCGACTGAGCTCCGATCTCGAGCGTTGGCGGATCAGCGTCGGCCAGGCAGTCGCCACCAAAGTGCGTCTTCTGGCCGGCTTGGCAACGGCAGCCGCTGCGCTGATGTTGCTCGCACTGCTGGTACTGTTCTCGTGGACTTACCGTGGCATCGTGACGCCCATCGCCGGGCTCGTCAGCGTCATGGCCAAGGTCGCAAGAGAAGGCGACTACACGGCCCGCGCGTCGATCGAATCGAGCGACGAGATCGGCGAGCTGGCCGTCGGCTTCAACACGATGCTCAGGCACGTGGAGGACCGCGACCGCCACCTGGCGGTCCAGGCCGACGAACTGCGCCAGGCGAAGGAACTCGCCGAAGCCGGGAACCGGGCGAAGAGCGAGTTCCTGGCGACCATGAGCCACGAGATTCGCACGCCGATGAACGGCATCCTCGGGATGAACGAACTGCTTCGCCACACCGATCTCAGCGGGCAGCAGCGGCGTTTTGCCGACGCGGTCCACCACTCGGGCGAACATCTGCTGACGATCATCAACGACATTCTCGATTTCTCGAAGATCGAGGCCGGCAAGCTGGCCATCGAGCAGGTCGATTTTGACTTGCGACAACTGCTCGCGGACTTGATCGACCCGTTCACCCAGGCCGCGCGCGCCAAGGGACTGGAACTGTCGTGCGGCATCCCCGACGATCTGCCGCCGGCGGTCAGCGGCGACCCGGTGCGCCTGCGCCAGATCCTGACGAACCTGGTGGGCAACGCGATCAAGTTCACCAGCCATGGCGAGATCGCCATCCGCCTCGCTCTGCTCGACGACAATCCGCTGGAGGCGCTCTTCCGCTTCGAGGTCCAGGATAGCGGCATCGGCATCAGCGCGAAGGCGCAGAGCCGACTGTTCAGCGCCTTCGTCCAGGCGGACAGCTCGACCACCCGGCGTTTCGGTGGCAGCGGCCTCGGGCTGGCAATCTCCAAGCGCCTGGTCGAGCTGATGCACGGACGGATCGGCCTTTACAGCGAGGCCGACCGCGGCACGCTGTTCTGGTTCGAGATCGCGCTGCGCAAGCCGGACCCCGATTCACGCTCGCGGGTCGGCTCGCCGCGACCGGCACAGGCATCGTCCGGCCCACTACCCGCAGCGGCGCCGGCGCCGGTCGCCGAGGCCCTGCCAGGCACGCTCGGCGGGCTGGTGCTGGTCGCCGAGGACAACCCGGTCAACCAGGCGGTTGCCGGCGCCATGCTCGAATCGCTCGGGGTGGCCTACCGCCTCGCCGATAACGGCCGGAGCGCGCTCGACCGCATCGCGCATGAAGCTTTCGATCTCGTCCTGATGGATTGCCAGATGCCGGAAATGGATGGCTTCGAGACCACCTCCCGCATCCGCGACCGACAGCGAAGCGGCGCGCTGCGCCAGCACCTGCCGATCGTCGCGCTGACCGCCAACGCGGTGGCCGGCGACCGCGAACGCTGCCTCGCCGCAGGCATGGACGACTATCTCAGCAAGCCCTTCGGTCGTCAGCAGCTCGCCGCCATCCTGCAACGCTGGCTGCCGCAACCGCCAGTCGCCGCTGCAGCGGCGCCAGCGGAGATTGGCGACGAGGCGATCAACCCACGCACGCTCGACACGATTCGCCAACTCCCGGGCCCGAACGGCGAACTGCTGGTGCAGAAGGTGGTCGCCGCGTATCTCGGCGACGCACCGGCACGCCTCGCGCAACTGCAGGCCGCCGCTGCCGCCGGCGACGCCGAAGCCCTGCGCCGCACAGCCCATGCGCTGAAATCGAGCAGCGCCAATGTCGGTGCCGAACGCTTGTCGGCGCTCTGCCGCGAGATCGAGAGCCTTGGCCGAAGCGGCAACGCCGAAGCAGCGAAAACCCTGCTGGCTGACGTAGAATCCCACCTGCCGCGCGTGCTCGCGGCGCTGGCAGCCCTGAGGAACCCGGACCACTGACATGCCGACACCGCAGTCCGCGCGGCAGGCGACCGCACTGATCGTCGACGACGATGACGTGATGCGACTGCTCGAGTACGAGACACTTTCCCAGTTCGACTTCGTCGTCCACGAAGCGAGCGACGCGCAAGCGGCGCTGGAACTGCTGTCGAAACTGGTTCCCGACCTGCTGCTGCTCGACGTCGACATGCCGGGAATGAACGGCTTCGAGCTCTGCCGGCGGGTTCGCCAACGCTGGGACATGACCCGCCTGCCGATCATCATGGTCACCGGCATGGACGATCTCGACTCGATCAACGAGGCCTACCAGTCGGGCGCCAACGACTTCGTCTCGAAACCGATCAACTGGCCGATCCTCGGCCATCGGGCACGCTACGTCCTGCGCTCGGCACAGGCGGTGCGCGAGTTGCACGATCTGAAGGAGAAACAGGCGGCGATCGTGCAGGCGATACCCGACACGATCTTTCTCACCGACCGGCAGGGAACCTATCTCGACTTCAAGGCCGGTCTTGGCGCGACACCCGGGCTCGCTCCGGACACCGTCGTCGACCGCCATGTGGCGGAGATCCTGCCCGGCGAGGTCGCCGAACTCGTCCTGCGCGCGATCGAGCGCACCCTGCAGGGGAGCCGCATCGAGTCACTGGTCTACAAGCTGCCGCTGGCCGACGGCATGCACCATTACGAGGCGCGCCTGGCACCCAGCGGCGCCGACAAGGTCGTCATCGTCGTCCGCGACATCACGCTGCAGAAGCTGAACGAAGACCGCATCCGGCGCCTCGCCTACTTCGACACGCTGACCGGAATGCCGAATCGGCAGAGCTTTCTCGAGCGACTCGACGACGAGTTGCTGCGCGCGCGTCGACAGGGCCGTGTCGTCGCCCTGCTCTTCCTCGACCTCGACGGCTTCAAGCGGGTCAATGACACCCTCGGACACAGCGTCGGCGACCAGTTGTTGCAGGCGGTGGCCGATCGCCTGAAGGAGCGGCTGCGCGGCGACGACTTCGTCGCCCGCCCGGCGCTCGACGGCAGCGGCATGCACCTCGCCCGCCTCGGCGGTGACGAGTTCACGGTCGTCCTGCCGCATCTCGAGGATGCGCAGGTCGTCGGCCTGATCGCCGACCGCCTGCAGGCGATGCTCGGGCAGCCATTCCACATCGGCGCGCAGGAAGTGACGGTGACCTCCAGCATCGGCATCGCGCTCTTTCCCGGCGACGGTGACGACGCATCGGCGCTGCTCAAGCATGCCGACACGGCGATGTACCACGCCAAGGCACTGGGCCGCAACAACTGGCAGCTCTACGACCGATCGCTGACGACGGCGGCGGTGAGGCGCCTGGGGCTCGAGAACGACATGCGCAAGGGCATCGAACGGGACGAGTTCCGCCTCTTCTATCAGCCGCAGGTCCTGGCCACCGACGGCACGATCGTCGGCGTCGAGGCGCTGCTCCGCTGGCAGCATCCCGAGCACGGGCTGGTGTCGCCAGGCGAGTTCATCCCGGTGGCCGAGGACAGCGGACTGATGGTTCCGCTCGGCGAATGGGTGCTGCGGACGGCATGCCGGCAACTCGTCCTGTGGCAGGAACGCGGGGCAGCCGTGCCGCGGGTGGCGGTCAATGTCTCGGCGACGCAGGTGCGCGGCGCCGATTTCATCGGCACCGTGGCGAGCATCATCGACGAGACGGGAATCGACGCCAACCGGCTCGAGCTGGAGCTGACCGAGAGCATCCTGATGGACCCGGACATGCGGCGCATCGAGGGCTTGTCCCGGCTGCGCGCGCGCGGCGTGCATTTTTCGATCGACGACTTCGGCACCGGCTATTCGTCGTTGTCGTACGTCAAGCGCTTCCCGATCAGCATGCTGAAGATCGACCAGAGCTTCGTCCGCGGACTGCCGGAGAGCGCCAACGATGCCGGCATCACGACGGCCATCATCGCCATGGCGCGCAGCCTCGGTCTCGAAGTCATTGCCGAAGGCGTCGAGAATTCGCAGCAGGCCGATTTCCTGCGCCGGGCGCAATGTGACAAACTGCAGGGCTACCTGTTCAGCCGCCCGCTGCCGCCCGCGGAAGTCGAGCGACTGCTGCTGCAGGGCCGCATCTGAACGGGCGCTCTGGCTCGCCGAAGAACAACAAGAGGGAAGGGGAAGACATGTCAGGATCAGCGTTCGAACCGGCCTGCAAATGGAGGACGGGATGAAGTACCGACACAGCGCCGCCCAGAGTACCGAATACCTGCGGCTGGCAATCAAGCACATGGCCCAGCACGACGCCGGCATGCACCCGACCAGCTACACGGTGTGGTACGAGTATGTGTCCGGCGCCAATCCGGCCCTGCGCAGCGAACTCGACTCGCTGCTGCAGCGTGGTGGGCGGCTCAACGACGAGACGATTGACGACCTCCATTCCCGGCACATCAACGAACTCGACGCCAAAACGGCGCTGCGCATCGGTGACAGCGTCACGCAACTCGTCAGCCATGTCTCGGAGTCGACCGCGGCGGCGGGCGACGAGGCGACCCGCTTCGGCGATTCACTGGTACGCTGGAACGAGGAGCTGATCGATCCGGCGACCGGCAACGACGCGCTCAGCAGCGGCGTCGAAGACATCCTGCGCGGGACACGGCAGATGCAGGAAGCGATCAGCACCCTGAAGACACGTCTTGCCGAGAGCGTGCGCGAAACCGAGCACTTGCGACAGGAGGTGGCGCGCGCGCGCGAGGAGGCGCTGATCGACGGCCTCACCGGCCTCGTCAACCGCAAGGGATTCGATCTTGCTCTGGCGGCCTGCCTTGCCGAGCTGCAAGCGGAATCCATCGGGCCGTGCCTGCTGATGATCGACCTCGACCACTTCAAGAAGATCAACGACGGCCAGGGACACGTCTTCGGTGACCGGGTCCTGGCCAGCGTCGGGCAGATCCTGCGTGCCAACGTCAAGGGCAAGGACACCGCCGCGCGGTACGGTGGCGAGGAGTTCGCCGTCGTCCTGCCGAATACGCCGCGCGGCGGTGCCGTCGGCCTCGCCGAGGCACTGCGCGCGCTGGTCGCCGCCAGTCAAGTCCGCCGCAGCGGCGACCGCGAGGTCCTGGTCGGCAACATCTCGGTGTCGATCGGCGTCGCCGATCATGTTGCCGGCGAGTCGGCGACCGATCTCGTCAGCCGGGCCGATCGCGCCCTTTACGCCGCCAAGATGCAGGGACGCAACCGCGTCGTCCTCGCCCCGCGTCCTGCGGCGAAGACTGGCCAGTGAGCTCGCCGCTCCTGGGCCGACGCCGGCGTGGCGCGACCGGCGCGGGATCCGCGCCGCGCCGGCCCGGGATCGCCGGGGGCAGGACGGTGGCCGGCGCCCGGCTGCAGCGCCACGACAACCCGGGCGAGACAGACCGGTGACCGACGACATGCAGCCGGTCGACGCCGTGGTCGGCGAGGCACTGGTGCCGATGTCCGGGCTGCTGCGACTGCTGATGCCGACCACAGCCGTCGGCTTCGCGCTGAAGGGACTCGACGGGCGCTATCTGCTGGCCAACCCGGCGATCGAGGGGCTGCTCTGTCGGCCGGGCGAGCACCTGACCGGCAAGTCGGAAGAGGAACTCGTGCCACCGCCGGCGTGCAGCCTGCTCGCCGAATGCGACCGACAAATCCTCGCCGGCGAGGCGTCGGCCGGGGCCGACGTCGAACTCGCATGCAACGGCCAGAGCAGGCGCTACTGGTGGCTGAAGATGGCGATCCTGGCCCCCGACCGGACGCTGCAGGCGATCGCATCGCTGATCGAACCGGCGACGCGGCAGCAGGCTTCGCTGGCGATCCAGGAGACGCTGCAACGCCTGCAGGAGGCGAATCGCGACCTGCAGCAGATGGTCGTCGAACTCGAGCAAGTGGCCAGCACCGACCGCCTGACCGGCGCCTGGAACCGGCGCCGTCTGGAAGAGAGCGTCCGCAGCGAGATGGAACGGATGGCGCGCTACGGGCAGTCGCTCTGCCTGCTGCTGATCGACATCGACCGCTTCAAGCCGATCAACGATCGATATGGCCATGCCGTCGGCGACGCCGTCCTGCAGCGCCTGACGGCGCTGCTGCAGGCGGCGCTGCGCAAGGTGGACTCGCTGAGCCGCTGGGGCGGCGAGGAGTTCGTCGTCCTCTGTCCGAATACCGCCCGGGCGACTGCGTCGGCGATCGCAGAGCGGCTGCGGCGGGAGGTGGCGGCCGCCCACTTCGCCAGCGTCGGCAGCGTCTCGGTGAGCATCGGGGTGGCCGAATGCGGCGCCGGGGAGAGCTGGGAGGAGTGGTTCGCGCGCGCCGACGCGGCGCTCTACCGCGCCAAGAGCGGCGGCCGCAACCAGGTGCAGGTGGCTGCGGAACACGCATGCCACGAAGACGGCGCGGGCCATGTCGCCGCCAACTTCGTACAGCTCGTCTGGCGTCCGGCATACGAATGCGGCAACGAGGTCATCGACCGCGGTCACCGCCAGCTCTTCACCGACGCCAACCGGCTGCTGGCGGCGATCCTCTCCGAGCAGTCCGGCGAACAGCGCGGCGCGATCGTCGACCAGTTGCTCGCCAACGTCGTCGAGCACTTCCGCGACGAGGAGACGGTCATCACCGCCGCCGGCTTCCCGGCGGCGGCCGAGCATCTGCAGTTGCACGAGGCGCTGACCGCCGAGGCGCACCGGCTGCTCGACGACTACCGCAGCGGCACGCGCGGGGTCGGCGACGTCTTCCAGTTCCTCGCCTACGAGGTGGTGACGAAGCACATGCTCGGCGCCGACCGGATGTTCTTCGACTACCTGCGGCCACCTGCTGCGGCGACGCCGACCGCGCGCCCGGGCGCGGCCGCGTCGCCGGTCGATCCGCAGTGAGGCGAACTCTGAACAGCGGCGGGCGGGCACTGCCCGCCGCCGTCACGGAACGAAACGAGTCCTACTTGCCGACTGCCGCCTTCGCCTTGTCGGCTGCGTCCTTGGTCGCGTCGGCGGCTTCCTTGGTTGCATCGGCGGCCTTGACGACCATCTCCTTGCCGGCTTCCTTGGTTGCCGCGACGGCCTCCTTGCCAGCCTCCTTGGTCGCGTCGGCGGCCGCCCCGACGGCCTCGCCGGCCTTCTTGGCCGCTTCGTCGGCCTTCTGCTTGGCCTCGGCTGCGAGTCTTGCGGCCTCGGCCTTGGCGGCCTCGGCTTTCTTGGCGTCTTCACCGCAACCGGCAAGACCGATCGCGAGCAGGGCGGAAACGAGTATCAGGCGAATCTTCATGGCTTTGACTCCTGGGTTGGAAGTTGGCGGCGGCAAGCCGGCAGGCGATCGCCCGGTCCGTTCTTCGCCGACGAGCGGCGCGCGAGCAGCCCGCCGGCCGACCGTCAGTGCCGCCGCACGCCGGCGCGGGGTGCGTATGAGACCATATTCGCCGGCGTCCGTAAACCCGTTCGCCGCTGCCGGCTGCCGGTCAGCGCGCAGCATGTGCCAACCTGCGGCACGACGCGGGTCGCCAGCCGCATGCCCGCAGCCACTCCACCGCAGCTTGCCGGGAGCGGAATGATCTCCGGCCAGCAGATCCTCGATGCCGATCTCGACGCCGCCTTGCGCGCGCTGCTCGGCAGCGACGGCGACGCCGTTGCCGCGCTCGACTCGGTCAGCGAGGTCGGCGGCGGGTCGATCTCGCGCAGCATGGTGGTGCGCAGCGGCCAGCGCCGCTGCTTCGTCAAGCTCAACGACGCCCGTCTGGCGGCGATGTTCGCCGCCGAAGCCGACGGCCTGGCGGCGCTGGCGGCCTGTCCGGCACTGCGCGTGCCACGCGTCTGCGGCCACGGAGTCAGTGGCCGGCATGCCTGGCTGGCACTCGAGCATCTGGCGCTCGCTCCCCTGCGCGGGAATGCAGCAGGCGCTGCCGCCGGCCACGCGCTGGCGGCGATGCACCGCATCACGGGCAGCCACTTCGGCTGGCCGCGCGACAACTTCATCGGCAGCAGCCCGCAGTGCAACGCCGCGCAGCCGACGTGGCCGCTGTTCTTCGCCCGTCAGCGCCTGCTGCCGCAACTGGAACTGGCGAAACGGCATCGCCAGCCTGGCCGGCTGATCGCCAGCGGCGAGCGTCTGGCCGACGCACTGCCGGCGCTGTTCGTCGATCATCAGCCGCAGCCGAGTCTGCTGCACGGCGATCTCTGGTCCGGCAACGCCGCGCTCGACGACAGCGGCCGGCTGGCGCTCTTCGATCCGGCCGTCTACTGGGGCGATCGCGAAACCGATCTGGCGATGAGCGAGCTGTTCGGCGGTTTTCCCGACAGCTTCCACGCCGCCTACCGGGAAGCCTGGCCACTGACCGACGGTTGCGCCCAGCGCAAGCTGCTGTACCAGCTCTACCATGTGCTCAACCATCTGAACCTGTTCGGCGGTGGCTACCTGCAACAGGCCGAGCGGATGATCGGCCGACTGCTGGCCGAGACCGGCGGCTGAATCGCCGGTCGAGCGACCGGCTTGCGGCCCCCGGCCCGGAGAAAAGCGATGGACATCCCCAGCCGCCAACAGGAACAACGGGTCGGACACTTCCGGCAAATCCTCCTCTGGCCCCTGCAGTTGATGCCGTTGGCCGCCGGCGGCCCCTTGCAGCAGCACCATCAGGTGCTCGCGCAGGAGAGCGCCAGCCAGCCGTGGCGCGAACTCGCGGACGAGTTCGGCGGCGATCCCGAGCAGTTCCAGGAACGTCACTACAGCGAGTTCGTCACCTTCCTGCCCTACGTGCAGCGCTTTCTCTACGGCGAAGGAGGTGGCGACGACGACAATCCACAGCAGGGGGGATCGCCGATCCGGGTCTTCCGCCGGCACGACGTGGCACAGGTGCGGATGAGTTTCAAGGACAGCGAAACGCCGTTGTGCTTCGACATCATTCACCTCGATCTCTACTTCTTCCACGACATCGACGTCGTCATCCTCGTCGTCGAGATCGCCGCCGACGATCTCGACCTGCGGCAGGTGCAGGACACGCTCTACCGTTTCGGCCGCGCCTATCCGCCGTACTGGGACGACGATGGCAGCGGTGGCCACTGCCTGCGGCGCAGCGAATGGCTCGCCGCCGACGGCCGCGTGCTGGCCACCTCGGATTACGAGAAGCGCAGCAAGTACCTGGCTTTCGTCAGCCGCTTCCGTGCCCCATGCATCTCGTCGCACTGGGAGTTCCTGCTGCGGCCGCTGGTTCTGCACCACTCGGACGAGGAGGGTCCGGTGCGCTACCGGCAGATCGAGTATCACCGCATGCCGCTGCTCGCCTATCTGGCGATGGACGATCCGCGCCGCCTCGGTCGCGGTGACTTCGCCCGCCTGGTGCTGGTCAGCGGCCCCGGCAGGAGCGGCTCGCTGCCGTATTCCGACCAGCACCTCGAGGATTTCGAGGCGCGCTTCTGCTACGACCGCTACTGGCATCCGCAGGCGGAGCAGAGCGGCACCCGGCTGCTCTCCTGCGGTCACGCGTTCATCATGGTCGGCAGCGCCCGCGATGCCTACTTCACCGGCGCCGAGAACGGGCTGCTCGGGCAGTTCCGTCACCAGTTCTTTCTCCTGGCACTGATTCCCCACTTCCACAAGGCGGCACTGCTGATGCTTTCCGATCGCCTGGTGACGGCGCTCAACCGGCTGCAGATCGGCAACGCCGAGTCGGTCAAGACCTTCAAGCGCGACATCCGCGAAGTGCTCGAGGTCTTCCTGCGCTTCACCCACCGTTACTGGTTCACCGAGATCTCCGACCAGGCACAGGCGCGGGCGCTGTTCGCCATGACCCGCGGACACCTCGGCACCGAGCGCCTGTACGCCGAACTGCGCGAGGAAATCCAGGACATGAGTCAATACCTCGACAGCGACAGTCTGCGCCGGCAGGCGAACACGGTCGTACGGCTGACCGTGGTCACCACCGCCGGTCTGATCGCCACGATCAGCACCGGCTTCCTCGGCATGAACCTGATCGACGCGGCCCAGGAACCGCTGCCGGAGCGCCTCGCCTTCTTCGCCCTGGTCTTCATCCTCTCGGCCCTGCTGACGGGCTTCGCGATCGTCCGGTCGAAACGGCTGTCGGACTTTCTCGAAGCACTGTCCGACGAGCGCCTGTCGCCGGGCGACAAGCTGGCGACGCTGCTCGCCGTCTGGCGCAACAGGCGACGTCCGGGCAGCGGCTGACCGGCAGCGCCAAGCCCTGCCCAGCAACCCTTGCCACCACCAGGAGCGGCAAACGGTCGTCCCGCGGTGGTGCTTTCCTGCCGCCAAGGGTGTAGATTGTCGACCTGATCGCAACGAGAGTTCGCGCGCGTGCGGGTTCATTCGCTGACTGTGGAACAGGCTCTGGCCAGCCTGAACAGTTCGTCCACCGGACTGGCTGCCGGCGAGGCGGCGCGCCGGCTCGGCGAGTTCGGGCCGAACCTGCTCGAGGAGGTCGAGAAAAGGCATCTCCTGCTGCGCTTCGCGCAGGAGTTCACCCATTTCTTCGCCATTGTCCTGTGGATCGCTGCCGGCCTGTCGTTCGCTGCCGAGCATTTCGACCCGGGACAGGGAATGGCCAGGCTCGGCCTGGCCATCGTCGGTGTCATCGTCATCAACGGCGTCTTCTCGTTCTGGCAGGAGTACAGGGCGGAGCGGGCGGTCGCTGCCCTGCGCCGCCTGCTGCCACACCGGGTGAAGACACTGCGCGCCGGTGAGATCAGCGGCATTCTCGCCAGCGAGCTGGTACCGGGGGACATCGTCCTCCTCGAAGAGGGCGACTTCGTCCCCGCCGACTGCCGCCTGATCGAGCTTTCCGGCCTGCGGGTCAACCTGTCGACTGTGACCGGCGAGTCGCTCGCCAAGGCGCGCACGCTCGAACCCTCCGGCGAGGAATCGCCTCTGCAGGCGAAAAACATCGTTCTCGCCGGCACCTCGGTCGTTTCCGGGCAGGCACGCGGCGTCGTTTACGCCACTGGCATGCGCACCGAGTTCGGCCGCATCGCCCACCTGACGCAAACCGCCGGCGAAGTCAGCTCGCCGCTGCAACGCGAGATCGCCCGCCTGTCGCGCATCGTCGCCGGCCTGGCCACCGGCATGGGTGTGCTCCTGTTCCTCGTCGGCCAGGCAATCGGGCTGCCGACCTGGGAGAACCTGCTCTTCGCCATCGGCATCATCGTCGCCAACGTGCCCGAAGGACTGCTGCCGACCGTCACCCTGTCGCTGGCCATGGCAACGCAGCGAATGGCCAGGCGCAACGCGCTCGTGCGCCATCTGCCGGCGGTCGAGGCGCTCGGCTCGACGACCGTGATCTGCAGCGACAAGACGGGCACCCTGACGCAGAATCGGATGTCGGTGCAGGAACTGTGGATCGGCGGCGGCATGCTGCCCTGCGCCGAGCTGGCTCGGCGCGGACCGACGCTGCTCGACCACCGCGCGCTGTTCGTCAACGCGGCGCTCTGCCACAATCTGAAAGAGGTGGATGAGGAGGGTCGGCAGACCCTGCGTGGCGATCCGATGGAGATCGCGCTGGCCGCGGTCGGCCGCCAGTTTGCCGGCGACCTGGCCGGCTTCAGGCGTGTCGCCGAGATTGCCTTCGATACCGACCGCAAGCGCATGTCGGTGATCTGCGACACGCCGCAGGGTCGCATGCTCTACTGCAAGGGAGCCCCCGAAACGGTGCTCGCCGGCTGCACCAGCGTGCGCTTCGATGCCGGCGTCGCGCCACTCGATCCGGCTGCCCGCACCCGCCTGCTGGCGGCGCAGGATGAAATGGCGGGCCAGGGCCTGCGCGTGCTCGCCTTTGCCGATCGCGCCGTCGACGAACACGATGCGGCCGGCGAAGAACAGCAGATGGTTCTCGCCGGACTGATCGGCCTCGAGGATCCGCCGCGGCCCGAAGTGCCACCGGCGATCGCGCGCTGCAGGGAAGCCGGCATCCGGACGATCATGGTCACCGGCGACCACCCGCGCACCGGACTGGCGATCGCCCGCCAGATCGGCCTGATCAGCGGCGAAGCGCCGACGGTGGTCAGCGGCGAGCAGCTGCGGTTGATGTCGCCGACGCAACTGCAGCTGGCGCTCGACGCGCCCGAGATCCTCTTCGCCCGCGTCGCCGCCGAGCAGAAGATGCGCATCGTACAGGCGCTGCAGAACAAGGGCGAGATCGTCGCCGTCACCGGCGACGGCGTCAACGACGCGCCGGCGCTGAAGGCGGCGGACATCGGCATCGCCATGGGCATCGGCGGCACCGACGTCGCCAAGGAGGCCGCCGACCTGATCCTGCTCGACGACAACTTCGCCAGCATCGTCGCGGCGATCGAGGAAGGGCGGGCGGTGTTCGAGAACATCCGCAAGTTCCTGACCTACATCCTCAGCTCGAACATCCCCGAGCTGGTACCCTTTCTCGCCTTCGTCCTCTTGCGCATTCCGCTGCCACTGACCGTCATCCAGATCCTGGCCGTCGACCTCGGCACCGACATGCTGCCGGCGCTGGCGCTCGGCGCCGAGAAGCCCGACCCGGCGGTGATGCGACGCCCACCGCGCCAGCGTGGCGAGCGGCTGTTGTCGTGGGGCCTGCTCGCCCGCGCCTACCTCTTTCTCGGCGTCATCGAAGCGACGGCGGCGATGCTGGCCTTCTTCTTCGTCCTCGATGCCGCCGGCTGGCAGCATGGACAGACGCTCGACCGCCTCGACCCGCTGTACCTGCAGGCGACCTCCGCCTGCCTGGCGACGATTGTCGTCATGCAGATGATGAACCTCTACCTTTGCCGCCACCCGCGGCAGTCGATCCTGAGCTACGGCCTCGGTGGCAATCGCTACCTGCTGCTCGGCATCGCCGCCGAACTGGCGGTGATCCTGTTCATCCTTTACACACCGCCCGGCAACTGGCTCTTCGGCACGGCGGCGATCGGCAGCAGCAGCTGGCTGCTCGCCGCCGGCTGCGCCATCCTGATGTGCGCGTTCGAGGAGCTGCGCAAGGGCTGGCTGCGCCGCGGCCAGCGGAGCTGAGGCATGTCGCCGCCGCTGCCGCCACTGATCAGCGCCCTGCTCGACCCGGCACGCTATCCACACCCGGCGGCGACGGTCGAATTGATCGAGACCCATGCCTCGTGGCTGCTGCTGGCAGGCGACTTCGCCTACAAGATCAAGAAACCGGTAGTCCTGCCCTTCCTCGACTACGGCACGCTCGAGCGGCGCCGCATCTGCTGCGAGACCGAACTGCGCCTGAACCGCCGCTTTGCGCCGCAACTCTATCTGGCGGTACTGCCGATCGTCGGCGACCCGTCCGATCCGCGCATCGGCGGCACCGGCGAGGTGACCGAGTACGCAGTCCGGATGCGCCGCTTCGCCGAAGATGGCCGCCTCGACCGACTGTGCGCCCGCGGTCGGCTCGGCCGGCAGCGCGTCTCCGATCTGGCTGCGACGCTCGCCACCTTCCACGCCATGGCGGCGGCCCCCCCCGCCGACTCGCCTTTCGGCGAACCCGGACAGGTCCTCGCGCCGGCACTCGCCAACTTCGACGAACTGCGCGAGCTGCTGCCCGGCGACCAGACAGCGGTACGCCTCACTCGTCTGCGCGAGTGGACGCAAACCGAGTTCGACCGCCTGCAGTCGCGGTTCGTCGCCCGCAAGGCGGACGGCCGCATACGCGATTGCCACGGTGACCTGCACCTGGGCAATCTGGTCGTCATCGACGGTCGGGTGACCCTCTTCGACTGTATCGAGTTCAGCGAGGCATTGCGCTGGATCGACGTGGCCAGCGAGATCGCCTTCACCTACATCGACCTGCTCGACCATCGCCAGCCCGGTCTCGCCTGCTGGCTGCTCAACGAATGGCTGGCGTGCAGCGGCGACTACGAGGCCGTGCCGCTGCTGCGCTTCTACGCCGTCTATCGCGCGCTCGTGCGGAGCAAGGTCGCCGCCATCCGCAACCGGCAGGATGGCGCCGATGACGGCCCGGCAGCCGGCTACCTGGCGCTTGCCGAGCGGCTGGTCGTACCGACGCCGCCGCGCCTGATCATCACCCATGGCGTCGCCGGCTGCGGCAAGACGCGCGCCTCACGCGACCTGCTTCTCGCCGATGCGGCAGCGGCGACGATTCGTCTGCGCTCCGATGTCGAGCGCAAGCGGCTGTTCGGACTGGCCGCCGCTGCCGACAGCGGATCGCGGTTGGACGGCGGCATCTATTCCGCCGCGGCCAGCGAGCGCACCTACGAGCGCCTGGCCGAACTGGCGCGCGGCCTTCTCGCTGCCGGCTGGTCGGTGATCGTCGACGCTGCGTTCCTCGAACGCCGCCGGCGCGCAGCCTTCCGCCAACTTGCCAGCCGTTCTGGCGCAGCCTTCTTCATCGTCGCGCCAGCGGCTTCGCCCGGCCAGCTGGTGGCACGCATCCGCGGCCGCCTCGCCAGACGGCACGACGCCTCGGAAGCCGACCTGAGCGTGCTTGCACGCCAGCTGGCCCGCGTCGAAGAGCTTGGCGACGAGGAACGGGAAGAGCTGCTGCCGGAGCGGCACGCGGGGCAGGGCCAGGCGCGCCACCGACCGCTGGCGTGACGGGCCCTCTCGCCGCGTGCCTTGCCGCCCGATCACCCGAAGCCAGGGAGACGTCTGTCGAAAAACTTTACACCCGCATCCTGCCGGTCACTGCGGAACATCTGCAGCATCATGCTTTAATGCGTCAATTGGCAAGACCATCGCGGCTAGCACAGTTCTTGCTGTTTGCTGTTGGAGGCGGGCGCATGGCGAACTGCCCTGATGGTTCGCCGTCACGGGACGCGTTCGTAGAGGCTTTCCGGGCGTGCGACGCGCATTGGCTGCGGCCGCCTCGGAGCTTCCCGACGGGTACGTCTGGCACTCGCAGCGAAGTATCCCCGGCAGTCCCGGACGACCTGCGCAGGCAGGCTTCAACCGGTCAACAGATCAACAATTTGCAGCAGCCTTCGAGAAGATGGGGAACGTTTCTCCATGTGCCTGTCGGCACGAATGCCGGAGCCTCGAGCGTGCAGGCCGCGCAGCGGTCCACAAAGCCCTGAAGTGGCGTACAATCGCCCTGCGTTCGACGCTTCTCGTCTTGCATGGATTGGGGTAACACCATGAACATCCTGAACAATTGGAAGATGCTCGATCTCGTCACCCGTGATGGGGAGGAGCTGGTGTGCATCGAGGGACGCGTCTACGGGAGCAACCCGCGCTTTCCGTCGTCCTCGCACATCCGGACCTCACCGATCACCGCCTACACCCTCGATGGCAACTCGATGATCGTGACGACGCGCCGCGGCTCCGAGTACGTGCTCGGCAAACCGGAACCCACCGAGACCTTTGCCCAGCAGCGCCTGCTGCGACGCTTGTCGCGGCTGACGCCGGCCACTGCCCAGAGCTTCGACGGGATCGAGTCGCAGCTCACCGGCTTCGACGACAACGCCCGGCGGAAGCGTCCGCTCGCCACCGCCAATATGGGCTGAACGGGCGGCAGCAAGCCGTCCGGACTCGCCGCAAGGGAGCAATACCGCCTGTCCGTCGCGATAGCGGTCGCGGATCGGCCGGCGGGCAATGCGACGCCGCGACGCCGCGACCCCGAATCCCCACCAGCGCAGGCCGCCAATCCGGCGCGACCCTCTCCCGGTTTCGCTTGCAGCCCCGCACGGGCCCTCGTCCCGGCGCGTATGCGCCCAGCGCGGCCGGAAAGTGACGGCGGGGGCCGAAGCCCCCGCCGATAGCCATTCTGTTTATTGGACGGCTACGTCCTCAGCAGGCCTCAAGCGGCCAGTGCGAAACGCTCATCGTTGGCGTTTATGGATTTGCTCGGATTACGTCCGTCGCCTTTCGGGTCGCCTGCGCGCCATCTCTCGCCCTGTCGAAACCAGTACACCCCCGCAGTGGTGGAGGTGGCGGGAATCGAACCCGCGTCCAGAACGC
>NZ_JAMTDQ010000006.1 GCF_023806635.1 Accumulibacter sp.
GTTCGCGGGATGAGCGAGCGCCTCAGCCCTCTGGGAGAGGAAGACGTAACACCGGACCACCACCACCCGTCGGGCGCAGGTCCAACCCATCAGCTGGAGGTTGGCCTCCACGGCTTGCTCGCCAGCTCCGACATCCCGCCAGTCACCGTTCTTCCAAAGACGCTCGATCAAGCGAACCACTCCCGCGCTTTGCCGTAGCTTGAAGAGGTAGGGTTGATCGATCGCTTCCAGTTCCTTCATGATCCGCTCGACCCCGAAGCCGATGTCGCCGCGTACCAGGCGCGGACGCGACTCGGGCGGTAGGCGGCCGAGAATTTCGAGCAGTCGCGGCAAGCCGTGGCACCCTGCGATGGCCTTGCCATTCTGGACTTCGGCATCGAGTACCAGACGCATCCCGGAGATCCAGTACGTGTGTACGACATGGCTTGGCCGACCGGGCTTCACGGGGTTGTAACCGATCTCCGCCCCGGCCTGATGACCATAAAGCACCTTCACCGTCGTGTCGATGTCGAGAATCCACTGCGTCCACAAGGCTTCTCGAATGCTCTCGCTCAACGCCATTTCCATCCAGGCGCCAGTCCGCGCCAAACGAGCTTCTCGCTCCAGACGCTCCGCTTCGGAACAGCGCTTCGGTGCCGGGGCCAAGTGCGCGAGCGCTCGCCGCAGACTCTCATCGCTGATGATCGCGCTCATACCGAGGATCTCCGGCGCCACGCCATCGCTGCGCAGTCCCGTCACATGCGCATACCGGCGTTGTCCATCCAGAATCGACAGCAGCCAAGTGCCCAGGACATTGCGCACAGACGGCGCATTCGGGCTCGTGTAGGCCATCGGGCAGCCTTCCAGCCAACGCTCGAACAAACCCGAGAACTCCAGGAACTCCGCGAAGAACGCGAGCTGCCCCAGCGCCGTGGCGCTGCCACCCTCGTCCCAGCGAACCTGAAAGCGGCCCCCCGGTGTGGTCACCCGCAAGGCCTCTGCCACGATCGCCTCCGGCGCGCTCAGCGCGTTCTGAACCGCCACCACCACCGCTCTTTGCTCGAAGCGCTCTTCACCCATTGGGTGATCCCCCTGTCTCGGCTGAAACCCGCATCACACCACGGTCTCGGCAGGTTTGGCGAGCGTCAACTGAGGAAAATAGGTTTATCACATCAACGCGGTCGATTGCGTCACCCAATGGGAGCTGGTCGCCACCTGCGAGAAGATTTCGGAGGCCTACCTATTGCCGGTCATCGAAGCGCTGCTGGAGGCCTTTCCCTTCCGTATCCTGGGCTTTCATGCCGACAACGGCTCCGAGTACATCAACCACCAGGTCGCCAAAATGCTCGATAAGCTCGCGGCAGAATTCACCAAGTCGCGTCCGCGCCATTCCAACGACAATGGCCTGGCCGAAACGAAGAACGGGGCAATCATCCGCAAGCATCTGGGCTACAGCCACATTCCGCAGCGCTTCGCTGCCGAAGTCAATGCCTTCTGCGCCGAGCACCTGAACCCCTACGTCAACTTCCATCGGCCCTGCCTGTTTGCCGAGGAATATCTCGACACGAAGGGCAAGACCCGCAAACGCTATCCGCTCGATGCGGTGATGACGCCGCTGGAGAAGCTGACCTCTCTGCCCAACGCCAGCGATTTCCTGAAACCCGGCGTGACGCTCGACGCCTTGCGGGAAAAATCCCGCGCCATGAGCGACAACGAGGCGGTAGAGCGTCTGAATACAGCGCGCAATCGCCTCTTCCAATCTCTCAGCAAACGATCCCGAAACGCCGCTTGAAAACTCGCTCCCCCAAAACCCTGACCTGTGGATTTGTGGACAGTCGGCTTCGCCGATTCCCGCCTTTGCGCTTCGCGCAATCCTGTGGATGGCCCGTGGAAAACGCTTCGCGTTTCCCACCGCCCACCCACAGGCCGGCGGCTGCCCACAAGCTCCACAGGCCCTCATCATCGGTTAAGAAATATGACATTCAAAACCGACCGTTCAGACTCATACCTTCATTGGAATTGACTTCGTGGCCCGCACCCTGAGCGCGATCCGGCACTCCCGAGTAGGCGCCACCAGCGGTGAACATCAGCGGTTGCTCGACGAGACCGGTGCACGAACCGCAACTCGCGCTCGCCTTGGTGTGCCTGCACACCTCGTCCAGCGTGAACAGGCCCTTCTCCTTGTCAGGTTGCCGGCCGCGAAGAGGTCGATGCCCCTCACTTTCAGCTTGGTGCTGGTCTGGGTGCCCGTGTAGCGGCCGATGCCGAACTGCGCCAGGTGCGTTGCCACGACCTTGCCCTGCTTCGACAGCAGGACGCGGTCGTAGTCGGGATGCGGCTCGGCGCCGACAACCGCGATGTCATGGAGGTCGGGAGCCAGCTGGAGCAGTTCCTCGACCGCACGCATGCCGGCCATGGCCTCAGCCGATGACCGGCAGCTTCCGGCGGCGGCTGGCGCGCAAGTCGCCAGAAGTCTGGGCGGGCTCAAGGGCGGTCATTGTGTCCATCGTCGAAGCTCTCTCGCCGGATTGGGAATGACGTGGGCTCAGAAGTACCAGGCGAC
Organism: Accumulibacter sp.; assembly: GCF_023806635.1. Lineage (GTDB taxonomy): Bacteria > Pseudomonadota > Gammaproteobacteria > Burkholderiales > Rhodocyclaceae > Accumulibacter. The sequence continues at coordinate 2,543 of NZ_JAMTDQ010000006.1, forward strand.
GACGGCGCGCAGCCGGCCATCGTGCAGCACGGGTATTGCAACCATGGCGGCGAGCCCGGCAGCGCTGGCCGCACGGCCGACAAGCCCGGGTTCGCTGGTGGCGCTCTCGCCGACCATCGGCACTCCGGTGAATGCGGCGCGGCCGAGGGTGCCCTGGCCACGTTCGATGCTGTCGCTGGCAGCGCCGGCGCGCACGGTGCCGGTGATCTCGCAAAAACCGCCGGCAAGGGTCAGGCACGCGCCATCGGCTGCGGGCAGCCAGGTTTCGAAACGCCGCACGATCGGCGTCGCGATCGCCGACAGGAAGGCCAAGACGAAGGTCGAGGGCCCGCGCGTGGCGCACGGCAGGACAAAACCGCGGTTGATGCCGACCTTGATCGCACTGTCGGCGCGCAGGAAGCGTTCGCCCTTGCCGAGGTCTTCCTGGAATACCGGCAGCCGCGACTGCCAGGCCAGTCCAGGCAGACCGTAACCCTCGCGGAACGCGGTGCGCCGCGAGATGAACTCGAAAGCATCGGCCGTCGTGCCGTAGTAGCCATCATCGAGCGTCATGTCCTTCGATGCCGCGGGATCGTTGGACCACAGTTCGATGGCGCCAGCGTGGTCTTCGTCGTCACCGCAGAAGATGACCAGCACCGCGGTGAGAAAGTCGCCGGCGAACACGGGCAGCGCGATGCCGCAGGTCAGGCCTTCGGCGTGGGCGGCCTCGGTGCGGCGGAAGTTCGCACCTGCGAAGCGTTGCAGCACGATCGGACGGCCTTCCAGCCAGGCCTGACCCGGCAGGCCTTCGCCGAGGCCGAAGCACATCCGCCGACTGGCGGCGCCAAATCGCCGTGCGCTGCCGTACAGGCCGGCGCTGAACTCGAGCATACTGCGGTCGTTGCCCGGCACCCAGACTTCAACGACGCGGATGAAGGTCTTCTTGCTGGCGACGACGGCGGCGTCCATCTCATGCAGCCTTTTCGACGTGGCTATGTCGCGTGTAGAGGAAGTCGATGACCTCCTTGCGATACTGCACGTAGTCTCGGTTCTCCGCCAGCACCACGCGGGCGCGCGGGCGCGGCAGCTCCACGCGCAGCACCTCGCCGATGGTGGCAGCGGGACCGTTGGTCATCATCACGATGCGGTCGCTGAGCAACACGGCCTCGTCGACGTCGTGCGTCACCATCATCACCGTCGCCCCGGTGGTGGCGACGATCTTCATCAGTTCGTCCTGCAGCCGTGCACGCGTGAGCGCATCCAGCGCACCGAAGGGTTCATCCATCAACAGCATCTTCGGCTCCATGGCCAGTGCGCGCGCGATCCCCACACGCTGCTTCATGCCGCCCGAGATCTCGTGCGGACGCTTGGCAACGGCGTGGCTCATGCCGACCAGTTCCAGCGCTGCGAGCGCGCGTTCGCGCAGTTGCGCCTTGCCCTCCTGGTCGCCGAACACCCGCTCGACGGCCAACAGCACGTTGTCCAGGCAGTTCAGCCACGGCAACAGGGAGTGATTCTGGAAGACGACGCCACGATCCGGGCCGGGCCCCGTCAGCTCACGTTCCTGCAGCAGCAGGATGCCGCTGGACGGCGTGGTCAGGCCGGCCACCAGGTTCAACAGCGTGCTCTTGCCGCAGCCCGAGTGGCCAATGAGGGTGACGAACTCGCCGCGTTGCACTTCGAGGTTGATGTCGCGCAACGCGACGAAGGGGCCACGCCGGGTGGGGAAGACCATCCCGACACCGTCTATCTGCAGCGTTCGCCGGGTATTTATCGCAGGACTGGGATTGACGAGCATGGCGAACCTCAGCTGTAGTCGAAGCGACGCGCCACTGCCAACAGCGACCATTCGAGCAGCAGCCCGACCGCGCCGATGACGAAGATGGCGATGATGATGTGGGCAACGTTGAGGTTGTTCCACTCGTCCCAGACCCAGAAGCCGATGCCGACGCCGCCGGTCAGCATCTCCGCCGCGACGATCACCAGCCAGGCGGTGCCCACGCTCAGGCGCACGCCGGTAAGCATGTACGGCATCACCGATGGCAGCAGGATGCGGGTGGCGATCTTCCACTCGCTGAGCTTCAGCACGCGGGCGACATTGAGGTAGTCCTCAGGTACCTTCTGCACACCGACTGCGGTGTTGATCACCATTGGCCAGATCGAGCAGATGAAGATGGTCCAGATCGCCGCCGGGTTCGCGCTCTTGAAGACCAGCAGGCCGATCGGCAGCCACGCCAGCGGCGACACCGGCTTGAGCACGCTGATCAACGGCGAGAGCATGCGGTGGAACAGTGCGAAGCGGCCGATCACGAAGCCCAGCGGAATGCCGACCAGCGCTGCCAGCCCGAAACCCAGACCTACCCGCTGCAGCGAGAACAGGATGTTCCAGCCGATGCCCTGATCGTTGGGGCCGTTGCTGTAGAACGGGTCGGCAAAGAGCTTCACCGCCGCATCGAAGGTGGCCAGCGGCGTCGGGAAGCTGGTGCTCTTCTGTGTCGCCAGAGCCCAGACGGCAATCAGCGCCGCCAGGCCTACCAGCGGCGGCAGCACGCGCGCGCCGAGGCCGCGCCAGTCGAAGGGCTCACGCGGCGGGGCGGCCGGACTTGCCGGCGGGCTCACGACAGCGATCGCGACTCGGCGCGCCAGTGGCGTGTCGGCGGGCTTCGCCGCGTCGCGCGGGTCATGGAGGACGGCTCTGGCCATGGATGCATCCTGGAAAGTGAAGACAATGAATCGCTCATTGGCGGGTTGCGGGCGCCGGGCTGGCCAGCGAGAGGGAACGATCTGCGTTCAGTGCATGGGTCAGGCCCTGATCCCGAAGCCGTCGGCGTACCTGGCCGGGTCCTTGCCGTCCCAGACGATGCCGTCGATCAGCTTGCCGCTGCGCATGTCGCTCTTGGGCAGCGTGACGCCAGCGGCGGCTGCACCCTGCTTGTAGATGTCGATGCGATTGACCTGCCTTGCGACCGCCAGATAGTCGGGATGACTCTTGAGCAGTCCCCAGCGTTTGTGCTGGGTCATGAACCACATGCCGTCGCTCAGGTAGGGGAAATTCACCAGACCGTCGTTGAAGAACTTCATGTGATTCCTGTCGTCCCAGCTCCTGCCGAGGCCATTCTGGTAACGGCCGAGCATGCGGGCGACGATGACTTCGCTGTCGGTATTGACGAAAGCCTTCTGGGCGATCGTTTCGGCCGTCTTCTGCTTGTTGGCGATCGAGGCGTCGATCCACCTGCTGGCATCGAGGATCGCGGCGACCATGGCGCGCGCCGTGTTCGGGTTCTTGTGCACCCATTCGGCGCTGGTGCCGAGAATCTTTTCCGGATGATCGACCCAGATGTCCTGTGAGGTCACTGCGGTGAAGCCGATGCCGTCGATGATCGCCCGGTTGTTCCACGGCTCGCCGACGCAGTAGCCGTCCATGTTGCCGACGCGCATGTTGGAGACCATTTGTGGCGGTGGCACGGTGATGGTCTTGACGTCCTTCATCGGGTTGATGCCGCTGGCCGCCAGCCAGTAGTACAGCCACATGGCGTGGGTGCCCGTCGGGAACGTCTGCGCAAAGGTGTATTCCCTTTCCTTCCGGGCGATCAGCTTCGCCAGGCTTGCGCCGTCGGTGGCTCCCTTGTCGCGCATCTGGTTGGCAAGCGTGATCGCCTGGCCGTTCTGGTTCAAGGTCATCAGGTTGGCCATGTCCTTCTTCGGCCCGCCGATACCCATCTGGACGCCATAGATCAGGCCGTACAGCACATGCGCGGCGTCGAGTTCGCCATTGACCAGCTTGTCTCGCACCGAAGCCCACGAAGCTTCCTTGGTCGGGATGATCTTGATGCCATGCTTTTCGTCGAATTTCATGACCGAAGCCATGACCACCGAAGCACAGTCGGTCAGCGGAATGAAGCCGATCCTGACTTCCTTCTTCTCGGGGGCGTCCGATCCGGCGGCCCAGGCTCCGCCACGGACGCCGGGAGTGACCACGGCCATGAGCGACGCGCCCAGTGCGGCCGAGACGAATTCACGACGAGAGAAAGACGGTTTGCCTGTTTGCTTCGGGTTGTGGTCGTCCATTGCTTGCTCCGGGATCACTTGAATCTGGAGACATGAGGGGCGCCGCAAGCAGGCCACGAAGTTTCGCCAGCATGAGTGGGCGTCCTTGTCCCCAGGGCCCGATCGGATCGATCGAACTCTTGCCCGGCCACCATTGACCGGGCTTCTGATCAATGGCAAAGCAATCGTCGTGCCAGAACCCTGTGCGAAGCCGGCGGTTTGACTTCATCCATCTGATCCAATTCAGGTTTTCCCGTTTACACGCAGGCTCTTCGGTTTCCCCGACGCTGCGGGTGCATCTGGGCACGCCCTGCTGTGGGGCAGCACCGCAACCTGCCCGCACAGCAACGGGGGGGACGCGACAACGCTGGTGGTGGCCATCCAGAGCGCCGAAGCCGGCGGATGTCCGGGATCAGCGGCAGCCGAGGCCCTGGTGCGGAAGCGCGACCACCGGCCGCTGCGCCGGTGGTGCGGCGATCAGGCGGCATCCCGCTGACACGCGACTCCCGCCCTCCCGATCAATCAGGGGAGACCGGAGCACGGCATCACTGCCCATGCCAGTAACGCCGATACTCATTTCGGTACGCCGCAACCGACAACCCTGCCGCCGCCAGGCTGACGCGCACTGCGCCATCGCGATCGGTCCGCCACAGGCGGCTGGCGGCGTAACGATCGACGACGTCGGCCCGGGGATGCTGGAAGCGGTTGCGGTAACCGACCGGAATGATCGCCTCGCGCGCGCCGACGGCGGCGATGAAGGACGGCGTCGATGAGGTCCCGCTACCGTGGTGCGGCACCAGCAGGACGTCGCTGCGCAGGCGGCCGGCGCTGCGTGCGAGCAGCGCCTGCTCGTCGCGTGCCTCGATGTCGGCGGTGAGCAGGACGCTGCCGTGGGCACTGCTGACCTGCAGCACGCAGCTCATGTGGTTGCTCCGCGCGGCCTGGCGCTCGTAGTCGGCGGCGACCGGATGGAGGATAGCGAACCGCACTCCGTCCCACTCCCACGACTGGCCGTCGATACAGGGCTCGGGCTGCAGTTCGGGCACCGACGACAGCCGGCGGCCGATCGGCAGCGCCTCCTCGACGGCGACGACACCCCCCGAATGATCCTTGTCGCGGTGGGTGACGATCAGTGCGTCGAGTCGGCGCACGCCGTGCGCCCGCAGATGGGGAACGATGATGCGCTGACCGGCGTCGGATTCGGCGCTGTACAGCGGGCCGGTGTCGTAGAGCAGGCTGTGCCCGGCGGTACGGACGACGACTGCCAGGCCCTGACCGACATCGAGCACCTCGACCCAGGCCTCTCCCTGCGCCGGCCTTGCCGCCGGCCAGAAAACCGCCGGCAGCAGCAGGCACAGTCCCAGCCAGCGGGCGGGAAAGCCGCGTGGCAGCAACAGCCAGATGACCCCGAGCACAGCCAGCAAGGTCGCCGCCAGCGGTGGCGCCGGCTGCTCCCACATCGGCCACGTTGCCAGCCAGTCGAGACCCGACATCAGGAAGTCGAGCAAGGTGTGCGCGACAAGCAGCAGCAGCGGCCACGGCAGGACGACGAAGAGCAGCGCCAGCGGTGTGATGACGAAGCTGACCAGCGGGATGGCGAGCGCGTTGGCCAGCGGTGACACGAGCGAGAACTGCTGGAAGAGGAGAAGCAGCAGCGGCAGCGTGCCGATCGTCACCGCCCACTGCGTTGCGCCCCAGGCGGCGAGCATCGCGCGCCAGCCCCGCCCGCTGCCCAGACGCGCCGTGCCGACGAAGAAGAGCAGCGCGACGGCGGCAAAGGAGAGCCAGAAGCCCGGCGCCAGGACCGCCCACGGGTCGAGCAGCAGAACGAGCAGCAGGGCCAGCAGCAGGCTGCGACTGGCGCCGAGGTTGCGCCCCGACCACAGCGCCAGGGCGACGACCGTCAGCATGTAGACGGTCCGCTGCGCCGGCACGGCGAAGCCGGCAAGCAGCGCGTAGGCGAAGGCCGCCAGCCAGCCGCCGGCGATCGCCGCCTTCTGCGCCGGCACGGCGAGCAGCAGTCGTTCGCTGCGTCGCCACAAGCAGCCGATCAGTGCGCCGAACAAGGCCGCGACCATGGTGACATGCAGGCCGGAGATCGACATCAGGTGCGTCACCCCTGTCTGCCGGAAGAGCCGCCACTGCTCAGCCGGAATCGCCTGCTGGTCGCCGACGGCGAGCGCGATCAGGATACCGGCGTAGGTGGCGTCGCCGAGCACCTCGGCGAAGGACCGGCGCAGGCAGTCGCGCAGCCGTTCGATGGCGTAGGCGGGCTGCACGACGAAATCGTCGAGACGTTCCACTGCAGCCTGCGGGCGCACGTAGCCGGTCGCGCGCAGGCCGCGCTCGAACAGCCAGGCCTCGTAGTCGAAGGCAAGCGGATTGGCGTTGCCGTGCGGGCGCTTGAGGCGGACGGTGAAGCGCCAGCGCTCGCCGGGGCGAATCTTCAGTCCGTCACGCCACTCGTCGTCGAGCCAGCCGTGATACCAGGAGAGCATGATCCGCCGCGGCACGACTGCCGCCGGTGTTTCCACCGCCTCGACATCGAAGGCGAAGCGCTCGCCACGCTCGAAGCCATGCGGCAGCGCGGCGACGACGCCGACCACCTGGATGTCGCGCCCCTCCCAGGCTGCCGGCAGCCGGTCGTGCAGGCGCTGCCCGGCGAGCAGCGCCGCCCAGGAGAAGCCGAGCAGCGTGCTCGCCAGCAGCGCCAGGACCGGTCCCCACCGGCTCCGCCGACAGGCCGGCCAGAGCAGTGGCAGTGCGACGAGCGACACGGCGGCGAGCAGTGGCCAGGCGGGCAGGGCCTCCTGCAGCTGCAGGAGGCCGACGCCGAGGGCAAAGGCGAGGATGTTGCTGCGCATGGCGCATTAGAGCAGATTGTCGCAGTGTCCAGCCGTCCTTCCTGCACGGCGACCACCGGCGCCGCAGGAAGATCGGCGGCTTGCGGCTCAGCCGAGGCGAAAACGACTCACCTCGCCCTCCAGGCTTGCCGACAGTTGTGCCAACTGCTCGGCCGTCGCGGCATTGCCGGCCACCGCCGAATTGTTCGCTTGCGCCATGCGGGCTACGCTGTCGACGTTGCGCGCGATGTCGCTGCTGGCCGCGTTCTGCTCGTGCAGGGCCTGCGAGATGCCGGCCACCTTGCTCACCACCTGCGCCGCATTGCCACCGATCTCGTTGATCGCCTCGCCGGCCCGAGTCGCCAGCGTGACCCCTTCGGCAACCCGGCTGACGCCGAGCCTCATGCTCGCGACGGCGTCCTGCGTGCCGCTCTGGATGGCGGTGATCATCTCCGAGATCTCCTGCGTCGAGCGAGCCGTGCGCTCGGCGAGCTTGCGCACCTCGTCGGCGACGACGGCGAAACCGCGTCCCGACTCGCCGGCCCGCGCCGCCTCGATGGCCGCATTGAGCGCCAGCAGGTTGGTCTGGTCGGCGATTTCCTTGATCACGCCAACGATCGCCGAGATGCGCTCGGAGCGACCGCCGAGTTCGCCGACGATCGCCGCTGACTGCTGCACCACTGCGGCGATGCGCTCGATCTCGCGCACCACGTCGCCGACCGCGCGACCGCCTTCCGCCGACAGTTCACCCGCCCGGCTGGCGATGCGGTCAGCGTCGCGGGAATCGGCAGAGAGGTGCGCGATGCACGCGCGCATCTCTTCGATGGCGGTCGCCATGGCCGCGGCGGCCTCGGTCTGCCGCTCGCTGCCGCCCTTGATCTCCTTCGCCGACGCCGCCACCTTCCTCGTCGCCTCGAGGACTTCCCGCGCCCCGCGATGGACGTTCTGCAGCACGGAGCGGAACGCCGCCAGCATGTCGTTGAGGCTGTCGCCGACCCTCTTCAGCTCGTCCCGCGTGCCGAGGTCGACGCGCACGCCGAGGTCGCCGGTGGCGATCGTGCGCGCGTTCGCCGCCAGGCGCTCGATGCTGCCGATGGTCGCGAGGTAGAGGGCGACCGAGACATAGGCGTAGAGCAGCAGGATGAGGACCGACACCGCGATGCTCAGCGCCAGTTTGCCCTCGGCACGGTCGATGCGTTCCTGCAGCAGACGCTCGAGCGTCGGCAACAGGGTCTCGAACATCTCCTTGTACGCCTTCTCGAGCGAGGCGGTGGTCAGTGCGAAGTAGTCGCCCGGTGCGGTCGCGAAGGTGCCGGACAGGATGTCCTGGTTGACCAGCGCCGTGACCCTCGCCGCCGCATCGCCGATGTCGGCAACCGAAGCGAGCAGCGACGACTTGAGCGCCGGGTGGTATTGCGCGGTCCTCTCGGCATTGCGCCGCAGGGCATTGACGGCGACGTTGAGTTCCGCCAGCAGGACGGTGAACTCGACCTGCTGCAACAGCACCAGCGGCTGCTTGCGGGTCAGGACGCCGCTGCCGAGCGCGCGCAGTTGCCCCATGCGCTCGATCGCCTGTGGCGATCGGTCGACCGCGGTATCGATCAGGTAGGCGACGTCGATGTCCGGGTCGTTGGTCAGCGCGTAGGCGTCGGCAACCGTCCCGTGCAGGCTGAGCAGATCATCGATCAGCCGGTTGTGGGCGAGAAAGTTCTCGCGCTGGATCAGGTCGAGGCCATCCTTCTCGATGCTGGCCCAGTCGGCGAGAATCTTCTGCCACGGATCGCTGGCCGCCAGCTCTGGCGACAGGCTCTCGCCGACGGCCTTCAGCGCCGCGCTGACCTCGCCCTGCCGCGCCGCCCGCCGCTCCTTCATCTCCTCGTTGCCGCTGAGGAGACCGGAAGACAACCCGCGGTGCACCTGCAGATGCTGCACGGCGCGGGTCAGCGGCTTGATCACCTGCACCCCCGCCAGCTCCAGACGCGAACTGTCGATCACGCGGTGCAGGCTGTGGTAGAGATTCCACACCAGGACGGCACTGGCGACCAGCGCGAGCACCCCCATGAGGGCGAACTTGCCACGGTAGCCCAGCCGGTTCAGCAGGACGATGGCAGGGGCGAACACGTATCTCATCTTCCTCCTCTTCTCCTCCTGATCTCGGTTGGCGATCCCCTGCCGATATCATCGGCAGCGGCAGCGAAAACTTGAGCCGCCGACGAGCGTGGTCTAGGCAGCGGCCGGATGCAGGCAACCGTCACGCAGCGTCAGGATGCGCTCGGCGCGGCCGGCGAGCGTCGGATCGTGGGTGACGATGACGAAGCTCGTCCGGCGTGAAAGGTTGAGCGCCAGCATCAGCTCGAAGACGCTGGCCGCGGTCTGCCGGTCGAGGTTGCCGGTCGGCTCGTCGGCCAGCACGCAGGCTGGCTCGGTGACCAGTGCACGGGCGATCGCCGCCCGCTGCCGCTCGCCGCCGGAGAGCTCCGCCGGCCGGTGGCGCAGACGGTGCCCGAGGCCGACCTCGTTGAGCACCGCCGCCGCCCGCGCCTCCGCCTCCTCCCTTGCCAGGCGCCGGATGTACAGCGGCATGGCAACGTTCTCGAGCGCGCTGAACTCGGCGAGCAGGTGATGGAACTGGTAGACGAAGCCGAGGTGACGGTTGCGCAACTCGCCGCGCCGGGCATCGGCGATCGCCTGCAGATCGCTGCCCATCAGGAACACCTCGCCACCGCTGGCCGCATCCAGGCCACCGAGGAGATGCAGCAGCGTGCTCTTGCCGGATCCGGAAGCGCCGACGATCGCCAGCCGCTCGCCGACACGCACTTCGAGGTCGACACCGAGCAGCACCGGCACCTCGCTGTCTCCCTGGCGAAAGATCTTGCGCAGGCCCTTGCAGGCGAGAACGACCTCACTCATAGCGCAGCGCCGCTGCCGGGTTGACCCGCGCCGCTCGCCAACTCGGATAGATCGTCGCCAGCAGGGCGAGAACGAAGGCGACACCGGTGATCGTCGTCACGTCGCTCCACTGCAGTTCCGACGGCAGGCTGGAGATGTAGTAAACCTCCTTGGCAAGGAACTGCGTGCCGAGCAGGCGCTCGATGAATGGAACGACGACATCTACGTTGAGCGCCAGTGCGACGCCACCGGCGATCCCCATGCCGAGGCCGATGAAGCCGATCAGCGCCCCCTGCACGATGAACACCGCCATGATGCTGCCCGGGCTGGCGCCCAAGGTGCGCAGGATGGCGATGTCGGCCTGCTTGTCGGTCACCGCCATCACCAGCGTCGACACGATGTTGAAGGCGGCGACGGCGACGATCAGCGACAGGATGATGAACATCATGTTCTTCTCGATCTGCACGGCACGGAAGAAGTTGGCGTGGCTGCGAGTCCAGTCGCTGATGAAGGCATTGACGTCGAGCCGGCCGGCCAGCGAACGCGCCACGCGCGGCGCGACGAAGAGGTCGTCGAGCTTCAGGCGCACGCCCGAGACCTTGTCCTCCAGGCGGTAAAGCCGCTGCGCGTCGGCCAGGTGAACCAGCGCCAGGCCGCTGTCGTACTCGTACATGCCGACCTCGAAGACGCCGGCGACGAGAAAGCTGCGCAGTCGTGGCATGACGCCGGCGGGAGTGACCACCCCCTGCGGGGCGATCAACGTCACCCGATCGCCGACGAAGACGCCGAGCGCGCGCGCCAGTTCGGAGCCGAGGACGATGTGGAAGCTGTCCGGCTGCAGCGCATCGAGCCGGCCGCCCTTCATGTGCGGTCGGAAATCGGCCACCCGGTCCTCCTGTTCGGGAAGGATGCCGCGCACCAGCGCGCCGCGAACGGTTTCGCCGAAGGCGAGCATCCCCTGGCCCTGCACGAAGGGCGCGGCGGCGACGACGTGCGGCTCGCCGGCAACCATCTCGACCACCCGCTGCCAGCCGGCCATCTCGCCACCGGCGCCGGTGATCTGCACATGCGAGACGACGGCGAGGATGCGTGAACGCAGTTCGGTCTGAAAGCCGTTCATCACCGACAGGACGACGATCAGCGCGGCGACGCCCAGGGCGATGCCGAACATCGAGATCAGCGAGATGAACGAAATGAAGTGGTTGTGCTTTTTCGCGCGCGTATAGCGCAGGCCGATCAGCAGCTCGTAGGGAATCGCCATCAGCGACCGACGTCCATCTCTGGCAGGCGCCTCCGGACGCCGAACAGCCCAAAAGCCGCTATGCTACACTGTTCGCGCCACAGTCGCGCCGGTCGGCGGACGTGCGACCCGCGCCACCAGCACCGGTCCGACCACCCCCTCAACCCGTCCCCGTCTCGTTGACCGCAGCTTCATTCCCGGCGCATGCAGATCACTCTCGTCGTTCCCGAACTCGTCTGGCCCGAACCGGACGACCGCGAAACACTGGCCGAACTGGCGGTTCCCGGCCTCGCCACCCTGCTCGCGCGCAGCAGGCTGCAGCGCCACGCGCCACGATCGCTCGAGGCGACGCTCTGCGATGCCTTCGGCGTCGCCGACAACACGGCCTACGCCGCCTGCCGTGTGCATGGCGAGGAACATGCCCCGGCGGCCGGCGGCGCCGTCTGGCTCTGCGCCGACCCGATCCATCTGCGCCTGCATCAGGAGCGTCTGATCCTTGCCGATGCCGCGACGCTGGACATCGCGGCGAGCGAGGCAGGGGCCCTCGTCGATGCGCTCGATCGCCACTTTGCCGATGTCGGCAGATTCCACCTCGCCAGCAGCGACCGCTGGTATCTCGAACTGGCCGCCGGCCACGAACCCGGATACTTCGACGTGCTACCGCTGTCGGCTGTGGCTGGCCGCAGTGTCATCCGGCAACTCCCGGAGACGGCCGAGGCCCGTTGGCTCCGCCGCCTGCTGAACGAGGCGCAGATGTTGTTGCACCAGCATCCGGTCAATCAGCGGCGCGACGAGGCCGGTCGGGCAACGATCAACAGTCTCTGGCTGTGGGGGGCCGGCCGCCTGCCGACCGCCGGCGACGCCTCGGTAACCGACGTCTGGAGCGATCTCGCGCTGACGCGCGGCTGCGGGCGCGTCGCCGGCAGCCACATCCGCGATCTGCCCGATGACGCCGCTGCCCTCCTGGCGCAGGCAGCCCGCGGCGGCCGGCATCTGGTCGTGGTCGACGACTTGCAGTCGTGCGTGCAATACGAGGATGGAGCGGCCTATCGCGCCGCCCTGCTCGAACTCGAGGGACGCTGGTTTGCGCCCTTGCAGCAGGCACTGGCCAGCGGCCGGGTGCGCCGGCTGTGCCTGCAGGCGCCGACGGCCTACGGCCTGCTGTCGTGGACCAGCGACGCACGCGCGCAATGGAAGCTCTGGCTGCGACCGCAGACGCTGCAGGCGATCGCCCGCGGCCTGGCAGCGACCGCTCCATGACGCGCCTGCGGCAGAGAGCGGCCAGCTCGCGCAGCCAGTGGCAGCTCGAGCAGCAGGGGCTGCACCCGCTGCTGGCACGCATCTACGCCGGGCGTGGCGTCCGCTCGAGCGCCGAGCTGGACTACGATTTCCGCTCGCTCCTGCCGCCCGCCGGGCTGACCAACGCCGCCGAAGCGGCGCTGCTGCTGGCCGACCACATCGCCCGGCAGCGGAAGATCCTGATCGTCGCCGACTACGACTGTGACGGCGCCACCGCCTGCGCGGTCGCCGTCCGCGCGCTGCGCGCCTTCGGCGCGCGCGTGGACTATCTGGTGCCGAACCGTTTCACCTACGGCTACGGCCTGTCGCCTGACATCGTCGAACTGGCTGCGCGCGCCGGCCCGGACCTGTTGCTGACCGTCGACAACGGTATCGCCAGCGTCGCGGGTGTCGCCCGCGCCCGCCAGTTGGGCATGGCGACGCTGATCACCGACCACCACCTGCCGGGAGACGAGCTGCCGGCGGCCGATTGCATCGTCAATCCGAATCTCGCCGGCTGCGTCTTCGCGAGCAAGGCGCTGGCCGGCGTCGGCGTGATCTTCTACGTCATGCTGGCGCTGCGGGCGGAGCTGCGCCGCCGCGGATGGTTCGCCGAGCCGGCTGGGCGGAACGAACCGAACCTGGCTGCGCTGCTCGACCTGGTTGCCCTGGGCACCGTTGCCGACGTCGTCACCCTCGATCACAACAACCGCGTGCTGGTCAGCCAGGGACTGCGACGCATCCGTGAGGGCCGGCTGACGCCGGGCGTGCGGGCGCTGTTCCGTGCCGCCGGGCGCAACCCGGCGCAGGCTTCCAGCGTCGACCTCGGCTTCCTGATCGGCCCACGCCTGAACGCCGCCGGGCGCCTCGCCGACATGTCGCTCGGCATCGAATGCCTGATCACCGATGATCCGGGGCGAGCGATGAACATTGCCCAGCAGCTCGACGCCCTCAATCGCGAGCGCCGCGAAATCGAGTCCACAATGCAGGCGCAGGCGTCCGAGCAGCTCGCCGCGTGGGGCGCCGAGATGGCTGGCGATGCGGCAGCGGTTTCCCTGTTCGACCCGACATGGCACCAGGGCGTCGTCGGCATCCTCGCCGCCCGCATCAAGGAGAGGCTGCACCGGCCGGCGTTCGCCTTTGCCCGTGCCAACGATGGCGAGATCAGGGGCTCGGGCCGCTCGATCGCGGGCCTGCACCTGCGCGATGCGCTCGACCTCGTCAGCAAGCGGTCGCCCGGCCTGCTGCTGCGCTTTGGCGGGCACGCGATGGCCGCGGGTGTCAGCCTGCGCGAAAGCGACTTTGCGCTTTTCAGCGAGTCCTTCGCCCGCGTCGCCGACGAGTTGCTCGCCCCGGCCGACCGCACGCAGACGCTGGAAACCGACGGCGGCCTCGAGTCGGCCTACTTCTCGCTGGCGACGGCCCGCCTGCTGGCGGCAGAGGTCTGGGGACAGGGCTTTCCGGCGCCATTGTTCGAGGACGAGTTCGTCGTCGAGAGCCAGCGCATCCTCAAGGAGAAGCATCTCAAGCTCCGCCTGCGCAAGGGCACGCAGATCGTGGACGCGATCCAGTTCAACTTCGAGCGGGCGCCCGGCCGCCACATGCGCGCCGCCTACCGGCTGGCGATCAATGAGTACAACGGTGTCGAGACGGCACAGTTGATGATCGAGCACATGGAGAGCGGCGCGGCCTGACCCGAAAACCACCAAACCGGGAATTGGCGAGGATCTTCCCGCCAGCTGCCAGCGCACCTTGATCCCGGTCCACATCCGCGACGGCAGGCGGCGCGGGTCTTCGGGTCGAAGTCGCGCAACGTCTGCGGCCGCAGCAGTACGGCATGGGGGCAGCGTTCGGGTTGCCGGCGCCGACGAGGTTCCAGCGCAGGATGCCGGCATCGGCGAGGCCGTCGTGCGTCGCCGATGCCGGCATCGCCAACGATTTGCCCTGCGCCACACGCCGGGACTAGAATCGCTGCAGCGGCATCCGGGCTTCGCAGCGAGCGATCGCCAGCCGCCAGAGTTGCGCCGCGAAACCGATCACTGCCGCTGGAGGGAGCCATGCAAGCGATGCTTCTCGATGCCCAGGGCACACCGTTGCGCCTGCGCGACGTGCCCCGACCAAGCCCCGGAGCCGAACAGTTGCTGCTCGCGGTGCGTGCCTGCGGCGTCTGCCGTACCGATCTGCATGTCGTCGACGGGGATCTCCGGCAGCCCCGCTTGCCGCTCATCCTGGGTCACGAAATCGTCGGCGTGGTGGTGCGGAAAGGCGCCGCCGTCGAGCGCTTCGCCATTGGCCAGCGGGTTGGCGTGCCGTGGCTCGGACGCACCTGCGGCCACTGCGCGTACTGTACGGGCGGCAGCGAGAACCTCTGCGACGCGGCCGAGTTCACCGGTTATACGCTCGACGGCGGCTACGCCGAATTCACTCTCGCCGACCAGCGCTATTGCTTTGCCCTGCCTGAGGCATACGCGGACGCCGAAGCGGCGCCACTGCTCTGCGCCGGGCTGATCGGCTACCGCTCGCTGGTGGCGGCGGGCGACGCCCGGCGCCTCGGAGTCTACGGCTTCGGCGCTGCCGCGCACATCATCGCGCAGGTCGCCCGCTGGCAGGGACGCGAGGTGTTCGCCTTCACCAGGCCCGGCGACGTTGCCGGACAAGAGTTCGCGCGATCTCTGGGCGCGGTCTGGGCCGGAGGTGCCGACGAACCCCCACCGCAGCTCATGGACGCGGCGATCCTCTTCGCGCCGGCAGGCGAACTGGTACCACAGGCGCTGCGCGGGCTGCGCAAGGGTGGCACCGTGGTCTGCGCCGGCATCCACATGAGCAACATCCCGGAGTTCCCCTACGACATCCTCTGGGGCGAACGCTGCGTCCGCTCGATCGCCAACCTGACGCGACGCGATGGCGAGGAGTTCTTGGCGATCGCACCGCGCGCCGGCGTGCGCACGGAAGTCGAGTGCTTCCCGTTGGCGGCGGCGAACGAGGCGCTCGAGCGGCTGCGCAGCGGCCAGCTGCGTGGCGCAGCGGTGCTGGTCAATCAGCCGGGCTGACGCTGCGGGTCAAAAACTGTAGCGGACTTCGGTGTACACCCGGTCGTTGGCATCATAGCGGCCAAAATAGCCGAGTGGCGGCCCGTGGAAGATGTCGACACCGACCGCGGCACGCCAGTTCTTCTCGAAGTTCCAGCTGACCCGCGGCCGCAGCATCCAGTCGCTGCGATTGAGGCTCGAGATCCACAGCGCCTGCGCCTCCACCTTGTCGCCGAACTTGTGGTTGACGAGCAGGCTGTAGCCGTTCTCGTTGGTCTCCGGGATGATTCCCGGATCACGGTCGAAGATGTGTTGCTGGAACAACTGGACGTTGATCCGCGTGTCCGCGATCTCGTTGTAGTCGAGACCGACCACCCAGCCCAGGACGTTCTGCTCGACGACGCCGTCGGCATCGCTCAGGCTGCTGAAGTTGTTGAGTTCGAAGCCGCGACCACGGGTATACACGGCTTCGGCTTTCAGTACCACCGATCCGAAGTCCTTGGCCAGGGTGGTACCAAACTGGTCGATGCGCTTGTGTCTCGCCTCATACACCACCGTCGGCTGCGGATTGTCGATGACCTGGCGATAGAAGGTCGGCGCTGCGCTCATGCTGCTGTAGGCAAAGGCGGCGACATCCCAGCCGTCACGCAGGACCGACAACCGCAAGCCGTAGTTGGTGTTGGACAGGCTGCTCGACGGAAACCTCTCGTTGAGAAAGACGGTCTGGAAACCAGGCGGCGGTGGCGGCGTGTAGGCAAAGAACTGGGCACCCGGCTTGCCGATGTTGTCGTAGCTGGCCAGCGGTATCCAGATGAACTCGGCGTGGAAATCGTCCTTGAAATACTCTGCCCGTGCCGCCCACTGCGGGATGCGGAGAATCTCGAATTCAGGCAGCACGAAGTGACGCACATCCTTGGCGGACACGACGTCACCGAAGAACAGGCCGACCATCTCGCCCCAAACGATCTGCTGGCGACCGAGGCGGAAATCCCAGTTGTCGGCACTGATGTCCAGGTAGTTCTCACGCAACAGGAAATTGAAGCGCTGGTCGTTCTCGACCGACTGTGGGTAGAAGCTGGTCAGCGAGTAGACCGCATCATAGTCCACCCGCGCACCGAGCTTCCACTTGACGTTGCTGCTCAGGCGGCCCTGAGCGCTGAGGTCGAAATGGTTCATCATCTCCGACCAGTGTGAGGGATTCGGCCAGGTATAGGCCATCCGGTTCTGGAAGAAGCCCTTGAGCGCAGGCGGCGACGCAATGGCGGCAGTGCCGGCGGCAGCCACCGCCGAGGACTGCAGGTCGTCGCCGGCAAACAACGAATCACGACTGCGCGGTGGCTCGGCCGCCGGCTGCCGGGCCGGCAGATCGTCGCCGAAGAGCGCTTCGCGACTGTCCTCTGCAGCCGGCGTCGCAGCGGGTTCGTCGTCGGCAAATAGCGCGGCGCGGCTCTTCGGCAGGGCATCCGCGGCACTGGCTGCCGGTACCGACAGGCTCGCCAGCAGGACCGCGCGGCCAATCATGCGCAAACTAGGTCTGACCTTCATCTGCCCTTTCTCCGGCCGAAGTCGACAGCGGCGTCGGCCGACTGTCGCCGTTGCTGCCACTTCCCTCGTCTGCGACACGATGACGCGCGAAAGACCATTTGGCATCCTTGCGCATCCCGAGCAGCGAAATCTCGCCATCCTCTACGCGCACCAGCCGGTCAGCCTTGGCAATCACTCGCTTGTCATGAGTCGAGAAGATGAAAGTGGTCTTCAGCTTGCGGTTGATGCGCTTCATCAGCAGCAGGATCTCCTCACCAGTCTTGTGGTCGAGGTTGGCCGTCGGTTCATCGGCCAGAACGATCGCCGGCCGGATCGCCAGCGCCCTGGCAATGGCCACGCGCTGGCGCTGTCCGCCACTCAACTGGTTCGGTCGATGGCTGGCATACTTGGACAGCCCGACGATCTCCAGGAAGTGCGCGACGCGCCGCTGTCGCTCTTCGCGCGACAGATCCTGACGCTGCAGCAGCGGATATTCGACGTTCTCCGCCGCCGACAGAACCGGCAGGAGATTGAAGGTCTGGAAGATGAAACCGATCGTTCGCGCGCGCAGATCGGCAAGTTGATCCGGGGTGCGGCCACTGACGTCCTGATCGTTGATGTAGATCTTGCCGCGCGTCGGCGTGTCGATGCAACCGATCAGGTTGAGCAGCGTCGTCTTGCCGCTGCCGGACGGCCCGGCAATGGCGAGAAAGACACCGGGATCGAACGACAGGGTGATGTCCTTGAGGGCTTGGACTTTCTGCTCGCCGAGCAGATAATCCTTGTATACGTGTTCGATGCGGACAACCTTCATGCGGTGGCGCTTCCGGCCAACCGGATCGACGGTCAGCACACAGGGTTAGAACTATGGAAATCATGACCATCCGTCACAGCGCTGTCAACAACGCCGGCTTGCTTCTTGCCGCCGCACTGTTCATCGGCACTGCTTCGGCGTCGGCATCCGAGACACCAGCGCCAACAGCGACCGACGATGGCGAAGCGCGGATGATCGTCGAAAAGGCCGACCAGGTCCGCTTTCCGGCCGATGGCTTCCAGGTTGACGTGACGGTCACCAGCGTGGACAGGGAGCAGAAGGCCGACATCCGCAAGTACCGGGTCCTTGCCAAGGGCAATACGAACAGCGTCGTGATGGTTGTCGAGCCTGCTTCCGACCGCGGCCAGATCATGCTGATGAAGGGGCGAGACCTCTGGGTATTCATGCCCGAGGTGTCGCAGCCGATCCGGCTGGCGCTGTCGCAACGCTTGACCGGCCAGGTCGCCAACGGTGATTTGGCACGCGCCAATTTCACCGGCGACTACAACCCGCGGCTGCTGCGCAGCGAGAAGGTGGACGGCGATGATCACTACGTCCTCGAACTGACCGGCATCGACCGCAGCGTGACCTACCAGAAGGTCCTGTACTGGGTTCGAGCCAAGGACTACGCGCCGACCAAGGCGGAGTTCTATTCGCTGTCAAACCGTCTGCTCAAGACCTGTCGCTACGAGAACTACAAGACCATGGAAGGCAAGAGGCGACCAGCGCGGCTGGTGATGGAAGATGCCTTGCGGGGAGGCGAGCAGTCGGTCCTCGAGTACACCGGGATGAAGTCACGCGACCTGCCCGACAAGGTGTTCACCAAGGACTATCTCAAGAAGCTGGAGTGACTGCCGGACCGCCCGCCAGAACGACGGCCGGGCCGCTTTGCCCGGTTGCGATCGGCGTCGATCCAGCAGCCACGACGGCCGGGCTCGAAGGCCGCGATGGGATCCGCACTTCGTCTTCGTAGTACTATGCCAACTCTTCCACTGCCCGCGGGCAGGTGAGTGATTCAAGAGAGGCAGATGTTTCTTCCCAGCCTGACGGAACTGACTGTGAGCGAGGGCTACCGCCGCTATTTCACGGTGGTTCCCGCGCTGACCAGTGATCTGCGGACGCGGAACTACCGCCTGCGGCATCAGGTGTACTGTCGCGAACTCGGCTTCGAGCCGGTCAATCCTGATGGTCTGGAACGTGACGAGTTCGATGCACGCTCGGTCCATTGCCTCGTCCAGTCCGTCGCCAGCGGACTGGATGTCGGTTGCGCCCGATTGGTGCTGCTCGACCCGGAAGAGCCCGCGGGGCAGCTGCCCGTGGAGCTTGCCTGCGCGCAGACGATCGACCGTGCGCTCGTCTCTGCCATGGCGGGCGAGCGCAGCCGGATCGCCGAGATATCGCGGCTGGCGGTCATCGGCAGCTACCGTCGCCGGCAGGGAGAGCAGGACAGGCCCATCTCGATTTCGGAAGCGGATTTCGGGACCAGCGAACGTCCGCGGCAGCCGTATCTCGCGCTGGCCGTCTACCTGAGTCTGATCGCTCTCGCACGACAATACCGGGTGAGCATCCTGCTGGTCCTCAGCGAGCGCAAGTTGGCGACGAACCTGGCGCGGCTCGGCGTCCGCCTGCAGCAGATCGGCCAGCCGGTCGACCATCGCGGCATGCGCATTCCATCGCTTCTCCGGGTGGAGCAGGTGATCGATGGCATGAGCGAGCCGCTGCGCGCGCTCTTCCAACTCATCTCGCATGAGCTGTGCCAAGGCATCGAGGCAGCCGGAGCGAGCGCCGTGCGCGCGAATCATCGTCCCCTGGAATGTGCATCGGGAACCCTGCGCATGCCGCCCCCTTGCCTGGCAGTCATCGCTGCTGACGGCAGCGCACACGCGCCGGTCGATGCATAGCCTGCCGGAGTCGATCCGACACGCCGTGCAGTCGGGGCGAGTACCCTCGCCACCGCAGATTCTGCTCCGGCTGCTGCAACTGGTCGATGATGACGGCACGACGATGACCGAGCTCGCCCGCCTGGTCGAACAGGATGCCGGTCTGTGCGCCCGCGTCCTGACGGCAGCCAACTCGTCGGCGGTCCGCCGCGGCAAGGAACTGCAAAGCATCGAGAGTTGCCTGATGGCCCTTGGTACGCGTCTGGTACGTTCGCTTGCCACCTGCCTGTCGGTCCGCAACCTGTTTGAAGAAAGGGGATGCGGACCGGAAGTCGATCTCTCAGAGTTCTGGACGCACTCGCTGCTGGTCGCCGAGATTTCGCGCGGGCTGGCGGTCGCCACCCGTTACCCTCGACCCGACGAAGCTTACCTGGCCGCCCTGCTGCATGATGTCGGACAACTCATCATGCTCTCGGCGCTTGGTGAACCCTACGCGCAGGTGCTGGCGGGCTGCCCCGGCGAGTCCTCATTGTCGGCGATGGAGATCGAACTGCTGGGCACCGATCACTGCGAGATCGGCACCTGGCTGGCTGACCAATGGCATCTGGATTCTTCCTTCGCCGACGGCATCCTGTTCCACCACCAGCCGCCGGAGCGGATTGTCGGTGCCGCACAACTGGCCCAGGTCATCTGGCTGGCACATGCGCTGGCCGACTGTGAAGAGGTCCCGGAGCCGGTGGCCGAGATCGCGCGGCAGATGTTCGACGGCATCGGCGATGGCCAACTCTCGGCCATCTGCGCCCAGGCGACGCAGCGCATGTCGATGGTGGCCGACGCCATCGGCATGCGGGCGCCGGCCAGCCGCGAGGGTGGCGCTGCCCGCGGCCTGCCGCGAGTGATCGGCAGCAGAAAGCCCGCATCTGCCGATGCACAGACCGAACTCGCCAGCCTGATCGGCAACAAGGCACTCTTGCAACCGCTGCAGGACGACCTGCTGGCACTCGACACCGATGCCGAGCTGTTCCTCGCCCTGCGTGAAGCAGCACGCATCCTTTTCGACCTCAGCCACCTCGCGTTCCTGCTCCACGATCCGTCCGACGGCAGGCTCAACGGCCAGCAGGTCAGCGGACAGCCAGCGCTCTTCAGCCAGACGAGCCTTATCTGCGAGCCTCACCGGAGCCTCGCCGCTGCCGCCGCAGTCAGCAACCAGGTCCGCTGTTCTCACGCGGACCGCTCGCCGGCCCCGGCCTCGCTGCTCGACATGCAGTTTGCCCGCGCCCTGTGCAGCAGCGGCTTGTTGTGCATCCCGATGACCGCGCACGGCACGACGACAGGGGTGATGATCGCCGGTCTGGGCCGCGACCAGTACGCTTCGCTTTCGCGGCGCCTGCCCTGCCTGCTGAATTTTGGCCGAATCGCCGGCAGCAGCCTCGATAGCTGGCAACGGGCCAGACAGGTGCGCGCGCAGGCAGCGGAGGAGACCGCGGCGCGCCTCCTGCAACGGACGCGGCGGATGGTGCATGAGGCGGGCAACCCGCTGACGATCATCAGGGGCTACCTGCGGATACTCGATGGCAAGCTGCCGCCAGGCGCCGAGGTACACCGGGAACTCGGGGTCCTGACGGAGGAGATCGAACGCGTCTCGAGCATCGTCCGGCGCATGAGCGAGACGCCCCCGATGCCGGCCCGCGACACGGCATTCGACGTCGGCGACCTGCTGCGTGAAATGCTGCTGCTCTACCGGCAGCCGCTGTTCGATGCGCGCGGCATCGCGGTGCAAACGGCATTGCCCACGCAAGCCATGGACATCGGCTGTGACCGCGACAGTGTCAAGCAGATGGTGCTCAACGTCTGGAAGAACGCGTCGGAGGCGCTGGCCAGCGGGCAGGTGATCAGGGTTTCGCTGACGGGCGATGTCCTGCATCAGGGGCGCCGCTACGTCGAGCTGTGCATCGAAGACAATGGACCCGGGATGAGCGAAGCGGCGATGCAGGCGATCTATCGACCGGTCGCGGCACGCCTCGGCGAGCCGCGAGGAATCGGGCTGTCGATCGTCGGTTCGCTGGCGCGGCGGCAGGGGATTCCCGTCACCTGCCGCAGCAAGCCGGGCAGCGGAACAGTGATTTCCTTCCTCTTGCCAGACATGGATCCGTCCGATAATGTGCCGGGCCAGCGAGGCAGGGCGGACCAGGAAAGGCATGTCTCGCCCGACAGGCGTCAGGAGTAAGGATGAAAGCCATACCCAGCGTCGATTTCTCGCCCCAGTTCCCCGAACCCGAAGAAAGCGGCGGCGGCAGCCGCATCCTCATCGTCGATGACGAGGAACGGATACGCGGTGCCTACCGCCATCTGTTGGCCGCCGAGGGTCGGCTGATCGACGACTGCGGCACCGGCAGCGAGGCGCAACGCCATCTTGAAAGACGCGACGTAGACGTCGTCATCCTCGATCTCAACCTGCCCGACTTTGGCGGCCTCGAAGTCATGCAGTGGATGGTGCAGCAGCACATACCAACGGCTGTGGTGGTCTTCAGTGGCGATGAGTCGATCGACTCGGCGATTCGTGCCCTGCGGCATGGCGCCTGCGAGTTCATCCGCAAGCACGATGACCCGCAGGAACTGATCGACACCGTCGGCCGTGTCCTGCACCGGCGGCGGATCGAGAGGGAGCACGCACTGTTGTCGGTGCGGCTCGAGCACTCCGAGCGCCTGCACCGCTTCCTGGTCGACCACTCGCCGGACCTCATCTACACACTCGACCGGAATGGTCGATTCATCTTCGTCAATGGCCGCGTGCAAGCCCTGCTCGGCTACTCGCGCGAAGAGCTCATTGGCCAGCACTACTCGCTGATCGTGCACCCGGACGACCTGGAACATGCCCGCTTCGCCTTCAACGAACGTCGCATCGGCGATCGTGCCAGCACCAACGTCGAGATTCGTCTGCAGAGCAGGACGCGAGGCGTACGGCACTTCGAGAACCGCACCATCGTCGCCATCCTCAGTGCGCAGGGCCTCTACGCCGCCACCGACGGTCCGGCAAATCTCCATTTCATGGGCACCTCAGGCGTCGCGCGCGATATCACCGAGCGCAAGAAGGCCGAGGAGACGATCAGCTTCCAGGCCTTTCACGACATCCTGACCGGACTGCCCAACCGCATCCTGTTCAAGGACCGGCTGGGCGTGGCACTGAAGCAGGCACGCCGGAAGAACCGGCGGGTCGGGGTCATGTTCATCGACATCGATCGCTTCAAGCTGGTCAACGATACCTATGGTCATCAGGAAGGAGACGAACTGCTGAAGTCCTTTGCCCGTCGCGCTGCCAGTTGCCTGCGTTCGGGAGACACCCTGGCGCGCCAGGGTGGCGACGAGTTCACGGTCATGCTGCCCGAGCTTGGCAGCGGCGATGATGCCGCGGTGATTGCCGCCAAGATGCTCGCGGAGCTAAGGCGGCCCTTCAGGATTGCCGGCATCGACTTTCTCGCCACCGTCAGTATCGGCATCGCGCTCTACCCGGACGACGGCGAAACGCCCGAGTCGCTGCTGCGCAACGCCGATATCGCGATGTACCAGGTCAAGGGGCGCGGCAAGAACGGCTACCTGCAGTACGACCCGAGCATGCAGGATGGACACAGCAGACGGCTGACGCTGGAGTCCGACCTGCGCACCGCACTCGCCACAGGCGATCAGTTCGAGCTGCGTTACCAGCCGCAGATCAGGGTCAGCGAGCGCCGGACGGTCGCCGTCGAGGCGCTGGTCCGCTGGCACCACCCGCAGCTCGGGCTGATACCGCCAGACTCGTTGATACCGCTGGCGGAAGAGACTGGCATGATCGCCGCGCTCGGCGACTGGATACGGCGAGCCGCGCTGCGGCAACTGGCCGAATGGCACCGGCGCGGCCTGCACGGCCTGCGGTTGACCCTCAACCTGGCAGCGAAGGAGTTCGAGGGTCAGGACCTGCCTGAACGGCTCGCGCGGGATCTGAAGGAACACGCCGTCGACGCTGGGCTGATCGACCTCGACATCAGCGAGAGCCTGCTGCTGCAGGACGCGGAACGGCACATCGACCTCGTCAAGCAACTGCGCAACCTAGGCTGCCGCATCACGATCGATGATTTCGGCACCCGTCACTCGTCGCTCAACCTCCTCCGGCGCTTTCCGGTCGACAGCATCAAGATCGATCAGTCCTTCCTGCGCGAGCTCGTCCCGCACAACCCGAATGCGACCGCAATCGTCCACGCCCTCTGCTGCATCGCTCGCAGCTTCGGCCTGCGCACCCTCGCCGAGGGAGTCGAGAACGAGGCGCAGGTGCGGCTACTGGGGGAACTCGGCTGTGCGGACATGCAGGGCCACCTCTTCAGCCAACCGCTGCACGCGTTGGACGTCGAAGCCTTTCTCCGCGATGGAACCTTGCCGGCCGTCCAGACCCGGCGGCTGCAGTGATCCACGTCATGGCGGGGCGCCGATGCCGCAGTTGATGCGCGGAATCGCCAGTTCGCAGCGCCGTCGTACCAGCGGACTGCGAGGCTCGGCGATCGCCCTGGGCATCATCCTCATCTGCTGTGGAGGTGGCGCGACAGCGGTCGAAGGGGCCAGCTGGTTTGCCGTTGCCGGCCCGATGCCGGCAGCCCATCGGGCAGCGGAAATCCTGACGCAGGCCAGCGCGGAAGGGCTCTCGCCCCAGGACTACGACATCGAGTGGCTGCGCACGGTCCTCGGCGACAGCTCGTCAGCATTGGACGCCGATGCGACGGGCCTGGCGAACCGCCGTCTGCACCGCGCAGTGCGGCGGTACCTGAACGACCTGCACGCGGGACGGATCGATCCGCAGCAGTTCGGCATCCGCTACGAGCCGGCACAGCGGCGCGATCTCGGTGCCGGCCTGCCGCTTTCTTCCCCCGTTGCCGACGACCAACTGGCCGAAGCCGTACGCAGCGCCGCTCCAGTCTGGCCACAGTACGATGCGTTGCGGCAGGCGTTGGCCCGCTACCGACAACTGGTGGACGATCCAGCCTGGCAGAAGAACCTGCCGCCGATTCCCGCTGGCAGGCTCAACCCCGGACAGCAGTACGCCGGCCTCGCGTTGCTGCAGCGACGACTACTGTTGCTTGGTGACCTGAAGCTTGCAGGCAACAGCGTCCCAGACCGCTACCAGGGCGCACTCGTCGACGCGGTCAAATCGTTTCAGGTGCGGCACTCGATCGCGCCCGATGGCGTCATCGGCAAGGACAGCCTCGAGCAACTCAGCGTCGACCCGGCGGCCAGGGTCCGCCAGATTGGCCTCGCCATGGAGCGACTGCGCTGGACACCCCTGCCGCTCGCGCCGCGAGCGATCGTCGTCAACGTGCCAGAGTTCATGCTGCATGGTCACGAGGTGCACGCCGGTACCAGCGAGCTCCGGCTGGCGATGAAGGTCATCGTCGGTAGGGCTGGCAAGACGCCCACCCCCCTGTTCGCCGCCGACATGCGCTTCATCGAGTTCAGCCCGTACTGGAACGTCCCGCCGTCGATCGCGCGCAGCGAAACCTTGCCCCGGCTGCGTCGCGATCCGGGCTATTTTGACCGCCAGGGATTCGAATTGGTGGGCAGTGATGGCCGGGTCGTCGGCGGTCTTTCGGAAGCCGGGATCGATGCCGTGCAGGCTGGCCAGATGCGCATTCGCCAGCGACCCGGGGCAAGCAACGCGTTGGGCAGCATCAAGTTCGTCTTTCCCAACAGGGACAACATCTATCTGCACCACACGCCGACGCCGCAACTCTTCAAGCGGCTGCGGCGGGACTTCAGCCATGGCTGCATCCGCGTCGAGGAACCGCTGCAACTGGCGAAGTTCGTTCTCGCCGATGCGCCGGAGTGGACCGAGGCACGCATCGCGGAGGCCATGCGCCGCGGCCGGTCGGCCACCCTTCGCCTTGACGAACCGCTGCCGGTGATCATTGCCTACAGTACGACGGTCGTCCGCGATGGCAGCGTGCATTTCCTGCCCGACATCTACGGTCTCGACGCACCCCTGGAGGAGGCGCTGCGGCAGCGCTCGCGCACGCTTCGGGCTTCCCATACTGGAGAAATTCCTGCAGAATCCCCAGCTTCTCGTTGACGGGGAGAAGAGATGTCGAAGCTGCACGACTCGCGGCGGCGCTTTTTCGGCCATGCCGCCCGGCTGCTGGCGGCCGGTGTGGTACTGCCCCTGACCAAGCCAGCCCTGGCATCGCTGCCGAATGCGCGCCAGCTTGCTTTCGAGCACACCCATACCGGAGAGCGCCTGTCGGTGGTCTTTTCGCTCGGCGACCACTACCTTGCCGAATCGCTCAAACGGCTGAACGTCTTTCTGCGCGACCACTACTCTGGAGAGGTGGGCAACATCGACCCACAGTTGTTCGACCTCCTGTACGGAATCAAGCAGGAACTCGCCTGCGAGACCGCCTTCCAGGTGATCTCGGGCTACCGCTGCCCGCAGACCAACAACAGACTGCGCAAGAGCCGCGGCGGAGGAGTCGCCAGACAGAGCCTGCACATCGAAGGCAAGGCGATCGACATCCGCCTCGCCGGCGTGTCGTTGAGCGACCTGCGTGACGCCGCGCTGGCGCAGTCCCGTGGTGGGGTCGGCTACTACGCCAGTTCGGATTTCGTGCACGTCGATACCGGGCGCGTGCGAGCCTGGTGATTCGGCCAACGCAGTAACGCACGTTGCGCTGGCTCAGTCTGCCGGATGGCGCTCGAAGAGGGCGATCGATTCGACGTGTGAGGTGTGCGGGAACATGTTCACCACGCCGGCCCCGCGCAAACGGTAACCCTTCTGCGTGACGAGGATGGCGGCGTCGCGGGCCAGTGTCGCCGGACTGCAGGAGACATAGACGATGCGTCGTGGTCCATCGACCGGAAGCGACTTGACGAGTTCGACGGCGCCCTCACGCGGAGGGTCGATCAACATCCGGTCGAAATGCCCGAGTGCCGCCAGCGACTCCGGTGTCATCTCGAAGAGATTGGCAGCACGGTACTCGACCAGCGCGGCAAGATCATTCGCGGCGGCGTTTTCGGTTGCCCGGTGCACGAGATCGGGACTTCCCTCGACGCCGACGACGCGGGCACCGGAGCGGGCGATCGGCAGGCTGAAGTTGCCGAGACCGCAGAACATGTCGGCGATGCGCTCACCCGACCGTGGCGCGAGGAGTGCCAGCGCGCGTCGCACCAGGACACGGTTGACAGCATGGTTGACCTGGGTGAACTCGGTCGGCGAGAACGGATGCTCGACGGCGAAGTCGGGCAGAGAATAGGACAGCTGCTCGCCAGCCGGCGGATGAAAGCGGTAGGCTGTCGCGGGTCCCTGCGGCTGCAGGTAGAAGACGATCCGGTGCCGATCCGCGAAGTCCCGCAGCCGTTCCGCATCGGCTGGCGTCGGCGGGTCGAGAACCCGCAGGACGAGAGCAGTGATGCGGTCGCCCACGGCCACTTCGATCTGCGGCAGGCGCTCGCGGATCGCAAGGCCGCCAATCAGTTCACGCAGGGGCAGCAGGAGCATCGACAGATGCGCCGGCAGGATTGCGCATTGCCCCATGTCGGCCACGTAACTGCTTTTTCGCTCGTGAAAGCCGACCAGGATGCCACCCTTCTTGGCGACGAAGCGCACCGACAGTCGAGCGCGACGACGATAACCCCAGGGCCAACCATGGATGGGCGCGTAAAGCTCCTCTGCCCTCACTCTGCCGATGTGCCACAGGTTGTCCTCGAGCAGCCGCTGCTTCGCCGCCACCTGTGCCGCGGGCTCGAGATGCTGCATGCTGCAGCCGCCGCAGACACCGAAGTGCGGACAGCGCGGTGCCACGCGGTCGCTGGACGGCTGCAGCAGTGCCACCGTGCGTGCCAGTTCGTAGGCGGGCTTTCGGCGATAACTGGCGTACTCGACGAGCTCGCCCGGCAGGGCACCTTCGACAAAGACCGTCTTGCCCTCGAGTCGCGTCACGCCACGCGCCTCATGATCGAGTGATTCGATGATTCCGGTCGGCATCGGCGACTTCCGCAGCAATGGGGGTGCGCGATTCTATCGCGAAGCACTGCTGCGTGGGCCCCCGGGGACGACCCCGCGAGGTCGGTGCAGGGATCCTGGCGACGGTGGCCCCGTACCGCGAGGAGAAAGCGCGCTGCGGCTCCCGCTTGACTCCCGGGAGCTTTTGTCTCAGCCTTCGGCATCGACACCGCGGGCGAAGCGAAAGGAAGCGCGAGCGATGGGCAGCAGGCTGATCATGCACTGGAGCGAGTACGACCAAGCGGTACAGGAGATCCTCGACCTGTCCCCGACCAGGCTGGAAATCTTCGACGAGGATCTGTCAGCGCTGAAGCTCGAGACCGCGCCGCGGGTGGCCGCCCTGCGCGCTTTGCTCGTCGCTCCCAGTCACCACCGGCATCTGCGCATCGTCGTTCGCAAACGTGAGTTCGTCTGCCAGTACAGCCCCCACCTGATGAACCTGCTGCAGCTCTACGCGCCGTTATTGACGATCATTCACGCGCCGCCCCAGCTGGACAGACTTGACGATTGCCTGATGATCGCCGACGATCGGCACACTCTCGTCCGCTTTCATCGCGACCAGCCGCGTGCCAGGTTGATCGTCGATGATGCTGGCGAGTGCGCCCCCTATTGCCAGCGCTTCGCTGAAGTCCTGGGAGAGGGAGGAGATGCCCTTGGGTCGACGACGCTCGGACTCTAGCGCCGTCACGATCGTTGCAGAACGCGTCTGGTGTCCGCCGCCGGGCAGCCACGGCCGGCAGCGCCGGCATTTTCCCTTCCACGAAGGCAACGCAGCCTTGACTCGCTCGCAAGCCAACCTCGTCCTGCTCAGCGTGGCCCTGATCTGGGGCCTGGCCTTCGTTGCCCAGGCGGAAGGGATGGCCGGGGTGGGACCGCTGACCTTCACCGGCATCCGTTTCCTGCTCGGCGCGGTGATCGTGCTGCCACTGGCCTGGCGCGAGTGGCGGCAACGCTCGACACAGCGCATGCCAGCCCGAGCCGGCGACGTTCTCGTTGTCTGCGCCCTCGGCGTGCTGCTGATGCTCGGCGCGGCGCTGCAACAGATCGGCATCACCAGCACGACGGTGACCAACGCCGGCTTCCTGACGGCACTATACGTACCGCTGGTACCGCTGCTGGCCTGGCTTCTGCTGCGCACCCGGCCGCACTGGTCGGTCTGGCCGACGTCGCTCGGCTGCCTCGGCGGCACTTGGCTGCTGGCTGGCGCGCAGGGGCTGGAGCCCGCCGGCGGCGATCTGTGGGTCGTCGCCAGCAGCCTCTTCTGGGCGCTGCACGTCCTCTTCGTTGGTCGCGTTGCCGGGCGCATCGCGGCGCCGTTCCTCATCGCCTGCGGACAGTTCATTGTTTGCGGCATCGGCAGCCTGCTCTGGGGAACCCTGACCGAGACCATCACCCTGGGTGGGATTCGCCAGGCGCTGCTGCCGATCGGCTATGCCGGGATCGTCTCGGTGGCCATCGGCTTCACCGCGCAGGTGATCGGACAGCGTTACGCGCAGCCGTCCGACGCGGCGATCATCCTCTCGGCCGAAACCGTCTTCGCCGCGCTCTTTGGCTACCTGCTGCTGGGCGAACGGCTGCATGCAGCCGGAATCGCCGGTTGCGGGCTGATCCTGGCCTGCATCGTCATCGTCCAGCTTGCGCCACTGCATGGGGCCCGCCAGCGCGCGCGCGCAGGATGAGCCGGCGCTCCCTTTGGGGCGAGGCCGCCTGGCCGATGGACGACCGACTCGCGGCGGCAGCGGCAACCCACCCACTCCGCCGCGCCCAGAACGGCAGCAGGCGGCGAAAACGGACAACCACGGACTGTGCCGGCTCCGCGCGCCGCCATTCCGCCGCAGCGTTCCTCACTTGACCCGCTGCAGTCGCGCGCGACCGCCGGCGGGCGGCGGTTCCGGCCGTTCCTCCGGATCCGGATCGACCGTCGCCTCAGGCGCGGCGATGCTTTCCGGCTCGAAAGCCATGCCGGCACCGTTCTCGCGAGCATAGATCGCCGAAACACTTCCCATCGGCACCCAGATGTCTCTTGCAACACCGGCGAAACGAGCCTGGAAGCTGACTCCGTCATTGGCGATAGCGAGCTGCGCGGTCGCCTCGTAACCGACATTGAGCACGATCTGGCCGTCGCGGACATGCTCCCGCGGAACGCGCGTGCTGGCATCCACCACGACGGCGAGGTAGGGGGTGAAGCCGTTGTCGCAGCACCATTGGTGAATGGCACGGATGAGATAGGGTTTGGTGGAGGGTAGGTTGGCGTTCATCTTCCAGCGAGCTCAGTCATGGCGTGCTGGGCGAGCGGCGAGCGTCGGCGCCCTGGCAGCGGCACCGCTCTCAGCGGCGCATCGCCTTCTCCGATGGCGTCAGGGCATCGATGAAGCCTTGACGGCTGAAAATTCGCTCGCCGTACTTCATCAGGGGTGCCGCGGCTTTCGACAGCTCGATCCCGTAATGGTCGAGCCGCCAGAGAAGCGGGGCAATGGCGACATCAAGCATCGAAAACTCCTCGCCAAGCATGTGCTTCTGCTTGACGAAGACCGGCGCCATCTCGGTCAGTCGATCGCGGATCTGGACGCGGGAGCGGTCAGCCGCCTTGCTGTTCTTTTCCAGAGCCTCGATGTAGGAGAAGACCTCGCGCTCCATGGTGATCAGCAGCTGACGCGCGCGCGCGCGCATGATCGGATCGGCCGGCATCAGCTGCGGATGCGGGAAGCGCTCGTCGATGTACTCGTTGATGATGTTCGGCTCGTACAGGATGAGGTCGCGTTCTACCAGCACGGGAACGCGCCCGTAGGGATTGATGATGGCGATGTCCTCGGGCTTGGCGAACAGGTCGACATCGATCACCTGAAAATCCATTCCCTTTTCGTAGAGAACGATGCGGCAGCGGTGACTGAACGGGCAGGTAGTCCCGGAGTAGAGATTCATCATGATCAAATACCTCAAAAACGAATCGGCACCGCAACGGCGACAGGCGTTTCGCGCGCCCTCGCCGGCGATGCCGCGGCCCGATGACCCGGCTCTTCTTCTTGGCTTACTTGACGTCCTTCCAGTAGGCTTTCTTCAATGCGTAGGCAAAACCGAAGAGCACCACGAGGAAGGCGAGGACGCCAAAGCCCAGGTTCTGCCGGAATCCCGCATGCGGCTCGGCAAGCCAGACCATGAAACCGACGAGGTCGCCGATGAGCTTGTCGTACTCGGCGGCAGACAGGCTGCCCGGCGCCATCAGCTCGAGCTTGTGATCCTTGTTCATTACCTGCACACCCTGCAGCTGCCAGAGTACGTGCGGCATGCCGACGTTCTCGAAGACGACGTTGTTCCAGCCGGTCGGCCGCTTGTCATCGACGTAGAAGGATCGCAGGTAGGTGTACAGCCAATCCGCACCGCTGCCGTCTGCCGACGACCGGGCTCGAGCGATCAGCGTCAGGTCCGGCGGCGCGGCACCGAACCATCTCTTCTGCTCATCGGGGCGAGCGGCAACGCGCATCGTCTCACCGATCTTCTCGGCGGTGAACATCAGGTTGTCGCGTACCTGCTGCTCGGTCAGGCCCAGTTCGGTCAGTCGCGAGTAACGGGCGAAACTGGCGCCATGGCAGTTCAGACAGTAGTTGACGAATGTGCGGGCGCCGCTCTGCAAGGCAGCATTGTCGCCTTGTACGTTGGGCGCCCTGTCGAGATGGATGGCAGCGCCGCTGGCCAGGGCAAGGGCCGGCGCGAAGAGCAGCGCGGCAAGCAGTTTTTTCATTTTGTCCATTCCTTTACATCGTCACGCGATCAGGTTCCGGCTCGTACTTGTCTATCTTCGACCACCACGGCATGGTCAGGAAGAAAAGGAAGTAGTAGGCGGTGAGGATCTGCGCAACCGGGGCGCCCGGGATGACACCGAAGAAGGCATACGAAGGCGGTTGCGTACCCAGGAATCCAAGCAGGACGAAGGAAATGACGAACAGGGTCAGCAGGGTCTTGAAGATCGGGCCACGGTAGCGAATGGACTTCACCGGGCTGCGGTCGAGCCACGGCAAAAAGGCGAGGATCACGACGCCGGCCCCCATCAGCACGACGCCCCAGAACTTCGCGTCGATACCGAACAGCGGCCAGACCATCGCCCGCAGCAGAGAGTAGTAGGGCGTGAAATACCAGACCGGGGCAATGTGTGGCGGGGTCTTCAGTGGATCCGCCGGCAGGAAGTTGTTGTACTCGAGGAAGTAGCCACCGCCCTCCGGCGCGAAGAAGACGATGATCGAGAAGACCATCAGGAAGACCACGACGCCGACAATGTCCTTCACCGTATAGTACGGGTGGAAGGGGATGCCATCGAGCGGATTGCCATGGACATCCTTGCGTTTCTTGATCTCGACGCCATCCGGATTGTTCGAGCCCACTTCGTGCAGCGCCAGGATGTGTGCCGCAATGAGGCCGAGGAGGACAAGCGGAACGGCGATGACGTGAAACGAGAAGAAGCGATTGAGCGTCGCGTCGCCGACGACGAAGTCGCCGCGAATCCAGATCGACAGCGGCTCGCCGATCAGCGGAATGGCCGAGAACAGGTTGACGATGACCTGCGCTCCCCAGAACGACATCTGCCCCCAGGGCAACAGGTAGCCCATGAAGGCTTCGGCCATCAGGCAGAGGAAGATCAGCGTGCCGAAAACCCAGATCAGCTCGCGCGGCTGCCGGTACGAGCCGTACAGGAGGCCACGGAACATGTGCAGGTAGACGACGATGAAGAATGCCGACGCGCCCGTCGAGTGCATGTAGCGGATCAGCCAGCCCCAGTTGACGTCGCGCATGATGTATTCGACGCTGGCAAAGGCGACCGGGATGCCGTTTTCGTTGAGCGACGCGTCCGGCTTGTAGTGCATGACGAGGAAGATGCCGGTAACGATCTGGATGACCAGCACCAGCATCGCCAGCGAACCGAAGAAGTACCAGAAGTTGAAGTTCTTGGGCGCGTAATACTCGGACAGGTGTCCGCGCCACATCGAAGTCGCCGGGAAGCGCGCATCGAACCACTCGATCAGGTTGCCCTGCAGCGAGCCGTCAGACTTGTATTTTTCGAAGTTGGTATTCGACGCCATGGCTTAGGCCCCCTTCTTGTCTTCGCCGATAAGGATCCTCTTATCGGACAGGTACATGTGCCGGGGCACCTCGAGATTGTCGGGTGCCGGCTTGCTCTTGAAGACCCGGCCGGCGAAATCGAAGGTCGAACCATGGCAGGGACAGAGGAAACCGCCCAGCCAGGCGCTGTCCATCCCCTCTTCCGTACCGCGCCTGAACTTCGCCGAGGGCGAGCACCCGAGATGCGTACAAATACCCACAACGACCATGATCTCGGGCTTGATCGAACGTGTTTCGTTCCGGCAGTAATCCGGCTGCATGTTCTTTTCCGACTTCGGGTCGGCCATTTCGCCGTCGAGCTTGGGCAGCGTCTCCAGCATGTGCGTCGTACGGTTGATGATCCACACCGGCCGACCACGCCACTCGACGGTGATCATCTGGCCGGGCTCAAGACTGCCGATATCGACTTCAACCGGTGCGCCGGCCGCCCTGGCCCGCTCGGACGGCAGCATGCTGGAGACGAAGGGTACGAGCGCAGCGATCGCCCCCACCCCGCCAACCGCAGCGGTGGCAACGATCAGTCGCCGCCTTCCGCCGTCCACCTTGCACTCATTGCTCATAGCGCTGATCCCTAGGACATAGTAAGAGTTGCTGCATACCAAACCGCAACATTATACGCCAATCTCCATACGGTTTTGAATCCGGAACCGCCGCAAGACCCTATCCGGCGAGCGGTCGGCGTTCTCGCAGAGCCTGCGCCAGAGTCCCGGCATCGACGTATTCGAGCTCGCCACCGACCGGCACGCCGCGTGCGATTCGCGATACGCTGACGCCACGACTGCGCAACATCTCTCCGAGGTAGTGTGCCGTCGCCTCCCCTTCGTTCGTGTAGTTGGTGGCGATGATCACTTCACGCACCACCCCATCACACGCGCGCGCGAGCAATCGCTCGAGGCGCAGTTCGGCCGGTCCGATGCCATCGAGCGGCGAGACACGCCCCATCAGCACGTAGTACAGCCCGGCGTACGCATGCGTCTGTTCGAGCATGTTCATGTCGACCGGCGTCTCGACGACGCACAACAGGGCAGGATCCCGCTTGCTGGACTGGCAGCGCGAACAGATCTCCGATTCGCTGAAGGTGTTGCAGCGCTGACAGTGCCGCAGCGCCGCCAGTGCGAGTTGCAACGACCCAGCGAGACGCTGCGCGCCCTCGCGGTCGTGCTGCATCAGGTGATAGGCCATCCGCTGCGCCGACTTCGGCCCCACGCCCGGCAGACAGCGCAGAGCCTCGATCAGCGACTCGAGGCTCGACGGCGTCGTCATCAGAACGGCATCTTGAACCCGGGCGGCAGGTTTAGTCCTGCCGAGAAGCCGGCCATCCGTTCCTGCGAGGCCTGCTCAGCCCGTCGCATCGCGTCGTTCAGAGCCGCCGCCACCAAGTCCTCGAGCATCTCGCGGTCGTCCATCACCGACGGGTCGATCGTCACCCGCCGCACACTGTGCGCGCAGGTCATCAGCACCTTGACCATGCCGGCGCCGGCTTGCCCCTCGACTTCGAGCTCCGCCAGCTGCTCCTGCGCCTTCTTCATGTTTTCCTGCATCTGCTGGGCCTGTTTCATCAGGCCGGCGATTCCACCTTTCATCATTTCTCTTGCCTCGATGCTTTCTCAAACGGGTTTGATTGACGATTCGATCAGGGTCGCGTCGAACATCTCGATGATCTCGCGCACGAACCCATCCTGCTCGACCGACGCGATCGCGCGGTCCATGCGCTCCTGGCGGTCGCGTTGTGCCGCCGCCGCCGGAGTATCACCCGCGCCCTCCGCAACCGCGATGCCCAACTGCATCGGCATGGCGAAATAATCGACGAGTGCCTGCTGCAGCTTGTCCTGCGCCGCCCTCATCAGTAGATGGCGATGCCTTGGCGCCAGCTGCAGCTGGATGCGGCCGGCTGCCAGCTCGCACAGCTCGCAGTGCTGCGCCAGTTCACGCGCCATGCCACTTGGCTTGATGGCGGCAAGCAGCTCGTGCCAGTCGCTGGCTGGCGATGCCGGCCCCGGCCCGACACGCGCCGGCACCAGTGGCGGCGTTGGCGGTGGCGCGGCTCGCCCGACGCCAACCGAGGCATCGGCACGGGAAGGCTGCGACGGCCTCGTCGCATCGGCGAGCGGCAGTGACTTCGTGGACGGCCGGCCGGCGCTGCTGGCCGCCGCCAGTGCCCGCCCGCTGGCGGCCTCCTCCGACTCGGGACGGAAGGCATGCAGGCGCAACAGGGTCATCACGAAACCGGCCTGCTCGTCTGGCGCCAGCGGCAGCTCCTGACGACCATGCACCGCCATCTGATACGCCAGCTGCACATACTCCGGGTCGAGTCGGGCAGCGATGCCGAGCAGTCGCGCACGCTCCGGAAGATCGTCGGCGATCGCCTGCGGCGCGAGTTGCGCGACCTGCACGCGAGTGAACAGGGCTGCCAGCTCCTGCAGGGCGGCATCGAACGATAGGCTGCGCGCCGCCATATCATCGGCCACCTGCAGCATTCCTGCTGGGTCGCCGGCAAGCAGGGCGTCGAGAATGGAAAACAGGTGGTCCAGATCGACGGCACCCAGCATTTGCCTCACCAGAGCTTCCTCGACCCTCCCCGAACCATGCGCAATCGCCTGGTCGAGCAAGGACAGCGCATCGCGCATGCTGCCCGCAGCCGAGCGTGCGAGCAGTTGCAGCGCCCCCGCCTCGGCGCCGATCGCCTCCTCTTCGAGAATCTGCCGCAAGTGGCTGGCAATCAGGGGCGGCGTCATCTGCTTCAGATTGAACTGCAGGCAGCGCGAGAGGACGGTGACCGGAATCTTCTGTGGATCGGTCGTCGCGAGAATGAACTTGACATGCTCGGGCGGCTCCTCGAGGGTCTTCAACATCGCGTTGAAAGCCGAGTTGGAGAGCATGTGCACCTCGTCGATGACGTACACCTTGAAGCGGCCTCTTGTTGGCGCATAGACCGCATTATCGAGGAGCTGCCGCATCTCGTCGACCCGGGTATTGGTTGCTGCATCGACCTCGAGGAGGTCGACGAAGCGCCCGGCATCGATTTCCTGGCAGGCGGAACAGAGCCCGCAGGGCGCCGCGGTGACGCCTGTTTCGCAGTTCAGTGCCTTGGCCAGGATGCGCGCCAGCGTCGTCTTGCCAACCCCCCGCGTGCCGGTGAACAGGTAGGCATGGTGCAGGCGCTGCGCCGTCAGCGCATGCTCGAGCGCGCGCACGACGTGTTCCTGTCCGACGAGGCTGGCAAACGTGCGCGGGCGCCATTTGCGCGCCAGGACCTGATAGCTCATGCGCGGATTCTAGCAGATGGCGCCGCGGGCCCCGTCACAGTTTGCTTGCCACCGGTGCCGCGGGAGGGCGCCCGGGCCATGCCGTCGGCCTGCATCGACACGACCACAGAAGGAAATGGCGAGCCTTACCCCCGGCACTCGCATCAGACGGCTGTGGCTGCTTCCTTCCGGACCTGACCAGGTTCACCATCCTGCGATGCGGGGAGACCCGCCGGAGCGAATGCTATCACATCAACCGCCGCCGCGCCCGAAATGCGGCAGGAAGTCGGCACGAAAGGAGCCTCGCTGCACTGAGTACAGGTATAAGGAGCCTTGGGAGCCTCGTGATGAAAACCGAAGACCTTGATGCGCGACCGCGAGGGGTTGACCATCCCCGTATTCTCATGAGAACAGGCCATTTCGCACTGCAGGCGCCCGGTACCCTTGCCCGGGTCGATGTGCAACGATTATTCCATGACGTCTCCTCCTCTGGGTGACCGATGATCCTGCGGCCCGACATCGCGTCTTCTGCGATCGATGGATCACTATGGGCAAGAGGAGAGATCAATTGAGGTTGCGCTGCAGCAATTCCTGCTGCGCACTCTGTCGATTGGTCGCTGCGACAAAGCTGGCATGCGGCGGCCGACAGCCGGCGGCGCATCGGCACGAACTCGGGCGGCGGGCAGCGAATGCCTTAGAATCCGCCTTTTTCCGTCCACCCGCCGCCTGGCGGCAGGTCGATGGCGCATGCTGCCGGAGGAGGAGCCCTCTCGCCGCGGCACCAGAAACCCGGCGCAGGTGCTGGTGGCGGCAACGCGCCGCCACCCTACGTGAAAATCGTGATGACCAAGAACGAAGCCACCCGAATCTGCCTCGTCCGCCATGGCGAGACCACCTGGAACGCGGAAAAGCGCATTCAGGGTCAGATCGACATCGGACTCAATGCCGCAGGTCTGGCACAGGCGCAGGCGGCGGCAGACTGGCTCGCTGCCGGAAGCGCGGTGACTGCCCTGTACAGCAGCGACCTCCTGCGCGCACGCCAGACGGCCGAGCGCATCGCCCACAGGCTGAAGCTTGTGCCCGCTTTCCGGCCGGAGTTTCGCGAACGACGCTACGGGTTCTTCGAAGGGCTGACCTACGACGAGTCACGCGCGCGCTATCCAGCGGATTACCACGCCTTCGAGACCCGCGATCCAGACTTCGTGATCCCGTTCGGCGGCGAGAGCCTGCTGCAACTGCACACCCGCGTCAGCGGCGGTCTGGGCCAACTGGCCGCCGCACACGAGGGAGAAACGATCATCGTCGTCACGCACGGCGGCGTCCTCGACATCGTCAACCGCCTGGCGCGCGGCAATCCGCTGTCCGCCCCACGCGACTTCCTGATTCCGAATGCCGCCATCAACTGGCTGTGCGTCCGTGGTCAGCAATGGATCCTGGAAAGCTGGGGTCAGACCGAACACCTTGCCGGTTTCGGGCTCGACGAGTTGCCCTAGACGGTGCGTCGAATCGGGATAGGGAGACCAACCGGCTGGAGCACTGGTGCCCGGATGCCGCCCCCACGGCCACCGTTGGCGGGAGGCATTGCTGGCGGCAGGTGACGAGCGCGCAAGGAGACCCGGAAGTTTCGCCGGGCAAGCGCTACCTGTGTCAGCCGGTGATGTACTTCTCCATCTGCTCGATGATGAACTTCTGCTCGCAGATCGTTTCCTTGACCACATCACCGATGGAAACGATGCCGACGACCCTGCCTTCGGCGAGCACCGGCAGGTGACGGAAGTGCTTCTCGGTCATGATGGCCATGCACTCATCGACGGTCTGCTCCGGTGTCACGTAGAGCACCTTGTCGGACATGATCTCGCCGACGCGGGTTTCCTTGGACGCCTTGCCCTGCAGGATCACCTTGCGCGCATAGTCCCGTTCGGACAGGATGCCGACGAGCTTGTCGCCGTCGAGTACCAGGACGGCGCCGACGTTGGCATCCGACATCACCTGCAAGGCACGGAAAACCGGATCTTCGGGCGAGACAACCGCCAAGTCTGCGCTCTTGGCAGCGAGGATTTGCCTGAGTGTCTTCATGAAGCGTCCTTTCTGGTCCGTGAGGCACCCGCTGTGAAACGCCCGAAGCGCGCTCCGAGGGGTGGGAAAAGGGCTGGCGGTTGCGCAGTGAAGGGCACGGCCACCGCCGGCACCAGCCGGCCGCCAGAGGTCTAGCGCAGACCTGCAGCGTACTCGGCAACCGCGTTGATCTGGTGATCGGAAAGCTTGCCGGCGATGACCCGCATCATCTTCTCCGAATCGTTGGCCCGCTCGTGACTTCGGAAGCTCTTCAACTGGGCTGCGGTATACTCGGCGTACTGACCCGCCAGGCGCGGATACTGGCTTGGCAGACCGCCGCCAGCCGGGCCGTGGCAACCGGCACACGCCGGCACGCCCTTGGAAAAATCCCCCATCCGCCAGATGGACTTGCCCTCCGCCAGGAGCTTCTCCTCCTTGGCCACGGAGGGCTTGATCTTCTGCTGTGCGAAATAGAGCGCGAGAGCGTGCATCTCCTCGTCCGACAGCGCCGCAACCATGCCGCCCATGATCGCGTTGTTGCGCACCGGCGGCTTGCCATCGATCGACTTGAAGTTGCTCAGCTGTTTGTAGAGATACTCGGGGAGCTGACCGGCGATGATCGGATTGGCCGCCGCCGGACTGTTGCCGTCGGCACCATGGCAGGCCACACAGACGCCCTCGGCGATTTCCCTGGCCTTGGCCAGGTCGGGCTTTGCCTTCGCCTGATCGGCGGCAAGGACGGGGAGACTGGCGGCCAGGAGAACCGCAAGTGCCGTGGTACGAATCATGTCCAAACTCCCAATGACAACGATGACTGAGCTGAGGCCTGCGAAGCCGGGCAACAAGCTGGTATTCTATATCAGTTTGGCAGCGGGGCGAGTTCCTCCCACCCACGCCACCTTGGCACCCATCCTCCTTCCACCACCCATCGGCTTCCCCATGCCCCTCTTCCAGAAGGCAGTCTTCCAGACGACGGTGGCCCGACTGCAGGATCTGCCAGGCGATTCGCAAGCCGAAATCGCGTTTGCGGGCCGTTCGAACTCCGGCAAGTCGTCGGCGATCAACGCCCTCGCCAACCACACGCGTCTCGCCTTTGTCTCGCGCACACCCGGACGGACCCAGCACCTCAACTACTTCCGGATAGCAGCCGGGAAGTACCTCGTGGACCTGCCCGGCTATGGCTATGCCAAGGCACCGGAAGAGATCCGTTCCCAGTGGGAAGGTCTGCTGGCGCCCTATCTGCGCTACCGCGAAGCGCTCTGCGGCCTCGTCCTGATCATGGACAGCCGACACCCTCTCACCGAACTCGACCTGCAGATGCTCGGCTGGTTTGCGCCAACGGGCAAACCGATACATGTGCTGTTGTCGAAGGCGGACAAACTGACCCGCCAGCAGCGGGATCTCGCGGCGCGCGAGGTCGCCGCGGTACTGGCGGCCGCCGGCGGCCACTGCACGTGGCAGTTCTTCTCGAGCCTCAGGAGATTGGGCATCGTGCAAGCCGAGGCCGTTCTCGCCGGCTGGGTCGGCGTGAGCGCGCAGGAAGCGGCAGCATCGCCCGCCAGCCCGCCCGGCGAGGGCAGCGCGCGCAAGAAGCGAGCGGCGATCGGCTGGAGCGCACGCAGTGCGATCAACGCCGAGCAAAAACAAAAAAAAACCCCCGGCAAAGGGGGGAGCCGGGGGCAGGACATGCCTTAAGGGAATAAGGCACCCGCTCAGGGAGGTGAAGCGGGAGACGGCAGCGCCATCTGCTGCGATGGAGTGCTGCGGTCCCCGAACAGTTCCCGCAGCACGCCGAAAGTCCGATTCATTGTGTTTATCCACCACCTGCAGACAGACGCCGCCCATGCCCAACCACTGCCAGTTCCCTGCCACCCGCATGCGCCGCATGCGACGTGACGACTTTTCCCGTCGCCTGATGCGCGAGAATCACCTGCGCGTCGATGACCTGATCTACCCGGTCTTCGTCGTCGAAGGCAGCGACCGGGTGGAACCCGTTCCCTCGATGCCCGGGGTCGAGCGACAGAGCCTCGACCGGTTGTTGAAGACGGCCGAGCGAGCTCTTTCCCTGGGAATCCCCGCCATTGCCCTCTTCCCGGTGGTTGACGCCAGCCGCAAGACAGCCGCGGCGGAAGAGGCGCTGAACCCCGACGGCCTGGTACCGCGAGTGGTGCTGGCGCTGAAGAGGGAACTCCCGGAACTCGGCGTCATCACTGACGTTGCACTCGACCCGTACACCAGCCACGGGCAGGACGGCCTGATCGACGCCAACGATCCCCGGGCCTACGTTCTCAACGACCAGACGATCGAGGTGCTCGCCCGGCAGGCGCTGGTGCACGCGCAGGCGGGTGCCGACATCGTCGCACCCTCGGACATGATGGACGGCCGCGTCGGCCGCATCCGTCGCGAACTCGACGACGCCGGCGAGATTCACACCCGCATCCTGGCCTACGCGGCAAAGTATGCATCGAGCTTCTATGGCCCGTTCCGTGACGCGGTCGGCTCGGCAGGCAACCTCGGCAAGGGCAACAAGTACAGCTACCAGATGGATCCCGCCAACAGCGACGAGGCTTTGCGTGAGGTGGCTCTCGACATCACCGAGGGGGCCGACATGGTGATGGTCAAACCAGGCATGCCGTACCTCGACATCGTCCGCCGCGTCAAGGACGAGTTCCGGGTGCCGACCTATGTCTATCAGGTCAGCGGCGAGTACGCGATGCTCAAGGCCGCGGCGCAGA
This sequence comes from Accumulibacter sp., assembly GCF_023806635.1. Lineage (GTDB taxonomy): Bacteria > Pseudomonadota > Gammaproteobacteria > Burkholderiales > Rhodocyclaceae > Accumulibacter. Next base: position 43,227 of record NZ_JAMTDQ010000006.1, read on the forward strand.
ACGGCTGGATCGACGAGAAAGCCTGCGTGCTGGAGAGCCTTCTGGGGTGCAAGCGCGCGGGCGCCGACGGCATCCTCAGCTACTACGCCCTGAGCGCCGCCGCCTGGCTCAGGAACTCTGCCTGACGGTGGCGGGCGCGGCATGCTGGCGGCGCGAGCCCTGCATCGCGGCTTCGACGAAACGGTAGAAGAGGGCGGCAGCGGCCATGCTCAGCAGCCACGCAACGACGAGGCCGACGAGGTTGAACCAAGGGTCGTTGCGGGCAAAGCGCGAGAAAAGGGCGTTCACCAGCAGGCAGACCGGAAAATGGACCAGGAACAGGGAATAGGACGTGCGTCCTAGATAAGCGATCAGGCGTGACTTCGGCCAGCGCTCGAGGACGCCGAAGAGCCGGGCGAGGGCAAGCGCCAGCGCCACCACGAGGGCAACCGCGATGCGCGGCCGATACTCGAGCAGCAGGGTGAGCATGACCACCGCCACCACCGGCGCGAGCCAGCAGGCGGCACGCCGCGGCCGATCATTGGTCGCCCAGTAGCTGGCCACTCCGAGCGCGTAGGAGCCGAAGAAATAGACACCCCAACTGTCCCAATCGCCATCGCGATTGAAGTGAACGAGCGACGCCAGTGCCAGCGCCGCGACGAGGCAGGCTGCAACCACCGCTTCGTGCGCAGCGCCAACCGTGACCTGCCGTGCCAGCCACAAGAGGCCAAGCAGGAGCACGAACAACTGGAAGTCTATGGCGATGTACCAGACGCCTGCCGACAGGCCTTCATGGCCGAGAACGCTCTGCAGCAGAAGCACATGTGCCAGCACCTGCGACACGGATGGAGGCGCCGGCAAGGAATCGTGCGTCATCAGCGCGCGACCTGCGGCCGCGCTGAGCAGGGCGACGAGGAGCGCAACCAGATAGGGGCTGGCGAGCTTGCAGTAGCGCTTCCAGAGCACGCCAAGCGGCTCGCTGACCCGCAGGCAACCAGCGGGTGCCAGGCTATGCACGGCCAGGAAGCCACCGACCACGAGAAACACCTGGACCGCGTAACGCGCTTCCTGGCTCAACCAGGAGATCAGATCCGGCGCCAGCGCATGGGCGTGGTCGGACATCGGACCGTAAAAGGCCAGGTGATGGAGGACGATCAACTGCGCAGCGAGCGCCTTGAGCGCGTCTATGAATGGCAATCGGGAAGGCATCGTTCGCACTCTCGGCTCAATGGTCAAGGAAGCGTTGGCGGTATTCGTCGATCGGCAGCGGTCGTCCGCAAAGGTAGCCCTGCATCTCGTCGCACCCTGCGCCGGCCAGGAAGTCGCGCTGCAGGTCCAACTCGACCCCCTCCGCGATGACCGTCAGTTGCAGACTGTGCGCCAGCGCGATCACCGCCTTCGTGATCGCGCAGTCCTCGAGGTCGGCCGGCAAGCCGCGTACGAAGCTCTGATCGATCTTCAGCTTGTTGATCGGCAACCGCTTGAGATACGCGAGCGAGGAATAGCCGGTGCCGAAATCGTCGATGACGAGGCTGATGCCCATCGCCCGCAGATTGTCGAGCACCTGCACGCTGCTTTCGGCATGACTCATGATGGCACTCTCGGTGATCTCCAGCTCGATGCAGCTCGCTGCCAGCCCCGAAGAGGCGATCGCCTTGCGCGCCGTCTGCTCGATTCCGCCACGGCTGAACTCGACGCCGGAGACGTTGATCGACAGCACACCGGGGGCGAGACCGGCGGCAACCCAGTCCGCCCAGTGGCTTGCCGCCGTCAGCAGGACCCATTCGCCGATCGCCACGATCAACCCCGACTCCTCAGCCAACCTGATGAACTCGCCCGGCATCACCAGCCCGTGCGCCGGTCGCAACCAGCGTACCAGCGCCTCGGCCCCGAGCAGCCGGCCATCGCGCAGGGAGAACTGCGGTTGCAGGTAGACGCGCAGATCGCCCCGTTCGATGGCACGGCGCAGGTCGGTCTCCATCTGCAGACGCTCGAGTGACGATCCGGTCAGTGCCTTGGTGAAGAAGTCGTAGGTATTCCGGCCGCGTTCCTTCGCCCGGTACATCGCCACGTCGGCATTCTTCATCAGCGATTCGACATCGTTTCCATCCTGGGGGAAAACGCTGATACCGATACTTGCGCCGACAAAGAACTCCTGCCCGACCGTCACCGGAGCATCCTGCAGAACGGCGAGAATCTTCTCGGCAACCAGCGAGGCGGCACCCGGCTCGGCGATGCCCTCGACGATGATCAGGAATTCGTCACCGCCGAGGCGGCCAACGGTGTCCGATTCCCGCATCAACCGGCGCAGGCGTCGCGCCACCTCGCAGAGGACCCGATCGCCAGCCTGATGGCCGAGGGTGTCGTTGATGATCTTGAAGCGGTCGAGGTCGATGAACAGGACGGCCAGCTCGTCTTCGTCGCGATGCGCCCGCTGCATTGCCTTGTGCAGCCGGTCCGACAACAGCAGCCGGTTCGGCAGGCCGGTAAGGGGGTCGTGGTGAGCCTGATGGTCCAGTTGGTCGTGTGCCCGGCGCAACTCGGTGATGTCCGAAAAGACGCCGACGTAGTGGGTGAGGCGACCCTCGCTGTCCTTGACGGCACTGATCGTCAGCGATTCCAGGAAGGTCTGTCCGTCCTTGCGCCGGTTCCACAGCTCGCCCTGCCAGCGCCCTGCCGTGATCAGTTCGTGCCACATCTGCCGGTAGAGCTCGCGATCCTGGCGACCCGACTGCAGGATGCGCGGGTTGCGTCCGATGACCTCATGCTCGCCGTAGCCGGTGATGTCCGAGAACGCCCGGTTGACGGCAATGATGCGACCGTCGGGGGCGGTGATGGTGATGCCCTCCGCACTGCTGTCGAAGACGGTGGCCGCCTGCTGCAGCCTCTCCTCCATCCGCTTGCGCTCGGTGATGTCGAGCATCACGCCCACCAGACCGCTGCCGGCCTCATCGGCATTGCCGTAGGTCGCCTTGTGGAAGATGACGTCACGATAGGAACCGTCGGCATGCAGGACCTTGGCCTCATGGACCTTGGATCCCCCGCGCGCGAGGAGTTCGTTGTCGGCCGCCTGATAGCGGTCGGCGAGTTCCTGCGGCGCGAGGTCGTGCACGGTGGCGCCCACCACTTCGCTGCGGGACCTGCCGATCATTCGCAGGAAGGCCTGATTGCAACCCAGGTAACGCCCTTCGCGACTCTTGTAGAAGACCGGACCGGGAATTGCCTCGATCAACTGCCGCATGAAATGGAGTTGCTGTGACAGCTCGCGCGTACGATCGGCGACCCGCTGCTCGAGTTCGAGATGGCTTTGCCGCAGTCTCTCCTCGGCCGCCCGCTGCGCCGTGACATCTTCGTAGGTCCAGATCCAGGTATCGGCCTTCTCGTTCTCGCCAATCGTGCGACCGATCACCCGCACCCGGATTGGCTCTCCGTCGCGCCGGCAGTAGACGAACTCGCCGGCAAGTGTCTCCCGTCCCGGACGGTGGTCGTAGACCAGCCGCCCCTCCTCCTCCCATGCCTCGTCGCTGGCAAAGAGGATGCGCACCGACTGCCCGTTCAGTCCTCCCGGGGGATAACCGAAGATCTCTTCGCAGCGACGATTGCAGCGCAGGATGGTTCGCTGCCGCTGGTAGGAGATGCCGATCATCGCGTTGTCGAAGATCAACTGCTGCTCCCACAGGCTGTCGACCAAGGCCTCTTCGGCAGCACGCCGCGCTGTCACGTCTTCGAAGAGCCAGACCAGGCCCTCATCCGGGTTGTTCGGGTTGAGGCGACTGCCCGTGACCTGGCACCAGATCGGCGTGCCATCGGCCTTGCGGTATTCCAGCTCGCCGCTGTACCGCCCGCTTGCATCGATCACCGCGTGCGCACGTTCGCCGGCCTCGCGCCAGAGTGCGTCGTTGGCGAAACAGATGCGGGTCGATTGGCCCGGCAGTGTTCCGGGTTGGTAGCCGAACATCCTCTCGAAACTCGGATTGCAGCGCTGGATGATCCGGTCGCGCAGGAAGGCAATGCCGATCGGCGCCCGCTCGAAGATGAGTGTCTGCTCGCGCAACAGGCTGTCGTTGGCAGCACGGGCGCGAACCTCGTCCGAAATGTCGCGCACGATCCAGACCGTGCCGTTTCGCGGTGTCGCCGGATCGATGGCCCGGGCCACGAGGTGGGCGACGAAGGCGCCGCCATCACGGCGCGTCATCTCCGTCACCAGGTCGAGTACCTGCCCGACGCGCAAGGAGGCGCGCGCTCTTGCGCGAAGGGCGTCGCAGGACTCGCTGTCGGGATAGAAGACGAGGTCTGGCTGTCCGACCAGAGTTCCCGGCAGCCAACCGAAGACTTCCTCGGCGCGCGGGTTGCAACGATAGACCCGACGGTTGCGGATGCAGACCACTGCCACCCCCGAATGATCGAGAATGGCGCGGTATTCCAGCAACTGCTGTGCGAGTGAGTCGGACTTCCTCATGGCGCTCCAGGCGTTCCGCCAGCGTGCCGCCTTCTTGTCCCGGGCAGCGACCGCCAGCCAGACTGCGGCAACTGCAGGCGATGCCAACGCCGTGGCAGATCGAGCACCGAGCGCAAGCGCAGATCCAGCCACGGCGGCTGACGCGTGCTGCAACTGATCCAGACAGTCTTCATCCCGAGATGTTTCGCCGTCTTCAGGTTCACCAGCGAATCCTCGACCATGATGCAGTGCTGCGGCGACAAGCTCTCGCTGCGCAGCAGATGGCGGAACCCGCCGACCGCTGGTTTCGGCTGGAAGCGGAGCCGCTCCACCGAGTAAAGCGCTGCGAACCGGTGGCGCACCCCGACCAGTTCGAGAACCGCTTCGCTGTAGGCCAGTGGCGCGTTCGAGAAGAGGATCTTGCGTCCGGGCAGGCGACCCAGCATCGCGTTCAGCCCGCGCTCGAAGACCAGCATCCGCTCGAGGTCGGGCAAGTCATGCGTGTGGTGAAGGAAGTGGTGCGGGTCGGTGCCATGATGGCGCATCAGGCCCAGCAGCGTCGCACCGTAGCGCTGCCAGTAATCGAGTCGCAGGCTGGTCGCCTCGTCTTCATCGACACCGAGGTGCTGGCGGATATAGGTCGAGATCGCACGGTTGATGTGCGGAAAGATGTGCGGCGTGGCATCGTGCAGCGTGTTGTCGAGGTCGAACAGCCACACCGGCGACACCGCGTTCAGCGCGATCTCCGGCTCAATGCGACCTGATCATCGTGCCGACGCCGTGGTCGGTCAGGATTTCCAGCAGCAGTGCGTGCTCGACGCGGCCGTCGATGATGTGCACGCTCTTGACCCCGTTGCGCGCGGCATCGAGCGCCGAGGCGATCTTCGGCAGCATGCCGCCCGACAGGCTGCCGTCGGCAACCATGTCGTCGATCTGTTTCGGCGTCATGCCGGTGATCAGGGCGCCGCGCTCATCGAGCACACCCGGCGTGTTGGTCAGCAGCACCAGTTTCTCGGCCTTGAGGATCTCGGCCATCTTGCCGGCGACGACATCGGCGTTGATGTTGTACGTCTCGCCATTCTTGCCGACACCGATTGGCGCGACGACGGGGATGAAGCCACCGGCCTCGAGATGGCCGATCAGCGACGGGTCGATCTGCGTGATGTCGCCGACCTGGCCGACGTCGATCAGGTCTTCCGTGTTGTCGCGATCCGCCAGCAAAAGCTTCTTGGCGCGGATGAAGCTGCCGTCCTTGCCGGTCAGCCCGACGGCCTTGCCGCCCGCCTGGTTGATCAGGTTGACGACGTCCTTGTTGACCTGGCCACCGAGAACCATCTCGACGATCTCCATCGTCTCCGCATCGGTGACGCGCATCCCCTGCACGAAACGGCCCTTCTTGCCGACGCGCTTGAGCAGCGTCTCGATCTGCGGCCCACCGCCGTGGACGACGACGACATGCATCCCCACCAGCTTCAGCAGGACCACGTCGCGGGCGAAACATTGCTTCAGGTGCTCGTCGGTCATCGCGTTGCCACCGTACTTGACGACGATGGTCCGGCCATGAAAACGTTTGATGTAGGGCAGTGCCTCGGCGAGAATGGCGGCTTCGTCGGCAGGAGTGAGCGAACGGTCGCGCATGGCGGAAATCCTGATGATGACCGGAAGATTCTACCCGGGCACACGGCAAACACCAAGGCTCCACGCGGCGGAGAACGCGCCGGCGCGGCCCGCCGGGGGCGCGGCGTCGACCGCGGGCGGGCGGCGATGAACGGCAGTGTCGAATCACCGGGCAGGCGCCCGGCTGCCTGCCGTGGCCGCTTTGCCCCTTCACCGACGGGCCGGCTGCACTTCGGCTCGCTCGTCGCGGCCGTCGGCAGCTATCTCGATGCGCGCGCGAGCGGTGGCAACTGGTTGCTGCGCATCGAGGACATCGACCGACAACGAACGGCTCCCGGTGCCGCCGATGCCATCCTCCGCACGCTCGCGGGCCTCGCCTTCGAGTGGGATGGCGAGGTCCTCTACCAAAGCCGGCGCCTCGATGCCTATCGCGCCGCGTTGAGCCAGCTGCGCGACAACGGCGACATCTACCCCTGCGCCTGCTCACGGCGCGAGATTGCCGCCCACGCGCCGGCAGTGGGCGTCGATGGTGCTCCGGTATACCCGGGCACCTGCCGTTCCGGCCTGCCGCACGGCCGCGACGCGCGCTCCTGGCGCATGCTCGCGCCGGCCGACGAGGTCGCTTTCGAAGATCGCGTGCAGGGAACGCAGCGGCAGGATGTCGCCACGGCCGTCGGCGATTTCGTCCTGCTGCGAGCCGACGGTCAGTTCGCCTACCAACTCGCCGTGGTGGTCGATGACGCGGCGCAGGGAGTCAACTCGATCGTCCGTGGCGCCGACCTGCTGGACTCGACGCCTCGCCAGATCTGGCTCGCGCAGCGCCTGCGCCTGACCGTCCCCGCTTACGCGCACCTGCCACTGGCGAGCAACGCCGCCGGCGAGAAGCTGTCGAAGCAGACGCGCGCCAGAGCCATCGACGCCAGCATCGGCAGCCCGCTGCTGGCGGCGGCGCTGGAGTTCCTCGGACATGCCGTGCCGGCCGATGTGCGCCAGGCGCCGCTGCCCGAGTTCTGGTGCTGGGCCATCGCCAACTGGTCGATCACTCGCGTACCGGCACGACGCAGCGCCACACTGGGTCAGCGCCTGCCGCCGTAGCCGCTGATGCCGACGAAGATCCGCAGCACGCCGTAGCTGGCCCGACGCAGCAGGCGCGAGTACCACGGCTGACGTTGCCAGCTGTCAGCCGGCAGCTCCCGTGCGCCGTCGCTCATGGCCGCCGCCAGGCTCTGTCGCAGCTCATCGGCAAAGCCCCCGTCGAGGACGACGACGTTCGCCTCCCGCGCCAGCAGGAGACTGAAGGGATCGATGTTCGACGAACCGACCGTCGCCCAGTGGCGGTCGATGACCGCCACCTTGGCATGCAGGAAGCTGCGCTGGTATTCGAAAATCCTGATCCCGGCGGCGAGCAGGTTGCCATAGAGCGCCTGCGTCGCGTAGTGCAGCAGGCGATACTCCACCAGCCCCTGCAGCAGGATCGTCACCCGTACGCCGCGACCGGCGGCAGCCCGCAGCGCCCGCCGGAAGCGCCGGCCGGGCAGGAAATAGGCGTTGGCCAGGATGATCTCGTCACGTGCGGCGCCGATCGCTTCGAGATAGGCACGCTCGATGTCGCGGCGATGGCGAAGGTTGTCGCGCACCAGGAAAGCGGCCGTCTGCTCGCCGCGCACCGCGGCGCTCGCTTCGACGAGTCCCGCCAGGCGGTAGCGGCGATTGAGCCGGGCCCAGAGGACGAGTTCCCACAGACGATGGAGCGCCCGCTGTATCGGCACCAGCAGGGGTCCTTCGACGCGCACCGCATAGTCGTAGCGCGGCGAGGAACGATACGGCGAGTTGAAGTCGTCGATGACGTTGATGCCACCGACGAAGGCGACCCGCCCGTCGATCAGGGCAAGCTTGCGGTGCAGTCGTCGCAGGCGATGGCGTCGCAGGCGGAAACGTGCAATCTCGGGCCGGTAGACCAGCGCCTGCACGCCGGCAGCGTGCAGGTACGGTTGCTGTCGCGCGGCGAACGCCGGCGCGCCGAAGCCGTCGACGAGAACGCGCACGACGACGCCGCGGCGTGCGGCGGCCGCCAGCGCGGCGGCAACGGCCTGCCCGGTCTCGTCATCCTCGAAAATATAGCTCTCGAGGTGCACCTCGCGCTCCGCCGCGTCGATCGCTGCCAGCAGCGCCGGGAAATACTCGCCGCCGCTGTTGAGCAGCCGCAGACGGTTGCCGGACAGGAACTGGGGGGCCACGCCTGTCCCGGATCAGGGCGCGCTGAACGCCTGCTGCCGTCCAGCGCACCCGCCGCGGGAGCTACTGCTGATTGACGAAAACCACCTGCGCCGGCATCGGCGCCGGAAAACCGGCGGCACCGAGCGACTCGCGAATCGTCCTGTTGGTATCGAAGTACACCTGCCAGTAATGATCGGTGTGGCAATACGGACGGACTGCCAGCAGCGGACCAACTAGATTCAGTTCGAGGATCTCGACATCGACCGCCGGGCTTGCCAGGACGTTGGGAATCTCCGCGACCTTTTCCCTGAGCAGCGCCATCGCCGCCGCGTGATCGGCTGCGCCGGACAACTGCGCCTTCAGGTCAACGCGGCGATAGGCGTTCGACGAATAGTTCTGGATCGTGTCGCCGAAGATCTTGCTGTTGCCGACGAGCGTCAGCACGTTGTCGGGCGTGTTGATCGCCGAAGTGAACAGGCCGACTTCCTTCACCGTACCGGTGACGCCACCGACGGTGACGAAATCGCCGACCTTGATCGGCCGCAGGATGATCAGGAAGACGCCGCCGGCGAAATTGGCGAGCAGTCCCGACCAGGCGAGACCGATGGCGACACCGGCGGCGGCGAAGAGGGCGGCGAAGGTGGTCGTCTGGATGCCGAAGTATCCCAGGATGCCGACCACCAGCAGAATGTTCAAGGTGACGTTGATCACCGTGCCGAGGTAGCGCATGACGGTCGCGTCGACCTTCTGCCGCTCGAGTGCGCTCTGCACCAGGTGGCCGACGGTGCCGATCAGCCAGCGTCCGACGACCCAGAAGGCGATCGCGGCAATGATCTTGATTCCAAGCTCCGAACCATACTGCAGCGCCAGCTCCTGCCAGCGCGAAATATCCTGACTCGTCATGAGGTTCTCCCGTTTATGAGTAGGCCGAAGTTTCCCATCGTCAGCACGGTAGCGCAAGCACCAGCCGCCAGCAGCAGGTTCCTAGCCGAAAATAGGGATGAGAAAATCTCATCCGTGGGCTGAGTTTATATCGTTTGTCTGCCGACGGTGCCGCCGATATATTGCCCGCGTGATCTCCTCGGTCGTACCCGACGGACGACGGTGAGGGGGGTCCGGTCTCGCAGACTGCGGGACCATCGACGACACTGGAGAACGAAAATGTCAGAGAGCATCCCGCTGCTGGGCGCCGGGTTCACGCTCGTGGTCATGGTGGCCTTCCTCTCTTCGCCGGGAATCGGCATCGCGATCGACTGGCTCGCACGGCATCGGCAGGAAACCCGCTCCGGCAGCTAGTCCTGCCCAAACTTTGACAACACCGGCCCGCGGTATCCTGCGCGGAAGGATACCGCGCTCGCCTGCCGGGCAATCTCCACCCACCCGGGCAGCGTCGCGCAGTTCGACGCCACGGACGCGTGACACTGACGCTGGCACGCGCCAGCGGGGTCGAGCGGCCACTCCGGGTGGCATCCAGGCAATGCCCGTTGCCCGCTCCGGCGGTGCGCACGATGGCGGCATCCCCGGTCACCGCGGACCGCGGTACTTGCGCCACGCGCTCCAGCTGAAGATCAGGAGTCCCAGCCAGATCAGGCCAAAACTCAGCAGCCGGCTGGCCTGCATCGGCTCGCCGAAGAGCCCGACGGCGGTGACGAACTGCAGCGTCGGGTTGATGTACATCAACATGCCGACCGTCGCCAGATCGAGGCGCCGCGCCGCGGCAGCGAACGCCAGCAACGGCAGGGCCGTGAGCACGCCGGACCCGATCAGCAGCGCCATGGTCGGCGGCGCGTGCCCGACCCAGACGGAGTGCCCGCGCTCGGCCTGCCACGCCGCATAGAGCACGCACAGGGGCAGCATCGCCAGCGTCTCCAGCCAGAGACCCGGGGCGACATCGACCGGCAGGCGCTTGCGGATCAGGCCGTAGGTGCCGAAGGTTGCGGCAAGAACCAGCGAGACCCACGGCAAACTGCCGAATGCGAGGATCTCGTTGGCGATCGCCGCGACCGCCAGGCTCACCGCCAGCCACTCCAGCCGATCGAGGCGCTCGCCGAGAACGACCAGTCCGAGAACGACGTTCACCAGCGGCGTCAGGAAGTAGCCAAGACTCGACGCGACGACCTGCTGCGTGTCGACCGCCCACAGGAAGACCAGCCAGTTGACGCCGATGAGCAACGCCGCGCCAGCCAGCAGCAGGAGATGCGTGCCGTTGCGCACGACTGCCGCGACGCTGGACCACTGTCGGCGCAGCGTCAGCAGCCCGCTGACGAAGACGCAGGCCCAGAAGGCGCGGTGGCTGAGGATGTCCATCGGCGGCACCTGCGAGAGCTGATGGAAGAACAGCGGAAAGAATCCCCACATGCCATAGGCGACGAGACCGCAGGCGATGCCGGCGAGTTGCGTCCCGGCCTTCAACGCTCGGGCTGCCGGCTCTTGGCGGCAACGGTCGCGCCGGCGGCTGCCGGTGGGCGTGACGACGCAGGCGGCAATCCCCGTACCTCGCCGGCGCGGTCATCGCAGCGATCGCCGGGCAGCGGCTGCCTCCTGGCCGCCTCCCCATCGACGCCGGTTCGCGCCCTCGCGCGGGCTCCGGCGCAGCGCCGGCAGCCGCTGTCCGGCAGCCGCGACGGGATACCGGCTTCGCCGACGCCAGCCGGCAGCCTCTCGTCGCCCATCGGCAGCGGTTACGGCAGCTTCGGCGGGTCGAAACGCTCGTGACTGGTCAGCGTGTCGAGAAAGGCAAGCAGTTGCGCGATCTCGCGGTCGGCGAGCTTGCGGTCGACCAGCAGGCCACTCTTGTTCGGGTCGGCCTTGCCGCCCGAAGCCATGTAACGCACTGCGGCATCGAGGCTGCCGACACTGCCATCGTGGAAATAGGGTCCCGAGATCGCCACCGAGCGCAGCGACGGCGTCTTGAACGCCGACAGATCCTTGACATCCTTGGTGACGGCAAAGCGGCCCGGATCCGGATTCGCCTTGCCCGCTTCGAGGCCGACGTTGTGGAACTGGGCGTCACTGAAGAGCGGTGGCTTGTGGCAGCCGGCGCAGCCGGCCTTGCCGACGAACAACTCGTAGCCGGCGACTGCATCGGCCGAGACGGCGGTCCTGTCGCCGGCAGTGTAGCGATCCCATGGCGACTCGCCGCTGTTCAGCGTCCGCAGGAACGCCGCCAGCGCCTGCGCAGTGTTGTCGGCATTCGGGGCAGCGCCGAACACCGCCTGGAACTCGGCCTGATAGGCGGGAACGGCCGCGATCACCGCTGCCGCCCGGGCTGGATCGGCACCGATCTGCGCCTTCCAGGCCGCCGTGACCTGACCCTCCAGTGTCCTGGCCCGCCCATCCCAGTACCAGGAGGTGTAGTAGCCCGTGTTGTAGACGCTCGGCGTATGGCGCGTGTTCATGCCACCGCCCACCTTGCGTGACAGCGCCAGCCCATCGGTCCAGCCGAGATGGCGGTAGTGGCAACCCTGGCAGGCCATGCTGCCATCGCCGGAAAGCCGCGGATCGAAGAACAGCTTCTTGCCCAGCGCGGCCTTCGCCGGCGTCGTCGGATTGTCGGCTGGGTCGGGTGGCGCCGGCAGCGCCGAGGAACGCGGTTGATCGCCACCGGGTCCCGGGGTGCCGACGCAACCGAAAACGGCTGCGGCGACGGCAATGGTGGCAAGCCAGCGACGTGGTGTCGTTTGCATCGTTTCTCCTCCTCGGTGGTGAACGCGGCTAGATTACCACCGCGCGAGCGCGACGGGCAAAGTCGGGCGGCTCGCCTGCCGGGCGTCGCCGCAGGCCAGAGCACGGCAGCAGGGCAGAGGCCACTCAAGATCGCCGCACGATCGCCGTTGACAGTGGCGTAACCGGAAGGAACACTGCCGTCGGGGTGACCGTGACCACGGGCCGATCCTTGCCCGACTGCGACCGCGACGCCGGTATCCCCTGCCCGGGCCAGCCCCCACAACCCCGACCGGATCAAGTCCCCTGATCATGAAACAGCTCTCGCTGAAAAGCTCCCTGTTCTTCCTGGCACTCCTCATAGGCGCCCTGCTGGTCGCTGGCAACGTCGTCATCTGGCGCAGCAGCAACGCCATGGCGCTCGCTGCCGACGAAGCGGCCCGTGCCGAGCAGGCAGTCCGCCTGTTCAAGGACAGCCGCTACCATGTCGCCCAGATTCAACAGTTCCTGACCGATGCCGCTGCCATTGGCGAAGCCACCTTCAGCGAGGCCGTCGAGCACCGCAGGCAGGCGCTCGACCACATCGACCGCCTGGCTGCCCTGGTTCCCGAGCGGCAGGCTGCCTTGCGGCAACTCGGCGACGCCGTCCGGCGCCTGTACGAAGCCGGGGAGCGCATGGTCCACGCCTACGTCGCGCAGGGTCGCGAGGCCGGCAACGCACTGATGAAGGGCGAGGGTGGCTTCGACGGTTCCGCCGCCAGTGCCGCCGCGGCACTCGCCAGCCTGGCCGGCGAACTCGAGGCCACTGCCGCAAGCGCGCAGGCCGGCGCCGACGCGACGCGCGAACGCATGCTGCACAGCAGCATGGGTGTCGGTATCGTGACGCTGCTCTGCGTCATCGTGTCCTGCTTCGGGCTGGCGCGGATGCTGCTCAGGCTCCTCGGCGGCGAGCCAGCAGCGGCCGCGGCAGCCGTTTCGCGGCTGGCTGCCGGTGACCTGACGCAAGCGCTGCAACGCCATCCGGATGACCGGGGAAGCCTGCTTGCCGACATCGGCGCCATGCAGGCCGGCCTGCGCGAGACGGTCAGCGCGATTCGCAGTGGGTCGCAGGAGGTATTGGGCGCGGCAGCCAGACTGGCTGCCGAAGCGGCGCATGGAGTTGATGGCTCGCGCGCGCAGAGCGCAGCCGCCACTGCCATGTCGAGTTCGGTGGAGCAGATGGCGTGCAGCGTGATGCAGACGGCGGACTTCGCATGCGTGCGCCAGCATGGCGGCGAAGCGGAAGCGCGGGCGCAGCAGGGCGGCGACGAGGTGCGCGCGGTCAGCGCCGACATCGCTCGCGTGGCCGACTCGGTGCGCCTGGCGAGCGACCTGATCGTGGCGCTTGGCGACGAGACGCGGCGCATCACGGCGATCACCGAGACCATTCGCGAGATTGCCGAACAGACCAACCTGCTGGCGCTCAACGCCGCCATCGAGGCTGCTCGCGCCGGCGAGCAGGGACGTGGTTTCGCCGTCGTTGCCGACGAGGTGCGCAAGCTGGCGGAACGTACCGCCGGGTCGACGCGCGAAATCTCCGCCATGATCGAAGCCATCGGTACGCGCTCGAACGAGGCCGCGGCAGGCATGCAGCAGAGTCTGCTGGCGGTCGACCAGAGCGTGGCGCAGGCGCAAAGAGCCTTCGCCTCGATGACGACGGCGCGCGAGCAACTCGCTGGCCTGGCGCAAGAGGTCGGCGAGATCAGCGGCGCGATCGAGGAACAACGCGTCACGAGTTCGGCGATCGCGGTCAGCGTGCAGCAGGTGGCACAGATGGCGGAAGAGGGTCGCCACTCGCTGGGCAAGATTGCCGGCAGCGCCAGCCGTCTCGAACAACTCTCGCGTGAACTCGACCAGGTCGTCGGCAGGTTCCGGTTGTGAGTGCCCGGCGGCGCGGCGCCAACCCTGCCAGCGGGCCACGGGCCACCGGGCTACCCGGCTGCACGCACATTGACTGGCTGCGCTGCCCCCCCATATACTTCGGCGTTTTTTTCGCGTTTCAGCATCCTGGACCCAGGCTGCAGGCTGCCCGGCAGGGCGTCGGCAGGGTTCGGACCGGTCCGCCGGTAGCGTGAAACGAGCGAGGAGTAGTTGATGCGCCGAACCAAGATCGTCGCCACGATCGGCCCCGCCACCGCCGAGACGGAAGCGCTGCGGGATCTCCTGAAGGCCGGGGTCGACGTGGTTCGTCTGAACGCCGCGCACGCCGACATGGCAACGCACAGTGCAAACGTCCGCCGCGTCCGCGAACTGTCACTGGTGCTTGGGCGCAGCATCGGCACCCTGGTCGACCTGCCCGGCCCGAAGATCCGCTCGGGCGTCATCGCCTGCGGTGAAGTCGAACTGGAAAACGGCCAGGAATTCGTCCTCAGCGGCAGCGACGACGGGCAAGGCGATGAGCGGCATGTGGCGACGACCCTCGACGACCTGGCGCAATGGGTCTGCCCGGGCGACGACGTCTATCTCGCCGACGGCGCCATCGTCCTGCGCGTGCTGCAGTCGCTGGGCGACGACGTGCGCACCGAGGTCGTCCGCGGCGGCACGCTGCGCTCGCGCAAGGGGATGCACCTGCCGCGCGCCGAGGCGCACGTCGAACCCTTCACCGAACGCGACGCGCAGGCGCTCGAAATGGCGATCGCCGCCAAGGTGGATTTCATCGGTCTCTCCTTCGTTCGCCGCGCCGAAGACGTCGAGCGGGTGCGCGCAATGCTCCCGAAACGCGGTGTGCGTCCGGCGCTGGTGCCGAAGATCGAGACGGCAACCGCCATCGACAACCTCGACGGCATCATCAGGGCGGCCGATGCGGTGATGGTCGCGCGCGGCGATCTCGGCATCCAGATGCCGGCCCGCAGCGTGCCACTGCTGCAGAAGGAGATCATCCGCCACTGCAACCTGGCGGGGAAACCGGTGATCACGGCAACGCAGATGCTCGAATCCATGACCCGCTCGCCGCTGCCGACCCGCGCCGAAGTCAACGACGTCGCCAACGCCGTCCTCGACGGAACCGATGCCCTGATGCTTTCCGAGGAAACGGCGGTCGGCCTCTACCCGAGCCAGGCCGTGCGCATGATGAGCGAAGTCGCCGAATCGGCCGAGGGCTGGCCACGACAGCGCGTCGCCCCGGAGGCGAGCGGTGCCGACGGCGACCGCGTCGCCTGGGCGGTGGCACACGCTGCCGTGCAGGCCGCCGAGGAACTCGGGGTCGCCGCGATTCTCTGCCCCACCCGCAGCGGGCAGACCGCGCACCGCGTCGCCGCCTTCCGGCCAACGGTGCCGATCGCCGGCATCTCGACGAGCAGCCAGGTCCTCGGCGACCTTTCGCTGGTCTGGGGAGTCCGCCCGCTCGTCGTTCCGGCAAATTCGGACCCCGGCGAGCAATTGCGGCTGGCCATCGTCGCCGCCCGCGGCGCCGGACTGGTGCGCGAGGGCGACCTGCTGGCCTTCGTCTTCGGCTCGGCCGGGCCGCGCGCCGGCAGCACCGACAGCGTTCGCATCGTCCGCGTGTGAGCAGGCTCGCCGGCGGCCAGGGCCAGCCCGCGCCCGCCGGCTTTTCGGATTCGGAGGACATTCGATGAAAAAGCCAGCAGCCCTTGTCGCATTGTTGTTGCTCAGCGGCAGCCCGCTTGCCCAGACAGCGGACCCGGAACGGGCACGCAATCTCGCGGCCACCTGCGCCAACTGCCATGGCACCAATGGCCACGCGGTCGCCGGTTCCGGGATCGACCCCCTCGCCGGAGTCGACAGGCGCAGCAGCCTGCAGAAGCTGCGCGACTTCAAGAGCGGCCAGCGACCCGGAACGATCATGCCGCAGATTGCCAAAGGCTACAGCGAGGAGCAGCTGGAACTGATCGCCACCTACCTCGCGGCACAGAAGTAGGGAGCAACGACATGGCAGACCTCGATCGACGCGCGTTCCTGAAGGCCGGCGCCCTGGCCGGAGCCCTCGCCCTGACTGGCTGTGCCGGCAGCGGGATGCGGCCGGCGCGTGGCCACGTCGTCGTCGTCGGCGGCGGCTACGGCGGCGCCACGGCAGCGAAGTACCTGCGCATGTGGAGCGCGCGCGGCGTCGACGTGACGCTGGTCGAGCGCGCACCGCGTTTCGTCTCCTGCCCGATGTCCAATCTGGTGATCGCGGGCTACCGCAGCATGGCCGACATCACGCTCGACTACGACCGCCTGCAGCATCACTGGGGCGTGCGCGTAGTGCACGGCGAGGTGCTGGCGATCGACACCGCGGCGCGCCGCCTGCGCCTTGCCGATGGCGGCGAGCTGCACTATGACCGGCTCGTCCTCTCGCCCGGAATCGACTTCCTGTGGCAGGAGGTGCCCGGGCTCGACAGCGCCACCGCCCAGGGCAGCATCCCGCACGCCTGGAAGGCAGGCGCACAGACGGTAGCGCTGCGCCGCCAGCTCGAAGCAATGCCGGATGGCGGCGTCTTCGTCCTGTCGATCCCGCGCGCGCCCTACCGTTGCCCGCCGGGCCCGTACGAGCGGGCCTGCCTGGTCGCCGACTACTGCAAGCGGCACAAGCCACGCGCCAAGGTGCTCGTTCTCGATGCCAACGACGAGATCGTCTCCAAGAAGGGGCTCTTCGCCAAGGCGTGGGCCGAACTCTATCCGGGGATCATCGAATACCGGCCGCAGAGCGAGGTGCGCGACGTGCACGTCGCGACGAGGACCGCCCGCCTCGATTTCGACGAGGTCAGGGCCGACGTCCTGAACGTCATTCCGCCGCAGCGTGCCGCCGACATCGCCGCGACATCGGGTCTGAGGCTGATCAACCAGCGCTGGGTCGAGATCGACTGGCTGTCGATGGAGTCGAGCAACACGCCGGGAGTGCATGTGCTCGGCGATGCGATCTTTCCGGCACCGACGATGCCCAAGTCGGGGCACGTCGCCAACCAGCAGGCGAAACTCGCAGCAGCGGCGATCCTCCGGCTGCTGGCGGGCGAGCAACCCGATCCGGCACCACTGCTGATGAATACCTGCTACAGCTTCGTGGACGCGCGCAGCGCGATCCACGTCGCCGCCGTGTTCCAGTACGACCCCGCCTCACGCGTCCTGCAACCGGTAGCGGGCGCCGGTGGCGTGTCAGGCGCACGCAGCGAACTCGAGGGCCGCATCGCCAACGGCTGGGCACAGAACATGTGGGCCGACATGCTGTCCTGAGCGGTCGTCGATTGACCACGATCGATCACGCAACCTATACTGCCGCGAGCGTGTCTCACCGGCACGCGTGTCGCCATCGAGGGAGGTCCGGGAAATTCGCCGAACTGCCGTTGCAACGTGCGCCAGCACACGCTTTCCTGGACGCATGACCGTCAATCCACTGGAGGGACCGAACATGACCGAAACTGCCAAACTGGTGCTGCCAAGCGATGCGCAGCTCGAGACCGAAGCCAACGCGACCGACGCAGCCGCCAGGCAAACGCCCGTCATCCGCCCGGAAATGGCCAGGCTGCTCGAGCTGACGCAGGCCAACGGCAGCAGTACGACGGCGAAGGAAATCAACGCCCAGCTCGATCGAGTCCTGCGCGACTACGAAGAACTGACGGCGCTCTACGCCGACAACAATCGGCGGATCGACAGCGAGCTGGACGACCTCCGCCAGTCCAGCGGTGCGCTGTCGGGCCGCGTGCATCAGCTCGGGGCCGACCTGCAACAGCAGGGTTCGTCGCTGGTTGCCCGCGCCACCGGTGTCGAGCAGCGTATCGAGGTGGTCGGGGGGCAGGCACAGGCCGCTCTCGCCGACGCCGAGCAGCGCTGGGAAGGGCGCCTGGCGAGCAGCAACTCGCGCATCGCTGCAGAACTGGCGCAACTCGATGCCGGCATCGGTTCGCTCGAGGCGCTGTTCCGGGCGCAGGAGCAGATCGTCGGCGAACAGCGTGCGCGTCTGGACCAGTTCGACATCGCCTGTCAGCTGCTCGATGGCGCGACACGCGGCAACAAGAGCCGCATCGAGGCGGTGCGTGAGCAGACGGAGAGGCAACACGCGATCTTCGAGGCACGGATCGACGGCCTCGGCGCACTGCAGCGCGAGCATTACGCCGAGTTCCAGGACCTGCAGCGCCTGGTCGGCGTCCTGCGCTCCGAGACGCACCGCCTTGACGAGGAGATCGGCAAGCTGGCGGCGGCACTGGCGACGCACCGCGACGAGACCGGCGAACGGTTCAAGCGGACCCATCTGGCGATCGCCGCCGTCTTCCTGCTGACCGTTGTCGGCTTCGCCCTGGTCAAGTGGCTGCCTGCCTTCGCACCCGCCGGCACTGAGTCGGCGTTGGCCGAAAGCCAGTCGCGCATCAGCGCGGTGGACGCCCAGGTGGCCGCATTGGCTTCGCGGCTGAACGCGCAGCAGGAAGTCGACGCACAACAGCAGGCGAGCATGGACCGGGTCGGCGGCAAGCTCGGCAGCCTCGAGAAGAGCCTCGCCGACCTGCGCGGCGCGATCCGCAAACTGCGCCCGCAGGGCGCCGGCGCCGCGGTGTTGCATGACAGCCAGTGGCTCCTGCAGCAGAACCCGAAAGCGTACACGGTGCAGTTGGTCACCTCGCCAAGCCAGGCCGACATGGCGCGCTTCATCGACCGCAACATCGCCCACCTGGCGCTCGACTCGCTCGCCTACTCGGTCAGCGAGGCGGCCCAGGGCGATCGCTACAACCTCTTCTTCGGCGTCTTCCCGACGCTGACGCAGGCACGCGCCGCCATCGCCACCCTGCCGCCAGAGCTGCAGGTCAACCAGCCATGGGTGCGCCCGCTGCGCTCGGTACAGGAGTCGCTGCGCTGAAGCGGTCCGCCGGGGACTGAAGCGGTCAGCGGTACGGCGCCTCGCGGCGCCGTACCGTCGGTCGTTGGCCGTGCGGCCGACCGCGAAGGATGCGACCCGGAAGAAGAAGTTCACCCGGAGGCAACATGACCCTGCTGATCCTCGGCCTCGCGATTTTCCTCGGTGTTCATTCCACACGGATCTTCGCCGACGGGTTTCGCGACGCCCAGGTGGCGAAGCTCGGGCTGAACGGCTGGAAGGCCGTCTACTCGATCGTCTCGATCGCCGGCTTCACGCTCATCGTGTACGGCTACGCGACCGCGCGGATGACTCCGGTGGTGATCTGGAGTCCGCCGCTGTGGTCCACACACGTCGCCGCCCTGCTGACCGTTCCGGCATTCGTCCTGCTGGCAGCGGCGTACGTACCCGGTACGCGAATCAAGCGGGCGGTCGGCCATCCGATGGTCGCGGGCGTCAAGGTCTGGGCCTTCGCGCACCTGATCGCCAACGGCACCCTGGCCGACATCCTGCTGTTCGGCAGTTTTCTGGCGTGGGCGATCCTCGATTTCGCTTCCGCCCGTCGCCGCGACCGCGCCGCGGGCACCGAGTACGCCAGCGGGCCGCTGACGCGCGACCTGACCGCGCTGGTCTTCGGTCTCGCGGGCTGGGCCGCGTTCGCCTTCTGGCTGCACGCCTGGCTGATCGGCGTACGGCCGTTCGGCGCCTGAGATCGCCGCCGACCGACGCGCACTTCGGCACCGGTCAAGGCCAGCGCAACGGGTGACGCGCGCCATTGCTACCGTGGTCGCCGGTCGCGAGACGGTCGGCGCGCCCGGTCGGAATTCCAAGCGGAAGGCGATGGCGCATCGACGAATCCGGTGGCTGCGATTTGACCCGGAAGCCGGAGCGTTCCCGGGGCGCTGGATGCCTGCGCCCGGCAACCGGCCAGGGGCCGAGGGCCGCAACGCTTGCCCGCAGCGAAAGTCCGCCGCGGGGCGATCGATCGCAAGCGGTCAGTTGACAACGGGCCTCGGTGTTCCCGGCGGACCGGCGGACCGGCCGAACGATCGCAATGGTCGGCAAGGCAGCCTGTGGGTGTAGGATGCGGCCTGGAGTCGACCGGTCGGGAGCTGCCGCTTGACGCGCCGGATCGTGAGCGCGCCTCGTTCCTTTCGGCTGCCTGTCGATTCCACATGCCTCTGGTCGACCGGATCTGGGGGGACGACCCCCTGGGTACCGATGGGAGTACTGAAATGGTCACGAAGAACACGGTTTGCCTGTGGTACGACGGTGCTGCCCTGGACGCCGCCCGGTTCTACGCCGAGACCTTCCCGGACAGCACGGTGGGCGCGGTGCTGCGCGCACCTGGTGATTATCCGGATGGCAAGGAGGGCGATGTCCTGACGGTCGAGTTCACCGTGGCCGGGATTCCCTGCATCGGGCTCAACGGCGGCTCGCAGTGCAAGCACAACGAGGCGTTCTCCTTCCAGATTTCGACTGACGATCAGGCCGAAACCGATCGCTTGTGGAACGTGATCGTTGGCAACGGCGGCCAGGAAAGCGCGTGCGGCTGGTGCAAGGACAAGTGGGGGTTGAACTGGCAGATAACGCCACGCGCCCTCATCGAGGCGATCGCCGACCCTGACCGCGCGGCGGCCAAGCGTGCGTTCGAAGCGATGATGACGATGGGAAAGATCGACATCGCAGCGATCGAGGCGGCGCGGCGGGGCTGAAGGGGAAAGTGGCGCACGACGATCGCGTGCAGCGTGCAGGCGCGGTAGGCCGCCCATTGGAAAGTGATTGACTGCGCGATCCCTGTGACGCCCACTGCCGGTCGGTTGCCGTCAGCCGACGACGGGAACGCCGCGACCGCCATCGGTTCGGTGCGGCCTGCCAGGCGAGAAACTGTTGCAGCGAAGCGCGAAGGGCCGGTTCAGATTGACAGCGGTCGTTCGGGTTCCCCGGGGCACTGGCAGCCAGCGACCCAGAGCAGGGTCGAGGTTGGTGAAAGCAGCCGTTCGCCGTACCCCCGCGACAAGTCGAAGGCCGCCGTTCGATACTGAGAGTGCCACGCTTGCGTGATCGGCAGCCTGGAAGCGGGAGCGGTCAGTGACTGCACGATGGCGGGTGGCGGCAGTCGGCCAGAAGCGGAGGTTGCCCGCACGCCGGTTCCACGTCTGGTACATGTAACAAATGAGTCACGGAACTTTGCTTGATAATTCGACAATGCTAGAATCATGGAAACCTTGAAGGCCGCAGAACTTCTCGCCACACTGGGACATGAATCCTGATTCAGGTGTTCTTCAAACGACGCAGCAAACCAGGGCAACGGGGAGTCAAGAATGAACTGGATGATGACCGCGTTTCAGGGTGGCCTCGATAGCCTGGCCTCCTATTTGGCAGCCCACGTGCTGCTCTGCCTGGTGCCGGCATTCTTCATTGCCGGGGCATTGTCGGCGCTGGTGCCGCAGCAGCCCATCATCCGCTTTCTCGGCCCGGATGCACCCAAGTGGAAGTCCTATTCCGCCGCCGCTGGTGCGGGTAGCTTGCTTGCCGTTTGCTCCTGTACCATCCAGCCGCTGTTTGCCGGCATCTACAGGAAAGGCGCCGGTCTTGGCCCGGCCATTACCTTCCTGTTCTTCGCGCCAGCAGCCAACATCCTGGCCCTGGCCTATACCGGCGTCGCACTGGGCGCTGAATTCGCCATCGCCCGCATCCTGTTGGCGCTGTCCTTTGGTATAGGCATCGGGATGATCATGGCCATCGTCTTCCGCGAGACGGATGTCGCCCGCCTTACTGACGCCCAGACCTTTGCCGAAGGTGGCGGCATTCCAGGCAAGACGCTGCTCTTTGTCGGGACGCTGGTCGCCCTGCTGATGTCCGGCACCCTGAAGCTGGATTTCCTGAAGGCGGTGTTGTTCAGTACCCATCTGCCTTGGCAAGGGGCACCGGCCATCCAGCAAACCCTCGACCTGTGGGTGCCGGTCAATGAGGCCATCGGTGCCGAAGGCTTGAGCCTCCATGGCGCCCTGTTGATCGCCTTGCTGGCAGGTATCGGCGTCTTTGCCTGGCGTGGGCTGGGCAAGGTCGATGAGGGCTTCAATCGCTGCACGCCCATAGCGCTTGGCCTGACCATACTGACCCTTGTCTTTGCGGCGCTGGGCTTCAAGGTGATCGATGCCGGTATCGCGCTGACGGTGACCGGCCGAACCCTGGCGGTGACTTTGTTCTGCCTGGCACTCTTTCCGTTGGCCCGCAGCTTTGATGACTGGGATGTGCAGCAATGGCTGTGCGAAACTTGGCGGTTCGTGAAGATGATATTTCCGCTGCTGGTTCTTGGCGTGTTCTTGGTCGGCGTCATCAGGGTATTCATCCAGCCTGAGTGGATTCGGTCGGTGGCTGGCGAGAACACCGTGCTGGCTAACCTGGCAGGCGTCGTGTTTGGCGTGTTCATGTATTTCCCCACGCTGGTCGAAGTCCCTATTGCCAAGATGTTCCTGTCACTGGGCATGCATCCGGGGCCGCTGATTGCCTACCTGATGGCCGACCCGGAATTGTCGCTGCAGAGTATCCTGATTACGGCAGCCATCATCGGTAGGTTGCGGGCCTGGACTTACGTCGGTCTGGTCGCCCTGTTCTCGACAGTCTCGGGATTGACCTACGGTGCCTGGGTCAATGGCATGTCGTTGTGGATGCTGGTCGGAGTCATCGGCAGCTTCGTTGCGCTCATCATCGGCACCCTGCACTTGATTGAAACCCGCCGCAAGGCATAACGGAGAACATCATGCTTATCAGGATCCTGGGAAGTGGCTGCGCCAAGTGCAGTCGTCTGGAACAACTGACTCGTGATGTCGTCGCCGAACTCGGCGTGGATGCCACTTTCGAGCACGTGAAGGAGCTGGACAAAATCATGGGCTATCCCATCATGACCACGCCGGCCTTGGTTGTCGATGAAAAGGTCCTGGTGTCTGGGCGGATGCCGAGCAAGGATGAATTGCTGGGTTGGCTGAAGGACCGCTGACAAGCTGGTTGCGGTCCTTCAGGTTGAATCGACCCAAAGACAGCTTTGGGTCGATTGCCGCCACACGGTATCCTGCACCACCTGGCCGCTTTGCCGAAGGCAGCGGTCGGTCCGCCGCGGAAAGCCGCGATCCGCAGACCAATGGCCCGGGCGGCCGCTGCCGCTGGTTCAGGTGACACAGCGACCGGCAGCGGCTCGTCCGCGCTCTCAGGGCCAGCTGGCGATCGAATCGGCAGCGGCTTCGAGCATGCCGCCGATCTCGTCGCCTTCGGGCATCGGGCCCTCGGCGGTGGCTTTCCAGTGGCGCTTGTTGAACACCGCCGCGAAGACGATGCCGCCGCTGTGCCAGCGCAGTACCGCGGTCGTACCCGGCAAGGAGCCGGTGTGCGAGATCGGCGCGGCGTCGCCCATGTTGGGCCGGCCGTCGTACTTGAAGCGCAGCGCGAATCGCACCAGGTCGGGCGCCGAGAAGATCAGACCGCCGTGCGAGTCCATCGCTTCGATGTGGAAGCCGCCGTCGCACAGCGGCCCGGGCGGCTGCGAGCGGTCGACGACGTTGGGCACCGGCGGCCCGGGGCTCGAGTAGACCGGCTCGCGCGGGTGGCGGTCGCGCGGCAGGCTGCGCGCCAGGCGCACGCTGGTGTTGTTGCCGGGTCCGAGCAGGTCGTCGCGGACGAAGTCCAGGTACGGCTTGTTCGCCACCTGCTCGATCACGCGGCCGAGCACGCAGTGGCCGAAGTTCGAGTAGGCCTTGCGGCTGCCCGGATCGAAGTCGAGCCGCCGGCCGAGCATGAAGCGGATGATGTCCACCGCGTCGGCCGGCCAGTGCCCGACCCGGGCCGAGATCAGCGCGGTCTGGAACATCGGGTCGAAGAGTGGCGCCTTGTCGCTCTCCCAGCCGCCGCGGTGATCCGCCAGGTGCTGCACCGTGACGTCCTGCAACCGCGCGTCGAGCTTGGCGCGCGGGCTGCGCAGCGGACTCAGTCCGAGCAGTGGAAAGGCCAGCGTCGCCGGCGTCAGCCGGCCCTGTGCGATCAGCAACTGGATCGCCGCTCGCGTCACCGGTTTGACGACGCTCGCCACCCGCATCGGCGTATCGGGCTGCACTGCCTCGCTGCGCCGGGTGTTCAGCCAGCCATAGCCGCGCTCGAGCCGGATCACCCCGGCACGCGCGACCGCCAGCACGCCGGCTTCGATCCGGTGCCGCTCCATGTACTCGCGCATCGCACGATCGAACGCTGCGAGCGTCGCTGGCAGCGTGCCGGTGGCGACCAGTTCGGGACGAGGCGCTTCGATCTCGATCGGCGGCGGGGTGACGGTCAGCGGTGGCGGATCGATCGTCAGCGGCGGCGGGTCCACCGTCAGAGCGGGTGGCTGAACGACGAGCGCCGCCGGCGTGACGGTGATCGGCGGCGGGACGACGGTGATCTGGCCCGCGCGCAGTGGCGGCGGCTGCACGGTGATCGCCGGTGGCTGGACGGTGATCGGCGGTGGCGTCACCGTCAGCGCGGGCGGGTCGACGGTGACCGCGGGCGGGTCGACGGTCAGGGGCGGCGGCTGGATGCGGATCGTCAAGGGATGGCTACTCCAACGGGGGTGGAAGGACGCGGACTGCAAGCCTGGTAGAGCAGGCAGCCGCCACCGTGTTCCCGGCTGGTCATCATCCCGGCGCCCCGCGACTCGGGCGCACGGCAACCGGGCGGCTATCTGACGGCATCGGACACGCCGAGGAGGCGCTCACAATAGCGTGCGATGAGGTCGACCTCGAGATTCACCCGGCTGCCGGGAGCCAGCCGGCCGAGCGTCGTCGCCGCCAGGGTGTGGGGAATGAGGTTGATGCTGAAGCTCGCGCCATCGACGCTGTTGGTCGTCAGGCTGACGCCGTCGACGGTGACCGAGCCCTTGCGCGCGATGTACCGGGCGAGCGACTCGGGAGCGCGGACCTCGAGCCGGCGGTTGTCACCGACGGCATCGAAGCGCAGCACCTCGCCGACGCCGTCGACATGACCGGAGACGAGGTGGCCGCCCAGGCGGTCGGCAAGCCGCAGCGCCTTCTCCAGATTGACCGGACCACCCGCCTGCGCCAGGCCGACGGTGCAGTCCAGCGTCTCGGGCGACACGTCGACCGAGAACGACCGGCCGGCCAGGTCGACCACGGTCAGGCAGACGCCGTTGCAGGCGATCGAATCGCCGCGGGCCACATCATCGAGCGCGAGCCCGCCGGCGTCGATGCTCAACCGAACGGTTGCCGCACCGTCTCCGCGGGGCGTGATGGCGGTGATCCGACCGACCGCTGCGATGATTCCTGAAAACATCCGTATGACCTCGACGAAGGAATGGAGAAGGCGGCTGCGTACGTGCCCGCAAACGACGGCATCAGCCGTTCGGCCGCCCTGTCGCCGGCGGGCGAGGCACCGTCGCGGGAGACCTGCCGACCTCGCGCGGCACCTCGTTGATCCAGGCCTCGAGCAGCGTGTAGGCGACCGCCAGGACGACCGGGCCGACGAAGAGACCGACCAGTCCGAAGGCCAGCATGCCGCCGATGACCCCGGCGAGGATCAGCAGCAGCGGCAGGTCGGCTCCCTGGCGGATCAGGACCGGACGCAGGAAGTTGTCCATGGTGCCGACGAAAATCGTCCATACCAGGAGGAAGCTGCCCCAGCCGGTCTGGTCGCCCCAGTACAGCCAGACCACGGCCGGCGCCAGGACCAGTGTCGGACCGAGCTGCGCGATGCAGAACATGAACATCACCGCCGTCAGTACCGGCGCGAACGGCACACCGGCGATGGCCAGGCCGATACCGCCGAGCAGCGACTGGACGATGGCGGTGACGCCAACGCCGAGGGCGACCGCACGCGCCGCCTGGCCGGCGAGGATGACCGCACCCTCGCCGCGTTCACCGGCGAGGCGATAGCCGAAGCGGCGAACACCCCTGGCCGCCTTCTCGCCCGAAGCGTAGAGGACGGCAGCGAGGGCAACGGTGAGCAGGAACTGCACGAAGACCAGTCCGAAACTGCCGATCTCGCTGACGAACCAGCGCGTCAGGTTGCCGGCGTAGGGCGCGACCTTGCCTGCCAGCTCGGCGGTGCCGGTCGCGGCGACCTGCCGCCACGCGTGCTCGAGCCGCCCGCCGAGCAACGGCACCTCGCCGACCCATTCCGGTGGCGACTGCGGCACGCGCAGTCCGCTCAGCGCCTTGCCCCATTCGGCGATCTGGTCGGCGTTGTCAACGATGGTGGCGATGGCCACCGACAGCGGCACGACCAGGCCAAGGAGAACCAGGAAGGTCATCAGGATCACCGCCGGCAGACGACGATTGCCGAAGCATTGCTGCGCGCGGAGCAGCAGCGGCCATGAGGCGACGACGACCATCGTCGCCCAGATCAGCGCTGGCAGGAATGGCTGCAGGATCCACAGCGATGCCGCGATGAGGACGCAAAGGAAGAGCACCGCCAGGGTCGGCCGGGCCATTTCGAAAGGCCTGTCGGGGGAGTTCATCAGTGGTTCATCCAGGTTCTCGCCATCGTTGTCGGCGCGCTTGGCGCGCCGGGGCGGCAACGCCACCGCGCCGGCACAGGGCGCATGGTAGCCGATTTCACCGTCGCGATGTCTGCCACCCCAGCCCCTTCGCCGCCGGCACGACGCCGATGGGACGCCCCGGATCAGGACCTGACGCCGGCGACCGGTGCCGCCAGCACCCGGCGCAAGCCGCGCAGCAGCATGCCGACGACGGGAAGCTTCATGTAGAGTTCCTCGGCCGCGTCCCAGTAGTCGCGGTGGTGACTGACCTTGCCGGCGGCGTCGAAGCGCAGGTGGGAAACGCCGCGGATGATCTGCGTCCTGCCGCCGCCCCAGCGCGCAGCCCGGAAGCTGAAGGTCCAGACCAGCATGGCGCCGCCTTCATCGGCCACCCTTTCGCTGACGACGAAGCGCGGCTCGCCGACCTGCTCGAACATGTGGGCGAAGATGCGCTGGATCGCGGCGACCCCACGCACCTCGTTGAACGGGTCCTTGAAGCAGGCATCGGCGCTGTAGAACTCGGGAAAGCGGGCGACGCTTTCCGGCGTCAGGCCGTGGAAGAATTCGATCAGCTCATCCAGGTTCATCTCAACTTCCGGTCAGGCGACGGACGAGGGGAAAATACCAGCGGTAGGGCAGCAGCGCGAGCAACTTCATGATGCGGGTGAAGCGCCGCGGGTAATGGATCTCGAAGCTGCCCGCCCGCCAGCCTTCGACGGTGGCGAGCGCCGCCTCCTCGGGCGTCAGCAGAGCCGGCATGGCGAAATCGTTCCGCGCGGTGAGCTGCGTCGCAACGAAGCCGGGATTGACGAGCCAGACGCCTATCCCCTGTGGCGCGAGATCGAGGTGCAGGCATTCGGCGAAGTGGATCAGCGCCGCCTTGCCCGGCCCGTAGGCCAGCGCCCTGGGCAGGCCGCGGTAGCCGGCGACGCTGGCGACGAAGGCGATGCCGCCGCCGGCCCGCAGGTCGGGCAGCACGGTCGCCGCCAGGCGCATGGCGCCGTTGAAGTTGACGCTGACGATCCTTTCGGCGGCCGCCAGGTCGAAGTCCGCGGTGCGCATCGGCACGTAGTCTCCGGCCAGGTAGATCACCAGGTCGACGCCGCGCCACGCCGCCAGCAGGCTCGCGCGGGCAGCCGCCAGGCTGGCGCTGTCGGTGGCGTCGCAGGGCAGCAGCAGCGCGCCGTCGATGCCGAGCGCGCGCAGCCGGTCGGCGCTGCGCGCGGAGAGCGCGACGCGCGCGCCGCGCCGCGCCAGCTCGCCTGCCAGCGCGGCGCCGATCCCGCTCGACGCGCCGACCAGCCAGACGCGCCTGCCGCACCAGTCGGTGATCTTTGGGTTCATCGCTTGACGAAGGTGAGCGTGACTTCGCCGAGATCGAAGCCCCACTTGCTCATGTAGGAGCGGTTCAGCATCACCTTGTCGTCCATCAGGAACATCCAGTCGTCGAAATCGACGTGGTACACCGTGCCGTCGACCGGCAGCGCCAGCACGTAGCGCCAGCGCAGTGCATTGCCGGCCACCTCGCCGATCGCCTCGCCGACGACGTCATCGGCCGTGCCGCGGAAGCTGCCGTCGGCCTGTTTCGTCAGGGTCCAGACGCGGTGCGAGGTGCTGCCGTCCGACCAGCTGAAGCGCTCGTCGAGGATGCCGGTATCGCCGGTCCATCTGGCGTCGATGACGACGTGGAAGCGCTTCTGGACGTCGCCACGCCGCCCCTGGAAGATGCCCCAGGCGTCGAGGGTGCCGTTCAGGTAGGCCTTGAGGTCGAGGACCGGCTGTTCGGCACGGTACTGTTCGACTCCCGGCGAGGCGCAGGCGGTCAGACCGAGGGTGAAGGCGGCGGCGATGAGAAGCTTCATTTCAGATCTCCAGGGAATGACGCCAGCGCCAGAGCAGCGCTGCGGCCAGCGCCTTGAAGGCCAGCGGCAACAGGGCGTAGGCGAAGGTCAGCGAGGACAGGCCGTCGCCACCGCCCGGCACGTAGCCGAGCAGGGCGAGGAGCGGCAGCGCCAGCCCGGCGGCCAGAGCCAGGTTGAGTTTGGCGATGAAGTTCCAGACGCCGAAGCACGCCCCGGCCTGCCCCTGACGCTCGCCGAGGTCGGCGGCGATGGCGGCGGGCAGGGCCAGGTCGGCACCCAG
This sequence comes from Accumulibacter sp., assembly GCF_023806635.1. Classification (GTDB taxonomy): domain Bacteria; phylum Pseudomonadota; class Gammaproteobacteria; order Burkholderiales; family Rhodocyclaceae; genus Accumulibacter. The sequence continues at coordinate 71,625 of NZ_JAMTDQ010000006.1, forward strand.
CGCCAGTCCGGAAGCGACGCAGATCGCCGCGAATGGCCACAGGTCGCCGGCGCCGAGAAGGCTGGCGCCAGCGAAGGCGATGATCGACAGGCCCATCGCCGCCAGCCAGGCAACCACCCGCCCGCAGCACGCCGCCAGTCTGACCCAGAGCGGCAGCGAGGCGGCGCCGGCGACGAAGTACGACGCCAGCAACGGGCCGCTCGCCCGCTCCAGTTGCAGCACGTCGGCGACGAAGAAGAGGAACAGCGTCGCCGGCAGGGCGGCGGCGACGCCGTTGGCGATGAAGACGCCGAGCAGACGGCGAAAGGCACGGTCGCCGAGGATCAGACGCAGGCTCGGCAGCAGCGGCTGTCGCGGCGCGTGCACCGGCTGGCCGGCGCCGACCCGGCTGAAGGTCGTGGCAGCGGCGAGCAGCAGCAGCGGCGGCAGGATCCATGAGAGGCGCCTGATCCCCTCGCCGAGGTCGCTGGCGAGCAGCGCCGGCAGGGCGGCGGCGAGGACGACGCCAAGCAGCCCGAAGCCCTCGCGGGCGGCGGTCAATCGCGTGCGCTGCGCGGAATTGGCGCCGACGTCGGCGCCCCATGCCTGGTAGGCAACCGATGCGGCCGAGAAACCAAGGTAGGTCAGCGCCAGCGAGCCCGCCAGCCAGAGCGCCGCGTGGTCGATCGGCGGGTTGAGCAGGGCGACGAAGCCGGCCGCAAAGGGCACGAGGGCCAGCGCGACCATGGTCGGGCGCGGCACGCGATCGGCGAGCCAGCCCAGCCACGGGTCGATGCCGGCGTCGAGCAGCCGCGTGCCGAGCAGGATGGCGCCGAGCAGCGCGAGTTCCAGACCGGCCACCTCGGCGTAGAGGCGCGGCACGTGGACGTAGATCGGCAGCGCCGCGAAGGCCAGTGGCAGACCGAGGAGGCCGTAGGCGAGCGTGTGGCCGGCGTTCATCGCCTTACGATTCCAGGCGCGTCAGCAGCGCGGCGCGCAGGTCGGGAGCGCTGGTTCCGGCATCGAGCCAGATGGCGAAAAAGGCCCGGGCAAAGGCGGGGTCATCGATCGAGCCGATGCTGCGGTCGTTGAAGTAGAAGCGCGCCGCCTCGGGCAGCTGCACGCCGACGATACGGTCGCCGCGCCGGACATCGGGAAAGATCGCGAGCATCCGCTCGCCCCACGCGCGCAGGCGGGCCTCGCCGGCAACGCCGAGTTTGCGCATCTCACCGATGCTGGCGTCGGCGATATCGCGGCCCTTGATGGTCCGCTTGTAGGTCAGCTCGAGCGCCAGCGGCGGCTGCAGCGGATCGTCGCCGCTGGCCCACAGCGTCGCCGCGTAAATCAGCAAGCCGAAGCGGCGGAACTCGCCGCTTCCCCAGCGCCGCAGGCCGGTGGTCGGTGCCGCGGTCGCCGTTCCGGTCATCGCCAGCCCTGCCAGCGGCGATGCGGCCAGCGCCAGCAACAGGCGGCGCCTATTGATGAGCAAGTTCGAACTGGACGACATCGATGCTCCCGGCGAGGAAGCCCGCCTCGCAGTAAGAGAGATAAAGACGCCAGAGGCGCCGGAACTGCTCGTCAAAACCGAGCGCGGCGATCTGCGGCCAGTTGGCTTCGAAGGCGCGGCGCCATTCGCCCAGGGTGCGCGCGTAGTCGGCGCCGAAAGCGTATTCGCCGTGCACCGCCAGCCCCTGCCTCGCCGCGGCGGCACGGAAGGCCGGGCGCGACGGCAGCATGCCGCCCGGGAAGACGTATTGCTGGATGAAGTCGGTTCCCTTGCGGTAGTCGGCGAACAGGTCGTCGCGGATGGTGATGCTCTGGATCACCGCCCGGCCGCCCGGCTTCAGCGCCCGAGCAACCGAACGGAAGTAGGTCGGCCACCAGCGCTCGCCGACGGCCTCGAACATCTCGATCGAAACGACGTGGTCGAACTGCCCGCAGGTATCGCGGTAGTCCTGCAGCCGGAGATCGGCTCGTGGCACCCGCTGTCGTGCCCATTCGAGCTGTGCCGGCGACAGGGTCAGTCCGGTGACCTGCAGTCCTGCCGCGACCGCGATCTCGGCGAAGCCGCCCCAGCCGCAGCCGATTTCGAGGACGCTCTGCCCCGGTCCGGCCTGCAGGCGGCGCAGGATGCGGCGGTACTTGGCGCGCTGGGCGCCTTCCAGGTCGCCGCAGTCGGTCGCGGGGTAGATGGCCGCCGAATAGCTCATGCCGGGATCGAGCCACAGCCGGTAGAAGTCGTTGCCAAGATCGTAGTGGGCCATGATGTTGCGCTTGCTGCCGGACCGGCTGTTGCCGTTCAGCCAGTGGCGCACGCGCGCCGCGAGCAGGTTGCGCCACGAACCGTACACCGCCTTGCGCAGGGCGTCGCGATTGCGCGCCAGCAGTGCCAGCAGGCCGGCGACGTCGGGCGAATCCCAGTGGCCGTCGAGATAGGCTTCGGCCAGGCCGATGTCACCGCGCGCCAGAACCTGCCCGAACATCGCTTCGTCATGCACCTGCAGGGTGACGCCGTGATCGCCCGCGCCATACAGGCGGCAAGACCCGTCGGGCAGGCGAACCTCGAGAATGCCGCCGGCAATCCGCTCGAGGAGCGCGAGAACGCGGGAGGTGGCTGGCGCCGGGCCTTGGCCGCTGCGCAGGATCATCGTCTCATTCATTTGGTTGATTCCTGAAGGGGTTGCCGTTGATCGGAAGGACGCGCGCCAAAGAAGGGCACGCCCTTGATCCAGAGCCGGAGCGCCTGCCAGTGGATGCGGAGGACGACGCCGGCGGTCAGCAGCGGCATGCGCAACAGGGTGCCGAGCAGGGCGCGGGTGGACCAGGTCGTCGGTCTGCCGGTGATCGAGGTCAGCAGCAGGGCACCGGCGGTGTCGTCGTAGTCGATGCGGACCAGCGGACGCTCACGCTCGACAAGGAAGCGGAAGCGGTAGCCGCCTGTCACTTCGCAGAACGGCGAAACGTGGAAGGTCTTGCTCGCCCTGACCGTCTGCGCCGCGCTTAGCGGAGCGCCGTCGGCGTTGTGCAGCAGGTAGCAGTGGCGACCGCCAAAGGTATTGCTGACTTCGGCGAGGACGGCGAGCAGTTCGCCGTCGCGGTTGCGGCAGAACCAGAAGCTGACCGGATTGAAGACGAAGCCGAACACCCGCGGGAAGCACTGCAGGACGACCTCTCCGTCATCGGGCAGGCCGCGGCTGCGCAACTGCGACTGGATCCAGGGCAGCAGCGGCGAACCATCGCGTGGCCCGTGGTCCCTCTGGTGGAAACTGAGCAGATTGAAGCGATCGACCGAGAAGAGTGGCCCGCTGGCCGCCGCCAGGTCGGCCAGCGGCAACTGGACGAAAAAGACCGGGTAGGTGAAGGCATTGACCACCGGGCGCAGACGGCGGTGCATCACTTGGCCGATCAGCAGTCGAGGACGGGCAGGCATGTCGGCCTCAGGCGCTCGCCCGTGCGCGGACGCGCCGCGCGCCCTCGCCCTGCCACGGAGCGGCGATGCCCATGGCGTTGGCGACGCGCAGGGCCGACTTGAGGCCGTCTTCGTGGAACCCGTAGCTGCCCCAGGCGCCAGCGAGCCAGATGCCGCCCTCACCCTGCACCTCGGCGAGTCGCTGCTGCGCGGCGATGGCCGGGCCGTCGAAGATCGGGTGGGCGTAGTCGAATTCGGCGATGACCCGGGCCGGATCGGGCGCGCGCACCGGATTGAGGGTGACGACGACCGGCGTCGCGAAGGGCAACGGCTGCAGGCGGTTGATCAGGTAGGAAACCGCCACCGGCTGCTCGCCCGGCGTGCCGCTGCCGGCACTGTAGTTCCACGCCGACCACAATTTTTCGTCGCGCGGCAGGAGGGCTCGGTCGGTGTGCAGGACGGCACGGTTGGGCTGGTAGCGGATCGCCGCCAGCACTTCGCGCTGCGCCTCGCTGGCGGTGCCGCCGAGAATGGCTCGCGCCTGGTCGCTGTGGCAGGCCATCACGACCCTGTCGAAGCGCTCGACGCCGCCGGCGTGGGTCAGGCGCAGTCCCTCGCCATCGCGGCTCACCGTGCTCACCGGGCAGGCGAGGCGGACGTCGTCGAGCTGTTGCGCGATGCGGCGCACGTACTCGCGGCCGCCACCCCTGACGGTACGCCACAGGGGGCGGTCGAAGACCTGCAGCAGGCCGTGGTTGCGGCAGAAGCGGACGAAGGTGGCGAGCGGCGTATCGAGCATCTGCCCGGTCGGGCAGGACCAGATCGCTGCGGCCATCGGCAACAGGTACCATTCGGAGAATGCCGCGGAGTAGCCACCCGCGCCCAGGAAGTCACGCAGGCTGCGCTGGTCGTCGGGGTACGCGTGCAGCCACGCGACGGCCTCGCGGTTGAAGCGCAGGATGTCGGACAACATGGCCCAGAACTGCGGGCGCACCAGGTTGCGCTTCTGCCCGAAGATGGTGGCGAGGTTGCTGCCCGACCATTCGATGTCCGGGTCCTCCAGGCTGACCGCGAACGACATCTCGGTCTCGACGCTGTCCACCCCGAGCAGCGCGAAGAGCGCGATCAGGTTGGGATAGGTCTTGTCATTGAAGACGAGGAAGCCGGTATCGACCGGATGCGTCCTGCCTTCAAGGGTGACGTCGACGGTGTTGGTGTGACCACCGAGATGGCTGCCGGCCTCGAACAGGGTCACCGCGTGCCGGCGGCCAAGCAGCCAGGCTGCGGCGAGACCGGAGATGCCGGCGCCGACGACGGCGATTCGTTGCGTGTCGCGCATGACCGTCTCCTACGCGTTGGCGCCGAAGAGTTCAGCGTAGGCCGAATGGTTGTGGATCGACTCGAAGTTCTCCGAGGCGACCTTCCATTCGGCGATGCGTGGCTCGCCCATCAGACGCAGCGCGATGTCGCGCACCAGATCCTCGACGAACTTCGGGTTGTCGTAGGCGCGTTCGGTCACCCACTTTTCGTCGGGGCGCTTGAGCAGGCCGAAGACTTCGCACGACGCCTCTTCCTCGGCCACGCGGACGAGTTCCTCGATGGTCATGGGCGAGCGCAGTTTCGCTTCCAGCGTGAGGTGCGAGCGCTGGTTGTGCGCTCCGTAGTCGGAGATCTTCTTCGAGCAGGGGCAGAGACTGGTCACCGCCGCCGTCACGCGCAGCGTCAGCGCTGCGGGCTGCCCGTGCGGCCGGTCGATGAGCAGCGTCGCGTCGTAGTCGAGCAGGCTTTCGACGCCCGACACCGGCGCCGTCTTGCGGATGAAGTAGGGAAAGCTCATCTCGATGCGGCCGCTCGTCGCGTCGAGGCGCAGCAGCATGTCCGCGAGCAACGCGAACAGGCCCTCCTGCGTCAGCGCGCCGCTGCGACCCTCGAGGAGTTCGACGAAGCGCGACATGTGGGTACCCTTGACCTCGGGCGGCAAGCCGACGGTCATCGTCAGGCTGGCCACGGTGTTCATGATCTCGCCACTGGCGGTCTGGATCTGCAACGGGTAGCGCAGCCCCTTGACGCCGACGTTCTGGATCGCCAGTCGGCGGCCATCGGCGGCCGACTGGACGTCGGGCAGGAAGAAGTGTTCTGGTGCGTTCATTACAATCTCTCCATGTGGGTGGGGGCGGTCGAGCTACTTGAGGAACTCGTCGATCTTCTGCAGCAGCTCGCGGTCATCCGGCCTGGTCGCGCTGGCGTAGGCGACGACCCGCGAGGCATCGCGGTTGATCAGGTACTTGTGGAAATTCCAGCGCGGCTTGCTGCCGGTGGTTTCCGCCAGCATGCGGTAGAAGGCATTGGCGTTGCCGCCACTGACCGTCGTCCTGGCGAACATCGGGAAATCGACGCCGTCGGTCAGGCGGCAGAACTCTGCGATCTCCCTGTTGCTGCCGGGCTCCTGCTCGCCGAAGTCGTTGGACGGGAAGCCGAGGACGACCAGCCCCTTGTCCTTCAGCCGCTCATGGAGCTTCTCCAGCCCGTCGTACTGCGAGGTAAAGCCGCAGAAGCTCGCCGTATTGACCACCAGGATGACCTTGCCGGCGTACTGGCAGAGTGGCACCGGCTTGCCATCCTGCAGAGCGGGAAACGTGTGGTTGAGCAAGGGCGGGCAAGCGCTGGCGGACGACGGCGCGACGATCCCCAGCGTCAGCAGGGCGGCGACCAGCGTGGAACGTTTCCAGTCAGTGACCATGCCGAACCTTTCTTCCCTTTGTCCTGGACATTTTCGTCATTTGTCGCTAATGTACGCGCCGAAGTTCCCAGTGTCAACAGTTTGTCTAACTTTTGTTCAGGACAATTATGATCAATCCCGGCTTCAACATTGCTGCCGTCGAACGCGATACGGGTCTGTCCAAGGATGTCCTGCGCGTCTGGGAGCGGCGCTACGGCTTTCCCGCCCCTGCCCGCGACGACCATGGCGAGCGCATCTATCCGGCGGATCAGGTGGAGCGTCTGCGCTTGGTGAAGCGCCTGATGGATGCCGGGCACCGGCCGGGCAAGCTGCTGGCCACCCCCAGCGAGGAACTGAACGCGCTGGCGCCGCGGCGTCCGCAACCGGCGCTGGCGGTCGCCGGCGCCAGCGCCGGCGAGGAACTCGGTGACCTGATTTCGCTGATCAAGCGGCATGACGGCGCCGCCTATCAGGAGGCGATGCAGCAGCGATTGGCGCGCCAGGGGCTGGTGCGTTTTGTCCAGGACACCGTTGCTCCGCTCACCCGCCTCGTCGGCGCAGCCTGGGAGGAAGGCCGCATCGAGGTATTCGAGGAGCACCTGTTCACCGAACTGACCATGCGCCTCCTGCGCCAGGTGATCGGCAGCCTGCCCGGAGGCAGGCGAAGCCCGCGGATCATTCTCACCAGCGTCCCGGACGAACTGCACGGCCTCGGACTGCTGATGGCCGAGGCCCTGTTCGCGCTCGAAGGTGCCGAATGCATTCCGCTTGGCACGCAGATGCCACTGCTTGAAATCGCCAGTGCCGCCGGCGCCCACCGCGCCGACATCGTCACCCTGTCGTTCTCGGTCGCCTTCCCGCAACGCCAGATCCCCGGACTGCTGCAGCAGTTGCGCGCGCTCCTGCCCACCGCAGTGGGACTGTGGGCCGGCGGCGGCGGCGTCAGGCGCCTGCCCGAGGTGGCGGGCGTCGAACTTCTCGCTTCACTCGAACAGTCCATCGACGCGTTGGCAGCGTGGCGAGGGAAACAGACCTGAACCGCCCCGCGCCGGACGGGGACTGCCGGACTGTTGAGCATCCGGCAGGCGCTTCGGCCGCGTCCGTGCCTGGCGCGCCAGGAAGCAGATCTCGCGGAATCGGTCGCTTGCCTGGCGGACGCCTCCCCCGCCGGCCGACGGCATCGCCTTGCGCCCACCGCTGGCGCATGCGCATAGAATGCCGGGCATGCCCCCTTCTCCGATCGCCCACGAACGACGTCGCCCGCGCATGCGCAGCACCAGCCGCTGCCTGCCGGCGGCGGCACGGACGCGGGGCGCGACGGCGCGCCGTCGTCGCAGCTGTCGGCGCGCTGCGCCGGCCGGCGGAAGATGAAACGGGCGCTGCTCCTCTCGGTCTTCGTCATCGCCTCCTGCGGGCTGGCGTATGAACTGATCGCCGCGACGCTCGCCAGCTACCTGCTCGGCGATTCGGTGACGCAGTTTTCGACGGTCATCGGCAGCTACCTCTTCGCCATGGGCGTCGGCTCGTGGCTGTCGCGCTACGTCGGCGAGCAGCTCGTCCAGCGCTTCATCCAGGTCGAGCTGCTGGTCGGCGTGCTCGGCGGCTTCTCGGCAGCCCTGCTGTTCTTCTCCTTCACCTGGTCGCCGGCGCCCTTCCAGCTGCTGCTCTACCTCGTCGTCTTCGCCGTCGGGGTGCTCGTCGGCCTCGAGATCCCGCTGGTCATGCGCATCCTCAAGCGGGACCTGGCGTTCCGCGAGCTCGTCTCGCAGGTGCTCACCTTCGACTATCTCGGTGCGCTCGCGGTATCGATCCTCTTCCCGATCCTTCTCGTGCCACACCTCGGGCTGATCCGCAGCGCGCTGCTCTTCGGCGTCCTCAACGTCGGCGTGGCGCTCTGGACGTGGTGGCTGTTCCGCGAACAGTTGCCGAACGCCGGCTGGCTGCGGGCGCAGGGCGGCTTCGCGCTGCTCTCGCTGCTGACGGCGTTCGCCGCCGCCGGCGAACTGACGACGCTCGCCGAAAGCCAGCTCTATGCCGACGAGATCGTCTACAGCGAGAGCACGCCGTATCAACGCATCGTCCTGACGCGCTGGAAGGATGATCTGCGCCTGCACCTGAACAACAACCTGCAGTTCAGCTCGCGCGACGAGTACCGCTACCATGAGGCGCTGGTGCACCCGGGCCTGGCGACCCTGCCGTCGGCGCGGCGCGTGCTCGTCCTTGGCGGTGGCGACGGGCTGGCGGCACGCGAGATCCTCAAGTACCCGCAGGTCGAAAGCATCGTCCTCGTCGACCTCGACCCGGCGATGACGCGCCTGTTCGCCAGCGCGCCGCCACTGCGCAGACTCAACCAGGACGCGCTGAACTCGCCGCGCGTGCGGGTGATCAATGCCGATGCGCTGCAGTGGCTGGAGGAGAACGACGAAAGCTTCGATTTCGTCGTCGTCGACTTCCCCGACCCGTCCAACTTCTCGCTTGGCAAGCTGTACAGCGCTTCGTTCTACCGCCTGCTCGACCGGCACCTGGCAGCGAACGGGCTGGCGGTCATCCAGTCCACCTCGCCGCTGTACGCCCGCCGCTCGTTCTGGTGCGTCGTCACGACACTGGAAAGCGTCGGCCTGCTGGCAACGCCCTACCATGCGCTGGTCCCCTCGTTCGGCGAGTGGGGCTTCGTCATCGCCGGTCGCCGCCCGTACCGGCCGCCGCAATCCTACGACGTCGACACCCGTTTCCTGACGCGCGAGACGACGCCGGCACTGTTCGTCTTTCCGCGCGACATGGAGCGTGTCGATGCCGAGGTCAACCGCCTCAACAACCAGGTCCTGGTGCGCTACTTCGAGCAGGAGTGGCGGCAGGTGATCCGTTAGCGCGATGCACCGGCGCGACTTCCTGGCCTCGATCGCCGCCGCCGGCGCGGCATCGCTCGCCGCCTGCCGCAGCCAGCCGCCAGCGCTGCCGCCCGGCGAACTGCTCGGGACCGCGCTCGACATCGGCCATCGCCTGCGCGAACAGGCGCTGCCGGCAGCCAGCGAGACGCGCAAGGTGCCGGTGCTGATCGTCGGCGCCGGCGTCGCCGGACTGGCCGCCGGCTGGAAACTGGCGCAGGCGGGCTTCGCTGATTTCCTGCTCGTCGAACTCGAAGGAGAGGCCGGCGGCAACTCGCGCGCCGGCCGCAACATCGTCAGCGCCTACCCCTGGGGCGCGCACTACCTGCCGCTGCCGACCCGCGAGTCGACCGCGGTGCGCGAACTGCTGGCGGAACTGGGCGTCCTGCAGGGAGATGCGCGCGCCGCGCGCCCCGTGTACGACGAACGCCATCTCTGTGCGACACCGCAGGAGCGCCTCTACCTCGACGGCCGCTGGCAGGAAGGGCTGCTGCCGCTGACCGGGGTCGGCGCCGGCGAGCGCGCGCAGTACCGCCGCTTCGCCGACATCATCGCGGCCTTCGCGCAGCGGCGTGACGCCGCCGGCCGACCGGCCTTCGCGCTGCCGATGGCGTTGTCGAGCCGCGATGCGGATCTGGTTCGGCTCGACCGCGTCAGCATGCGCGACTGGCTGCTGGCACAGGGATTCGACTCGCCGCAGCTGCACTGGTACGTGAACCACGCCTGCCGCGATGACTACGGCACCGCCAGCGCTGCCGTCTCGGCCTGGGCCGGGATTCACTACTTCGCCAGCCGCAGCGGCGAGGCGGAGAATGCGGCCAGCGACACCGTCCTCACCGCGCCCGAAGGCAACGCCTGGCTGACCAGCGGCATGCTGCGCTCGATCGAGACGCGCGTCGGCCAGCGCCTGCTGACCGGTGCACTCGCCTTTCGCGTCGAGGGGGGGGAAGGCGGCACCGGCAGCGGTCCGCTGGCGGTCGACCTCTGGCTGCCCGGCGAACGGCGGACGCTGCGCGTGCTCGCCGAACAGCTGATCTGGGCGGCACCGCTGTTTCTCGTTCCCTGGGTGTTCCGCGGCCACACCCGGCTCAAGGACGCCGCGCGCCGTTACAGCTACGCGCCGTGGCTGATCGCCAACCTGACGCTGTCGCAGCTCCCGGCCGAGCGCAGCGGCGCGCCGCTGGCCTGGGACAACGTCCTCCATCGCGGCAGCGGCCTCGGCTACGTCGTCGCGACGCACCAGCAGATGCGCCTCCGGCAGGGCGCCACCGTGCTGACCTGGTACCGGAGTCTGGACGAACTCGCCCCGGCGATCGCCCGCGCCGCACTGCGCGAGACGCCGCGCGAGGCCTGGGCGGAGCAGATTCTCGCCGAGCTCGAGAAGCCGCATGCGGACATCCGGCACGTGACCAGCCGCCTCGATGTCTTCCGCAATGCGCACGCCATGGTCCGACCGCTGCCCGGACTGATCTCGAGCGACGCGCGCGCGCTCTTTGCCGCCGATGGCGAGCGCCTGCGCTTCGCGCACGCCGATGTCAGCGGCTTCTCGTTGTTCGAGGAGGCGCAGTACCGCGGCATCCTCGCCGCCGAGCGAACGCTGCGCCGGTTGCGGGTGCGCTTCGTCTCGTCGCTGGCGTAGCCTGCCGGAAGAACCTGGCTGGAATCAGGCGGCGCAATGGCGGCGGCCGTCTTGCTGCCCGGACGCCGGGACACATCAGACGCGAAAGAGCCCGACCGACTGCCGCAGCTGCGCGGCCGTTCCCGCCAGATCCCTGGCCGTGCCGGCAAGCCGGTGTGCCGCCCCGCTGTTCTCGCCGGCCCCACTCGCCATCTTCTCGACGGAACGGGAAATGTCGCCACTACCCTGCCGCTGCGCCGCGAGTCCCTCGGCGATCTGCCGCATGTCGGCAACCAGGAGGCGAGCCAGGGCGACGATGTCCGCCATCGTCGCGCGCGCCCGGTGAACGGCATCGGTGCTGGCGCGCGCGCGCGCCGAACCCTCGCGCATCCCCTGCATGGCACCCTCGACGCCGGACTGGATCTGGGTGATCATCGTCGCGATGCGGTCGGTCGAATGCGCCGTTCTCTCCGCCAGCTTGCGCACCTCGTCGGCGACGACGGCAAAGCCGCGCCCCTGCTCGCCAGCCCTCGCCGCCTCGATGGCAGCATTCAGCGCCAGCAGGTTGGTCTGATCGGCAATCTCGCGGATCACGCCGACGATACCGGAAATCTCCCGCGAATGCTCGCCGAGCACCAGCATCGAATCGGCGGTCGCCTGGACATCGGCGGCAAGAGTCTCGACGACGGTCGCCGTGGCGGTGATCTCCTCACTCCCCTGATCGCAACGGGCACCCGCCTGCTGCACCCGCTGCTCCACCGAAGCAGCCTGGCCCGCCATCAGCGAAATGCCGTTCGAGATCTGGTCAATTGCGGCAACCATCGCACTCGCTGCGGAATCCTGGCTGCGCGCGCCTTCGGCGACAGCGTCGACGGTTTCCCCGACGCGTGCCGCCGAGTCACTGACCGTTTCCGCCGCAGCGCGAATCTCCCGGACGGTCTGTGCAATGTGCTCACCGGCCACCTCGATCGACCGCAGCAGGTCCCCCACTTCGTCACGACGGCTGGCGGCGCGCGTTGCCGCAGTCAGATCGCCGCGCGCCAGATCGCCCAGACGCCTCGCCGCTTCACTCATGCCGGCGAGCAGCGAGCGGTCGAACAGGTAATTGGCGACGATGGCGAGCGAGATGCTGGCGACGAACACGGCCAGCAACACCCACAGGTCGGTATGCAGATCCGCCGTCTCGTTCGCCTCGACCTCCTGCAGCTCGCGCGTGCTGAGGGCGACCACATCGTCGATCGCCTGCCGATGTTCGAGATAGCGCTCTTCGAGCCTGCGCAGCGCGTCCTGCGTCGCCACGCGGTCGCCAGCACGGATGGCAGGCAGGAGCTGGCGATCCGCCAGATCGAAGAACCCCACCGCGGCCTGGTGGGCATCCTTGAGGAAACGGGCCTTGATTCCCTGCGGCAAGTCCTGTTCAAGCCAGAACCTGTGGCGCTGCTCGTAATCCTTGCGCAGCTGTCCCATCTTGGCGACGAGGGCTTCACGCTGGCTCGCCCGCTCCGGATCGGCGAGCTGCAGGACACTGAGGTACGTTTCGATGATGTAGTTCGGTGGCGGCAGGATGTCGGCAACCAGATCCTTGTAAAGCACGATGCGATTGTAGCCAGGACCGCCGATCCTGGTCTGGCTGATGGTGTGCCACGTCCAGGCGCCGAAGACCGTGAAACCGACCGCCAGTGCAAGGCACACCAGGAAGAGCTGCATGCGAAGAGGAAATCTGCTCATCGGAGGGTCTCCAGAAGTTGGCGACGCAGGATGTTAACAGATTTGGTCGGCACATCGATCCGGCTTCGGCGGGCGCGCCCCTCACGGGGCGCGCGTTGATTGAAGCCAGCGGGAAGCACAGCCCTCTGTGGCAGCAGAGGGAAATCAGCGACAGACCACGGTTTCCACTGCCAGTACGAACCGAGCGCGGTGAGAGTCTGGCCCGCGCGCCTTTCGTTCCCGCGATGCCTCAAACGGAACCTTCTGCGCGGGCAAAGCTGCCTCAGTGCCCGGTGGGCCGGTGCATCACGCCAAAGCGGTTCGCCAGCGCACCAAGCCGTTTGTCCAGCGTCCACAGCTCGGCGTCTGGCGTCATCAGGGTGGAGGCGAGCAGCAACAGGTCGACCAGCCCGCAGCCCAACCCAAACAGCCGTTCGTGCTCGATGAAGTCGATGACTTCCCGGACGCTGGCCTGCTGGGTCAGTTGCAAGGCGCTGAGATCGAGCAGTGTTCGATTACGCTGCGGTGGCGCTCCGCACGCGATTTCACCGACGATCAGTGGATGCACCATGACCCGGTCAAGCTCAAGTAGAACGGCCAGCGCGTCGTTGCGTTGGCGAAAGTGATCGACCCATACTGAGGTATCGACGAGTACGCCGGTCAACGGGTTTCCTCGCGGCGGCGAGGAATCTCCGGCATGCCCGGCATTTCGGCGCCCAAGGCGGCAAGCCGTTTCGCGGCCTGAACTCGCACGAAGGTCTTGATGGCTTCGCGAAACAGATCGGCTTTGTCCATCGCCGGATCAGCAACTTCCAGCGCCCTCTCGTACAGGGCATCATCAATCGTCACGGTCGTTCTCATGGGCATCTCCCGTCATCTCTATGGATGGCATTGTGCATCGGAAGTGATGCCGAAACAAATGGTGATCGGGGCGACGCCCGGAGCGCAGCCTGAATTTCCTCTGCCTGCAACGGTCCGGAGCCACTTCTGCGGACAGGAGCGGCGATGCTGCGCGCCGTGCTCAACGCTCTATCGAGCCGTGGCTGACAGTGATCCCGACACCACATTTGACACTCGCGGCGATGACGGCTATATTACTGACCGGTCAGTCACTAAACAGAACCCATGCCCTCCACGGCCCACATCGAGTCTTCGTCCACCGCGCCGGGCGCGCCAGCGACTCGCCGTCGGCGCAAGGACGCGCGGCCGTCCGAACTGCTGGCGGCGGGACTGGAGATCTTCGTGGACAAGGGCTTCGCCGCCACCCGGCTCGACGATGTCGCGCGCCGCGCCGGGGTCGCGAAGGGCACCCTCTATCTCTACTTTCCGGGCAAGGAAGCGCTGTTCCAGGCGGTCATCGAGGACGGCATGGTGGCGGCGCTGCTGGCCGCCGAGGAACGGATGGCGACCCATCAGGGCAGCAGCGCCGACCTGTTGCACGAGTTGCTGCTCGGCTGGTGGCAGCACATCGGCAGCACGGCGCTGGCCGGCGTCAGCAAGCTGATCATTTCGGAGGCGCGGAACTTCCCCGAGATCGCCGACTACTATCGCGAACGGGTCATCGGCCGCGGCCGCGCGCTGCTGCGCCAGGCGCTCGAACGGGGCATCGACCGTGGCGAGTTTCGTCCGCTGAACGTCGAGGCGGCGATCGACGTCATCATCGCGCCGCTGCTGATGCTGGCCATCTCGCGCTCCTCGCTGCGCCTCTGCGGGCAACAGGTGTCGCCCGAGGACTATCTGGAGACGCATTTCGAGCTGCTGCTGCGCGGCCTGCAACCCGCCGGGGAACGGGCGTGAGAGCCGGCGACGGGCGCTCCGCCCTTGCCCGGCCGCTGCCTGCCCTGCTGCCCGCGCTGCTGCTGCTCGCCGCGCTCGCCAGCTGTGGTCGGGAGGAGCCGGCGCCCGAGCCGGCGCGACCGGTGCTGACACGCGTCCTCGGCGAAACCGCCGGCGAGGCGACGCTGAGCTATTCGGGCGAGGTCCGCTCGCGCCATGAGACGCCACTCGCCTTCCGCATCCCCGGCAAGATCACGGCCCGGCCGGTCGATGCCGGCGCCGTCGTCAAGGCGGGCGAGATCCTGGCCCGCATCGACCCGGCGGACAGCCTGCTGTCGGTCGAAGCCGCCAGCGCGCAACTCGAACTCGCCGCCGCCGACGTGCAGCGCTGGCGCAACCTGCGGGCGCAGAACTTCGTCAGCCAGGCGGCGCTCGACGGCAAGGAAACCGCCTACCGCGCGGCCCGCGCGCAGGCCGAGCTGGCGCGCAACCAGTCGGCGTACACCGTGCTGCGCGCCGACCAGGCGGGAGTCATCGGCCTGGTGACGGCGGAGGTCGGGCAGGTGGTGGCTGCCGGCCAGACGGTCATGCGCCTGGCGCGGGCCGACACCCTCGAGGTGGCGATCTCGATCCCCGAGGCGCGCATGCCCGAGGTGCGTTCGCTCGGCAGCGCGGAAATCAGCCTCTGGGCCGACCCGCAGGCGCGCTACAGCGGAACGCTGCGCGAACTGTCGCCAGTGGCCGATCCGGTGACGCGCACCTATGCGGCCAGGGTGGCGATCGGCGAGCCCGATGCGCGCGTGCTGCTCGGCATGACCGCGACGGTCCGCTTCCTGCGCCAGGACGGCAGCAACCGGCTGAGCGTGCCGTTGACAGCGATCTTCCAGCACGCCGGGCAGCCGGCGCTCTGGGTGGTCGACGCGGCGCAGTCCGTCAGCCTGCGACCGGTGACCATCGCCGCCTACCGCGAGGACAGCGCCGTTCTCGCCAGTGGCGCGACGGTCGGCGAGCGCATCGTCGTTGCCGGCGTGCACAAGCTGAGCGAGGGCGAACGCGTGCGCGTGATCGAGCAGCCCGACCGCCGCGGCACGCCGCCGGGTAGCCGCGCGGCCGATGCGGCGGCGCGATGACGCTGCCGAATCTTTCCGAGTGGGCGTTGCGCCACCGCTCGCTGGTGGCCTACCTGATCGTCGTCCTGATGCTCGCCGGCATCTTCTCGTACTTCCGGCTGGGCCGCGCAGAGGACCCGGACTTCACCTTCAAGGCGATGGTCGTGCGCACGCTGTGGCCCGGCGCGACGGCGCCGGAAGTGCAGTTGCAGATCACCGAGCGCATCGAGAAGAAGCTGCAGGAGGTGCCCTGGGTGGACGTGCTGCGCTCGCAGACCCGACCCGGCGAGTCGCTGATCACCGTCCTGCTGAAGGATTACACGCCGAAGAGGGAAGTGCCGGAAGCGTGGTACCAGGTGCGCAAGAAGATCGGCGACATGCGCCACACGCTGCCGCAGGGCGTCGTCGGCCCGTTCCTCAACGACGAGTTCGGTGATACCTTCGTCACCATCCTGGCGCTGACGGGCGACGGCTTCGACCTCGCCGCGCTGCGCCGCGAAGCCGACCGCATTGGCCGCGAGCTGCGGCAGCTGCCGGATGTGAAGAAGATCGAACTGTTCGGCGTGCAGGACGAGAAGATCTTCATCGAGGTGTCGCACGCCAAGCTGGCGACGCTCGGTCTCAACCCGCTGGCCATCTTCGATGCCCTGCAGCGGCAGAACGCGATGACGCCGTCGGGTTTCTACGAAACGCCGTCCGACCGCGTCCGCATCCGCGTCTCGGGGGATTTCGAATCGGTCGCGAACATTCGCGAAATCGGCATCCAGGCCGGCGGCCGCCTTTTCCGCCTCGGCGACATCGCCAGCGTCAAGCGCGGCTTCGCCGACCCGCCGGCGCCGCGCATGCGGGTGCAGGGACACGATGCGATCGGCATCGGCATCGCGATGAACCGGGGTGGCGACGTGATCAGGCTCGGCGAACGGCTGCACGCCGCACGCGAACGCCTGCAGCGGCAGTTGCCGGTCGGCATCGACCTGCACGTCGTCGCCGACCAGCCGGAGATCGTCCGCCAGTCGATGAACCTCTTCATGTCGTCGCTCGGCGAGGCGGTGGTGATCGTCCTCATCGTCTCCTTCATCAGCCTCGGGCTTCGCACCGGCGCCGTCGTCGCGCTGTCGATTCCGCTGGTGCTGGCGGTGACCTTCCTGCTGATGTACGCCTTCGGCATCGACCTGCAGCGCATCTCGCTCGGCGCGCTGGTGATTGCCCTCGGCCTGCTGGTCGACGATGCGATCATCGCCGTCGAGATGATGGTGGTGAAGATGGAGCAGGGCTGGGACCGCTTCCGCGCCGCGACCTTCGCCTACACCTCGACCGCCTTCCCGATGCTGACCGGCACGCTGATCACCGCCGTCGGCTTCATGCCGGTGGGTCTGGCGAAGTCTGGCGCCGGCGAGTACACGTTCTCCATCTTCGCCGTCGTCAGCATCGCGCTGCTGGTGTCCTGGGTGGTGGCGGTGGTCTTCACGCCGTACCTCGGCCATCTGATACTCGATGCGGCGAAGCTGCAACGGGCAGCAGCGAAGCATGGCGCGGATCCCTACGACACGCCCATCCATCGTCGCGTGCGGTCGAGCGTCGACTGGTGCCTGCGTCACCGCTGGCTGGTCATCGTCGCGACGCTGCTCGCTTTCGTGGCTGCCCTGGCCGGGCTGACCCTCGGCGTGCAGAAGCAGTTCTTCCCCGCCTCGAGCCGGCCCGAGGTACTGGTCGACCTGTGGTTGCCGAACGGCTCGTCGCTGCAGGCCACCGAGTCCTACGCCAGGCGCGTCGAGGAACTCCTCGCCGAGCCGGAGATGGCACGTTCGATCCGCCATTACGCGAGCTATGTCGGCAACGGCAGCCCGCGCTTCTACCTGCCGCTCGACCAGCAACTGTTCAACGACGGCTTCGCGCAGTTCGTCATCACGACGCACGACATCGCGGCACGCGAGGATCTGCGGCGCCGCCTGGAGCAGCGCTTTGCCGATCCCGGTGGCGAATGGAGCAACCTGCGGACGCGCGTGCTGCGCCTCGAGAACGGCCCACCGGTGGGTTTCCCGGTCGTCTTCCGCGTCTCCGGCGAGGATATCGGCGAATTGCGGCGGGTGGCCGCCGAGGTGGCGGCGGTGATGCGCGACAGCCCGCACCTGAAGGAGGTCAATTTCGACTGGAACGAACTCGGCAAGTCGATCCGCGTCGACATCGACCAGGACCGAGCGCGCGCACTGGGCATCAGCTCGCAGGAACTGGCCGCCTTCCTCAACTCGATGCTGACCGGCGTCGCGGTGACGCAGATGCGCGAGGGCGACCAGTTGATCGACGTCGTCGCGCGCGCCGCCGGCGACGAGCGCGCCCGCATCTCGGCGCTGGCCGATATCAACATCCACACCGGCAGCGGCCGCTACGTGCCGCTGGCGCAACTGGCGAAGATCAGCTACGAACTGGAAGAACCGGTGATCGCCCGCCGCAACCGGCTGCCAACGGTGACGGTGCGTGCCGACATCCGCGACGGCATGCAGGCGCCGGCGGTCACGGCGCGCATCGATCCGCTCCTCGACCCGCTGCGCGAGCGCCTGCCACCGGGTTTTCGCATCGAGGCCGGCGGCGCCACCGAAGAGTCGGCGAAGGGCGAGAACTCGATCAAGGCGGTGATGCCGCTGATGCTGGTCAGCGTCGTCACGCTGCTGATGATCCAGTTGCAGAACGTCGGCCGTACGCTGCTGGTGCTGCTGACGGCCCCGCTCGGGCTGATCGGCGTCGCGGCGGCGCTGCTGGTCTTCCAGGTTCCCTTCGGTTTCGTCGCCAACCTCGGCGTCATCGCGCTCTCCGGAATGATCATGCGCAACTCGGTGATCCTCGTCGACCAGATCGAACAGGACGAGAAGGCCGGCAAGGCTCCCTGGGAGGCGATCGTCGGTTCGACCGTGCGCCGCTTCCGGCCGATCATGCTGACCGCCGCGGCGGCCATCCTGGCGATGATCCCGCTGACGCGCAGCGTCTTCTGGGGCCCGATGGCGGTGGCGATCATGGGCGGGCTGATCGTCGCCACGCTGCTGACGCTGCTTTTCCTGCCGGCACTCTACGCGGCGTGGTATCGCGTGCAAGCAGGCGAGCGCTGACAGCCACGGCGCGGCAATCGCCCGGATCGCTGGCCCGCGCCAACCGCTTTGGCATTGGCCCCGCCGACAGCCCCTGCCACATCGCCGCACGCAGGACGGTCACCGCCGGCAGAGTGGCTGGTCTCAACCAGGCACTCCCCCCAAGAGCGGCCTTGCCGGGGCGAACCGAACTTCGGGATGCCCCCGAAAAGGCTGCCGGAAACGGTTTGACTCGGCCCGCAGATGTCGGCGATACTGCCGCCGAACGGCAGGCACATTTGCCATCTGGATCGGGCAGAGGCTCTTCATGGCTATAGAATTGCAACACCTGATTGATCGAATCAATCAGGAAGCGGTGGAAAAGGGTGAGCAGGAAGCCAATCGCATCGTTGCGCGGGCACGGGAGCAGGCCGCTGCCCTGGTAAGGGAAGGCGAAGCGGCGGCCCGGGCGCACCTCGAGAAGGCAGAGAAGGACTCCGAGGTCTTCGTTGAACGGAGCACGCGGACCCTCGAGCAGGCGGCGCGAGACCTGCTGATCAGCGTCGGACAAGCTGTGGAAAACATCATTGCAGACATCGTCAGCGACGCCACCGACGAGGCCCTCGACCCCGACACCCTGAAACGCATGATGGTGAAGATGGCGCAGGCTTACGCCGAAAAGAACGGTACCGAGAGCCGCATCGAAGTCCTCGTCGGCAAGGAGGACCAGTCGGAACTGGTACGATTTTTCGCCCGCCAGTACCGGCACCGCCTGGTCCGGGGACTCAACATCCGCGCCGACGCCGGCGTGCACCGGGGCTTTCGCGTGATTCTCGACAACGACCGCGTGCACCACGATTTCACCCGGCCAGCTATCGCCGAAGCTCTCGGCAACTTTCTCCGCCCTCACCTGGCCGAGATCGTCTTTCGTGCTGCGCGTGCGGCGAGCAGCAGTGAGCCCGGCTGATCCGCGCACCGGCTGACCATGTCCTACCACTACCTGGTCGCCAGCCTGCCAATGTTGTCCCTGGATGCGCCGCCGCCGTTCTCTTCGCTAGACTTCCTGTCACGCTGTCACGGCGTGCTGAAGTCGAGCGATCTTGCCGTCCTCGAGGCCATCGTCAGCGGCAGTGTGGTGGTCGGGAATGCCGTTGCTGCCACCTGGACGGCACGCGAGACGCAGACACGCAATCTCATTGCACAGTTTCGCGCTGCGCGTCTGGGGGTCGACCCCCGTCCTTTCCTGCGCGATCACAGTGGCTACGACGTGGCCCTGGCGCAGGCGGTCACCGACGCGCTGGCCGCAGCCACACCGGTCGAACGTGAGCAGGCCCTCGACCGGTGCCGCTGGCGCATTGCCGAAGAGCTGTCCCTCGCGGATCCCTTCGGCTTCGCTTCGATCCTGGCTTTCGCCATCAGGCTGCGCATCGCCGAACGCTGGGCCCGGCTGACCGAACCGGCAGGCGAGCGCCAGGCCGAGGCGCTGCTGGCGACCATGAGTCAGGCACCGGATACTGCAGCGCACGGCGACACTCCGGACAATCCGGCGCGACCGGCAGCGCCACGAGAATGAGCAGACCATGAGTGAAAACAGCGGAACGATCATTGGCATCAACGGCAATCTGTTGACCGTGGAGTTCACCAGGGCAGTGGTGCAGAACGAAGTCGCCTACGCGGTGATGGCTGACCGACGACTGAAGGCCGAGGTGATCCGCATCCGCGGTTCCTACGCCGACCTGCAGGTATTCGAGGACACCACCGGACTCAAGGAGGGTGACCGGGTCAGGTTCACCGGCGAGTTGCTGGCTGTCGAACTGGGTCCCGGCCTCCTGACACAGGTCTTCGACGGTCTCCAGAACCCGCTGCCACAGCTGGCAGAGCATTGCGGCTTCTTCCTGCAGCGGGGCGTCTATCTCGATGCCTTGCCCCGCGACCGCCTGTGGGCCTTCTCGCCGACGGCCGCACCGGGCGACCGTGTCACGGCCGGCGAGGCGCTCGGCAGCGTCCCCGAGGGTATCTTTCAGCACCGCATCATGGTCCCCTTCGGACTCCGCGGAGCGTTTACGGTCGAGCGAATCGCCGCGCCCGGAGACTACACCGTCAGCCACCCGATCGCCACACTGCGGGGGGCCGACAATGAGGTGGTCGAGGTGACGCTGATGCAGCGCTGGCCGGTGAAGATGCCCATCCGCGCGTACAGGGAGCGACTGCGTCCGGGCGAGCCGCTGGTGACCAAGGTGCGCATCATCGATACCTTCTATCCCGTGGCACGCGGCGGCACCTACTGCATACCTGGGCCCTTCGGCGCCGGCAAGACCGTTCTGCAGCAGATCACCAGCCGCTACGCGGATGTG
This sequence comes from Accumulibacter sp., assembly GCF_023806635.1. Lineage (GTDB taxonomy): Bacteria > Pseudomonadota > Gammaproteobacteria > Burkholderiales > Rhodocyclaceae > Accumulibacter. The sequence continues at coordinate 92,240 of NZ_JAMTDQ010000006.1, forward strand.
GACATCGTCATCATCGCGGCGTGTGGCGAGAGGGCCGGCGAGGTCGTCGAGACGCTGCGCGAGTTCCCGCAACTGACCGACCCGCGAACGGGCAAGAGCCTGATGGATCGGACGCTGATCATCTGCAACACCAGTTCGATGCCGGTTGCAGCGCGCGAAGCATCGGTCTATACAGCCGTCACGATCGCCGAGTATTACCGCCAGATGGGCCTGAACGTACTCCTGCTGGCCGACTCGACTTCGCGCTGGGCGCAGGCCCTGCGCGAGATGTCGGGTCGGCTCGAGGAAATTCCCGGCGAGGAGGCGTTCCCCGCCTACCTCGAATCGGTGATCGCCGCCTTCTATGAGCGCGGCGGCATCGTCCGGCTGAAGGACGGCAGCCTGGGCTCGGTAACCATTGGCGGCACGGTCAGTCCGGCCGGTGGCAACTTTGAAGAACCCGTCACCCAGAGCACGCTCAAGGTCGTCGGCGCCTTTCACGGTCTTTCCCGCGAACGCTCGGACCAGCGGCGCTTCCCGGCCATTGATCCGCTCGATAGCTGGAGCCAGTATTCCGGGGTGGTTGCTGCCGAGCAGGTGAGTCTCGCACGCGGCATCCTGCACAGCGGCAACGAGGTGAAGCAGATGATGAAAGTGGTTGGCGAGGAAGGCACTTCGATCGATGACTTCGTCGTCTTCCTCAAGAGCGAGTACATCGATGCGGCCTACCTGCAACAGGACGCCTACCACGAGGTGGATGGAGCGAGCAGCGCCGAACGCCAGCGCTACGTGTTCGAGCGCATCCACCGTCTGCTGGGCAGCAGGATGAGCTTCAACGACAAGGACAGTGCACGCCGCTTTTTCCAGAGCCTGACGCAGACGACCAGAGACTGGAACCGGGTGGACCAGAATGACGCAGACTTCCTGCAGATCGAGCGGCAGCTCGAGCAGATGATCGCGGAGGTGTCACAAGATGCATAGGGTATACCAAGGCGTCGATCGCATTGCCGGCAACGTCATCACCGTCAGGGCAACCGGCGTCGGCTACCGTGAACTGGCCCAGGTCAGCTCACGTCATGGCAGCTCGCTGGCACAGGTGATTCGCCTGCAGGGCGGCAGCGTCGATCTGCAGGTATTCGCCGGCGGTCGCGGCATCGCCACCGATGCCGAGATCCGCTTTCTCGGACGGACGATGCAGGTGCCCTTCTCACGCTCCCTGCTTGGGAGGGTGTTCAACGGCAGCGGGCAACCGCGGGACAACGGGCCGGAGATCAACAAGAACCTCATCGACATCGGCGGTCCATCGGTCAACCCGGCGCGGCGAATCATCCCGCGGCGCATGGTACGCACCGGCATCCCGATGATCGATGTCTTCAACACTCTCGTGGAATCGCAGAAGCTTCCCATCTTCTCCGTCGCCGGCGAGCCCTACAACCAGCTGCTGGCGAGGATCGCCATGCAGGCCGAGGTGGACGTGATCATCCTCGGCGGCATGGGACTGAAGCACGACGACTACCTGTTCTTCCGCGATCTGCTCGAGGAGAACGGTGCTCTCTCGCGCGCCGTTCTCTTCATCCACACCGCCTCCGACCCGGTGGTCGAATGTCTTCTGGTACCGGACATCGCACTGGCCGTGGCCGAGCATTTCGCGCTGCTGAACCAGCGTGTCCTGGTCCTGCTGACCGACATGACCAACTTCGCCGATGCAATGAAGGAGGTCGCCATCACGATGGAGCAAATCCCTTCGAATCGCGGTTACCCCGGCGACCTGTACTCGCAGCTCGCGGCCCGCTACGAGAAGGCGGTCGACTTCGATGCTGCCGGCTCGATCACCATCCTGGCAGTGACCACGATGCCGGGGGACGACGTCACGCACCCGGTACCGGACAATACCGGCTACATCACCGAGGGACAGTTCTATCTGCGCAATGGCCGCATCGAGCCCTTCGGTTCGCTGAGCCGACTGAAGCAACTGGTCAATGACCAGACGCGCGCAGACCACCGGACGATCATGAACACCATGATCCAGCTTTACGCCTCCTACATGGAGACGCTCGAGAAGCAGTCAATGGGCTTTCGCATGAGTGCCTGGGACAACAAGCTGCTTGCCTACGGCCAGCGCTTCGAGAACGAGCTGATGGACCTGAAGGTGAACATCCCGCTCGAACAGGCACTGGATCTCTGCTGGCAGATCCTTGCCGACACTTTCGAGCCGGCGGAGACGGGAATCGCGTCGAAACTGACCGACCAGTTCTGGCCCAGCCGCTGACATCCGGCAAGACAAGGACGCTGACCACCACCGATGGCGACCATCAAGCACACCAAGAACGAGTTGAAGGCGCAGCGGGAAGCTCTGAAGCGCTTCCAGCGCTACCTGCCAACCCTGCAGTTGAAGAAGCAGCAACTGCAGCTGGAGGTTCGCCAGCTCGAAGCCACGCTCGAGCTGGCGCGCGCTGCCGAGCAACAGGACCGTGCGGAGCTTGCGAAGTGGGTTCGTCTCTTCGCCGAACCGGTGGAATGGAAAGACTGGCTGAGCGTGCGGGACGTTCGCCTCGGTCAGGGGAACATCGCCGGAGTGGCGATCCCCGTGCTCGCCGGCGTCGATTTTTCCCGCCAGGTGCCCGACCTGTTCACCACGCCGGCCTGGCTGGACGACGCCCTCGACATGCTGCAGCGACGCATCCGGAGGCGCCTGGAGCTGCAGGTGCTCGAAGAGCAACTGCGCCGGCTGGCTGCCGAGTTGCGCACCACCAGCCAGCGCGTGAATCTTTTCGAGAAGGTCAAGATACCCGAGGCCCGAGAACACATTAGGGTGATTCGAATATTCCTCGGCGACCAGATGACCGCCGGAGTGGCACGCTCGAAGATGGCCAAGGCGAAGGCCGTCGAGCAGTTGACCGCCACCTGACGAAGCCCATGGCCGCCCATCCAGTTAGCTCGTCCATGCAGGCCGACGGCACCGACCACTGCACGTGCGCCGGGCGCGACCAGCGCGCGCAGTGGGGCGACGGTGACCGGCCCATTGTCCTAGCGGCCTGCCCGCAACCCCCAGGAAGAGGTGCGAGTCAATGATCGTCCCGATGCAGAAGGTAATCGTCCTCTCCCGTGCCGCCGGCCGCGAAGCGGACCTGCTGTCGCTGCGGCAGCTTGGCGTGCTGCACCCAGTACTTGAGCAGGCCGTCGAACACGAAGACATCGAGGACGGGCGACGGCGTCTCGAATACATCAGGCGCGCCGCCGAAATCCTGCCCAACCTGCCACGCGCGCAGCCTTCAGGAAGAAGCCCCGGCGAGGTGGTCGACGAGTTGTCGCGGCTCCTTCGGCTTCGTCGGGAGACGGCCGAGGAACTCGAACGTCTGCGTCAGGAGTGCGCGCGCGTGTCGCCGTTCGGCGACTTCTCGCCCGAGGATCTCGCCGCTCTGGCCGAGAAGAAGGTGAGCATCCGCCTTTTCCAGGCGGCTCCGGACCGTCTGCCGGTGGTGCCGGCGGAGGCGGTATGTCTCGAAACGTCCCGCACTCGGGCCGCTGTATCGTTCGTCATCGTGACGGTCGGCGAAACGCCCGAGATTGCCGCCCAGGACGTGCGCCCGCCGGCGATGTCGCTGGCCGAGGTCAAGAGCCGGATCGGCGAACTGGAAGCGACTCAGGCCAGGATCGCCGACCAGATAGGATGCTTCGCCGGCGATCGTGCCGCTCTGGCCGACATGCGGGCCGAGGCGGAGGAGGCGGTCCAGATGGCCGAGATCCGCGCCGGCATGAGCTGTGCTGCGGCCGAACTGGTCTACCTGCAGGGCTATTGCCCCAGCGATGACGTCCCTCGCCTGCGCGACGCTGCAGGGAAGAACGGCTGGGGGCTGGTCATCGACGAACCTGCAGACAGCGACTTGGTGCCGACGTTGATCCGCAACCCGCGCTGGCTGAAGCCGATCGAGTCGGTCTTCGAACTGATCGGCATCCTGCCCGGCTATCGTGAGATCGACGTCAGCCTGTGGTTCCTGCTCTTTTTCAGCCTGTTCTTCGCCATGCTGGTGGGCGACGCCGGCTACGGGGCGATCTTCCTCGGGCTGACGCTTTGGGCGCAGCGCAGATTCCCCGCGAGTCCGGCCCATGCCTTCTCCCTGCTCAAGATCACCAGCGTCGCGACGATCGCCTGGGGCGTGCTGACCGGCACCTACTTCGGGATTCCCGACCTGCCGGCACCACTCGCTGCCCTGAAGCTGAGCTGGCTGGGCGACGAGGAGCACGTCAAGGACCTGTGCTTCTGGATTGCCGCCATCCACCTCTCGATCGCGCACGTGTGGAACATCGCCAACCTCATCCGCAGCCCGCAGGCGCTGGCCCAGGTCGGCTGGCTGTGCGTCGTCTGGTTCATGTTCTTCAGCGCCCGTTCGGTGGTACTCAACCTGCCGTTTCCGTCGATCATGATCTGGGTGTTCGGCGCGGGCGTCGTGCTCATCGTGCTTTTCATGACACCGCGCCGGAACCTGAGGGACGAATGGTTCAACCACGTGATGCTGCCACTGAATCTGGTCGGCAGCTTCGTGGACGTGATTTCGTACATCCGGCTCTACGCCGTCGGCACCGCCAGCTTTGCCATCGCATCGACCTTCAACATCATGCTGGCACCGATGTTCGACGGCTGGCTGAGCGGGCTGCTCGCGGCATTGCTGTTGTTCGTCGCGCACACGGTGAACATCGTCCTCTCGGTAATGGGCGTGATGGTGCACGGCATCCGGCTGAATACGCTGGAATTCGCCAGTCATCTCGGGCTGCAGTGGAGCGGTTTTCCCTACCGGCCGTGGCAGCGCATGCGGCCAACGTCCCCTTGAACGGCACGCTGCGGTTGTTGGAGACCACGATTGGCAAACACCTGACATAAAGGAGATTGAGTTGGATACAGATGTGATGGTCAGCCTTGGGCGTCTGGGAGCGGCAGCAGCCGTCGGCCTGGCTGCCGCCGGTTCGTCTCTGGGCGTTGGCGCAGCCGGACCGGCCGCTGTCGGCGCCTGGAAGAAATGCTACGCGCAGGACAAGGCAGCTCCTTTCGTGCTCTTCGCCTTCATCGGGGCGCCGATGTCGCAGACGATCTACGGCATGATTCTGATGGGCTGGATCAATACCGCACTTGATGCCTCGCTGGCTGCACATCAGGCGATCAACTGGGGGGGAATGCTTGGCGCCGGGATCTTCGGTGGTCTCGGCATGGGTGTCTCGGCTTGGTATCAGGGAGTCATTGGCGCCGCGGCAGCGGATGCGATGGCTGAAACGGGCAAGGGTTTCGGCAATTACCTGATGACCTTGGGCATCATCGAGACGTTGGCGATCCTGGTGCTGGTATTCATCCCGCCCGCGTTCCGTCTTGCTGGTGGCGCCTGACCGATTGTCACGAAATCGTCGCAAGCAGAGACAGAACCTACCGTTGGATCGTCGGCACGGCATCTGTCAACGATCCGCCGAGAGCCGGCGGAATCCCTGCAAGGCATCCGCGAGAAGGATCATCTTGCTGATTAATAATCAGTTTGGTGATCCGGCAGCGGACTGCATGCGAGTCGCCAAACCGTTCTCCCACGCATCGCAGATGTGCCATAATCGCTGACGCTGCTTACGGCCTCCGTGGCAGCAAGTTCGTGTCTGACGGCACAGCCCGATGATTCGCCCATCAAGAGGCGAAGCGCAGGCAATCGGGTCCGGGAGGAGACGCATGTTCTGTCGTCCATGGAGGGATGTCCGGTGAATGGTTTGCTCAAACTCTCGCAGCTGATCGACGGGCTCACCGAGCGCGTCGGCAAGACACTGATCTGGATCGTCCTGATCGTCACCCTGATCGCAGCCGGCAACGCGGTCATGCGCTACGTCTGGAACTACAGCTCGAACGCCTTTCTCGAAATCCAGTGGTACCTGTTCTCGGCGATCTTCCTGCTCGGCGCCGGCTACACGCTGCTGCGCAACGAGCACGTGCGCATCGACCTGATCGCCGGCCGGCTGAGCCCCCGCGGCCAGGCGTGGATCGACATCTTCGGCATCATCTTCTTCCTGATGCCGATGGCGATCGCCGTCATGTACATGTCGTGGCCGATCTTCCTCCTCGCCCTGCACACCAACGAACAGTCGAGCAACGCCGGCGGCCTGACGGTCTGGCCGGTCCGCCTGCTGGTGCCGATCGGCTTCTTCCTGTTGGTCCTGCAGGGAATCTCGGAACTGATCAAGCGCTTCGGCTTCCTGCAGGGTCTCTGCCCCGACCCGACGGCGAAAGGGCACAAGCCGACCGCAGAAGAGGAACTGGCCCTGGCAATCAAGGCGCAGAAGGGAGAGATCTGATGACCGACTTCCTGATCGCCAACATGGCGCCGATCATCTTCGCCTCGATGGTCGTCTTCCTCCTCGTCGGCTTCCCGGTCGCTTTCGCACTGGCGGCGAACGGCATCGTCTTCGGCCTGATCGGCATCGAGCTCGGGCTGCTCGGGCCGCAGCTGTTCCAAGCCCTGCCGGACCGCATCTTCGGCATCATGAACAACGACACGCTGCTGGCGATCCCGTTCTTCACCTTCATGGGCCTGATCCTCGAGCGATCGGGGATGGCCGAGGATCTGCTCGACACCATCGGCCAACTCTTCGGGCCCCTGCGCGGCGGCCTGGCCTTCGCGGTGATCTTCGTCGGCGCCCTGCTCGCGGCGACGACCGGCGTCGTCGCCGCGTCGGTGATCTCGATGGGCCTGATCTCGCTGCCGATCATGCTGCGCTACGGCTACGACACCAGGCTCGCGACCGGTGTGATCGCAGCGTCCGGGACGCTGGCGCAAATCATTCCGCCGTCGCTGGTGCTGATCATCATGGCCGACCAGCTCGGCAAGTCGGTCGGCGACATGTACAAGGGTGCTTTCATCCCGGGGCTGACGCTGACCGCCTTCTACGTCGGCTACGTCATCCTGGTCGCCATCTTCAGGCCGCGCTGGGCACCGGCGCTGCCAGCCGCAGCACGCACGCTGCACGGCGCCAGGTTGCTGATGCGCGCGGTGACGACACTGCTGCCACCACTGTTCCTGATCTTTCTCGTCCTCGGGACGATCTTCCTCGGCATCGCGACGCCGACCGAAGGCGGTGCCATGGGTGCGACGGGCGCCCTGATCCTGGCGCTGGCGCGCCAGCGCCTGAACTGGGGCCTGCTGCGGCAAGCCATGGAAACGACCGCCAAGCTGACGACCTTCGTCGTCTTCATCCTCGTCGGCGCGCGCGTGTTCTCGCTGACCTTCTATGGCGTCGATGGCCACCGCTGGGTCGAGCATCTGCTGACCGGGCTGCCCGGCGGCGAGGTCGGTTTCCTGATCGTCGTCAACGTGCTCGTCTTCCTGCTCGCCTTCTTCCTCGACTTCTTCGAACTCTCGTTCATCGTCGTGCCGCTGCTCGGGCCGGTGGCGCAGGCGCTGGGAATCGACCTGATCTGGTTCGGCGTGCTGCTGGCGGTGAACATGCAGACTTCGTTCATGCATCCGCCTTTCGGCTTCGCGCTCTTCTACCTGCGGTCGGTGGCGCCGGCATCGGTCAAGTCGACCGACATCTACTGGGGGGCAATCCCCTTCGTCTGCATCCAGATCATCATGGTCGGCATCCTGATCTTCTTCCCGCAGCTGGTGACCTTCGGCCTCGACCAGGACGCCAAGGTCGATCTCGATTCGGTGCAGATCGAAGTGCCGGCCTCGGACTACGGCACACCGGCCACCCCGCCCGGGCTCGAAGCGCCGAAGGACGCGGCTGCCGGCGGGGAGGATGCCGCCAGCAAGGCGATCCGCGATGCGATGAAGCAGGATCAGGCGAAGTAGTCCTGCGGCGATCGGCAAGCGCAGCGCGCAGCGAACGGCGGCAGAAAAAAAGCGGGGGCGGGGCAACAGCCCCGCCCCCCTTCCACTGTGGTCGATCTGCGCGCCGCGGGCAAGCAACGGCCGCGGCGCGGGAAAGACCTGCTAGCGCTTGCTGAAGATGTAGTTGGTGTACGAACCCTCGGCGACCCGCAACCAGAGGATCTGGTCGTCCATGAACTTCTTGTAGTCGTCGTACACCTTCTTGAACTCGGCATTCTTCGCCGATGTCTCGGCGTAGAGATCCATCGCCGCCTTGTAGCACGCGTCCATGACTTCCTTCGGGAACTGCTTCAACACCGTTCCCGAGCCGACGAGTTGCTTGAGCGCCGTCGGGTTCCTGGCATCGTACTTGGCGACCATGTCCACGTGCGCGTCGGCGCAGGCGATCTGCAGGATGGTCTGGTACTCCTTCGGCAGTTCGGCCCACTTCTTCAGGCTGACGTAGGCCGACACCTGCGGACCACCCTCCCACCATCCCGGGTAGTAGTAGAACTTGGCGACCTTGTTGAAGCCGAGTTTCTGGTCATCGTACGGGCCGATCCACTCGGCCGCGTCGATCGTCCCCTTCTCGAGCGCCGGATAGATGTCGCCACCCGGGATCTGCTGCGGTACGGCGCCGAGCTTGCTGAGGACGGCGCCGGCGAAGCCGCCGATGCGGATCTTCAGGCCATTGAGGTCAGCAACGGTCTTGATTTCCTTGCGATACCAACCGCCCATCTGGGTCGTCGTATTGCCGCAGGGAATGGTCATGATGTTCGACTTGGCGAAGAACTCGCCAAGCAGCTTGCCGCCGTTGCCGTGGCGCATCCAGGCGTCCATCATGCGGTTGGTCATGCCGAAGGGAACCGCGGTCTCCAGCGCGTAGGTCGGGTCCTTGCCGAAGAAGTAGTAGGAAACGGTATGCCCCATTTCGACGGTGCCGTCCTTGACCGCATCGAAGACGGCCGGACCGGGAACGATCTCGCCGCCGGCGAAGACCTGGATCTGGAACTTGCCGCCGGTCGCTTCGGCAACCCGTTTGGCCATGACTTCGGCACCACCGTAGATGGTGTCGAGGCTCTTCGGGAAGCTCGAGGCCAAGCGCCACTTGATCGTCGGCGCATTCTGGGCGATCGCCGGCATGGCCATGGTGCCGGCAGCCAGGCCGGCACCGGCATTCTTCAAGAACGAACGTCTTTCCACGACTTTGTCTCCTCTCAGCATTGTTGTCAGGGAATTGCACGGTGATTATAGCCAAAGCAGCCGTGCCTGCAGCAAGGACATGCCACCGCAGGTGGCGGCACGCCTTGATCGGCGTCGCAGGTCAGTCACCCGCCACCTTCATCTGCTCGATCAGGATCGAACCGACCTGCTTCGAGCCGCGCACGACGACGTCGGTGCCGACTGCCGCGATGTTCCGGAACATGTCGCGCAGGTTGCCGGCAATGGTGATCCCTTCCACCGGATGCGCGATGACACCACCGTCCACCCAATAGCCGGCAGCACCGCGCGAATAATCACCGGTCACATAGTTGACGCCGTGGCCGAGCAGTTCGGTGACCAGCAATCCGCGCCCCATCTTGCGCAGCAGCCCTGGCAGGTCGCGCTTGCCCGGCCGGACGATCAGGTTGTGACAGCCACCGGCATTGCCGGTGGTCTGCATCCCCAGCTTGCGGGCACTGTACGCGCTGAGGAAATAGCCTTGCAGTCGTCCGCCTGCGACCACTTCTCGGTCATGCGTGGCGACGCCGTCGTTGTCGAAATGGCTGCTGGCGAGCGCGCGCGGCAGGTGTGGCCGCTCGCTGATGTGCAGCCTGCGCGAGAAGACACGCTTGCCCAGGCTGTCGATGAGGAAGGAGGTGCGGCGATAGAGGCTGCCGCCGCTCGCCGCGTGCACGAAGTTGCCGATCAGCGATGCCGCCAGGGGCGCCTCGAACAGCACCGGCACCTTGCAGGTTCGGATCTTGCGTGCGCCGAGACGCGACAGAGCGCGCTGCGCAGCGCGCTCGCCAATCGCCTCGGCTGCAGCAAGCGCCGACGGGTCGCGTGCGACCTCATACCAGTCGTCCCGCTGCATGCCGTCGTTCGTTCCGGCGATCACCGAACACGACAGGTAGTGGCGCGAACTCGGATAGCCGGCGATGAAGCCGAGGCTGTTGGCGGCAACGAACTGACCCTCCTGGATGGAAACCGTCGCGCCTTCGGAATTGCTGATGCCGGGACCGACGGCGAAGGCGGCCTGCTCGCAGCGGCGAGCGATCGCCACGGCGTCTTCGACCGAAAGCATCCACGGATGGTAGAGGTCGAGGTCCGGCTGGCGGTCGGCATCGGTCGCCAGCAGCGCGGCATCGGCGAGACCGGCACTGGGGTCCTCAGCGGTGAAGCGGGCGATGTTCAGCGCCGCCTCGACGGTTTCGCGAACCGCCTTGGGCGAGAAATCGGAGGTGTTGGCATGCCCCTTGCGCTGGCCGAGGTAAACCGAAACGGAGACACCCTTGTCGCGGTTGTACTCGATGGTTTCCACCTCGCCGCAGCGCACCGTCACCGACTGCCCGAAGCCGGTCGACACATCGACCTCGCAGGCGCTCGCTCCCTGCCGGCCGGCCTGCGCGAGGACATCGCTCGCCAGCTCGCGCAACGTATCGAGGCTGTGACTGAAACGTGATTCGCGGCTGGCGGGCGGCTGCGGACGGGTCATGAGGTCTGCTGTGCGGCGAAAGCCGCTATCATAGCAGTTCCGGTAGCGGCCGCCTGACCAGCCGGCGGTCGACCACAACCATCGCACGGTGATCATGAGCAGGGACAGCGCAGCCGCAGACAGACACGACGATCCGCAACCGCAGTCGAAGACGAAGCGCAAGCGCGCCATGCTGGAACTGCAGGAACTCGGCGAGGAACTCGTCGCGCTGCCCGCCGACCGCCTGCGCCAGGTCGAACTGCCCGAGGATCTGCGGCTGGCCGTCGAGCAGGCACGCGGCATGGCGCGTCACGATGACGCGCGCCGCCGACAGATGCAGTACATTGGCCGCCTGATGCGGTCCGTCGACCCGCAGCCGATTCGTGCCGTCCTGGCAGCGGTGCGCGGCGACTCCGCCGACGAGACGGCGACGCTGCACCGGATCGAGCGCCTGCGCAGCGAGCTCCTCGCCGATGAGAGGCTTCTTTTCACGATCGCCAGCCGCTCGCCGTCGGTCGACCTGCAGCAGTTGCGCTCGCTGCGGCGGGCAGCCCTCGCCGAGCAGGAGCAGGGCAGGCCGCCGCGCAGCCAGCGTGCGCTGTTCCGGCTGCTGCGCGAGATCCACCGGAAAACGGCCACGACAGAAGGGGGTGCGGACGATGAGCGGGAATGAAGAGTTGCTGGTCGGCCTGGTGTCGATCAGCGATCGCGCCTCGCAGGGCGTCTATCGGGATCAGGGGCTGCCGGCGCTCGAAGAGTGGTTGCGGCTTGCGATCAGCAGCGCCTGGCGAAGCGAAGCGCGCCTGATCGCCGATGATCGCACGACGATCGAGCAGACGCTGATCGAGCTCGTCGACCACCTCGGCTGTCATCTCGTCCTGACCACCGGCGGTACGGGACCGGCCGCCCGTGACTTGACTCCAGAGGCGACGCTGGCCGTGGCCGACAGGCTGATGCCCGGCTTTGGCGAGGAGATGCGGCGCATCAGCCTGCACTTCGTGCCGACGGCGATCCTGTCGCGCCAGGTGGCGGTGATTCGTCGTCAGGCCCTGATCGTCAACCTCCCCGGACAACCGAAAGCCATCCGCGAGACCCTCGAAGGACTCAGGGCGGCAGATGGCAGCGTCCAGGTCAACGGCATCTTCGCCGCCATACCCTACTGCATCGACCTCCTTGGCGGTCCCTGCATCGAGACGCGACAGGAGGTCGTCAAAGCCTTTCGGCCGAAGTCGGCGCAGCGGTCGCAGCCCGGCGGTTGCGCCCCGGTTTCTCAGCCGGCCGGCTCCTGACGAAAGCGGGCGATCTCGAAATCACCGCCGCTCTCCTCGACCTCCAGCGGCACGAGCGCGATGAGGCGGCCATCGAGGCTCAGGTCGAGGTTGTCGCGAACCTGAAAACCGCCAAGCGGCAGGAGGACGCGCAGCACGTCGGCAGCGCCATGTTCATCGCCAAGATGGATGCCGGGAATGGCCACGGCGGCGGCGAAGCCGCTGCGCCGCGGCCGCAGGTCGATGCTTCTTGCCCGCCTCGACAGCACCTGCACGCCGACGGTGGCGGCACCATCGGGCAATGAGCCGAGCCGCCTGACGACACCGAGAAGCCAGTTGTCGCTCCCTTCGGCGCGCATGCAGAGCAGGGCGCCCAGGCGCACTCTGCCCTCGGACGAGCGGTCGAGCAGCGCCCGGAAACCACCGAGGCTGATATCGTCGACCAGCCATTGTTGCCGCGCCGGATCCTCCTGCAACTGCAGGGTGGCCCCGGCGAAAACCATGTAGCACTGCTCGAAGCCCTCGAACACCGTCATCTGCGTCCTGATGGCGTGTCGTCGATGCTGCCGCTGCGGCGGCTGCAGCGCCCAGTAGGGACGCAGGTGGCGCATCACCGCCAGCACCGTCTTCGGCGGGTACTCGCCGCCGAGATTGAGGTCCGTCGGCAACTCGCCATGTTCGAGGCGGTGGATCAGGTCGTTGAGAGCAGTCAATGCCGGCACCGGTGAGAGATAGCGCAGGCTGGGGCTGATCACGCCCGGTCGCCGGCCCAATCGGGAGGGTGGATCGCCCGTGGCTGCGTCGACCCAATAGACACTGTCCGCACGCGGCGTCGGCAAGAGAACGAAAGCCGAGAGGAAGTGTGCGATCAGGCGGTCGGCGATCTCGATCTGCTCCGGCAGGAGGCCGTCCATCGACGACGAGCCGAAGACCAGGGCATGGATGTACTGCTGCTGGGCGCTGGTCAGACCGTGCTGTGCCGGATAGAGCGGCAACGACTTCTGCGCGTAGCCAGCTTGCTCGGCTGCCAGATAGCTCGCTCCCAGCGCCTGCCAGACCTCCGCGCCGGCGGCTGCGTAGCGGAACGCGAGCCACTTCAGCTGACAGCGACGCGCCGCGAGCAGGCGCACCTCGATCAGCGGCAGTGACGCCTTGAGCGCATCGCTGCCCCTGCCGCGCGGATCCAGCCGCGCCCGCGACAGGCACAGCGAGTAACTCGCTGCCACTTCGCTGCAGAAGACGTGGCAGCGCGTCCAGATGCGGTCTCGCTCGGCCGGTGAGAGGTGTTGCGACTGCACGTAGTCCCGCCCCAGGCGACGCAGATGCGGCTGGGCAGCCTCATCGAGCTGGCGCAGGACATCGAAGTAGCGATCGACCCGGAAGTTGCGGGCATGCTTGAGCGACTCGAACCAGGTCGTCACTTCCTCGATGGCGTTTGTCGGCCGGGCGACCAACAGCTCGGCGACGATCCGCTTCAACTCCTTGCCATCGGCCAGCGGATGGTCGGGACGCTGCGGGAACAGGTTGAGAATCATCGGTGAGCCGTCCTCGTCACGGGTCGCCAGGTTGGAGGAGCAATTGTAATGCATGCGCGCAGGGCCGAGGTCGCAGCCATGTGGCTCGGCAGCGCCCGGGGCCTGGGGCAGGCCGGCGCTCCAGCATCGCTTACAATGCGGCCTGGGACATCGGCCGGGACAAGGGATGAGGCAGTATCTGGACCTGATGCAGCACGTGCTGGACAAGGGATGCGTGAAGGGGGACCGTACGGGCACCGGTACGAGGTCGGTGTTCGGCTGGCAGATGCGCTTCGCGCTTGACGACGGCTTTCCCCTGCTGACGACCAAGCGGCTTCACCTGCGCTCGATCGTGCATGAGTTGTTGTGGTTCCTGCGCGGGGAGACGAACATCCGCTACCTGCGGGAGAACGGGGTCCGCATCTGGGACGACTGGGCCGACGAGAACGGTGATCTCGGGCCGGTCTACGGCCATCAGTGGCGTCATTGGCAGACGGCAGACGGCCGACACATCGACCAGATGGCGCAACTGGTCGATGGACTCAGGCACCATCCCGACTCACGCCGCCATCTGGTTACGGCGTGGAACCCGGGCGACGTGGAGCGCATGGCGCTGCCGCCCTGCCATGCCTTGTTTCAGCTCTACGTCGCGCCCGCGCCGGCCGACGACGCGGACCGACGATTGCGTTTGTCCTGCCAGTTGTACCAGCGCAGCGCCGACATCTTTCTCGGCGTTCCCTTCAACATCGCATCCTATGCCCTCCTGACACTGATGCTGGCCCAGGTCTGCGGCTACCGTGCTGGCGAATTCGTGCACACCTTTGGCGATGCGCATCTTTACAGCAACCATTTCGATCAGGCGCGGCTGCAGTTGACCCGCGAACCACGCGGCCTGCCGCGGATGCGGCTGAACCCGGCGGTCGGCGACCTGTTCGCCTTCCGCTTCGAGGATTTCGAGCTCGAGGGCTACGATCCGCATCCGCACATTGCCGCGGCTGTTGCCGTCTAGGCGGTGGCGATGATCTCGTTGATCGCCGTCGTGGCACGAAACCGGGCGATCGGCAGTGGTCAGCAGTTGCTTTGGCGCCTGCCCGAAGACCTGCGCCATTTCCGCGCGACGACCGGAGGCAAACCGGTGATCATGGGCAGGAAAACCTGGGAATCGTTGCCGGAGGCCTTTCGTCCGTTGCCCGGCCGGCACAACATCGTCGTCAGCAGGAATCCGGCCTACCAGCCGCCCGGGGCCAGCCGGGCGTCCTCGATCACGGAAGCGCTGCAGCTCGCCGGCGACGCCGGCGAGGTCTTCGTCATCGGCGGTGCCGAGATGTATCGTCAGACGCTGCCGCTGGCCGACCGTCTCTACCTGACCGAGGTCGCTGCCGAAGCCAGCGGCGATGCGTTCTTTCCCGACCTGCCGGCGGGGCAATGGCGGGAGGTTTCACGCCGCGTCGGTTCTTCGCAGGGCACCAGGGATGGCAGCGTGCCCGATTTCGACTTCGTCATCTACGAACGGGCGCAGCGACAGGTCTCCCTGCCAGCAGCCCCATGAACGGGGTTGCTGGTTGGCGGTGCTGATTGCCAGGTGCTCGGCAAGCAGGATAGCATGCGTCCATCGTCCTTCGTGAGGGCTGCGGCAAATGGCCGAAACGCTGCACCGCTTTCTCACCGCGCCAGATGGCGCGGCAAAGGTCATGGCGCACGCGCAACTGTTGCGCCGGCTGGACGACATCTTCCGGCGCGTCGCGCCGGCGCACCTCGTGCAGGCGAGCAACCTGGCGAATTTCAAGTCGGGCATCCTGGTCATACACGCGCACAACGGCGCGGTCGCGGCGAAACTGCGCCAGCTCGCGCCAACGCTGGCAAACGAGGTCACGGAACGGGGCATCGACTGCCGCGGCCTGCAGATCCGGGTCCATGCACCGCAGACGCGCATCCCGACGGCGATGCCGCAATCCAGGCCGCTCTCCGCCGGTAGTCGCGAGCGCCTGGCGGCCCTGCGCCAATCGCTCCCCGCGTCTCCCCTGCAGCAGGCCGTCGAGCGCCTGCTGGCGCGGTCGGCTAAACAGGAATGACGGCGACACGCTCGATGATCATCAGCGCAAAGACCAGCAGCGCGATTAGCAACGAGTAGCGAAGGAGCCGCCAGGAGAAGGTCAGGTAGCGCCTGTCACGGGTGAAGACGAAGAGCGCTGCCCCCGCAGCCACTGCCAGCACCGTCAGGACGGCGAGCAGGCGCAGCAGCCACATGCGCTCAGAAAGCCGGCGATTCCAGCCAGCGCGCGACGGCCTGCGGCGCCAGGTCGCCGTTCTCGAAGCTGACGAACTCCCACGCCTCGGGGCTGGCCAAAAGCCTGCGCGCAAGCAGGTTGTTCAGGGCGTGTCCCGACTTGTGCGCGCTGAAGGCCGCCAGCAACGGGTGGCCAAGCAGGTACAGGTCACCGATCGCGTCGAGCACCTTGTGCTTGACGAACTCGTCGTCGTAACGCAAGCCGTCGGCGTTGAGCACGCGGTACTCGTCGAGGACGACGGCGTTGTCGAGCCCGCCACCCTGCGCCAGACCGTTCTCGTGCAGCCACTCGACTTCCTGCATGAAACCGAAGGTCCGCGCCCGTGCCACTTCGCGCACATAGGAATGGGCGGCAAAATCGATCGTCACGTGCTGCCCCGTGCGATCGATCGCCGGGTGGTTGAAGCCGATCGAGAAAGACAGCCGGAAGCCGTCATGAGGATCGAGCCGGGCCCACTTCGCGCCGGCCGGATCGTCCTCGCGCACTTCGACGGGCGTCTTGATGCGAATGAATCGCTTGGCCGCCGGCTGTTCCTCGATGCCGACCGACTGGATGAGGAAGACGAAGGGCGAAGCCGACCCGTCGAGGATCGGCAGTTCGGCAGCATCGACGTCGACGAAGGCGTTGTCGACCCCGAGGCCGGCGAAGGCTGACATGAGGTGCTCGACCGTCCCGACCTTGGCGCCGTCGCGCTCGACGCACGAGCACATGCGGGTGTCGGTGACGAGCAATGCGGATGCCGGCAGGTCGACGGGCGGGTCGAGATCGACCCGGCGAAAGACGATGCCGGTCCCCGGCGCCGCCGGACGCAGGCTCATGTTAACCTTGACGCCGGAATGCAGACCGACGCCAGCCGCGCTGACGACAGCCTTGAGCGTTCGTTGCTTCAACATATGTCTGAAAAAAGGAGGGAATCGGCTGATTCTAGCACAGGCCGGGCGGCCCGGACAGACGCCGATTCCCGCAGAGGAGTGATGGGGATCGCGTTCAGTCCGCCTGCTTGCGCAGGAACGCGGGGATGTCGTAACGGTCGACGCCGCTGTTGGCCAGCGCTTCGACGGTGGCGCTGCGTCCCTTGCGGACGATCGCCGGTACCTGGTCGAGCGACGAGTAGTCGATGGCACCGCCGCCAAACGGTCCATCGGTTCCGGTTGCCTGACGGTCGATGTTGCGGATCACCTCGAAGGGACGCTGCCTGGCTTGCGCCTGACCGAGGCCCGTGGCCACCACCGTGACGCGGATCTCCTCAGCCATCTGCTCATCGTAGACGGCGCCGAAGATGATGTGCGCATCGTCAGCGGCGAACGCGCGGACGGTGTTCATCACTTCGTTGACCTCCTTCATCTTCAGCGAGCGGGAGGCCGTGATGTTGACCAGCACGCCCTTGGCGCCGGAAAGGTTCACACCTTCGAGCAGCGGCGACGAAACCGCGCGCTCGGCAGCAATCCGCGCGCGGTCGACACCGGCGGCGTTCGCTGAGCCCATCATCGCCATGCCCATCTCGCCCATCACCGTCCGCACATCCTCGAAGTCGACGTTCACCAGGCCCGGGAAGTTGATGATCTCGGCAATGCCGCCGACGGCGTTGCGCAGTACGTTGTCGGCCGCGCGGAAGGCTTCATCCATCGAAACGTCCTCACCGAGGACGTCCATCAGGCGGTCGTTGAGGATGACGATGAGCGAGTCGACGTGCTTCTGCAGCTCGGAAATCCCGACCTCGGCGACCTTCAGCCGCTTGCCCTCGAAAGCGAAGGGCTTGGTGACGACGGCAACCGTCAGTACGCCGAGTTCGCGCGCCACCTCGGCGACGATCGGCGCGGCACCGGTACCCGTGCCACCGCCCATGCCGGCGGTGATGAACACCATGTGCGCACCCTGCAGTGAAGCGGCGATCGCCTCGCGCTCCTCGATCGCCGCACTCTTGCCGGCTTCCGGCTTGGCACCGGCGCCGAGGCCGGTCTTGCCAAGCTGCAGCTTCTGCAGGGCAATGCTGCGGCCAAGCGCCTGCGAGTCGGTATTGGCGGTGATGAAGTCCACGCCATTCACCCCCTCGCGGATCATGTGATCGACGGCATTGCCGCCGGCGCCGCCGATGCCGATCACCTTGATCACGGTATCGCGCTCGCTCTGTTCCTTCTCGATGATTTCAAACATTGTCGCCTCCTCTGCAAAAAAGTTCACCAACTGCAAGAAACGCCTCTCGTCATCGCTGACAGGCTTAGAAGTTCTTTTCGAACCACGACTTCATGCGACCGAACACCTGCTTCACATCGCGCGTCTCGCGCACCTTGAGACCGCGCTTGCGCTGCGTGTGGGCCTCGAGCAGCAGACCACAGGCAGTCGCGAAACGCGGGCTCTGAACCACATCGGCAAGCGCCCCCTGATACTTCGGCACGCCCAGACGCACCGGCATGTGGAAGATCTCCTCGCCGAGTTCGATCATCCCGGGCATCACCGAGGCGCCTCCGGTGAGGACGATTCCCGATGAGAGGACATCCTCGAACCCCGAGCGCCGCAGTTCCGCCTGGATCAGTTCGTAGAGTTCCTCGACGCGCGGCTGGATGACATCGGCCAGCGCACGGCGCGACAGCTTGCGCGAGGGACGGTCGTCGACCCCGGCAACGTCGAGGACGTCCTCGGGATCCGCCAGATGCGCCAGCGCACACCCGTACTTGCGCTTGATGTCCTCCGCCTCGCGTGTCGGCGTGCGCAGCGCCATGGCGATGTCGTTGGTCACCTGGTCACCGGCAATCGGGATCACCGAGGTGTGGCGGATCGCCCCCTGTGTCCACACCGCGAGATCGGTCGTGCCGCCGCCGATGTCGATCAGGCAGATGCCGAGATCCTTCTCGTCATCGGAAAGGACCGCGCAGCTCGACGCCAGGGGTTGCAGGACCAGGTCATTGACTTCGAGGCCGCAGCGGCGCACGCACTTGACGATGTTCTGGGCGGCGGAAACGGCACCGGTGACGATGTGCACCTTGACTTCGAGGCGGAAGCCGCTCATGCCGATCGGCTCGCGTATGCCGTCCTGGTCGTCGATGATGAACTCTTGCGTCAGGATGTGGAGGATCTCCTGGTCGGCCGGGATCGGCATCGCACGAGCCGTCTCGATGACCCGTTCGACATCCATCGGAGTGACTTCCTTGTCCTTGATCGCCACCATCCCGTTCGAGTTGAAGCTGCGGATGTGGCTGCCGGCAATCCCGGTGTAGACGTCGCGCACCTTGCAGTCGGCCATCAGCTCGACTTCCTGCAGGACGCGCGAGATCGTCGCTACGGTCTCCTCGATATTGACGACGACCCCCTTCTTGAGCCCCCTCGACTCCTGTGAGCCCATGCCGATGACGTTGAGCCGCCCCTCGGGAGTGAGCTCGGCAACCAGCGCAACAATCTTGGACGTACCAATGTCGAGTCCAACGATCAGATCCTTGCTATCCCTGCTCATCTCTTTCCTTTGACTTCCTGAACCGCACTGGCCGCGAAGCGGAGTGCGAAACCATTCGGATACCGCATGTCTACCGCGACCGGCCGCCCGTGGCGGGCGTCCGGCATGGTCGGGTAGTACTCGACGAATCGTTGCAGGCGCATGCGGATCGGCGCCTTTGCCTGCTCGCGTCCCAGCTCAACCAGCATCCCGTCCTCCAGCTTCACCGTCCAGGCCAGGCGCGGCGACAGGCTCAGCTGCGCCGGGCGCAGGCTGGCCGGTTTGAGCAGCTCGACGAACTCCCCATGGCGACGCAGGACTTCGCGTGAGGAGCCGCTCGGTCCACTGAGTCTGGGCAGCCGCTGCTCGTCGGGAAGTGAGGCGGCGAAGACCTCGCCAAAGATGTTGACCAGCTCGCCATGCCCGTCTCCCCAATGCGCTGCAGCTTTCTGCTCCTCGATGCGCACTTCGATGCGCGATGGCCAGCGGCGCCACAGCTCGGCGCGGCGCACCCACGGCAGATCCTCGAGTGCCCGGCGCAGTGCCTCGAGATCGACGGTGAAGAAGTTGCCACGCAACAAGCCGGCCAAGGTTTCCTCCAGCTCGTGTCTCTGCACGACCCGCAGCTCGCCCAGCACCTGCACCTCGGCGAGCGGGAACAGGCGCAGGCGCGCCGAGCCCCAGACGACCGCAGCCGCCAGGAAGGCTGCCGCGGCGCCGAGAAGGAGCAGGTCGGCGATTGCTTTCAGCAGGTGTGGTTTGTGCCACATCGTTCATCCCAGTGTGGCCAGCGCCAGGACGCGGACCACCAGCTCGTCGTAACCGATGCCGGCGGCGCGAGCCGCCATCGGCACCAGCGAGTGGTCGGTCATTCCTGGCGAGGTGTTCACTTCGAGCAGGTACGCCCGACCGCCGCAGGCTTCGTCCATCAGGAAGTCCACCCGCCCCCAGCCGCGACCGCCGAGGACGCGAAAGGCCTCCAGCGCCAGTGCCCGCAGCTCGTGCTCGCGCTCCTCGGGCAACCCGCAGGGGCAGCGATAGACGGTGTCATCACGCAGGTACTTGGCCTCGTAGTCGTAGAAATCCCTGCCCGGCTCGATCTTGATGATCGGCAACGCCAGGTCACCGAGGATCGCCGCGGTGTACTCGCCGCCGAGAATTGCCCGCTCGGCGAGCACCAGCGGATCGTGGCGAGCGGCTGCCGCATGCGCGGCGGCCAGTTCGCTGCTGTGCCGGACCTTGGTGATGCCGATCGAAGAGCCTTCGCAGGCCGGCTTGACGAAGAGGGGCAGCCCCAGTTCCGCCGCGACGCGCGCGAAGTCTCCGCCTGCTTCCAGCAACCGATACTCGGGGATGGGCAACCGTGCCGCCTGCCACAGCAGCTTGCTGCGCCACTTGTCCATCCCCAGCGCCGAAGCCATCACGCCACTGCCGGTGTAGGGGACGCCCATCAGCTCGAGCGCGCCCTGGATGGTTCCGTCTTCGCCGTAACGCCCATGCAGGGCGATGAAGGCACGATCATAGGCGGCCAGTTCGTCGAGACGACGTGTCGCCGGATCGAAGGCATGGGCGTCGACTCCCTGCCGCTGCAGCGCGGCGAGAACCCGCGCGCCGCTGTTCAGCGAGACATCCCGCTCGGCCGAGTGGCCACCGAAGAGCACTGCCACCTTGCCGAATTCCGTGCGGCTCATCATTCTCTCCCTAGGCGGCCAGCAGCTTGCCGGGAATCGTGCCGATCGATCCCGCACCCATCGTCATCACCACGTCGCCATCGCGCGCGGCATCGCGAATCGCCTGCGGCAGATCGGCAACGTGCTCGACGAAGACCGGTTCGACCTTGCCGACGACACGCAGCGCACGGGCAAGCGCGCGGCCATCGGCAGCGACGATCGGCTGCTCGCCGGCAGCGTACACTTCGCCAAGTACCAGTGCGTCGACGCCGCTGAGTACCTTGACGAAATCATCGAAGCAGTCGCGTGTGCGCGTGTAGCGGTGTGGCTGGAAGGCGAGCAACAGGCGACGTCCGGGAAACGCACCGCGGGCGGCGGCAAGCGTCGCCCGCATCTCGACCGGGTGGTGGCCATAGTCGTCGATCAACGTGACCGATCCACCCTGCGGCAGCGAGAGCTCACCGTAGCGCTGGAAGCGACGCCCAACGCCACGGAACTCGGCCAGCGCGGTGCTGATCGCGGCATCGGCGACACCGAGTTCACTGGCGACGGCAATCGCTGCCAGCGCGTTGAGGACGTTGTGGTGACCGGGCAGATTGAGCCGTATCGGCAAGCGGCTGACACTGCCATTGACGCGCACGCAGTCGAAGTGCATCTGGCCAGCGACCGCGGCGACGTTCTCGGCGTAGACGTTGGCCGCCGGATCGAGACCATAGGTGACGATCTGCTTGCTGACGAGCGGCATGATCTCGCGCACGTTCGCGTCGTCGGCGCAGAGTACCGCCACGCCGTAGAACGGCAGACGCTGGATGAAGTCGACGAAGGCCTGCTTCAGCCGGCTGAAGTCGTGGCCATAGGTTTCCATGTGGTCACTGTCGATGTTGGTGACGATCGACAGGACCGGCGACAGCAGGAGGAACGACGCGTCGGATTCGTCGGCTTCGGCGACGAGGAAGTCACCCGACCCGAGGCGGGCATTGGCACCGGCCGCGTTCAGCCGACCGCCGATGACGAAGGTCGGATCCATGCCACCGGCGGCGAGGATCGAAGCCACCAGACTGGTCGTCGTGGTCTTGCCATGGGTACCGGCGACGGCAATTCCCTGCTTCAGGCGCATCAGCTCAGCGAGCATCTGTGCCCGCGGCACGACCGGCACCTTGCGGGCCCGCGCGGCGATGACCTCCGGATTGTCGGAGCGGACCGCCGACGAAATCACCACCGCGTCGGCCATGCTGACGTTTTCGGCGGCGTGACCGATGACGGTGCGGATTCCAAGCTCGCCCAGGCGACGCGTCGTCGAGCTGTCGGCAAGATCGGAACCGCTGACCGTGAAGCCGAGATTGGACAGGACCTCCGCGATGCCGCTCATGCCGGCACCACCGATACCGACGAAATGAATGCTCTTGACCTTGTGCTTCACTCGACAAGCTCCTCACACATCCTGGCCAGAGCGGCGGTCGCTTCCGGCCTGGCGAGCGCACGCGCCTTCTCGGCCATCGACTGCAGCTGCGCACGCGACAACTCCTGCAACTCGGCGATCGCCTCGGGGCTCAGATCACCCTGCGGCAACAGGCGGGCGGCACCGGCTGCCGAAAGGAAGCGGGCGTTGCGCGTCTGGTGGTCGTCCACCGCATGCGGAAACGGTACCAGGACGCTGGCCACACCAACTGCGGCGAGTTCGGCGACGGTCAGCGCTCCGGCGCGGCAGATCACCAGGTCGGCCCATTCGTAGGCAGCCGCCATGTCTTCGATGAAGGCCACACACTGCGCCTGCACGCCCGCGGCGGCGTAGTTCTGTCGCAGCTTCTCGAGATGCCGCTCGCCGGCCTGATGGACCACCTGCGGTCGCTGGCCGGCAGCCAGCATGGCAAGGCCGCGCGGCACGACGTCATTGAGCGCCGCGGCCCCCTGGCTGCCACCGAGCACCAGCCAGCGCAGCGCGTCGGCGCGCCCGGCGAGACGCTCCGCCGGCGCGGGCAGGGAACTGACTTCCGGACGCAGGGGATTGCCTACCCAGACAGCACGCGGCAGCGCTTCCGGAAAGCCGCAGGCAACCCGCTGCGCCCAGCGGGCAAGAACCCGGTTGGCGAGGCCGGCAATCGAGTTCTGCTCGTGAATGATCAGCGGCCAGCCGGACAACGCCGCCATCAGGCCGCCCGGGAAGCTGACGTAGCCACCGAGACCAAGAACCACGTCCGGTCGCAGGCGGCGGATCTCGCGCCGCGCCTGGCAGCACGCGGCGAACAGATGGAAGGGCAGCATCAGCTTGCGCAACAGGCCCTTTCCCCGCAACGCCGCGAAGCGAACCCAGGCCATCTCGTAGCCGCGCGCCGGCACCAGCCTGGCTTCCATGCCGTCCGGAGAGCCCATCCAGACGACACGCCAGTCGCGCTGGCGCAGGAGGTCGGCCACCGCCAGGCCGGGGAAGACATGGCCACCGGTACCGCCAGCCATGACCAGCAAGGTTCTCACAGCTTCGCTCCACGCATCAGCTGACGATTCTCCCAATCGATCCGCATGAGCACGGCGAGTGCCACGCAATTGGCCAGGATGCCCGAGCCGCCGAAACTCATCAGCGGCAGGGTGAGGCCCTTGGTCGGCAGCACACCCATGTTGACCCCCATGTTGATGAACGCCTGCACACCGAGCCAGACGCCGACCCCTTGCGCCACCAGCGCCGAGTAGTAGCGCTCGAGCGCCACCGCCTGTCGGCCAATGGCGAAGGCGCGCTGGATCAGCAGGCTGAAGAGCAGGATGACGACCAGTACGCCGACAAAGCCAAGCTCTTCGGCGATCACCGCCAGCAGGAAGTCGGTATGGGCCTCGGGCAGGTAGAACAGCTTTTCGACGCTCGCACCAAGCCCGACGCCGAAGAGTTCGCCGCGACCGAAGGCGATCAATGCGTGCGACAGCTGGTAACCGCGACCGAAGGCATCGGCCCACGGATCCATGAAGCCGAAGATGCGGTCGCGGCGATAGGGAGAGACGATGATCAGGGCGGCAAAGGCAACCGCCAGGACGATGATCAGGATGACGAAGAGACGCGCCCGCATGCCGCCGAGGAAGAGGATCGCCATGGCGATCGAGATGATGACGACGAAGGCGCCGAAATCCGGTTCCTTCAGCAGCAGCACGCCGACCGCGACCATGGCGCTCGCCAGGGGCAGGAAGGCCTTTTTCAGGTCGTGCATGTACGGCATCTTGCGCGCCGTGTAGTCGGCGGCGTAGAGCACCGCGAACAGCTTCATCAGCTCGGAAGGTTGCAGGTTGATCAGCCCGAGTGAGAGCCAGCGGCGCGCACCGTTGACTTCGCGACCGATGCCCGGAACCAGCACGAGCGCCAGCATCACGAAGCCGATGACGAAGAGCCACGGCGACCAACGCTGCCAGGTCGCCATCGGCACCTGGAAGGCCATGCCGGCGGCGACCAGTGCCAGGATCAGGAAGACACCGTGGCGGATCAGGAAGTAGCTGGACTGGTTGCCGGTCTGGCGGGCCGCCTCGGCGGTCGCCATCGACGCCGAGTAGACCATGACCATGCCGATCACCAGCAGGACCAACGTGCTCCAGAGGAGCGCCAGATCGATCTCCGATGGCAGACGACGCGGTCGATCCAGGGTACGCAACATCAGGCAGCCTCCCTTTCGATGCCGCGCACGGCGTCTACGAAGACGCTCGCCCGGTGCGCATAGTCGCGATACATGTCCATGCTGGCGCAGGCCGGCGAAAGCAGCACGGCATCGCCGGGATGCGCCTGGCCGGCGCACCAGAGCACGGCCTCGGTCATGTCGGCGCAGTGACGCAGCGGCAGCGGGCATCCGTGCAGGACCGCGGCGATGGCCGCGGCATCACGACCGATCAGCGCCACCGCGCGGGCATGGCGGGCGATGGCTTCGCGCAACGGGCTGAAATCCTGCCCCTTGCCGTCGCCGCCGAGAATGATCACCACCGGGCGACCGAGCCCTTCGACGGCCGCCAGGGTCGCACCGACGTTGGTCCCCTTGGAGTCGTCGTAGTAGGCGACGCCCTTGATCTCGGCCACCCACTCGAGACGATGGGCGAGGCCGCCGAAGGCGGCCAGAGCCGGCAGCAGCTGACGCGGATCGATGCCGATCGCCTCGCACAGTGCCAGAGCCGCCATCGCGTTGGCAACGTTGTGCCGGCCGGCCAGACGCAGGTCGGCGGTGGCGATCAGCCTTTCACTTCCGCGCACGATCCACCCCTCCTCGACACCATAGTCGGCAGGGCGGGGGGGTGGGCCGAAGCCGAAGGTGACCGTCGCCCGGCCCGGCGGCACGGCTGCCAGGCTCAGCGGATCGTCGCGATTGAGCACCGCGGCACCCCGCCCCTGAAAGATGCGCGCCTTGCTGGCGGCGTAGCTCGCCATGCCGCTGTAACGATCGAGGTGATCCTCGCTGACGTTGAGGACGGTGGCGGCGTCGGCATCGAGGCTGTAAGTCGTCTCGAGCTGAAAACTGGACAGCTCGAGAACCCAGGTGTCCGGCATGCGAGCACACTCGACGGCCGCGAGCAGGGCCGTCAGCGCCGCCGGGCCGATGTTGCCAGCGACAGCCGTGGCGCGCCCGGCAGCTCGGCAGAGCGCGCCGGTGAGCGCGGTGGTGGTGGTCTTGCCGTTGCTGCCGGTGATTGCGATCAGCCGTGCCGCAGGGCTCGACTGCCGCAGAGCAGAGGCAAAGAGCTCGATCTCCGAGACCACCGGCACACCGCGCGCCATCGCTTCGCCGATCAGCGGCTCGGCGACCGGGACGCCCGGTGACAGGGCGATCAGCTCGACACCGGCCAGCGCTTCGCGCTGCAGCGGACCGGCGAACAACGGTGCGTCGGGAACGATCGCGCGCAGCAGGTCCACGTGGGGTGGTACCTGGCGGGTATCTGCCACCCGCAGCCGCACGCCCTGACGCGCCAGCCACCGGACCATCGCCAGGCCGCTTTCGCCAAGACCGACCACGAGTGTCGATTTCCCCTGCAGTTCCATGTTCAGCGGGCCCTCACCGGAGTTTCAGGGTGGACAGACCGGCCAGCACCAGCATGATGGTGATGATCCAGAAGCGAACGACGACCTGTGTCTCCTTCCAGCCGCCCAGCTCGAAGTGATGATGCAGCGGTGCCATGCGGAAGATGCGACGGCCGCCGGTCATCTTGTAGAAGAGCACCTGCGCCGCCACCGAAAGGGTCTCGGCGACGAAGACACCGCCCATGATCGCCAGCACGATCTCCTGCCGCACGATGATGGCGACCGTCCCGAGCGCGGCGCCGAGCGCCAGCGCGCCGACATCACCCATGAATACCTCGGCCGGGTAGGCGTTGAACCAGAGGAAGCCGAGTCCGGCGCCGGCAATTGCGCCGAGCAGGATCGCCAGCTCACCGGCGCCCGGGATGTACGGCAGCAGCAGGTACTTGGCATAGACCGCATTGCCGGCGACGTAGGCGAATATCGCCAGGGCGGCGGCGATCATCACCGTCGGCATGATCGCCAGGCCGTCGAGGCCATCGGTCAGGTTGACGGCGTTGCTGGTGCCGACGACGACGAGATAGCTGAGAACGACGAAGCCGAGCAGCCCGAGTGGATAGGCGACGGTCTTGAAGAAGGGGACGATGAGCTCGAGCTGCGCCGGTCCACTGGCTGTCAGCGCAAGGTAGAGCGCGACCATGAGGCCGAGCGCCGACTGCCAGAAGTACTTCCAGCGCGCCGCCAGCCCGCGTGGATTGCGATGCACCACCTTCTGCCAGTCGTCATACCAGCCAATGCTGCCGAAACCGATGGTGACGAGCAGCACGACCCAGACGTAACGGTTGCTGAGGTCACCCCAGAGCAGCGTCGTGATCAGGATCGCGATCAGGATCAGGGCGCCACCCATGGTTGGCGTTCCAGACTTCAGGAGGTGCGTCTGCGGACCGTCGTTGCGCACCGCCTGACCGATCTTCTTTGCCGCCAGCCAGCGGATCAGTCGCGGACCGGCGATGAAGGAGATGATCAGCGCGGTCATTGCCGCCAGCACCGTCCGCAGGGTGATGTAGCCGAAGACGTTGAAGGCCCGCACGTCCTGTGCCAGCCACTGCGACAGCCAGAGCAGCATCAGACGCCCTCCCCGGCTGGCGCACAGATCGCCTCGACCACCCGCTCCATGCGCATGAAGCGCGAACCCTTGACGAGCACGGTCGTATCCGGCCCGATCTCGCCAACCAGCGCTTCGATGAGTTCCGCGAGGTGGAGGAAGTGCTCGCCGCCGCTACCGAAGTTGTGCGCGGCGAGGGCGCTCGCCTCGCCGAGGGCGAGGAGACGGTCGATGCCCTGGCTCTTCGCATAGCCGCCGATCTCGTCGTGAAACTGGCCGCTCATCTCGCCGATCTCGCCCATGTCACCCAGCACCAGGATCTTGCGGCCGACTGTCGCCGCGAGAACTTCGATGCCGGCGCGTACCGAGTCGGGGTTGGCGTTGTAGGTGTCGTCCAGGAGCTGCGCGCCGTGCATGGCCCGACGCAGCTGCAACCGCCCCTTGAGGCCGCGGAAGCGGTTCAGGCCGGCCTGCACGGTTGCCAGCGGGATACCGGCAGCCAGCGCGGCGGCGGCGGCGGCAAGGGCGTTGCGTGCGTTGTGCCGGCCGGGCAACGACAGCGTGACCTCGGTCTCGTCGCCACCGCAGGCGAGCAGCAGGCGATTCTCGAGGCCATGCAACGCAACCCTGCCGCTGACGTCGGCGGCCTGCTCGAAGCCAAAGGTCGTCCGACGCAGGCCCTGGCTCTGCTGCCGCCAGAGATCGGCCCAAGGATCGTCGGCGCAGAACACTGCGACGCCGTTCTCGTCCAGCCCGGAATAGATGGTGCCCTTCTCGCGGGCGATCGCTTCGACCGAGCCCATGCCGGCGAGATGGGCTCGCTGCGCGTTTGTCACGATGGCGATGCCTGGGCGGGCGATTCCCGCCAGGTAGGCGATCTCGCCCGGGTGATTCATTCCCATCTCGACGATCGCCGCACGATGGCCTTCATGCAGGCGCAGCAGGGTCAGCGGCAGGCCGATGTCGTTGTTGTAGTTCCCCTGGGTGGAGAGCACGGCATCACCGTATGCCGCCCGCAGGATGCTGGCGATCATCTCCTTGGTCGTCGTCTTGCCGTTGCTGCCAGTGACGGCGATCAGCGGCAAGGTGAAGCGACTGCGCCAGTCGGCCGCCAGCGCGCCCAGCGAGAGCCTGGTCTCGGCGACGACGACCAGCGGCAACCCGCTCGAGCGCAGCTGCGCGGCGGCGTCAGCGGCGACGACGGCCGCGGCGGCGCCGCGTTCCTGTGCCACTGCGAGGTAGTGGTGACCATCGAAGTGGTCCCCGCGCAGGGCGACGAAGAGATCACCGGCGGCGATGGTTCGGCTGTCGGTCGACACGCCGCTGAAGCTGCGGTTGTCGCCGACGAGGACACCCGCCGTCGCCCGTGCCGCCGCCAGCAGGTCCATCATGTCGCTCATCGATGCAACTCCTGGCGCGCGAGGAGTGCGGTACGCGCCTGCGCGACGTCGGAGAACGGCCGGCGCACGCCGCCGATCTCCTGGTACGGCTCGTGGCCCTTGCCCGCGATCAACACCACTTCCGCAGGATGTGCCGAGAGAATCGTGCGCCGGATCGCTTCACCACGGTCGGCTATGACCTCGGCGGCCGGAGCGGCAACGCCGATCTGCGCGATGATCGCCTGCGGGTCCTCGCTGCGCGGATTGTCGCTCGTCAAGACGACGCGATCGGCACAGCGCTGGGCGACCTCGCCCATCAGCGGTCGCTTGCCGGGATCGCGATCGCCACCGCAGCCGAAGACGGTCGTCAGGCCGGCACCGCGCGCCGTGGCGACGGGTCGCAGCGCGCGCAAGGCGTTCTCGAGGGCATCCGGCGTATGCGCATAGTCGACCACGACCAGCGGCTGCGCGTCACCGCCCACCTTCTCGAGGCGCCCGGGCGGTGGTTGCACGCCGGCGAAGCGCTCCGCAACCTCTCGCGGCGTCAGCCCGGCATCGAGCAGGACGGCGGCCACCGCCAGCAGATTGGCGACGTTGTAGCGACCGAGCAGCGCCGTCTCGACCAGGGCGCGACCGCCGGGCGCACAGAGCCGGAAGCGCAGGCCGGCGATCGTCTGCTCGACGTCCTCGGCACTGATCGTCCCCTGCCGGTCGCTGCCGCCGCCCTCCTGCGTATACGCGACCACCTTGCTGGCGGTCGTCATGCTGGCCAACTCACGCCCGAAGGGGTCGTCGACATTGCACACCGCCAGTCGCAGGCGTGGCCAGGTAAACA
Source organism: Accumulibacter sp. (assembly GCF_023806635.1). GTDB lineage: Bacteria > Pseudomonadota > Gammaproteobacteria > Burkholderiales > Rhodocyclaceae > Accumulibacter. Next base: position 121,189 of record NZ_JAMTDQ010000006.1, read on the forward strand.
ACTTGGCCTTGGCTGCCGCATAGGCCGCCATGCTGCCGTGATAGTCGAGGTGATCGCGGGTGAAGTTGGTGAACACCGCCACGTCCACCCGGGCGCCGTCGAGGCGGCCTTCGGCCAGACCGATCGAACTCGCCTCGAGCGCGCATGCCTGCACGTCGTCGGACGCATAGCCGGCGAGACAGCGCGCCAGCGTCGTCGCCTCGGGCGTCGTGTAACCGGTGTCTGCCAGCCGCCCCGGCAAGCCGGCGCCGAGTGTCCCGATGATCGCGCAGGAGCGCGGATGAGTGGCGCCGATCCACTGCGTGACGCTGGTCTTGCCGTTGGTTCCGGTGACGGCGATGAGCGACAGGCGCTCGCTCGGGCGACCATGGACGGCATGCGCGAGAGGTCCGCGCAGCCCGCGCAGCCCGCTGACGGGCACACCGGGGACAAGCCGGTCGCCACACCACGGGAAGGCATCCGCACGCTCGTCACCCGCTTCCCAGAGGACAGCCTCGGCACCACGGGCAATCGCGTCGGCGATGAACTGGCGGCCGTCGACGCGATCGCCGGCGCAGGCGAGAAACAGGTCCCCCGGCCTGAGCTGCCGGCTGTCGTCAGTTGCGCCATGCGCGACGACGCCAAGCAGCGACAGCCGCTGCAGGATCTCGGCGACCGCTTCGCTGGCGCCGTGACTGGCCGGAGTGATCACAGGCGAGCCTTCGGCAGCGGTGGCTTTGGCGTCTCGGCGACGACCAGTGGCGCGTCGGGTGAAATCCCCAGCGTGCGCAGCGAGCTTCCCATGACCGACGCGAAGACCGGCGCCGCGACCTCGCCACCATAATGCTTGCCAGCGCTCGGCTCATCGATCATGACGGCGACGATCAGGCGGGGATCGGACACAGGTGCAAATCCGACGAAGGACGAGACGTACTTGTTGGCATAGCGTCCGGCTACCAGCTTGTGCGCCGTGCCGGTCTTGCCGGCAACGCGATAGCCGGGAATCTGCGCCTTCGGTGCGGTGCCACCCGGCTGCACCGCCATCTCTAGCATCATCCGGACCTCGCGCGCGGTCTTGGCGCTGAACACCGCCGCGCCGCTGGCTACCGCGGAATCGACCCGGGTCAGGGAGAGCGGGACCAGGTCGCCGTCACGGGCGAAGACCGAGTAGGCCCGCGCCAGCTGGATCAGCGACACCGAAATCCCGTGCCCGTACGACATGGTGGCCTGCTCGATCGGCCGCCAGCTCTTCCAGGGACGAACGCGCCCGGTGACTTCTCCCGGAAATCCGAGGCGGGGCGCCTGGCCGAATCCGACGTCGTCGAACATCTGCCACATCGTCTGCGATGGCAGCATTGCCGCGATCTTGGCGGCACCGACGTTGGACGACTTCTGAATCACCTGGGCAACGCTCAGCGCACCATGCGGATGGGCGTCGGCAATCGTCGCGTTGCCAATCGTCAGGCGGCCTGGAGCGCAGTTGATGATCGTCTCCGAACGGACCTTGCCCGTTTCGAGACCGAGGGCGATCGTGAATGGCTTGAGCGTCGAGCCAGGTTCGAAAGTGTCGGTCAACGCGCGGTTGCGCAACTGCGCACCCGACAGCGACTCGCGATTGTTCGGGTTGTAGGTCGGCCAGTTGGCGAGGGCGACGATCTCGCCGGTACGCGCATCGATCACCACCACCCCACCCGCCTTGGCATTCTGGTCGCTGATCGCCTGCTTGAGGTGGCTGTACGCCAGGTACTGGATCTTCGAGTCGAGCGCCAGTCGGACTTCCTTGCCGTCCTGAGGCTGCTTGATCGAGCCGACGTCCTCGACGATCTGGCCGCGGCGATCCTTGATGACGCTGCGGCTTCCCGGCTGACCGAGCAACTGGCCGTGGAATGCCAGTTCGACACCCTCGAGCCCGCGGTCGTCCACGCCGGTGAAGCCGACCATGTGCGCGGTCATCTCGCCGGTTGGATAGAAGCGGCGGTACTCCTTGTCCTGGCCGATGCCGGGGAGCTTGAGGGCTGCCACACGCTCGGCCACCGCGGGCGGAATCTGCCGCCGCAGGAAGACGAAGGTCTTTTCGGTGTCGAGCTTCTGTGCCAGCTGCCGCGGGTTCATCTCGAGCACCGACGCCAGCTCGACGATCTGTTCCGGAGTCAGTCGCGCGACCTGCGGCACGGCCCAGATCGACTTCATCGGCGTCGATATCGCCAGCACGTCGCCATGACGGTCGGCGATGCGCCCGCGCGAGGCACTGATCTCGATGTCGCGCCGATAGCGGGACTCACCCTTCTCCTGCAGGAAGTCGTTGTTGAGCACCTGCAGATAAAAGGCGCGGCCGATCAGGACGACGAATGAGCCGATGATCAGCAGGCCGAGGAGGCGCGAGCGCCAGGTCGGCAAACGCATCTGCAACAACGGATTCTCGGCGAACTTGTGCGCCACCTTCCCCTTGAAACGCATCATCTGGACGATCCCCCGGCGGGTGCGGCGGCGATCACCCGGGACGACTCGGGCGTGCTCATCCTCAGCTTGTCGCGCGCGATTTTCTCGATCCGCGGCGCCGCGCCCCAGGTCGAGAGTTCCAACTGCAATTGTCCATGCTCGACCTCGAGCTGCCGCGCGTGTTCCTGCTCGGCCTCGAGCGCCATGAAGATCCTGCGTGCCTTGTGCTGCGAAGTGACCACGCCAAGACTGCAGAGCACCATGACGAGCAACAGGAGGACGTTCAGACGAACCATTTCAGGCGGCCTTCAAGGCAATCTTTTCCGCTACCCGCATGACGGCACTGCGCGCGCGGGGATTGCTGGCCACCTCGGCGGCGCTCGCCCGGACCGGCTTGCCCACCAGACGCAGCCGCGGCTGCGGCAGCTCGGCGGCGCGCAGCGGCAGTCTCTTCGGCGCCTCGTCCGGCGCCGCCTGCGAACGCATGAAACGCTTGACGATGCGGTCTTCGAGCGAGTGGAAGCTGATCACCACCAGACGACCGCCGCACTTGAGGACGGCCATCGCCTGCGGCAGGACTAACGCGAGCTGCTCGAGCTCTTGATTGATATGAATCCGTAGAGCTTGAAAGGTACGCGTCGCCGCATCCTGGCCGGGCTCACGGGTGCGCACGGTCGCGCGTACGAGCGCGGCGAGCTCCCCCGTGGTTGCAAGAGGCCGCTCTCCCCGAGCAGCCACAATCTTCTTTGCAATCTGGAAAGCAAACCGTTCTTCACCATAGCTCCTGATTACCTCCGTGATCTCCTGCACGCTGGCCCGCAGGAGCCACTGTGCCGCCGTTTCGCCCTCTGTCGTGTCCATCCGCATGTCCAGCGGTGCGTCGTGGCGAAAACTGAAACCGCGCTCGCCCTGATCGAGTTGCGGCGAGGACACGCCGACGTCGAGCAAAACGCCGTCGACGCCTTCGTCCACTGCGAACTCCTCCTGGCGCAGGGCTTCGAGGAGATCACCAAAGCACTGGTGCCGAACCAGCAAGCGCCGGTCGCCGATCGCCGATGCAGCGGCTACCGCCTGCGGATCGCGGTCGATGGCCAGCAGGCGGCCCTCCGGCCCGAGCCGTTCGAGGATCGCCAGCGAATGCCCACCGCGGCCGAAAGTGCCGTCGATGTATCTGCCTGCGGACTGGATTCTCAGCGCCTCGACCGCCTCCCGCAACAGGACGGTCTGATGCTGCAGCGGTGCGCTCACAGCGCCAGATCTTCTAGGCCGGGAGGCAGGAACTGCTCACCCAATGCGAAGACGGCCTCCTGCTGCTGCTGCCAGCCGGCATCCGACCAGATCTCGAAATGGCTGCCCTGGCCAACGAGCCAGATCTGCTTGTCGAGTTGCGCGAAATGACGCAACTCGGGAGCCACCAGTAGCCGCCCGGCCGCATCCATTTCCTCTTCGCGGGCGTTACCGACCAGCAGCCGCTTGATCGCGGCAGACTGCGGATTGAAGCTTGAAGCAGCCAGCACCTTGTCACGGATCGGTTCCCAGGCTGGCTCGGGATAGAGCAGCAGACAGCGGTGGGGATGTGCGGTGAGGACCAGGCGGCCATTGGCGGCAGATGCGAGCGCCTCCCGGTGGCGTGCCGGAATGGCAAACCTCCCCTTGACATCAAGACTCAACGCTGCCGCACCCTGAAACATCAAACTGACTCTTTCCCTGCCCGCAGGCCGCTCGAACGGCAAACTTCCCACTTTCCACCACTTGCCCCCACTTTAAGGCAAAGATTCTCTCAAAGCAAGGGTCATGCACCACTTTCCTCAATTTGGACAAGCACTTATCAGCGACAAGCGGAAACCGTCGAAAAAGGAGCGATAACCTCGGCAAAACAATCGCTAAGGATCGTTATTTAAAGTGCTTTATGAAGAAGTGGCGTGAAGGTCACGCGACTGCGGCCGCGGCGAATGCTCGATGTGTGCCGGACGCCGCCGGTAGCGACTGTGGCAGAGGGGACAGGCGACTGACAGCCAGCGATCGCTGACCGTCACTGTGGTGGCGGCGGTGACGGGGTGGGAAGTCGGTCGATAAGCCGGGTTCTGTCGTGGACAGCCATTCATCTAGGCGTACTGTCACCAGCACGCTCAAGCAGCCTACCCGGAAGCAGCGCGAGCCACGCCCATGCTTCCCTATTTGGCCTTGCTCCGGATGGGGTTTGCCGTGCCGTCCGTGTTGCCACGTCCGCGGTGAGCTCTTACCTCACCGTTTCACCCTTACCTGCCCCGGTCTGCACCGGGACATCGGCGGTCTGCTTTCTGTTGCACTTTCCGTCACCTCGCGGTGCCCGGTCGTTAACCGGCATCGTGCTCTGTGGAGCCCGGACTTTCCTCTCGGCGCCAGGTTTGCACCTCTTGCCCAGCGGCTGCCTGACCGACTTCCCGCCGCGATTATACCGGGCAGCGGCGGCGACCGGGCCGGAACTGCCACTCGTCATCGTAGTAGGCGGCATGCTCGCTCGCCGGCGTGACCCCTGGCAACCCAAGCAACGGGAGCGGTTGCCAGCCGCGCGCCGCCTGGTGGTGGCCAGCCGAGAATTCGGCCGCCAGGCGGCGGTCGACATCGGCAAGTTGAGTGGCCAGCGGCTGCTCGAGCCAGGCTGGACTGACCTGGTGGAGAACGGCCTTGGCCGTCAGGCCACGAAACGGGCGCAGCAATTGCTCGTAGGTCGCGTGCCCGAATACCAGGCAGCGCAACTCCCGCGACAGTTCACTTCGGCGTTCCCAGAACAGCCTGCGCCATTGAAAGCCGCGCACCAGCTCAAGCAGCTCCGGGTTGCACGAAACGACGACCACGCCACACTCGTCGAAGTGCGTCAGCGCGTCACGCTCGCGACAGCGCGGCCCCGCTTGCTGCCGAAGCAGCTCGACGTGGCGTGCGTTCAGCGCCGCCTTGGTCAATGGAAAGGCAAGCCAGACGAGGGCGTTGAAGAAATCGTGCCAGTTGTCCGGCCGTGTCGCGACCTCGCCGGTCAGCCAGATGCGCGTCTCGTAGTCGAGGTCGTCGAGCGGCGGCGCCACGAAGGCGATTCGCCGCCCGGCTGCATTGCGCACCTCGCGCGCCGCGGCAGGAACGGCCAGCGCAGCAGAGTCGGGGGTCAGCGGCAGCGGGTTGAGGACTGACCGCAGAGCGGCGAACAGGCCGCCCGCCGGCGGCAGCCCTGCCGCGCTCACTGACCGGCAGTCGCGCCGGCAGGTGCAGGCTGTGCGACCGGCTCCCCGATCCAGCCGAAGGTACCCTGGCGCATCTGGAAGCTTCCCTGCAGCGGCCCCAGGCCGCCCTCCGGTTCCGCCTCAAGCCGGGCAAATCCCTCGCAGGTGCGCGTCTCGACGACGTACATGCGTTTGCCCTGCTTGAGAATCCAGGCGTCGTTGCCGGGCGCGAAAACCTCGACGCGCATGTCGGCGCCACCGGCACCGATCTCGTGCCGCCGCTGGCAGTCCGGCATGCGCGCCGCGACGACGGAGTATCTTGCCGTCTTGTCCCAGGGCAGGGTCTGGACGCGGATCAGCGTCAGTGCGTGCTGCCGCGAGCCATCGATCTCGAAAGCCGCACGCTGATCCGAACAGGCCGCCAGCAACGGCAGCCACAGGAGAAGCAATCTGCGCGAGAACACAGGCGACCTCCGCGGGATGGAATGGCAGACGGGCGCCGGCATCAGTCGAGCAACCGCCAGCGCAGCGACTCGCCGGCACGCAGCGGCACCAGGGACTCGCCGCCGGCATAGCCGAAGGCGGCAGGCAGCAGCCACTCTTCCTGCTGCAGCGTGACCTGCCCGGCGTTTCGCGGCAAGCGGTAGAAATCGGCACCGTGGAAGCTGGCAAAGGCCTCCAGGCGATCGAGCGCCGCCATCGACTCGAAGGCCTCGGCATAGAGTTCGAGCGCAGCCGGCGCCGTGTAGCAACCCGCACAGCCGCAGGCGTGTTCCTTGCTCGCGCGCGAATGCGGCGCCGAATCGGTCCCGAGAAAGAACTTCGGGTTGCCGGAGGTGGCCGCCTGCAGCAGCGCCTGCCGGTGCCGCTCCCGCTTGAGCACCGGCAGGCAATAATGATGCGGTCGGATGCCGCCGGCGAAGATCGCGTTGCGGTTGTAGAGCAGGTGGTGCGCCGTGATCGTGGCCGCGACGTTGGCACCGCAGGCACGAACGAAGTCGGCAGCATCGCCGGTGGTGATGTGCTCGAAGACCAGCCGGATCCCGGCATGCCGCCGTAACAGGGGCTGCAGAACACGCTCGATGAACACCTTCTCGCGATCGAAGACATCGACGGCCGGGTCGGTCACCTCACCATGGACGAGCAGAGGCAGGCCACACTCCTCCATCGCCGCTAGGACAGCGGCGCACCTGCCGATGTCGGTCACTCCCGAGTCCGAGTTCGTCGTCGCCCCGGCCGGATACAATTTCACCGCCCGCACGAAGCCGCTGCCAGCCGCACGCCGGACCTCCTGCGGCGACATGCTGTCGGTCAGGTACAGCGTCATCAGCGGTTCGAACGATACACCAGCCGGCAGGGCGGCGAGGATACGTGCGCGATACGCGCCGGCAGCGGCTACGGTGGTGATCGGCGGGCGCAGGTTCGGCATGACGATGGCGCGGGCAAACTGCCGTGCCGAGTGCGGCAACACCGCCGCCATCGCCGCGCCATCGCGCAGGTGAAGGTGCCAGTCGTCAGGGCGGGTGATGGTGATCTGCATGATCGCGCCTGGGCAAGGACAAGGCCGAATTCTAGCAGCCTGCCTGGCCTTGTGCCGCTGGCGGCAGGCGCAAGCTCCCTGCCGCTGTCGCGGCGCGCGACGAGGCTGCAGGCACTCAGCCGCGAGTCAACAGCATCAGCAGGAGCAGATTGAGCAGCAGCGACAACGCTGCAACGAGACGCCAGGTCAACAGCGGATTGCGCATCGCCAGCGGCGTGATCGGCGGCCGCGGGAGAGGTCGGGTTGCACCCCGCTCGAGGGCGAGGAGGAACTCTTCCGGCGTTTCGAAGCGATGCGCCGCTTCCCTGGCAACCGCCTTCAGCAGCACGTTCTCGAGCCAGCCCGGGATATCCGGGCGATAGCGGGTCGGCGCCACCGGCATGGCGAACTTCGGGTGCTGAAAGGGCTCGATTTCGCCGTAGGGATACCTGCGCGTGAGCAGATGATAGAGCGTGACGCCGACCGCGTAGAGATCGTGCGCCGGTCCGGCCCGCTCGCCGGCGAAGAGTTCGGGCGCCCGGTAGCTCGGCGTTCCCGGACTGCCGGCTGGCTCATCCTCCTCCGACTCGCTCAGGGCGACGCCGAGATCGAGGATGCGCAGGCGGCCGTCACGCCCGAGATGGATGTTGGCCGGCTTGATGTCCCGATGCGCCACGTCAAGCCGGTGCAATGCCGCGATCCCCTTCAGCAAGCGGATTCCGTGCTGCACGGCTTCGCCGACGCTGAAGTGCAGACCCGCATCAAGCATGCGCTGCAGTGTCGCGCCTTCATGCCAGGTCTGCAGGTAGTAGAGGCAGCTTCGCCGCTCGGCCGGTACCACCTGCGCAAAGAAGGGTGAGACGATCCGCCGGGCGCGCCACTCCTCCATGATCAGCGCACGCATCGCGTCGGCGTCGTCGGCAAGTTCCGGATGCAGCGTCTTCAGTACCGATTGCTGTCCGGAGACGCGATCGCGCACACGGTACAGCAGCGTCGCCCGCGAATCGTGCAACGGCTCTTCGATCACCAGCCCGTCCAGTTCCTGGTCCGGCTTCAGGCGCGGCGGCAGCGGCAACCGTACGCTGTCCGCCAGGGCATCGCGCAGGTTCTCCGCCGGCACCTCGTTCACCCGCAGCACGATGGCGCTGGCGTTGTCATGGCCGTCGCAGGCGAGGGCGAGACTGGTCAGGGACGCCGCTGCCTGCTGGGCATCCGGATGGGCGAGCAGCGCGGCTTGCAGCCGCGTCATGCCGAGCGGCACCCAGACGCCGTCGGAACAGAGAAGAAAGCAGTCGCCGGCCGCCAGCTCGCCGTCGTAGAAATCGAGTTGCAGGTGCCGATCGAGGCCGACCGCTCGCGACAGCACATTGCTGAGCTCCGGATGTTCCCAGACGTGGTCACTGGTCAGGCGGCTGCAGACGCCGCCGCGCAGGAGATAGAGCCGACTGTCGCCGACATGCGCACAGACGTAGCGACGCCCGCGCAGGACGAGTGCAGTGAGCGTCGTCGCCATGCCCGACAGTTCGGCCTGGCGGGCCGCTTCGGCCACCACCCAGCGATTGAGCGCGGCGACGACCGTGTCGAGCGCGTGCGCCACGCTCCACGTGTCTGGCGTCGCGTAGTAGTCCGAGAGCAGCCCGCGAACCGTGTACTCCGCCGCCTCGCGCCCTCCCTGATGACCGCCAATACCGTCGGCTACCGCTGCGAGCAGCCCCTTGTTCTCGAGTTCGGCCCCCTGCGGCGTGACCATGCCGCAGAAGTCCTCGTTGCGATCACGCGGACCGGTCAGGGACGAGTAGCCGACATCGACGCGCAGCGGCATGCGGGCAGGCTCCGGAAGGAAATGCGGCGGCAGGTCGCATTCTGACCTGCCGCCCGCGGGTACTCAAGCAAGGGATCAGATGCGGGCTGCCGTCAGGTGCGCCGCCCCCCAGGTCGTCCGCCAGCGCGTCTTGACGGCCGTCAGGCCGGCCAGCGCGAGCAGGGCAAGGCCGGCGAAGATCAGGAAGCCGATCTGGTAGCTGCCGGTGATCTGCTTCGCGTAGCCCAGCGACGACGCCAGGTAGAAGCCGCCGACACCGCCGGCCATGCCGACGAGCCCGGTCATGACACCGATTTCCTTGCGGAAGCGCTGCGGCACGAGCTGGAAGACGGCACCATTGCCCATGCCGAGAGCGAGCATCGCGCCGACGAAGGCAACGAGGGCCATCCACGCCGCCGGCAGGCCGACACTGGCGATGGCGAGGAAGATCGCGGCCAGGATGTACATCACCGACAGGCTCTTGATGCCGCCGATGCGATCGGCAACGTTGCCGCCGATCGGTCGCACCAGGGAACCGGCGAAGACGCAGGCGGCGGTGAAGAAGCCCGCAGTCTTGGCATCGAGCCCGTACTGGATGTTGAAGTAGATCGTCAGCGACGAAGCAAGACCGACGAAGCCGCCAAAGGTCACCGCATAGAAGAACATGAACCACCATGCGTCGCTGTCCCTGAGCACCTTGAGGTATTCCGGCAAGGCCTTCGGTGGCGGACACTCCGGCGCATCCCTGGCGGCGACCAGATAGAAGGCGAAGACCAGGACGAGCGGGATCAACGCCAGTCCGAAGACGTTGCCCCAGCCAAAGGCCATCGCCAGACTCGGCGCGATCAGCGCCGCCAGCGCCGTACCTGAATTGCCGGCACCGGCGATCCCGAGCGCGGTGCCCTGGTGCTCGGGGGGATACCAGCGCGAGGCGAGCGGCAACGCCACGGCGAACGACGCACCAGCGACGCCGAGGAAGATGCCGAGGATCAGCGTCTGCTCGTAAGTGTCGATACCGAGGTACCAGGCGAAGAACAGCGAGGCGATGACGACCGCCTGGCCGATGGCGCCGGCCATCTTCGGCTTCAGATGGTCGACCAGGATGCCCATGAAGATGCGCAGGATGGCACCTGCCAGCACGGGCGTGGCGACCATCATCCCCTTCTGCGCGTGGGTCAGAGCGAGATCCCTGGCGATCTGCACCCCCAGCGGGCCGAGCATCACCCACACCATGAAGGCGAGGTCGAAGTAGAGAAAGGCTGCCAGCAGCGTCGGTCGGTGACCGGCCTTCCAGAACGGGGTGTTCATGATTCCGGGTTTCCTTTCGTGTCAGATTTGCAGGAAGACGGTGCCGCTCTCGACCCGCACCGGGTAGCGCCGTGAACAGCCTTCATCGGGAGGCACCGCCTCGCCCGAGTCGAGGCGCAGTTTCCAGCCATGCAGCGGGCAGGTCACCTGATTGCCGTGTACCAGTCCCTGCGACAACGGCCCGCCCTTGTGCGGGCAGTGGTCGCGCAGGGCGAAGACCGCATTGGCCGAAGTGCGGAAGACGGCGATATCCCCGCCCGTCGCACGGACGACGCGGCTGCCCAGCCGCGGGATGTCTTCCAGCATGCAGATCGATTTCCATTCACCCATTGCTCTTTCCTTCTCCAGTCAGACAGGCGTTCAAACGATGAGCGCCTCGTATTCGTTGCGTTCGACGCCGGCGACGCGCTCGGCCCAGGGGTCCCGGGCATCCTGCAGTTCGGCCAGCAGACGGGCGTGCAATGCCTTGCGGTTCTCCTCGTCTTCGACGACGCGGCTCCTGGCGTGCTCGAGGCCGACGCGCTCGAGCCAGTGGCAGGTCCGCTCGAGATAGAACCCCTCCTCCCGGTACAGTTGCAGGAAGGCGCCGGCATACTCCAGGACTTCCTCGTCGCTCCTCACCTTGACGAGAAACTGTGCCACCTCGGTCTTGATGCCCCCGTTGCCGCCCACGTACAGCTCGTAACCGGAATCGACGCCGATCACCCCGACATCCTTGATGCCCGCCTCGGCGCAGTTGCGCGGACAGCCCGAAACGGCGAGCTTGACCTTGTGCGGCGAGTACATGTCGAAGAGCATCCGCTCGAGCTTGACGCCCATGTCCATCGCCAGTTGCGTGCCGAAGCGGCAATGTTCGGCGCCAACGCAGGTCTTGACGGTACGGATCGACTTGCCGTAGGCGTGCCCGGATGGCATGCCGAGATCCTGCCAGACGCCGATCAGATCTTCCTTGCGAATGCCGAGCAGGTCGATGCGTTGCCCGCCGGTCAGCTTGATCGTCGGCACCTGGTACTTCTCGGCGACGTCGGCGATACGCCGCAACTCGGCAGCGTTGGTCAGCCCGCCCCACATCCGCGGCACGACCGAGTAGGTTCCGTCCTTCTGGATGTTGGCATGGGCACGTTCGTTGATCAGACGCGAACGCGGGTCGTCCCGGGCCTCGCCGGGCCAGGTCGAGATCAGGTAGTAGTTGAGCGCCGGACGGCACTTCTCGCAGCCGTCTTCGGTCCGCCACTCGAGAAAGCGCATGACGCGGTCGATGCTGAGGAGGTGTTGCGCCCGGATCGTATCGCGCACTTCCTGGTGCGAATGATCGGTACAACCGCACACCGGCTTGCGGTTCGAGGCAGCTGGCGTGTACGCGCCGCCGATCGTCGCCGACAGGATCTGCTCACAGAGGCCGGCGCAGGAGCCACACGACGACGCCGCCTTGGTGTGCTGCTTGACATCGTCGAGGCTGAACAGGCCCTTCTCCTTGATCGCCTTGACGATCGCACCCTTGCTGACGCCGTTGCAGCCGCAAACCTCGGCGCTGTCGGCCATCGCCGCCGCCTTGCTGTGGCCCTGATGACCGACATCCCCGACATGCGACTGGCCAAACAACAGGTGATCACGGATCTCGTGAATGTCCTGGCTGTCACGCAGCAGCTGGAAATACCACGGGCCATCGGCCGTATCACCATAGAGGACGCCGCCAACCAGACGGTTGTCGCGAATCACCAGCTTCTTGTACACGCCGCCGGCGGCATCGTTGAGGGTGATCTCCTCGGTATCCTTGCCGCCAAGGAAATCGCCGGCCGAAAAGAGATCGATGCCGGTCACCTTGAGCTTGGTCGAGGTCACCGAGCCGGTGTAGCGTCCGATACCGAAATTGGCCAGATGGTTCGCCGCCACCTTGCCCTGCTCGAAAAGCGGCGCCACCAGCCCATAGGCGATGCCGCGGTGCGCGACACACTCGCCGACGGCGTAGACCTTGGGATCGTAGGTCTGCATCGTGTCGTTGACGACGATTCCCCGCTGGCAGTGGATCCCGGCCGCCTCGGCAAGCGCCGTGTTCGGGCGGATGCCAACGGCCATGACCACCAGCTCGGCGGGCAGTTCCAGCCCGTCCTTCAGCCGCACGCCAGCGACGCGACCGCTCGTACCGGCGATCAGCATCTCGGTCTGCTTGCCGAGCAGGAACTTCAGGCCCCGCTCCTCGAGCGATCTCTGCAACATCCTGCCGGCGGTCTCGTCGAGCTGCCGTTCGAGCAGCCAGTCGGCGAGATGGATCACCGTCACGTCCATGCCACGCAGCCTGAGGCCGTTCGCCGCCTCGAGTCCGAGCAGGCCGCCGCCGATGACCACTGCATGGCGGTGGCGCTGTGCTGCATCGATCATCGCGTCGGTGTCGGCGATGTCGCGGTAGGAGACCACCCCCGGCAGATCGTTGCCGGGAATGGGCAGGATGAAGGGATTCGAACCGGTCGCCAACAGCAGGCGGTCGTAGTCCGCGGCGGTGCCATCGTCGGCGATCACCCGCCGCCGCAGGCGATCGATCCGCTCGACCTTCTTCCCGAGGTGCAGCATGATGCCGTGCTGCGCGTACCAGCCATGGTCGTTGAGGATGATGTCCTGGATGCTCATCTCGCCGGCCAGCACCGGCGACAGCAGGATGCGGTTGTAGTTGGGGTGTGGCTCGGCACCGAAGACGGTGATCTCGTACTCGTCGGGCGCCAGCTTCAGCAGTTCCTCAAGCGTACGCACGCCGGCCATGCCGTTGCCGACCATGACGAGTCTCTTCCTGCTCATTCGTCTCTTGCTCCTGTCAAAGAACCGTGATGCCCATCTCCTAGCAAGCAGCGTGCCAGTACTCCCACAACCCCGGTCTGCCACCGCATCCGCCTCCATGTCGCCGCGCAGCGGCGACTGCGACGCACCACTGCGGCGCACAAACGGGTGACCGCGCAAGCAACTGGTGCGCGCAACGGCTTGCTACGCGCGCGCCAACATCGGCGGCGCACGCTTTTGTGGGCCCGACCGCCCGCTGCTGGTCATGGCACGCGTGTTGCTTTGGAGAGCCGGGAGTGAAAATCATGAACGACATCGTCCGGTCCACCTGTTGTTACTGCGGCGTCGGCTGCGGCCTGCTGATCGAAACCGACGCCGGCAGGATCGTCGGCGTCCGCGGCGACCCGGCGCATCCCGCCAACCACGGCCGCCTGTGCAGCAAGGGCGCGACGCTGCATCTGAGCAGCCGCCCGGAATATCGTCTGCTGCATCCGCAGCTGCGGCGGCAGCGCGACGTCGCACGCGAGCGCGTCGGCTGGGACGAGGCACTCGACTTCGCCGCCGAGCGCTTCGCCGCGATCATCGATGAGCACGGGCCAGACAGTGTCGCCTTCTACATCTCGGGTCAGTTGCTGACCGAGGACTACTACGTCTTCAACAAGCTGGCGAAAGGGTTGATCGGCACCAACAATGTCGATACGAACTCGCGTCTCTGCATGTCGTCGGCGGTGGCGGGCTACAAGCAGACCCTCGGTGCCGACGCTCCACCATGCTCCTACGACGACATCGGACTCGCCGACTGCCTGCTGATCGCCGGCGCCAATCCGGCGATCGCCCACCCAATCATCTTCCGGCGCATCGAGGATGCCCGCGCAGCCAATCCCGGGCTGCGCATCATCGTCGTCGATCCACGGCGCAGCGAGACCGCGGCCATCGCCGATCTCCACCTGCCACTGGCCCCGGGCAGCGACATCGCGCTCTACAACGGCCTGCTGCACGTCCTGCTCAGCGAGGGACTGGTCAACCGCGACTACATCGCCCGCCACACCGAAGGTTTCGACGCTCTGGAAAGGACCGTCGAAACCTACACCCCGGAGGTCGTGGCCCGCATCTGCGGTCTGCCGCAAGCCGACATCGTCCGGGCCGGACGCTGGTTCGGCAGCGCTGGAGCGGCCCTCTCGCTCTACTGCCAGGGCCTCAACCAATCGGCCCACGGCACGCACAACAACGCGGCGCTGATCCACCTTCATCTGGCGACCGGACAGATCGGTCGCCCCGGTGCCGGCCCCTTCTCGCTGACCGGCCAGCCGAACGCCATGGGTGGCCGCGAGGTCGGCGGACTGGCCAACCTGCTGTCGGCGCACCGCGACCTCGGCAACCCCGTGCACCGCGCGGAGGTTGCCCTCCTGTGGGGCATACCAGCGGTGCCCGAGCGACCGGGGAAGACCGCCATTGAGCTGTTTGCCGCCCTCGGGAGCGGCGAGGTCAAGGCGGTCTGGATCGCCTGCACCAACCCGGCACAGTCGCTGCCGGCGCAGGCCGAGGTGCGCGCTGCCCTGCATGCCGCCGACTTCGTCGTCCTCCAGGAAGCTTACGCGGACACCGATACCGCCGCCTTTGCCGATCTCCTGCTGCCGGCAACCAGCTGGGGCGAGAAGGAGGGTACGGTCACCAACTCCGAACGACGGATCACCCACGTCGTGCCGGCCGTGACGCCTCCGGGCGAAGCCCGTCATGACTGGCGGATCGCCGTCGACTTCGCGCGTCGCCTCGGCCGGCGACTGGCGCAGCCATCCGGCGACGATCTGTTTCCCTATGAGCACCCCGAGCACATCTTCGCCGAGCATCGGCAGAGTACGATCGGCCGCGACCTCGACATCGGCGGCCTGAGCTATTCGCTGCTCGACTCGCACGGTCCGCAACAGTGGCCTTTCCCGGCCGGCGCGAGCAGCGGCCGGCAGCGCCTGTACGAGGACGGCGTCTTTCCGACCGCCAGCGGTCGGGCCCGTTTCGTCCACGTCGAACATCGCGCGACCGCCGAAGTCACCGACGACTCCTTGCCGATCAGCCTGCTCTCCGGACGCCTGCGCGACCAGTGGCACGGCATGAGCCGCACCGGAACCGTCGCCCGCCTCTTCAATCTCGACGATGAGCCCCTGTTGACCATGCACCCGGCCGATCTGCGCCAGCGCGACCTGCGCGATGGCGACCTGGCGAGCGTGCGCAACCCGCGCGGCAGCATCGTCGTTCGCGTCGCCGCCGATGAAGGGATGCCCCGCGGGCGCGCGTGGTTGCCGATGCACTGGGGCAGTCGCTACATGAACAGCGCCGGCGTCAACGCGTTGACGACGCCAGCCCGCGACCCATTCTCGCAGCAGCCCGAACTGAAGCACACCGCCGTCGCGGTCGACAAGGCGGAGCTGCCCTGGCAGCTGGTCGTCCTGCGCCTGGCGGATGGCGGCGAAGCCGGTACACCGGCGCTGCTCGCGTCCGCCAGGCGGCTGCTCGACGAGTTCGATTTCGCTACGGTCGGTCTGTACGGCCGCCGGCAACCGCTGGTCATCCTGCGTGCAGCCCACCGGCAGCCACTGCCGGAAGAGCGCCTGCATGCGATCGACCAGCTGTTCGGTCTCGCTGACGATGACGCGGCGATCGTCTATGCCGACCGGCAGCGACAGGTCAACAAGCGGGCCATCGCTCCCGACGGCCGCCTCGTCGGCGTCCGGCTCGCCGGTGAAACGCTCGCCCACGGCTGGCTCAAGGAGGTGATGGCCGATGACTCACTCGACGCCGAACTCGTCCGCTGGGCAGTGGCGCCGATCGGTGAGCGGCCGGGAAAGCTGCCACAGCGCAGCCGCGTCGTCTGCCGCTGTGCCGACGTGACGGCGGCCGAGATCACTGCCGAGCTGACCGGCGGCGCGAGCCTGGCGGCCTTGCAGGAAAAGCGTGGCTGCGGTACCTTCTGTGGCTCCTGCCTGCCGGAGCTCCGTCAGATGGCCGCCGCGCACGCATCGCACACGCCGGGCGCAAGAACCGCCTGAGCGGCTTGGGTGCCGAATGCGATCGCCGCCGGAGCAAGGCAGTCGTATGACCGTGCGTTCGTCCTGCCTGTCGGTGGATTGCCCATGTCGTTGCCACGCCACGTCCTGCCCCTCGGTCTGGCTGCCGCCCTTCTGCTGGCCGCCTGTACCACCGCTGACAAGCCGCCGATCGCGGTGGACTCGGCCAATGCCGGCGCGGGACAGCAGAAGCCCGCGCGGGCGCCACTCGCCACCGGCCGACCCGGCTCTGGAAAGCCGCTGCCCTTCGCCGACGACGAAGCTGCGCGAACGGTCTACTTCGCTCCCGGCGAGGCGACGATCGATGCCCAGGGTGCCGAGGTGCTGCGGCTGAACGCCCAGCGACTCAAGGAGGACTCGCAACTGGTCGTCGTCCTCGTCGGTCACACCGACAACCTCGGCAGCCCGGCCTACAATCTGGCCGTCGCCGACCGGCGAACGGAAGCGGTGAGCGAACGGCTGCGCTCGCTTGGCGTGCCACGCAACCAGATCCGTCGCCTGCCACGGGGCAGCGAGGAAAGCAGCAGGCAGAAATGCGACAGCGAATCGTGCCGGCGCGGCATGCGCCGTGTCGACCTGGTCTACGAAAGGCGCTGAGCGACAGGGCAGCGGCGCCGACGGCAGCGGTCGATCAGGCCGGCGGCTGCCAGACGTTGCGGCAGTGGGTTTCGCGGATTCGCCAGGATGCCAGCGCACCCAAGCCCGCGGTCGCGGCGAGCAGCAGCACGCCGGCCTGGAAATCGGCCATGCTGTAGAGCCGGGCACCCGCGTCGTTCAGCCCGCCCTGCCAGCTCAGGTCCATCACCCAGCCGACCAGTGGTTGCAGGATGGCAGCGGCGAGAAAGCCTCCCATGTTGGTGACGCTGGTGGACATTCCCGAAAGCAGTGGCGGATTGACTTCCTTGGCACAGGCCCAGGTCAGGGTGAAACTGGCGGTCAGGAGGCCCATCAGCGCGAACAGTGCGTAACTGATGGGTAGCGGCATGAGGGTTCCCGACAGCCAGACGAGCCAGATTGCCGCGTACAGGTGGCTGCTGGCCAGCAACACCGGCTTGCGCCGGCCAATCCGGTCCGACAGCGTGCCGACGCCGACGCAGCCCAGCGCAAAGCCGGCGAAGTAGAGGCTGACATGATTGGCCGCGACGCTGCGCGTCAGCTGCTGCGCCTGTGTCAGGAACGGGGTTGCCCAAAGGCCGGCGAAGGCAAAGAAGCTGCCGCAAATGCCGAAGTTCACGCAGACGACCGGCCAGGTATCGCGGTTCCTGAGTACCAGCAGCAACCCGGAAAGGACCACCGTGCGGTCGAACCGCGGACGCTCGGCATGCCGCGGCGCCAGTGTGCCAGAACGGCCAGCCGCCGTTTCGCGCAGCAGGAACCAGCAGGCCAGTCCGAGCAACAACGAAACCCCCGCCAGGCCGACGAAAACGCCACGCCAGCCGGTGATCTGCGCCAGCCAAGACAACGGCGCGCCGGCCAGCACCGAGCCGAGGTTGCCGATCAGCATGGCGACGCCGACGAGGCTGGCGAAGCGCCTCTCGTCGAAAGAGACGGCAATGATCTTGAGCATGGCGATGAAGGTCACCGACACGCCGAGCCCAATCAGCGTCCGGCCCAGCAGCGCCACGTCGAAACTGGCGGCAAGGCCGAACAGCAGGCTGCCGGCGCCACCGACGAGCCCGCCGAGGAGCAGGATCAGGCGCGGCCCGAGGGTATCGACGAGGATCCCGGTCGGCACCTGCATGACCGTATAGACATAGAAGTAGGTCGCCGCCAGGACACCCAGTGAAGACGCCGTGCTGTTGAACGCGGCGACGAGGTCCTGGGCAATCCCGGCTGGCGCGAAACGCTGGAAGAAGGACAGGACATACGCCGCGACGACGACGGCGAGAGCCAGCCGTCGCCGTCGCGGCGGCGGCGCCGGCGCACCCGGGCTACCCATCGGCCGCTCCCGTGGACGACTGCCGACAGGCGGGCATGGCCTTCAGGCAACCCCGCGACTCGCCAGATCCCGAGCCAGCGCGCGGTCGACCTTCAGGAAATGGTTTACCAGCCAGTCGCGCAGGAAGCCCATCAGCTCGACCGAGATCGTACCGCCGGCGTCGTACTCGCGCTTGAAGCGCGAGACATCGTCGATCAGCTTGCGGTGCGTCGCCAGGTGGGCATCACGATCGGCATACTGGTGCTGTTCCATCAGTCTCTGCTCGAAGGCGAAATGGTTCACGGTGTAGTTCACCAGTTCGTCGAGGATCGCACCGCAGGCGGAGCGCCCGGCACCGGAGCGCATGGCACCGTTCAGCCGGTTGGCGATTTCGATCAGCACCTGGTGCTGGCGGTCGATCTCGGCGTGGCCCACCGCCAACGCGCTCGACCATTCCATCAGCGGTTTCACCGCCGCCCCGCTGTTGCGAGCGGCCTGTGAACTCCCACCTGGCATGTCGCCGACGCGGAAGCGCTGCACCATCGAGAACATCTCGCCCGACGCCTGTTCGAGCTCGCCCGCCGACTGCAGCGACTGCCGGATCACGTTCTCGGTCTGCCCGGAGGCCTTCATCACCGCGTCGACATTGCCGACGATGTCCTCGATCCGCTGCGTCTGTGCCCGTGTCGCCTGCGACAGCGCCTGCATCTTCTGCAAGGTGTCCTGCGCCTGCTGCTCGATGGCGTGCAGGGTCTCGGCCGCCGAATTGGCCTGTTCGACACCACTCGCGATCACCGGTGCGGCTGCCTGCATGCCGGCGACCGCACTTTCGGTGTCGGCGCGGATTCCCTGCAGGACACTGCCGATCTCTGTCGTCGCCCCGCCCGTCCGCTCGGCAAGCTTGCGCACCTCGTCGGCAACGACGGCGAAACCGCGTCCCTGCTCGCCGGCACGTGCGGCTTCGATGGCGGCGTTCAAGGCCAGCAGGTTGGTCTGGTCGGCAATCTCCTTGATCACGCGGGCCATCTGGCCGATCTCGCCGGTACTCGCCACCAGTCGCGAAACCTGCTCCGAGGAAACGGCCACGGTATCGGCAATCGCCTGCATCTCGCGCGCCACCCGCGCCGCCACGTCGGCACCGCCGTGCGCGCCCTCTTCGGTCGCCCGCACCAGACCGTTGACGACTTCCACACTCGCGGAGACGTCGTCGATCGCTGCCCGCGTCTCGGTGACGGCGCTGGCCTGCACCTGCGTCGCCAGGTTGATCTGGTTCGACTCCGCCGACAGGCGCTCGATGCTCGCCTGCAGCCGGCTGGCGTTGCCGAAGATGGCGCGCAGCATCTCGCGCAGGCTGCTCTGCATGTGCGACAGGACAAAGAGGACGCTGCTCCGGTCACCCGGCTGCAGCGGGATGTCATGCGTCAGGTCGCCATCGGCAATGCGGCTGGTGGCGGCCAGGGCAGCCCGCGGCTCACCACCGAACTCGCTGACGATGCTCTTCCGGACAGCCCATGCGCCGAACAGCAACAGGGCCGTTGCGGCAACCGCGAACAGCACGCTGTTCAGGGCCTCCTCGCGGAAGATCCGGTCCACGTCGTCGATGTAGATTCCCGAGCCGACCACCCAGCCCCAGGGCTCGAACTTCCTCACATAGGACAGCTTGGTGTACAACTCGCTGCTGACCCCGCCACCGACGAGCGGCTTCGGCCACAGGTACTCGACGAGGCCCTCGCCGGCCTGCTCGACGACCTCGTTGAAACTGACGAACAGGTTCTTGCCCTCAACCGCCACCCGTCGCCCGCTGGCGCCGGCCTGCAGCGAGATCGCCTTGTTGAAGCGCGCCTCGTCGAGCACCTTGCCGTCGAGTGCCGGTACCGTCGGGTGCATCACCATGCGCGGCACCGGTTTGCCGAGATCGTTGATCCAGAAGTACTCGGTCTTTTCGTAGCGCAACCGCTTGACGGCCTTGATGGCCTGCTGCCGGGCTTCGTCCTCGCTCAACATGCCGGCCTTCTGCAGATCGTTGTAATGGTCGAGGACGCCGACGACCGTCTCGACAAGGTGCCGGGTCTTCACCTGGCGGTCGCCGTAGAGCAGGCCGTGCAGGGACCAGAGGCTCTCCCAGACGATCAGCAGCATGGCCAGCAGGGCCAGGATCGCGGTCAGCGAAAGCCGGTTCATGAGACTCAGGCGGCGCAGCGCTGCAATCATGTCACTCCCCCCGTTTCTTGCCAGACGACCATGCTGGACCAATCGGCAGAAACTTGCAACAGCGGTACGAACCGCGGGAGCAGCGGGCTTCGTCGTTCCCGCGGCGGACGAAGCGTCTTCGCACAGCGTTGATCGGCCCGGTTGTGCTCGGGCACATCCGGGCCGACGTTGCTACATGCTGCGCCGATACTGGCCGCCGACCTCGTAGAGTGCGCCGGTGATCTGACCGAGCGAGCAGGCGCGTACCGCATCCATGAGAACCGCGAAGACGTTGCCGTTGTCGATGACGGCGCGCTGCAGGCGCTCGAGCATGGCTGCGGAAGCGGCTGCATTGCGACCCTGGAAGGCCTGCAGGCGCTGCAGCTGCGACTGCTTCTCCTCCTCCGTCGAGCGCGCCAGTTCGATCCCGATCTGGGCATCTCCGTGCGGGTTGCGGAAGGTGTTCACGCCAACGATCGGGAACGAGCCGTCGTGCTTCTTGTGCTCGTAGTAGAGCGATTCCTCCTGGATCTTGCCGCGCTGGTAGCCGGTTTCCATGGCGCCGAGGACGCCACCACGCGAAGCGATCGCCTCGAACTCGCGCAGCACGGCCTCCTCGACGAGATCGGTCAGCTCGTCGATGATGAACGAGCCCTGATTCGGGTTCTCGTTCATCGCCAGGCCCCACTCGCGATTGATGATCAACTGGATGGCCATCGCCCGGCGGACCGATTCCTCGGTCGGCGTCGTGATCGCCTCGTCGTAGGCGTTGGTGTGCAGCGAGTTGCAGTTGTCGTAGATGGCGATCAAGGCCTGCAGCGTCGTGCGGATGTCGTTGAACGACATCTCCTGCGCGTGCAGCGAGCGACCGGAAGTCTGGATGTGGTACTTCAGCTTCTGGCTGCGCTCGTTGCCACCGTACTTGTTCTTCATCGCCACCGCCCAGATACGGCGGGCGACGCGGCCGATCACCGAGTACTCGGGGTCCATGCCGTTGCTGAAGAAGAACGACAGGTTGGGTGCGAAGTCGTCGATGTGCATGCCGCGCGCGAGATAGGTCTCGACGTAGGTGAAGCCGTTGGCCAGAGTGAAGGCCAGTTGCGAGATCGGATTGGCACCGGCTTCGGCGATGTGATAGCCGGAAATCGACACCGAGTAGAAATTGCCGATCTGGTTATGGACGAAGAACTCCTGGATGTCGCCCATCATCTTGAGCGCGAACTCGGTCGAGAAGATGCAGGTGTTCTGTCCCTGGTCCTCCTTCAGGATGTCGGCCTGCACGGTGCCGCGCACGTTGGCCAGCACCCAGGTGCGAATCTTGGCGATCTCGTCCTCGGTCGGCTCGCGGCCGTTGTCGACACGGAACTTGTCGACCTGCTGGTCGATCGCCGTGTTGAAGAACATCGACAGGATGATCGGCGCCGGACCGTTGATCGTGAGCGACACCGAGGTCGTCGGCGCACAGAGTTCGAAACCGTCGAAGAGGACCTTCATGTCGTCGAGGGTGGCGATCGACACACCGGAGTTGCCGACCTTGCCGTAGATGTCCGGACGCGCATCGGGATCACAGCCATAGAGGGTGACCGAATCGAAGGCCGTGGACAGGCGTTTGGCGGGCATTCCTTCGGAGACCCTCTTGAAGCGCCGGTTGGTACGGAAGGCGTCGCCCTCGCCGGCGAACATCCGCGTCGGATCCTCGTTCTCGCGCTTGAAGGCAAAGACGCCGGCGGTGAACGGGAACGACCCCGGGACGTTCTCGCGCAGGAGAAAACGCAGGACTTCGCCCTCGTCCCGGTAGGTCGGCAGGGCCACCTTGCGGATTCGCGAGCCGGAGAGCGAGGTGGAAGTGAGACGGGTACGAATCTCCTTGTCGCGGATCTTCACCACGTATTCGTCCTGCGCGTACAGTTCGACGGTTTTCGGCCACAGGTCGAGCAGCTTGCGCGAGCGTGCGTCGAGCTGGCCGTCCTTCCAGGCGATCAGCTCGTCGAAATCGGCTGCCGGCTTGCCGCAGCTCTCAAAGAGCGACCTGGCGGTGCGCAGCGACTGTCTCTGGCGTGCGATTTCGGCCTGTTCGGCGGTGTGCGCGTGATAGGCTCGGACCGTATCGGCGATCTCGGCAAGGTAACGGACGCGCTGCGGCGGCACGATCGCGCGCTGATTCGATGACTGCCGTACCCCCACCAACGGCAGCCTGCCCTTCTTCAGCTTCAGACCACAGGCGTGCAGCTTGGGGGCAATCGCCTGGTACAGGGCGGTGACGCCGTCGTCGTTGAAACGCGCCGCCATCGTGCCGAAGACCGGCATCTCGTCGGGGCTCTGGTTGAAGGCTTCGTGGTTGCGCTGGTACTGCTTGCGGACGTCGCGCAGGGCGTCGTCGGCACCCTTGCGGTCGAACTTGTTGATCGCCACGAAATCGGCAAAATCGAGCATGTCGATCTTCTCGAGCTGCGACGCGGCGCCGAACTCCGGGGTCATGACGTACAGCGAGACGTCGACCAACGGCACGATGGCGGCGTTGCCCTGGCCGATTCCCGAGGTTTCGACGATGACCAGATCGAAGCCCGACAGCTTGCAGGCGGCGACCACTTCCGGCAATGCGGCGGAGAGTTCCGACCCGGTGTCGCGCGTCGCCAGCGAGCGCATGTAGATGTTCGGGTGCTCGATGGCGTTCATCCGGATGCGGTCACCCAGCAGTGCACCGCCGGTGCGCTTGCGCGACGGGTCGATGGAGATGATCGCCAACTTGAGGCTGTCGCCCTGATCGAGCCGGAAGCGCCGCACCAGTTCGTCTGTCAGCGACGACTTGCCGGCGCCACCGGTACCGGTGATGCCGAGCGTCGGCACCTTCAGCCCGGCGGCGGCATGCAGCAGCTTCTTGCGCAGCGCTTCGGGGTAGGCACCGTTCTCGAGTGCCGTGATGATCTGCGCCAGGTGCCGCCGGCTGCCGGCCCTGAGGGCCGCGAGCACGGCCTCGGCATCCTGCGGTGCCAGCGCCGACAGGTCGTCGTCGGCTTTCGCGACCACTTCGTTGATCATTCCCTGCAGACCCATCGCCTGCCCGTCCTCCGGGGAATAGACGCGCGTCACGCCGTAGGCGTGCAGTTCAGCGATCTCGCTGGGCACGATGACGCCGCCACCGCCACCGAAAACCTTGATGTTCTCGCCGCCACCGGCCCGCAGCAGGTCGATCATGTACTTGAAGAACTCGACGTGCCCGCCCTGGTAGGAAGTGATGGCGATTCCCTGAACATCTTCCTGCAGGGCCGCGTTGACGATCTCCTGTACTGAACGGTTGTGGCCAAGATGAATCACCTCGGCACCCGTCGATTGCAGGATGCGGCGCATGATGTTGATCGATGCATCGTGCCCGTCGAACAGCGAAGCGGCGGTGACGAAACGCACCTTGTGCTTGGGCCGGTAGGGTAGAAGCTTCTTGGCTATGGAAAGATCGGTCATGTCGTTCGCGCTCCAGGATGATCGAAAAGACAGCGGTCAGCGGCTGCCGTAGGGGGACCCACATGGTAGGAAGTTGACGCCGGAAACGCCATTACCCAAGATGACGCCAACAATGCAAATCTTGCCAACTTGAAATATCCTGTCAATACACAGCCTTGCGGAAAGCCGATGCCATACCCTGAGAAGACCGCCAATGCCCGGCGTCGGAGTGGCAATGCGCGCGCCGCCGCGCCGGCGCGCGCAACGGTGGCCATCGCCTTCGTCCAGGGCATGCTTGCCGGCCTGATCCATTGCGGCCGCGATACCGCTCCGCTCCTCGAGCAGGCCCACATTCCGAGCCAGCTGCTGCACGATCCGGAAGCCCGCGTGGCGATCGACCGCTACGCTCAGCTGTACAACCTGGTCAACCGTGAACTCGATGACGAGGGCTTCGCCCTTTTCTCGCAACCGATCCGGATCGGCACTTTCGAGTTCCTCTGCCGCAGCGTCATCACCGCACCGACCCTGGCGGCAGCGATCGAGCGCAGTGCCCGCTTCCTGCGTCTGGTGCTGCCCGACCTCGCCGTGCGCCTCGCTTGCCGCGACGACGAGGCCTGCCTGCACATCAGCGAAAGCCGGCCGCTGCTCATCGGCCGGGTGTTCGCCTTCGAGTGGTTGCTGCGCCTGCTGCATGGCCTGTTCTCCTGGCTCGTCGGCCGCAGCATCGTCTTCGATGCGGTCGCCTTTCCCTATCCCCGGCCACGGCACGCGGCCGATTACGCGCTGATCTATACCGCGCACTCGAGCTTCGGCGCCGCCGAACTCGCTGCCGTGTTTGCCACCAACCTTCTCGACCTGCCGGTCCGTCGCGACGAAGCCGCACTGCAGGCCTTTCTCGACGGCGCACCCGGCAAGTTGACGACGCTCTACCGCCGTGACCGCGAGATGGTCCTGCGCGTCCGCAATTCGCTGCGGGAAGCGCTGCCCCAGTCGGCTTCGCTGGCCGTCGTCGCTCGTTCGCTGCACCTGTCGCCGCGCACCCTCCACCGACGCCTGCTGGAGGAGGGATCGAGCTTCCAGGCGATCAAGGATGCCCTGCGCCGCGATCTGGCGATCGATCGCCTGGCGAAGAGCCGCCAGGGCCTGGCGCAGCTTGCCGGCGAACTCGGCTTCGCCGACACCGCGGCCTTCTATCGCGCCTTCGTGCGCTGGACCGGCGTCGCACCAGCGCATTACCGCCGCCGCCTCCTGGCTGCTGGCGAGACAACTGACCGGCGGCACGCCGTGACGACCGACGCCTCCTGAAGCCGCCGGGTGGCTGCCGGCAGCAGAACGGGCGGCGCTAGCGGTCGTTGAGGAAGGCTGTCGCGTTCTGCAGGTCGGCGTGCGTGCTGCTGCCGTACAGGGCGGTGACGAACTTGCGCCAGACGAGGTCGGGCTCACCAAGACGAAAACCGTAGAATCCGGTCCCGGATGCCCGTGACGCGGCAACCTGAATGCGTGACACCTCCGCCGGCCCGAGCTGAACCGTGACTTCGCCCCAGACATCGATGGGAACCTCGATCGGCGCGTGCGCCTGGAATCCATAGCGCGAGAGCTGAACGATCTCGAGGCTGACCCGGCCCGCAGCACCGGCACCGCGGCCCAGCGACAGCTCGGCCGGGCAGCGGACGGAAAACCGCCGATGGCGGCGACGCTCGCCGCCATCGGCCGGTGAGCGCACGACCGGCGGCAGCACGGCACGGTAGGCGGGCAGATCGTAGATCGCGTGCAGCAGTTCCTTCTTGCGTTCGCTCAACAGGCTGAAGAGCGGCGTTCGCACATTGAAGAAGTAGTCGAGCAGCTCCGGCGTCAGCACGGGGTCGTTGGTCGTGTAGAAGCGCCGTGGTGGAAGCTGGATGTTGGGCAGCCGGATCTGGGTGAAGAAGGCATGCAGGTTCCGCTTCGGCGGCTTCGATCCGTAATGCTGCCGGAAGACCTCGGGCGCCGCGCCAAGGTCGAGTGTGGCGCCGACCGCGGGAGCGCCATTGACGAAGTCGTAGCTCTCGACGACGTTCTGGCTCAGCCGCTGGAAGAACAGCAGCGACTCGTACATCTCGATATGGTCGGGATTGACCGCGATCACCAGGTGCCGGGTATCGAAGAAGGTCGTGCAGTACTCGTACATGAACTTCATCAATGGGAACAGGATGCTGCCGCCCGTCTGCCGGAACGGGCGAGCGATCGCCAGCGCCGATACTTCGGCGATGTTGCCCTTTTTCTCGCGCAGCGGGCCGAGATCGAAGATCCGCTGCAGCGGAAAGCCTAGCACGCTTTCCCTGACCAACGACAGGGTACCCACGACCTCCCCGTCATACGTCGCACAGAGCGTCGTCGTCGTCGGCAAGGCATGGTAGATGGTCACGCGCAGGCCCGAAGGCTGCGGCTGCATCAGGCCGCTGCTGACATAGGCATCGTGCAACAGGCGGAAGCAACCCTCGAGTTCCTCACGCGTATCGGCGATCTTCAGCACCAGCCGATCGGTCGGCGCCGGGTCGCAATCGACGAAATTGCGGTAGACGGCGAGCCGCCCATCCCGTGGCAGCGCATTGAAGGCACGGCGCATCGTTCGCCGCAGCAGCCTGCCTGCCGGCAAGCCCATTCGATCGACCATCACCCCACCCCGAACGCAAGAAGGACGGCGCCAGTCGTCTGCCATTACCCGCCTGCGTGGCTGTGGGTGCGACCTTGGGGCGACGCCCCTCCGGTGACGTTGAGCAGCGCGGCGCGCAAGACGAAGGTGCCAAGGCCGACATCGTATTCCCTCACCGCCCTGGCGACACAAAAGATCTGCAATCTTTTTGCGTTCGACGTCACGAAGCTGCGGCGCTTCGAGGAATCCCGGTTTCCTGGGCCGACCGAGGACGCAGGGAGGAAAGGCGCGGATCGCGCACGCAATCGCCCGCGCGCCCACGTGTTGACCGGCGAGTCGAGAGAACCCTATAATCCGGCGCCCGCTGGTGATGTAGCTCAGTCGGTTAGAGCGAAGGATTCATAACCCTTAGGTCGGTGGTTCGATTCCACCCATCACCACCAAAGAATCAATTGGTTAGGCCACCTCGAAAGGTGGCTTTCTTGTTTCCGCGCTTCGTGTACCCCTTGTGTACCCGTTCTCGATCAACGCCGCCGAGCCGAAACCCGGCGCGGTGCCCCACGCCCGACGACTCGTGGCGCTGGCCCGGCTGCCTATCCCTCGCTGCGCGCGACCGGCCCGAACACGGTACCCGACAAACTCTTCATCACTTCGCCGAGCGCACTCCTGTTGCCGAGCTTGGACGGAAGCATTGACGCCTCCAGCGCCAGCGCGTCCAGTTCCGTGCCGCAGTAGGTCACACCCTTCTCGGTTCTCGGGCTTGCGGTCGGCTTCATCGGCACCAGCAGGATGTGGAAGTCACCGCGCGCTCTTGCTTCATCAACCTGCCGCCGGTATTCCGCCCATTCCTCGGCTGGCGCATCGCTCGCCGGCTCGCTCAACCCACCTACCAATCCCGTGCCAGTTGCCGCACCCTCTCGAGGTTTTCACGGGAGAGCGCGATGGGCAAGGCTGGCGAAGTGGCAGCGTACTGGCAAGGGCATGTAGCAGGTTGGCGCGCGAGTGGCGAGAGCCAGAAGGCCTATTGTGCGCGGAACGGGCTGAAGGCTGGATCGCTGAGTTACTGGCACCGGCGTTTGGCGAAGGAGAGCGGAACGGTCGTTGCCGCCGTGCCGGTGACTCTCGTTCCCGCGACGATAGCGCCGGTTCCGCCCCATTCGGGGCCAAGCCTGTCGTTGAGCATGCCTGGCGGCTGGCGACTCGAATTCGCGGCGCTTCCGGCAGCCGACTGGCTGCGTGCGCTGTGCGCAGAGCGCCGATGACGGTTCCGCCCGGGTTGGCTCGTGCCAGGTACGCCGCCCGGTGCAGCGCGACGATCGTCTTGCCAATCCCGGCCGAACCGGAGACCCGAGCCGGGCCCCAATGGTTGCGCTCGACCATCTGCTGCTGCTCTGGGTTGAGGAAGACCGTCCACTTTTCCCATGGGTAATCGAGTGCCTGCTGCAGCGCCTCCACGTTGGCCATGACCCGGAAGCGCCGCTGTGCGTCCGGATGGTCGAAGGGGTTATCGCCTGCCGGTACCGGAACACGCGGTGTGCCGCCGGTCGCCAGTTCAAGCAGGGCCTCGGCCGCCTCGGCCGGCAGGTGATCGGCCAGATCGAGCAGCGCATCCTCGTTGGCCGAGCGGACGTCGGCCAGCCATTCTGCGGGCACCCCGTACCCGAGCGACTCGTCGTCGCTCACGTGGGCGAAAAGCGGCCTTGCCGACTTCAGCGGCAGCTCGGCCTGGACATGGACCGGCCGCACCAGCTCCTGCACCGTCTCGCGAGTCTCCACCAGCTGCGCGGCGCCCGTCTTCGCATGGGTTTCCAGCTTGCGGCGCTTGGCCCAGGCGTAGGCAGCGTCGTGATGATCGACGTAGCAGAGCAGCAGGCTGTTGGTGTTTCGGTGCACGATGATCCGGATGTCGCGGCTGACCCTGACCGACCAGAAATTCTCGTCCCGCGCCCGTTCGAGCTTGTGACAGCTCATGGCGGGATTGGCCGGGTTGAGCTGCAGGTCGAACGCCGTCGTCTTGACGAGCTATTGCTCCTCGCCAGTCAGGCGCGCCAAACTGTCGCTGAAAGTGGCGGCGATGCGAAATTCCATGCTTACCGCAGGCTTTCCTTCAGTTTCTCCAGCGATTCGAGCAGCGCCGGGATGTCGTCCCGAATGATGCTCCACAGCGTGTCATTGTCGATACCCAGATAGCCATGAATCAGCCGGTTGCGTGTGGCCACCATCTGGCGCCAGGGAATCTGCGGATGGCGGCCGCGTGTCTCCTCGGGAACATGCGCGGCCGCCTCGCCGATGATCTCGAGGTTGCGCACGGTCGCGTCGTAGTTGAGCCCGCTGGCGACGAATCCCGGCTGGTCGAAGCCGGCGCTGTAGGCCAGCACTTTTTGGCCAGCCTTGACCATGTCATCGATATGGAAGGACCAGTCGCGTGGCGATGCGTCAGACATGAATCGCTTCCCGCTCCACTGACGGACGCAATTCCGCCCGCAGCGCCTTGTCCGTGACCAGATCCACCGGGCAGCCCAGCCGGTCTTCCAGGTAGAACTGCACGCCAAAATAGCGTGCCGAGGTGGCCGGGCCATCGAATGCCACCAGCACGTCGACATCGCTGGCGGTCCCAGCGCTGCCACGCGCGGTCGAACCGAACAGCGCCAGGTCCACCACGCCAAAACGTTCGGACAGCACCGGCTTGCTCTCGGCCAGCAATCGAATTGCATCCGCTGTATTCACTCGCCTCTCCTTTCCTCGCACATCATGCCACCCGGAACACCTTCATCACCTCGTGCCCCAGGTGATTGATGACCTTCACCGCGATCCGCCCGCGCCGCGAGCGGTTGCTGCGCCACGGCGCTCGCCAGCGTGCCAGACGCTACGCCAGCGGCAGCCGGGACCGGGTCAACCGCCACGACCGCTGCGCCAGGCGTCACGCCAGGCCAGTCGTCCAAGGGGACAGGGGAACCACCGGGGGAAGCGGTGGCGATCCGCCGTCCGGCGCCGCCTAGACGACTTGGGAAAGGTAGGAACCCAGCCGCAAGTCGGCGGTGAGTATGTGCTCGGTCAACCAGCGCTCGAGAAACTCGAGGTGCTCATCCACCATCGGCTTGTCGCCGCGCAGGATCACTTGCTGCAGATCCTGAGCGCTCTTGATCAGTTCCTGGTGCTCCATCTGGTGCTCGTCCATTGCGTCATAACGATGCTTCAGCATCAGACGCTCCTCATGGCTGAAGTGCCAGACCGTACAGTTGATCAGCTCTGCCAATACCGCCGCAACATAGCGCGGCGACTCCCCGTCGAGCACGGCTCGATTGAGGATGTTGAAAATACTCACCAGCTTGCGGTGATCGTCATCGATCTCGTCGACCCCGACGCTCAGTATCCTGTCCCAGACCATGTCTTTCATGACTTTTCTCCTGCCTGACCAGCGGCGCCGACGTTGTGGTGGGATGACGTGCGCAGCGGCGGCCGCTGGCGACACCGCGACTGCGGAAAGGGTGCGTCACCCCGCTCGGACGCGACGCTCAACCGGGCACCCAGACCGGATAATCCGTGTAGCCAGCGGCACCGGGCGTGTAGAAGGTCGCCGGGTTCGGCTGGTTCAGCGGTGCCCCCAACCTGATCCGCGCCGGCAGATCAGGATTGGCCAGGAAGGCGGTGCCAAAGGCCACGGCGTCGACCTGGCCGCCGCCGATGGCCCGCTCCGCTTCGTCCGCCGAATAGCCCATGTTGCCGATCAGCGTGCCTCTGTAGTTGGCCCGCACCGGCGTCAACACATCGCCGCTCTGCTGCTGGAAGAAGTCACCACGCATGAGGTGCAGATAAGCGAGGTCGAAGTCGTTCAGCCGGCTGGCGAGCGACGACGCAAGCCCGATCGGGTCGCTGTCGATCATGCTGTTGTAGCTGTTGAGCGGTGACAGGCGCACGCCGACGCGATCGCTGCTCCAGACGGCGCAGACTTCCGCTAGCACCTCACAGAGCAGTCGCGCACGATTGGCGAACGGGCCACCATAGGGACCCGTACGCTTGTTGGCACCGTCACGCAGGAACTCGTCGAGAAGGTAGCCGTTGGCGGCGTGTACCTCGACGCCATCGAAGCCGGCCGCGCGCGCGTTGGCGGCGGCTTGTCCGAAGCCGGAAACGATCGCCGGAAGTTCATCGTCGCGCAGTTCACGCGGCACGACGTATGGCTTCTTCCCCTCCGGAGTGTGCACCTCATCGCCGGTGATCGGGATCGCGCTCGGCGCCACTGGCTGGGCACCGCCATTGAGCAACGGGTGGCAGGCGCGCCCGCCATGCCAGATCTGCAGAAAAATCAGGCCGCCGGCCGCGTGCACCGCGTCGGTGACGCGCCGCCAGCCGGCGATCTGGGCCGGCGAGCAAATTCCGGGTTCGGTCCAGAAGGACGAGTTTCCTTCCATTGCCATGGTCGCCTCGGCAATCAGCAGCCCGGCGCTCGCTCGCTGCGCGTAGTACTCCGCCATCAATGCCGTCGGGACGTGTTCGGCGTCCGCCCGGCAGCGTGTCAGCGGCGCCATGAAGATGCGGTTGGCGACGCTCAGGGCGCCGAGCCTGAGGGGACTGAAGAGGGAGGACATGCCTGGTGATCTCCGTAAGAGGGTAGTTTGAATACTAGCGCAAGGGCGCGCGCTGCGGACGGCGGTTCCCCTGCGGACGTGCCGCTGCCGGGACGCTGCGCGACAATCATCCGTAGCCGATCTGCAGTTGCCGCGGATCAACAAGCAGGTAGTTCGCGCAGCGCCCGTCCGTCCGGCTGCCGTCGTCGCTGACGAGAACGATCCACTGGCGACCGCCGATCAGCGCCGACGCCACTCCCTCGGCGTGTCCGAATCCCCGCAGCCCGCGCACGCTCACTCGCTGCGGCAGATCCTGCTGCCCACCGCGCCAGAACCAGAGGGAAAATGGCGTCGGCTCACGGCCGACAGGACCAGCGACGACGAGATAGCCATCGAGCAACGGCACATGCGCCACGGCACGGATGCCCTGTCCATGCAGGTCGAGGCTGAACATCTGGTTGGCAATCTGCGGCGGCCGTCCAGCGTCGAACATGGCGTCCGGATTCTCGAGGCAGGCGATGATCGCCCGCCCATCCAACAACGGACTGCGAAAACCCAGCATCAGCACGCGCCGATCCGCCCGCATCGCGAGTCCTTCGATGTTCAGGCCGCCGTCCTTCTTCACCTGGCGGATACCGGCGGCGGCGGCCAGCAGGGGGTGGGCAGCCGTCAGCGCATGCTTCAGATCGACCACCACTCGCGCTTCGATCATCTCGCCAGCCGCCACGCGAAAGCGCAACAGCTTTTCCCTTGCGGGCCTCGCGTCGCCCGCCTTGTTCCGCGAATGCGAGGTGACGGCGTAGACGCGCCCCGCATGGTCCCCCGTGACCGCCTCGAGATCGTCGAACCGCCAGTGTTCCCCATCGTCACGGACGGCGGCCGGCAGGCGCAGCGGAGTGCAGGCAAGCGGACCACGATCATCGAGCTGCAGCAGGCTCAGTGGACATTCCTCCTCGTCCTCGACGACGATGAAGCGGCCGTCATCCAGCTGGTAGATTCCCGACGGTTCGTAGCAGCCGGTCAATGGGCGGAAGCGGGGGATGTCCTCAGCCCTCATTGGCGTCGCCCCGGCTGACAGGCACTGGCAGGCGCGAGACGCGCCTAACGGCCGTGCGGGTGGGTGGCAGGAAGGGACCGGCAACGCAGGCCGTGCCCGGCAAACCGGCGGCGACCGCCAAACGCGTCGGTGATCTGGTCAGCCAGCGGCGGCACGTGGTATCGTTCTCGGCAACCGATGGGAGGACCATGCCGATGTTGTGGCCTGTGCGCATTTCATTGCCCTTGCTGGCTGTGGTGCTCGGTGCCTGCGCGACCAGCAGCACACAGACGTCGACGGAAAGCGGCGACAGGAAGGATTCCCGCCCGCGGTCGGAACGGAAACAGCTCGACTTCCGGCTCGCCAGCGGGACCTATCGCTGCGAAATGGGACAGAGCGTCGAGGTCGAACGGCAGGGGCGCGACGACCGGGCAATCGCCCTGCGCTGGGAGGGCAAGCGGCATACACTGCAACGGCAGGCTTCGTCGTCCGGACTGCCGCGCTACGAGGATCGGCAGAACGGTCTGCTGTGGATCGACCTGCCGTGGAAAAGCGTGCTGATGGATGCTCACAGCGGACGTCCGCTGGCCAACGAATGCAAGCCGGCGGCAAACAGTACGGCCAGCGGCTGATCCCGACGGCTCCGCGGCGTCGCCGCGTAGCCAGTCATGCGCCAGCCTCTGGCCCGGCAGTACCGACGACGGACCACCATGCGGCACGGCGCGGCACCAGCGCCTGCCGCCCGTGCGCACCAGACCGGGCGCCTACCAGGGAGCGCTGCCGAAGGCTCGGCCATAGAGCTCGGCGATCTCGCTGCGCTGTGGGCGGTGGTTCTGCCCACCACGATGGGCAATCTTGACCGCACCCATGACCGCCGCCAGGCGCCCGGTCTTCTCCCAGTCCCAGCCAGCCGCGATGCCGTAGAGCAGGCCCGCGCGATAGGCGTCGCCACAGCCCGTCGGATCGACGACGGCCGCAGCCGGAACACATGGGATGTCCATGCAACGACCGCCGACATGGATGTGGGAACCGGCCCCACCGCGCGTCACGATCAGCGCCTCGACCATGGTGGCGAGTTCCTCGAGCGAGCGCCCCGTACGGTCGCAAAGAAGCTTCGCTTCATAGTCGTTGAAGCACGCATAGGTGGCAAGGCGCATGAACTCGGTCAGCTCGTCACCAGAGAACATCGGCAGCCCCTGCCCCGGATCGAAGACGAAAGGAACGGTCGCCGCAGCCAGGTCACGGGCATGCTGCAGCATGCCGTCACGCCCGTCCGGTGCGACGATCGCCAGGGTGGCCCCGTGCACGTCGGCAACCTGGTTCAAGTGCGAGTAGCTCATCGCCCCGGGGTGAAAGGCCGTGATCTGGTTGTCGTCGAGATCGGTGGTGATGAACGCCTGTGCCGTATAGCTGCCGGCAATCCGCCGCACATGGGTGCGCGCGACGCCGTGGTCGTCGAGACGAACGAGATAGGGATCGGCGTCGTCGCCAACGGTGGCCATGATCAACGGGTCACCACCGAGCAACCTGAGGTTATAGGCTATGTTGCCGGCGCAGCCACCGAACTCCCGCCGCATCTCGGGCACCAGGAAGGCGACGTTCAGGATGTGGATCTGTTCCGGCAGGATGTGGTTCTTGAAGCGATCATGGAAAACCATGATGTTGTCGAAGGCGATGGAGCCGCAGATGAGTGTGGACATGGGATCTGGCGTCGGTCGGACGATGTGGGGTGCGGGCGAGTATAACACCGACGTTGACAGGGTCCTGTCGGCGGGGCCAGTCGTCGCGCTCAGGGGTCCTCGATCGCCTGGCATCCCGGCCGGATTGCGAGGATTCCTGCAGCATCTCTCACGGGTAGAAAACGTACAGCCGGTAGCCGGCTGCCTCGACTTGCTGTGCTTCCAGCCAGAGCCTGACCTCGATCTCGGCGTTTGGCGCGAAAGAACCGTCCTCTGCTGCGGGAGGCAAGAGGTATTCCTCTGGCAGCAGAACACGCCGTGCGACCACCTTGTCACGCGTATCGGTAAGCGTCAGCTCGAGCGCGGGGTAGGCCTGCGCCCAGGCAGCCCGGTTGCGAAGCGTGGCTTGCAGAACGAGTCGCTTGTCGCGCCCCGGATCCGCCTGCAGGTCCGAACTCTCGATGCTTACCAGCGCCGCCTGGCGCGGCAGCGGGATCTCGCTGCCGAAGACCGCACTCAATCCCTGCAGCGCCGGCCGCAGAACCGGCATGCTGATGGCGATGCTGCCACGCAGGTGAAACACGAGCTGTCCAATCAGGAGGCCTGCGAGGAGGACGGCCGCGAGGACGAAGGTCGTTCGCACGCTGCGCTCCACCGACACAGGCGCCGCGGGCATCTCACCCAGCCATTGCGACGCCCCCGGCCGGCCCTCGCCTTCGCCCTCGCCTTCGCCGGCTGGCAAGCGATCGTCGGCTGCGGCATCCGGCAGCTGGCGCTCGGCAGATCGTGATTCGTCCGCCGCCAGGTCCGGCCCGTCACCATCTGGCGAGGGAGACGACGGGGTGCCCGGGTCGATCGCCGCCGCGGTTGCCGAATAGCTGGCGACGACTGGCGTTGCCGCCACATCGGCGACGCTTGGCGCCGGCTCCGGCCGAGAGCTGGCGCGTGCCGCCGATGGCGGCAGGGCCACCGTGGGGGTCGCCTTCGCCGGCGCTGCCGGCGCAGGCGCATTGCTTTCGCCATCGACGAGGTTCTCGATGGCGTTGAAGACGGCCCGGCACTGACCGCAGCGAACCTTGCCAGCCCGCAGCCGAAGCTGCTCCGGAGTGACGCGAAATACGGTCTGGCAGCTCGGGCAGCAGGTGCGCATCGCTAGTTCCTGCTGCCCGCCAG
Organism: Accumulibacter sp.; assembly: GCF_023806635.1. Lineage (GTDB taxonomy): Bacteria > Pseudomonadota > Gammaproteobacteria > Burkholderiales > Rhodocyclaceae > Accumulibacter. Next base: position 155,891 of record NZ_JAMTDQ010000006.1, read on the forward strand.
GCAGACCCAGCCATCACGCGTGCCGACCACCGTCAGCGTCAGATGCGGCTTGTAGGCAGCGATCAGTTCTTCGGCCTGGTCGACGAGGATGCCGGACAGTGCCAACATACCGCCTGGGCCGAGGTGGCCACAGAGGGCCGGAGCAAGAACCCGCAGCGGGTTGGCAAGAATGTTGGCGACGACGATGTCGAACTGGCCACTCAGTCGATCGGCAGATTCCTGGAAGCGGGCAGCGACACCGTTGGCCTCGGCGTTGGTCCGGGCGACGACGACCGCCTGCGGGTCGATGTCGACGCCGACGATCTCGCTCGCACCGAGCCGACCGGCGGCGATGGCGAGGACTCCGGAGCCGCAGCCATAGTCGAGCAGCGACACGCCCGGGGTGACCGATCGCTCGAGCCACTCGAGACAGAGCCGCGTCGTCGGGTGGGAACCGGTGCCGAATGCCATCCCGGGGTCAAGCACGAGGACGATTGCCCCGGGATCGGGAGCGGTGTGCCAGGAGGGAACGATCCACAGGCGCTGGGCAACGCGAATCGGTTCGAACTGGGATTGCGTCAGTCGCACCCAATCCTGCTCGGGAACTTCCTCCAGGCTGAACGGAGGCAGTTCGGCAAGGCCGGCCTGCACGCCGCAGCGCTGAAGGAGTTCACGGACATCGGCGTCCGCTTGCAGCAGGGCAACGACCAGCGAGTGCTGCCAGCCCGGACGACTGATGGAGCCAGGCTCGCCAAACTGCGGTTCCTCCTCGGCCGTACCGGCGTCCGCGTCCTCGATGCTGGCGGCGAGGGCCCCCGCTTCGAGCAGGGCATCGGCAAGCCGCTCGGCGTGCAGGCAATCGGTGCGGATGCTCAGGGATAGCCAGGCCATCGGTCATCGGCGCTGGTCAGCCGCCCTTCTTGACCTCACCCTTGGCAGCCAGCCACTGCTCGAGATAGTGGATGCTGGTGCCGCCCTCGATGAAACGGGAATCCTGCAACAACTCCTGATGCAGGGCGATGTTGGTCTTGATACCGTCGATGCTCATTTCCGACAGCGCGGTGCGCATGCGGCGCAGCGCCTGGTCGCGGCTGTCGCCGTAGGCGATCACCTTGGCAACCATGGAGTCGTAATGCGATGGGATGGTATAGCCCTGATAGATGTGCGAGTCGACACGAATGCCGGGGCCGCCTGGTGGATGGTAGAAACTGACCTTTCCGGGAGACGGAAGGAAGGTGAAGGGATCCTCGGCGTTGATGCGACATTCGATCGCGTGGCCGCGGAAAGTCAGGTCGCGCTGGCGAAAACGCAGCTTCTCGCCAGCGGCAATGCGAATCTGCTCGGCAACGAGATCGACGCCGGTGATCGACTCGGTCACCGGATGCTCGACCTGGATGCGGGTGTTCATCTCGATGAAATAGAACTCGTTGTTCTCGAACAGGAACTCGAAGGTGCCGGCACCGCGGTAGTTGAGCCGGCGGCAAGCCTCGGCGCAGCGCTCCCCGATGCGGACGATGTGGCGGGTGGGAATACCGGGAGCCGGAGCCTCCTCGATGATCTTCTGGTGACGGCGCTGCATCGAGCAGTCGCGCTCGCCGAGATAGACGGCGTTGCGGAAACTGTCGGCAAGCACCTGGATCTCGACGTGCCGTGGATTCTCGAGGTATTTCTCCAGGTACACCTGCGGATTGCCGAAGAAGCTCTGGGCCTCGGTCCGCGTCATGTTGACGGCGTTGATCAGCGCCGCCTCGGTATGCACGACCCGCATGCCGCGCCCACCGCCGCCACCGGCCGCCTTGATGATCACCGGGTAGCCGACCGCCCTGGCGAGCAACGCGACCTCGCGCGGATCCTCGGGCAGAACCCCCTCCGATCCCGGCACGCAGGGCACACCGGTGATCCGCATGGCCTCCTTGGCGGTGACCTTGTCGCCCATCAGCCTGATGGTCTCCGGCCGCGGCCCGATGAAGACGAAACCCGACGATTCGACGCGCTCGGCAAAGTCGGCATTTTCCGACAGGAAACCGTAGCCCGGGTGGATCGCCTGCGCGTCAGTGACCTCGGCTGCCGAAATGATTGCCGGCACGTTGAGGTAGCTCTGCGCCGACGGCGCCGGGCCGATGCAGACCGACTCATCGGCCAGCCGGACATACTTGGCTTCGCGGTCTGCTTCCGAGTGCACGACGACGGTCTTGATGCCCAGTTCGCGGCAAGCGCGCTGAATGCGCAGGGCGATCTCCCCGCGGTTGGCGATGAGGACTTTCCCGAACATGGTGAAAGTGCCCCCTAGCCGACGATGAAGAGTGCTTCACCGAATTCGACCGGCTGACCGTTCTCGACCAGAATGGCCTTCACGGTGCCCGAGCGCTCTGCTTCGATCTCGTTGAGAAGCTTCATGGCTTCGATGATGCACAGGGTATCGCCTGCCTTGACGGTGCTGCCGACTTCGACGTAGGGCTCGGCGCCCGGGCTGGGAGCCCGATAGAAGGTGCCGACCATCGGTGCCTTGACGGCGTCGCCTTCAGGCAGTTCCGGCTCGGCCGGCGGCGCCACCGCTGCCGCCGATGCGGTCGGAGCGGCGGTCACCGGCACCGACCCAAGCGGCGACATGGCATAGTGATGCGAGACCATGCCTCCGTGCTTGACGATGCGAACCTTTTCTTCGGCATCGTTGATCTCGAGTTCGGTGATGCTCGACTCCTCGACCAGGTCGATGAGTTTCTTCAGTTTCCGCAGATCCATTCACTTGCTCCAGATGATTGCCCTTCTTGCGGTCACGCCCATGCAGCCGCCCGAGAGGGGACCGCAGCCTGAGGGAAACAAAGTGCTCATTCGGTCGCCATCTGGCGCAACAGGTACTCGAGCGCCAACAGGTAACCCTCGCTGCCAAGGCCACAGATGACGCCGATCGCCAGGTCGGAGAAATACGAGTGGTGACGAAATGGCTCGCGGGCATGGACGTTCGACAGGTGCACTTCGACGAAGGGCAGGCCAGTACCGGCGAGGGCGTCGCGCAGCGCGACACTGGTATGGGTGTACGCGGCGGGATTGACGATCAGGTAGCGGATGCCCTGCTGCCGCGCCGCATGGACACGTTCGATCAGGGCACCTTCATGGTTGCTCTGGAAGGCCTCCAGGTGAACGCCAGCGGCAGCCGCACGATGCGCCAGCGCCATGTTGATCTCGGCGAGGGTCGTCGAACCGTAGTGGGCTGGTTCCCGGGTACCGAGGAGGTTGAGATTGGGGCCATGCAGTACCAACAGACGCGGCGCCTCCGGCGGCTGGCCGACGGTCGACGACGGATCCTTTTGCTTCCTCATGGGCGCGAGTTTGCCGCAAATGGCGGCATTCTGTCCAGCAGAACCTTGGCCGCACGCAGTTCGTGCGGCGCCGCCCAAACGACGGAGCGGGCCACTGGAGGGCGGTGTCGGGAGAGACGCAGATGGGTTGTTGCGCCGGTCAGCGGCTGACAGCCGAGGCCTCGTCGAGCAATCGGCGCACGGTCGCGAGGCGCGCCCGTGCGCGCGGCCTGCCGTCACGCGTGCGAAAGCCGACACGTTCTTCAGTCCGTGGATAGATCACCATGTTGACCGTCACGTCGTCGGCGACCAGTGTGAGGACTGCTTCGGCTCGCTCGGTGCGTGGCGTGCTGTGGCAAAAACAGAACTTCTCGTTGAGCAGGAAGATCTCGACGTCCTTGGCACTGTCGGCGAAGAGCTGGATGTCGATTTCGGTGTAGCGCCCGGCCGTACCGTCGAGTACCGCCCCCGTGAGATAAGGATTGAAGCGTTGCATCGCGGTCATCAGGCGTGCGGCGATGGCGAGAAGCTGCTGCTGCCGCGCATGCTGCTCCGCTTCGTGGAACAAGCGCTGGTGCGTCCGCAAGGCCTCCTCGACCGCAGCGTCGTCAGGAAGGGCGGCGTTCGCCGCCAACCCGAGTTGACGCGCCGCCTTGCGTTTGGCGCGGGCGATGTCGCTGATGCCATCCTCGGCCATCAGGCGCGCTGCGAGGGCAGCAAGCTGACTGCGCGACTGCGCGCTGCGCTGGCGATCCTGGCTGCTGTTCATCGACGGCTCCCGATGCGTGGCGCTGCGCCCGGTGGTCGGGCCCTTGCCGGCCCCTGAGCCAGCGGGCACGGTTACAATCGCGCCTTCGGCAGATTCTACTAGGATTCGCGACATGCACATCCACATCCTCGGCATCTGCGGCACCTTCATGGCGGGTGTCGCGCAACTGGCGCGGGCTGCCGGACATCATGTGACCGGTTGCGACAGCGGCGTCTATCCACCGATGAGCAGCCAGTTGGCCGCCGCCGAGATCGAAGTCATCGAAGGTTACGACACGGCGCAGACGGCAATCGATCCCGATTGCTACGTGGTCGGCAACGCGATTTCGCGCGGCACCCCGCTGCTGGAGGAAATCCTGGACCGCAATCTGCCCTTCTTGTCCGGCCCACAGTGGCTTGCCGAGCACGTGCTGCGGCAGCGCTGGGTCCTAGCAGTCGCCGGGACGCACGGCAAGACGACGACGGCCGCCATGCTCGCGTGGATCCTCGAGGAAGCCGGCCTCAGCCCGGGCTTCCTGATCGGCGGCGTACCGCTGAACTTCGGCGTTTCGGCACGTCTTCCCGGCGAGCTCAGGAAGTCGCCTTTCTTCGTCATCGAGGCCGACGAGTACGATACGGCGTTCTGCGACAAACGTTCGAAGTTCGTGCACTATCACCCAAGGACCGCAATCCTGAACAACCTGGAGTTCGATCATGCCGACATTTTCGCCGATCTGGCGGCGATCGAGACCCAGCTCCACCATTTTGTTCGCACCCTTCCACGCTCCGGCCTGATCGTCGCGAACGCCGCCGAGAGCGCCATCGAGCGGGTACTGGCCCGCGGATGCTGGACTCCGGTTGAGCGTTTCAACGACGGTGCCAGCTGGTATGCGGAGGGCAGTGACGGTGACGGCAGCCTGCATCTCCTGCAGGCTGGCGAGTTGATTGGCAGTACGACCTGGAATCTGAACGGGGAGCACAATCGCAGCAACGCCGTCGCCGCCCTGCTCGCCGCACGTCACGTCGGTGTCCCGTTGACGCGCGGGCTGCAATCCCTGCACGGCTTCACCAACGTCAAGCGTCGTCTCGAGGTCCGCGGCACGGCGAACGGTGTGACGGTTTTCGACGATTTCGCCCACCACCCGACCGCCATCGCGACGACCATCAAGGGCCTGCGCGACAAGGTCGGCAGACGGCGCATTCTGGCGGTCATCGAGCCACGCTCGAACACGATGAAACTGGGGGTGATGAAGGACCAGCTCGCGGGCAGCCTGCGCGCAGCGGACCTGGTGTTCTGTTACAGCGCAGGGCTCGGCTGGAACGTCGCCGAGACCCTCGCGCCGCTTGGTGAGGGGCTGCACGTCGAAGACGATCTCGCTCGCCTGGTCGAGCGAATCTGCGCTGCGAGCAGGCCTGAAGACCAGATCCTGGTCATGAGCAACGGTGGCTTCGGCGGCCTGCACGACAGGCTGCTCGCTGCCCTCGCCGACAGGCCGGCACAGGCTTGAGAGTCTGCTGCCGCAGCCTGGCGGCGATGACGCGACCGCAGTCAGAGCGCGTGGTCGATGAGCAGGGCAGCGAAGAGCAGGGCGAGGTAGATGATCGACCAGCGGAAGGTCTTGCGCGCCGCCAGGTCGGAGTAGTCACGCCAGATGATCCAGGCATGGGCCAGAAAGACCCCGTCGAGCACGATGGCGGCCACCAGGTAGGGCAGGCCGCTCATCCCGATGGCGTAGGGAAGCAGTGTCACGGCGCTCAGGCCGAGCGTGTAGAGGAAGATGTGGCGGCGGGTGTACGCCGCACCGTGGGTCACCGGCAGCATCGGCAGCCCCGCTGCCTCGTACTCACGGGCGCGGTAGAGCGCAAGCGACCAGAAGTGCGGTGGTGTCCACACGAAGATGATCAGGAACAGCAGCCACGCTTCGACCGGAGCCTGTCCGGTCACGGCCGACCAGCCGAGAACCGGCGGCATGGCCCCGGCCGCGCCGCCAATGACGATGTTTTGCGAGGTCCGCGGCTTCAGGTAAAGCGTGTAGACCACCGCATAGCCGACGAAGGTGACGAGGGTCAGCCACATCGTCACCGGATTGACGAAGCGGTAAAGAAGCGACAACCCCGCCCCACCGAGAATGCCCGAGAAGAAGAAGGTCTCGAAGGCGCTGACCTCGCCCAGCGGCAGCGGCCGTGCCCGCGTACGCGCCATGCGCGCGTCGATGTGTTCCTCGACGAGGCAATTGATGGCCGCGGCGGCACCGGCGACGAAAGCGATGCCGATGGTCGCGAAGACCAGCACCGGCGTCGGCACCGGCCCGGGCGATGCCAGGAACATGCCGATCACGGCGCAAAAGACGATCAGTGACACCACACGCGGCTTGGTCAGCGCGACGAAGGCACGCAGACGCTGAAGCGTCGGCTGCAAGCGGGAAAAGGTCGTGGCTTTCATGGGCTTCAATCCATTCCAGATGGTCAATCATGCTCGTCGAACGCGCCTGCAGCACGCATCCCGGCCTGTTCGTGACGGCTTCCACGCCACGATTCAGCGTACGACTGCCAGGACATCCTGCAACATCGCCGACAGTGTCTGCGGCGCCGGGAAAACGGCCTGCAGGTGTCCGCGCGGATCGATCAGGTAGATCGCCGCCGAATGGTCCACCGCGTAGTCCGGCTTCCCGTCCCTGTCGTGCCGCAGGTAGTAGACGCCGAGATGCTGCACCAGCGGTGCCAGGCCGGCGTCGTCAGCGGTGGCACCGATGAAGTCCGGATCGAACGCGCTCGTGTAGCGGCTCAGCGTCTGCGGGTCGTCGCGCGGGTCCACCGAGACCATCACCACCTGCGGCAGGACCACGGCCCGTTCGGCCAGCCTGCTCCTGAGCTCCTTCAGCAAATGGAGGGCGGTCGGACAAATGTCCGGGCAGAAGGTATAGCCAAAGAAAAGCAGCGTCCAGCGACCCATCAGGTCGCTGTTGGCAAAGTGGCCGCCCTCGCGGACGAGTTCAAAGGGAGGAAGCGGTCGCTCGTCGTCGAGCATCGTCGCCGACTGCAGGCGGATCTGCGTCGGGTCCAGCGGTGCCGCGCGATCGACCGACAAGGCTCGCCAGATGAGGCCGCCGGCGAGCACGAGGAAAAGAAGACCTGCAGCCAGTACGGTCAGCCACCCGCGCCTGCTCATCCCGTCCGGCCCGGCGACGACGGCAAGAAAAAGGGCGCCCGCAGGCGCCCGATCCACACGGGCAACTCAGCGCCTGTCGTAGGCGTAGGGCGTCCACTCCGCACTCACGCTCGGCGGCGACGGCCAGTTGCCATGCGGCGGTGGCGAGACGGTGGTCCATTCGAGCGACATCGACTGCCACGGGTTGTCGCCGGCAGGTGCGCCCTTCATGGCGCCGACGATCCAGTTCACCAGGGCGATGGCAAAACCGACGCCGAGAATGGCTGCGCCAATCGTCATCAGCTGATGCGCGCCCTCGAACTGCGAAAAGTGCGAGTAATCGTAATAGCGGCGCGGCATTCCCTTGACACCGATGTCCATCATCGTCCAGAAGACGATGTTGGTACCGACGAAGGTAACCCAGAACCCCAGCTTGCCCCAGAACTCGTTGTACATGCGTCCGGTGATCTTGGGAAACCAGTAGTAGACTCCGGCGAAGATCGAGAAGGTTCCGGCAACCGCCATGACGTAGTGGAAGTGTCCGACCACGTAATAGGTTTCGGACAGGTGCAGCGTCAGGGAGGGCAGCGCCAGCGGGATCCCGGTCAGGCCGCCGATCAGGAAGAGAAACAGCACTCCCAGCGCGTACAGCATCGGCGTCTCGAAGGTGATCGAACCCTTGTACAGCGTTCCCACCAGGCCGATCAGCATGAGACCGACAGGCACCGAGATCATCAGCGTGGTGACCATCTGACCGATTCGGATCCAGTCGATCATGCCGGACACGTACAGGTGATGGACCCACACGACGCCCGACAGCAGGATGATGCCGCCGATGCCGCCATAGACGACCGCGTTGTAGTTGAAGACCCGGTTCTTGGCGAAGGTGGCGACGATCTCGAACAGGACGCCGAAGAATGGCAGGAAGATGACGTAGACAGCCGGGTGCGAATAGAACCAGAAGAGGTTCTGGTAAGTGAGGACGTCGCCGCCGCGCGCCGGATCAAAGAAGGTGGTTCCAAGATACTTGTCCATGCTGATCAGCGTCACGGCCGTGCCCAGCACGGGGACGAAGATGAGCTGCAGGACGAAGGCACCGAGCGTGCACCAGACGAAGATGTTGAGCTTGTTCCAGGTCAGGCCCGGCGCGCGCATGTAGGCGATGGTCGTCAGGAAGTTGACGCCACCGATGATCGACGCGAAGCCGAGGATCAGCACCGTGAAGGAGTAGAGGGCGGTGTTTCCGGCGGTGATCGTCGAGTACGGCGGATAGCCGGTCCACATGACGTCCGGCGGATCGGGAATGAAGAAGGTCAGCAGCGCGAGAATGATGCCGACGTAGAACAACCACACCGACAGGGCGTTGACGCGCGGAAACGCGACATCCTTGGCCCCGATCATCAGCGGAATGCAATAGTTGGCGAAGAATCCGGTCAACGCCGGAATCTGGAAGCCAAGGATCATCACCGCGCCGTGCGCGTAAAGCCAGACGTTGTAGCTCGACGGATTGCTGGTGATCGTCGGCCCCAGCGTCGACAACTCGACCCGCATCAACATCGCCATGATGCCGGCGACGATGAAAGCAGCCATGGAGCCGATCAGGTACAACACGCCAACGCGCTTGTGATCAGTGGTGAAGATCCATTCTTTCAGGTTCATGTCCAGCGTCCTCCCGTCACTCAACTACTTCTCTTGGCAGCAGCCGCGCCGGCTTCATACCATTGTTTGAACTCTTCAGGCGTCTTGACGATGATGCGGCCCGCCATGTACGAGTGCATGACGCCGCAGTACTCGGCACAAGTGACGACGTGCTCCTTGCCCGCCTCCCTGGGCAGGAACCAGAGAAAGGTCGTGCGACCCGGCATCGAGTCTTCCTTCACCCGGAAGTCGGGAATGAAGTGGCTGTGCAGCGTGTCGCGACTCGTCATGCGCAGCAGGATGGCCTTGCCAGCGGGAACGACCAGCTCGTTCTGCGTCTGCACACCGTTCGGATAGGTGTAGTCCCAGCTGTACATCCCCGACTCGAGATGGATCTCGAGACGATCCGCCGGCACGTCGCGGAATTTGTTCCACAGCACCCAGCCGTTGGCGGCAAGGAAGAGGTCGTCCGCCAGGAAGACGAAGGCCGGGATGACGGCCCAGCCAATCGCTGCTGCGGGCGAGAGCTTCGGTGCGCTGCCGACCTGTGGTCCGCCGGGCACCCGCCGATAGCGCCAGATGAAAAAGGCCGTCATCAGGGCAAAGAGGATGCCGATTACCGTGATGTCGATCAGCACCTCCTTCCAGAGGTAGTCCCAACCGGGAGCCGGGTCGGCGATCCGCGCCTCGCCCTTGTGCAGATACTGGAGCTTCGCGATGTTGCCCGAAGCCGGGGTCTGGCCACTGCTCTGCCCATCCCCACCTGCCGCCATGGCAACGTTGCTGACCGCGATCAGAGCCGTCGCTGCCCAGTGCTTGAGTATCCTATTCATGCAACCTCCCAATCCTCCTCCGATATCCCCATGCTCCCAGGCCCATCAGGACGAGGCCCAGGATCAGGGACCCCAACCCCGCGAGCAGCGAGTAATTCAGTTGGTACCTGCCTTCTTCGTAGTTGTAGCTGAAGCACGCTCCGCTGACGATGTCGAAGATCGCCGTCGAATTGGCGATACGTTCCCAGTCCGCTTCGGTCAGCGCCATTTCGATCGCCGTGGCGTCCATCCGCGTCCCGTAGATGTAGCGCGCCACCCGCCCTTCCGGTGTGACGAAGACCAGCACATTCGGATGCAGGAAGGCCTGCGCTGCATCCGACCAGAAGAACCGGAAACCCACGCTGCCGACAAAGGCTTCGACGTCGTCGGCAGCAAGGACTGCGTGCCGCCAGCCGGCGTGCCACTGCTCCGGGATTCCTCCCGTCTGGCGCAGGAACTCGGCCGCCGTGCGGCTCGAATCGCGCTTGTCGAAGGAAACGGTCAGGACGCGGTAATCGGTGCCCAGCGTGAACCGGTCGACCTTCGCCAGCACCTTCGCCAGCTCCCTGTTCATCGTCGGGCAGGTTCCGTCGCAACCGTAGTAGGAGAGCAACAGGATCAGCGGCTTGCCGAACATTTGCCGCAGCGGGAAGCTCTGCCCGTCGCTGTCGATGAAGCCGACGGCACCATCCAGCCGCGCGCCGAGGAACTGCGGTTCGTCGATGCGCATGATGGAGGTGTCCGGCGAACTGCTGCGGGTCGGCTCGCCGACTGCGTGTGCGAAACCCGACACCGCGACTACCAGAAGTAGACTTGCGAGACGACGAAGAACCAAATGATGTCCACGAAGTGCCAGTAGAGGCTGGCAGGCCGCCAGAACCCCGCCGGGATGGTGCCTTTCAGGGCAGGAAACAGCCCGGCGGTGAAAATCGCCAGGCCGACGATGACATGTGAAGCGTGCAGTCCGGTAATCGAGTAGAAGGTCGTTCCAAAGGCATTGCTGGAGATGGTGAAACCCTCGGCGATCAGGTGGCCCCATTCGTAAATCGACATGCCGAGGAAGGTGAAACCCAGGAGCATGGTCAACAGCAACCACTTGAGAACCGTTCCCCGATCGCCGCGATGCATCGCCTCCTCTTCCGCCATGTGGATGGTGAACGAGGAAGTGACGAGGATCACCGTCATCACGAGAGGGTAGACGATCGGCAGCGTCGGCGTCCCGGCCGGTGGCCATGACGGCGCGGACAGGCGCATGTACCAGTAATACACGAAGAAGGTTGCGAAGATCATCGCCTCGGCCAGGATGAACCAGCCCATCGCGCCGTAAGACAGACCCTCCCCCTTGCCGATCGCCTCGTTGGTCCAGCCGGCGACACCGCCCAGGATCATCGGCAAACCGAGGCCGAAGGTGATCAGGGCGGCGAAGGGCATGTGATAGACGAACTGGAAGCAGAAGGCCAGGCTCCAGGCGAGGACGCCGATGCTGATGATTGCCGGCCAGATGCTGTAGTCCCAGTGGGCGTGGGCGTGGCCGGCATGGTGGTGGGCGGCATCTTGCTGGGACATCGCGAATCCTCCCTTCGTGGTCCTTGTTTGACGGCGGGCGCCCGTCGCGCCCGATTGCCAGCTCGGCGGCGGATCCTCAAAATACCCGGCCTGTGACAATTTGTCGCGGAATTATGACAGAATGTACGTCGTCGTGCAAAGTCTGGTTTTTGCCCAAAAGGGAGGAAGGAAGGAACATGTTCAAGACCGCGTCCATGCTGGCAATGGCGTTTCTTGGGGTCAACGGTGCCGCGCTCGCCGCCGGCAACGCGGAACTCGGTCAGGCCAAGGCGGAAGTCTGCGCCGCCTGCCACGGCCCCGATGGCAACAGCATCGCGCTGCCGGCGCCGGCCGATCCGTGGCCGAAGCTGGCTGGCCAGCTGCCCGAGTACGTCATCAAGCAGGTGCACGACTTCAAGTCGGGACGGCGAAAGAACGAGCAGATGTCGCCGCAGGCCCAGGCGGTCGCCGAAGCCGACCTGGCCGACATCGCCGCCTACTTCGCCAGGCAGAAGATGAAGGCGAACGAGGTCAGCGACAAGGAACTTCTGGCCAGGGGAGAGCAGATCTTCCTCAAGGGCAAGGGCCGCCCGCAGGTGGTGCCGGCGTGCATCGGCTGCCACGGCAGATCGGGTGAGGGAAACCGGGACTGGGGCAAGCTGATGAGCAGGATTCCGACCGTGCTGGCACCGGCGATCGGCGGCCAGCATGCAAACTACCTCGAGAAGCAACTCAAGGCTTACAGGGACGGCAGCCGGGCCAACGACGAAGCCCGCGTCATGCGCGACATCGCAGCCCGGCTCAGCGATACCGACATCGCCGCGGTTGCCGAGTATGCCGCGACGCGCGGCAACTAGTCGCGCGTGCAGGCACTCGGCAGCGGGCTCAACTGCCGCAAAGGACGGAAGCCGGCGCCAACTGACGCCCGCCCGCGGCGCGCCTAGCGAACAGCCGCCACCATCGGCTCCAGGGTGGTGCGCATCTTCTGCATTGCCTTGACTTCGATCTGCCGGATGCGTTCGGCGGAAACGCCGAACTCGGCAGCAAGCTCGTGCAGCGTCGCGGTATGCTCATCGTTCAGCCAGCGTGCCTCGACGATTCGCCGGCTGCGCGGATCGAGTCCGGCGAGCGCCGCCTGCAGGCCATCCTGCTGCAGGTGATCGCGCGCCCGCGCCTCGAGCACCCGCAACGGCTCGCTCGAGGGGTCTGCGAGATAGTCGATCGGCGCAAACGCGCCGTCCTCGCTGCTCTCGCCTTCGAGCGCCAGATCGTGCCCCGCCATGCGCGAATCCATTTCGACTACATCCTCGGGCTTGACGCTCAGGCGATGGGCGATGTCCGCCACCTGCGGCTGGCTCAGTGAATCGCTGCTGCCCTTGAGGCTGCGCAGGTTGAAGAACAGCTTGCGTTGTGCCTTGGTCGTCGCGACCTTGACCATGCGCCAGTTGCGCAGGATGTACTCGTGAATCTCGGCCTTGATCCAGTGAATGGCGAAGGAGACCAGGCGCACGCCATGTCCCGGGTCGAAGCGCTTGACCGCCTTCATCAGGCCGATGTTGCCTTCCTGGATGAGGTCCGCATGCGGCAGCCCATAACCCATGTAGCCACGAGCCACGGCAACGACCAGCCGCAGGTGCGACAGAACCAGTTGGCGTGCAGCCTCGAGGTCGTCTTCCTCACGGAAACGGGTGGCGAGGCAAACCTCTTCCTCGGCGCTCAACATCGGAAAGCGCCGCACCGCCTGGATGTAGGAATCGATGCTGCCGGCTGCCGAAACGACCGGCAACGTCAGGGCCTGGGTCATGTGAGTCATTCCTCCTGCAATCATGGGACACCATCATTTTAGCACTCGGCACATCAGACTGCTAATCGCCGCAGGAGTTCGCTTGATCTGCGTATCCAGCGTGGCAGGGGCGTTCCCCCCCCCGCCTGGCCGATCGCACCGCTACTCGTCGGTCAGACAAAAAAACTTGCCGGAGATGTAAGTTATTCTTCGATTCCAGCGTCTAAGGGTTGTCAGGCAGCCGGTTCCGGTCTGACCGGGTCTGACCCACCCCATCCAACGAAAGGAGAAACACATGTCAAATCAAAAACCTGGTGTCGCCATTGCCGCTGCTGCCGCAGCCCTCTTCGCCGCTGGTACGCTGCTGGCACCGATCGCCCACGCCGCCGATGCGGCGACGGTGCGCTGTGCGGGCGTGAACTCGTGCAAGGGCTCCTCGGAGTGCAAGACTGCCAAGAGCGAGTGCAAGGCGACGAATTCCTGCAAGGGTCAGGGCTGGGTGACCAAAGGCAGTGCCAAGGAATGCACCGACGCCGGCGGCAAGGTCGTCAAGTAAGGCACGCACGCGGCGCCGTCGGCGATCAGGCGTCGGCGGTGCCCGCAAGTCGACAGAGGGAGAGCTGATGCACGAACCTGTTTGCGGCTTCGGGATTGGTCTGCGAAGCGAGCACTATCGCGATTTCATTGCCACCCCGCAACGGGTGGACTGGCTCGAGGTCATCTCGGAGAACTATCTGGTCGCTGGCGGCAAGCCGCTCCACCATCTCGACCGCATCCGTCGGGACTATCCAATGGTGATGCACGGCGTGTCGCTGTCGATTGGCGGCAGCGATCCTCTCGACCGCTCTTACCTGCAGCAGTTGCGCGCGCTCACGGAGCGGATTCAGCCAGCCTGGGTATCCGATCATCTGTGCTGGACGGGCACATCTTCACTCAACCTGCACGACCTGTTGCCGCTGCCCTACACCGAAGCCTGCCTGCGACACCTCGTGCCGCGTGTGCAGCAGGTACAGGAGTTTCTCGGACGGCCGCTGGTCCTCGAGAATGTCTCCAGCTACGTCCGCTTCCGCGGGGACGAGATGTGCGAATGGGAGTTCATCGCCGAGTTGCATGGGCGGACTGGTTGCCAGTTGCTGCTCGACGTAAACAACGTCTACGTGAGCAGCGTCAACCATGGCTTCGTCGCGCAAGCCTTCATCGACGCCATGCCGGCAGCAGCGGTCCGCCAGATCCACCTCGCCGGCCACGAAGACCACGGCGCGTACCTGATCGATACCCACGACCACCCGGTCTGCGATGCCGTGTGGGATCTCTATGCCTACACCGTCGGTCGACTGGGTCCGGTGGCGACGATGATCGAGCGTGACGACGACATCCCGCCACTCGAGTCCCTGCTCGCCGAACTGGACCGGGCGCGCCGCGTCAGCAGCACCGCTGCCGGCGACATGCGGTGCGCCGCATGAGGGTCAGCAGTTCGCTCGGCGAGCAGCAGCAGCGCTGCCAGCAAGCAATCCTCGACGGCGATCCGTTGCCGGGTCTCTTCGCGGACGAAGGCTCCAGCAACGGCGGCTTCGGCATCTACCTGCAAGCCTACCGCGCACGCCTGGCCGCCGCCCTGCGGGACAACTACCCGGTCCTGCTGCGCGCTCTCGGGGACGACGCCTTTGCTGCGCTGGCGAGCGCCTACATCGTCAACAGGCCATCGCGCTTCCGTTCGATCCGCTGGTTCGGTGACGCCCTTCCCGACTTCCTCGCCTCATCGGCCGAACATCTGGCGCATCCCTCGCTGGTCGATCTGGCCCGCATGGACTGGGCAACGCGGGCCGCTTTCGACGCCGCCGACGCCGAGCCCCTCAGCTTCGGCGACCTCGCCGAACTGGGCGCTGAGGACTGGCCGCAGCATCGTTTCTCTCTCCTGCCGTCATTGCAGATGCTGCGGCTGGACTGGCAGGTCGAGCCGATCTGGAAGGCTCTCGATGCCGACCCACTGGCCAGCTGCAACGAGCCGCCGCACGGACCACATCTGCTCCTGGTCTGGCGACCACGGCTCGACTGCCACTGGCGATCGGCGGCAGGCCTCGAAGCCCACGTCCTCGAAGCCCTGGCCACGGGTGCCTCCTTTGCCGCCTGCTGCGCGCTGATTGCCGAATCGGGTGACGCCGAACCGGCGCCAACCGCCGTCGGCTTCCTGCAGCGGTGGATCGCCGACGGTCTGTTGGCCCGTGCGTGAGACCGCAATGTCGGAGCCGGGCATGAGAAGCGGCGGGTCACGCTGCGCGCGCTGCGGCTGCCCCTTCACTTGCGGCATGCTGGCTGCAGGCGCTGAATGCTGGTGTTCGGAGTTGCCGCCCCTCGCCGAAGCCCCGACGCCCGGATCCCAGTGTTACTGCCGCGATTGCCTGGAAAAGCTGCACAGCCGTGGAGGGTGAATGCGCTGCACGACCGGATTCGCGGCGTTACCTGCTCGCCCAGCCTTGCATCCCGACGGCTCGCGATGAGTTCACCGGCCGCTCAGGGCGTCCGCCCGGCCAGACGCTCCGGCAACATGAGGATCGCCTCGCGGTTGCTCCACGAAAAGCAGCGCGTCGCCGCCTCGCGCCAAGGCAGCCAGCAGTACGCCCGGTGTTCGCCGGGCGCCAGGCGCACGGCGTCGGTTGCCACCCTCTGCAGCGAGAATACGTGCTCGGTGTTGTAGCGCACCCCGGGTGCGTAGCGGTGCCGCCACTCGGCGAAGATCTCGTAGCGGTTGCTCAACTGCCAGTCGCGCAGGTCGGCTGCCACCGCGTCGATCCCCGTTTCCTCGTTGACTTCCCGCACGGCGGTCGCCAGAAGTTCCTCGTCGGCCTCCTGACTGCCGGTGACCGACTGCCAGTAACCCGCGTGCGCGGCGCGCTCGAGCAGCAATACCTGCAGGTCGTCGGTATGGATGACGACCAGCACCGATACCGGCCGCTTGAAGCGACTCATCCCGTCTCGGCAAAGGCAGCCAGCCCGGTTGCCTGCGCGTCGAAGAAGATCCACATCGGATATCCCAGCGCCCGCCACTCGGCGACGGCCGCAGTAAGAACCTCCTCGAGCTCAGCAAAGCCCTCGGGCTCCCGCACGAGGAATGGCCCGGCATGGTCGATGGCGAGCACGTAACCGGCCGCCTCCACCCAGGAAAGGTCGGTCAGACAATCCTTGAGTGCGTCGAGGTTGTGCCCGTACCAGTCCGGAAAGTCGAGACCGATGCCAAGCCTGGCGAGTACCTCGTCGAGGCGAGAACAGTCGGCAAGGCTCACTTCGAAGCAGGCAAAGCCGGCTTCTGCCGCAGCGCGCCTGACCGCCTCACGGCAATGCGCAGGCAGATGAAAGACGCCGCCGGCGCTGGCGTCTTGAAGGGCGGCGAGCAACTCGTCGTGGCTCATGGCTGTTCGCGTATCCTGCGGAAGCTTAGATAGTGGTCGGCAGTATAGTAGTACTCGCCGGAACGGGCGACGTCACCACCGCGGCCGCTGCCGGCAATGATGCGCCGGGCCCCGCGATCTCGCCGGCCCGGCGTCGGCACCGTGTACTCACGATAGTAGCCGCGCGGCTGCAGCGGCAGACGCTTCTCGAAGTTGCCAAAAACGCTGCCATCCTTGTGCGGGTAGGGAAAGGGCCCGCCCCGGCGGATCAGCAGCAGGGTGTGTCTGGCCTCGGGCGGCAGTTCGCCGAGCGCGATGCTGCCGATTTCGCGACTGTCGCGCGCCGCCACCGTGCCGGTGAGACAGCAGCCGGCGATCGCCAGTACGAGGAGCCGGACGACGGCCAGGATTCTTGACATCGTCGCGACCTAGCCCTTGCCGATCTCGACCTGCGTGTCGACCCTCTGGCGCAGGCGAATGTGCAGTTCCCGCAACTGTTTCTCGTCGACCCCGCTCGGCGCATCGGTAAGCAGGCACTGTGCCCTTTGCGTCTTCGGGAAGGCTATGACGTCGCGGATCGACTCGGCGCCGGTCATCATCGTGACGATGCGGTCGAGTCCGAATGCCAGGCCGCCGTGCGGTGGCGCGCCGTACTGCAGCGCCGCGAGCAGGAAGCCGAACTTGGACTGCGCCTCGTCGTCGGCGATGCCCAGCGCCTTGAACACCTGTTCCTGGACCTCGGCGCGATGGATCCTGACCGAGCCACCGCCGAGTTCCGAGCCGTTGAGCGCCAGATCATAGGCCTTGGCGAGGCAACGCCCCGGGTCGCTCGCGAGCAGTCCGAGGTGCTCATCCTTCGGGCTGGTGAACGGATGATGGCAGGCATTCCAGCGGCGCGCCTCATCATCGTACTCGAACATCGGAAAGTCGACGATCCACACCGGCTCCCATGCGTTCCCGTTCACGAAGCCCTTCTCGTGACCGATGCGAACGCGCAGCGCGCCGAGCGCATCGTCGACCACCTTGCGCCGGTCGGCCCCGAAGAAGATCAGATCACCGGAGGTGGCACCGGTACGCTCGATGATGGCCCGCAGAGCGGCGGCATGCAGGTTCTTGACGATCGGCGACTGCAAGCCGCTTTCGTTCAGCTCGCTGACATCATTGACCTTGATGTAGGCGAGACCACGGGCGCCGTAGATGCCGACGAACTGGGTATAGGCGTCGATCTCACCACGCGTCAGACTGGCGCCGCCGGGAACCCGCAGCGCCGCGATGCGGCCGCCCTCACTGTTGGCAACATTGGCGAAGACCTTGAACGGTACATCCCTGAGCACATCCGAAACTTCGACCAGTTCGAGGGTCACCCGCAGGTCCGGCTTGTCGGAGCCGTAACGCTGCATCGCTTCGTGGTGACTGAGGCGAGGGAAGGGCCGAGGCAACTCCACTGTCATCACCTCGGAGAAAACCGTGCGAATCAGCTCCTCCATCAGCTCGATGATCTCGCCCTCGTCCATGAACGAGGTCTCGATATCGACCTGGGTGAACTCCGGCTGCCGGTCGGCGCGCAGGTCCTCATCCCGAAAACACTTGGTGATCTGGTAATAGCGGTCGAAGCCGGCGACCATCAGCAACTGTTTGAAGAGCTGTGGCGATTGCGGCAGGGCGAAGAACTGGCCGGGATGGACGCGCGACGGAACCAGGTAGTCACGGGCGCCTTCAGGCGTGCTCCTGGTCAGCATCGGCGTCTCGATGTCGATGAAGCCGGCATCGTCGAGAAAGCGCCGGAAGGCACGCGCCGTGCGGTAACGCAACTGCATGTTCTTCTGCATCTGCGGCCGCCGCAGATCGATCACCCGGTGCAGAAGGCGAGTGTTCTCCGACAGGTTCTCTTCGTCAAGCTGGAACGGTGGCGTCAGCGACGGGTTGAGAACCTCCATCTCGTGGCAGAGGATCTCGATCTCGCCACTCGCGATGTTGACATTCACCGTGCCCGGCGGCCGGGCGCGAACGCGGCCCCTGACGCGCAGGCAGAATTCGTTGCGCACGGATTCGGCGGTGTGGAACATCTCGGCGCGGTCGGGGTCGCAGACGACCTGGGCGATGCCTGCTCGGTCGCGCAGGTCAACGAAGATCACGCCGCCATGGTCGCGACGCCGGTGTGCCCAGCCGCAAAGGGTGACTTCCTGGTCGATGAGCCGTGCATCGACTTGCCCGCAGTAATGAGTTCGCATGCTCTGATCCGTTTCAGCTGTTCCGGTTGATCGTCAGGCCGCTGGCAATGCCGGCGACGTCTGGCCGTGGTTGCGGGGCCACGACGCCCATCGAGATGACATACTTGAGCGCCGTGTCAACGCTCATATCGAGTTCGACGACGTCGCTTCGAGGCAACATGAGGAAGAAACCCGACGTGGGATTTGGCGTTGTCGGTACGTACACGCTCACGTACTCGCCAGCCAGATGCCGCTCCATCTCGCCGCCCGGGCGGCCAGTGAGAAAGGCGATGGTCCATGCGCCGCGGCGCGGGTACTCGATCAGCAGCGCCTTGCGGAAGGCGTTGCCCGATGAGGAAAAGAGGGTGTCGGAAACCTGCTTGACGCTGTTGTAGATCGAATTGACGACCGGGATGCGCGCCAGCAACCTTTCCCACCAGACCACCAGACGCTGGCCGATGAAATTGGCGGCGATGATACCGGTCAGCAGGATGATCAGCAAGGTCAGGATCGCCCCGCTCCCGGGAATGTCGAAGCCGAGAACGCTTCGTGGATGGACCGCTGCCGGCAGCAGGTGGAGCGACTGGTCCATGGTGCCGATGATCATCGTCAGCACCCACGCGGTGATCGCCAGCGGCACCCAGATCAACAGGCCGGTGATGAAATAGCGCTTGATCAGTTGCCGGCGCACGCGTTGGCTCCGTCGGTGCTGGTGGCGGTCGCCGCTGGCGCGGCAGCCTTGTCAGCAGCGGGCGCCCCGTCGCCGGCAACCGCTGTCCCTTCGCTGGCGGCGGGTGTCTCCTTGCTCGACGGCTGCTTCTGTCCGCCCTTGAAGTCGGTGACATACCAGCCGCTGCCCTTCAATTGAAAACCGGCCGCTGTCAGCTGCTTGACATAGGTCGTCTGGCCACACGCCGGACAGATCTCGAGGGCCGGGTCGCTGAGTTTTTGCAGGTGGTCGTTCGCAAAGCCACAGGAAGCACAGCGATAGGCATAGATGGGCATGACTAACCTTCAGAAAGAACAGGAAAAAGCGTGATTATACGCGATCGCCGGGAGGATCGGGCGGCGCCCCGGCAGGGCCTACCCTCCGCGGCTCTGAGAGCGGAACGAGCTGCTCCGGTGATGGTCAGTGGCTGCACCGCGGACACGCTGTCGAGCTGCCGCTGTCGCCTTGGTGAGAGCGCTGCCGATCGGGTGCCGCTGACGGTCTTGCACCGTCGGCAGCTGATGTTATTCTCTGCTTGCGGCAATCACCTGCCATCTCAGGGCAGGAAGGGTCGGAGGAGCCCAACGACGCCGCTCGCAGGCCGGCGCCACGGTTGGCGCGCCGCAAGCCGCCAAACAGTCGGCCGCAGCAACGCGAAGCGCCGCACTTTCCGGGATCCCAGCCACAGGAGGGTAAGAAGAATGAGCGACAGTGACAGCGTCCAGGCCGGGCATCCGGCCAGCCACTTCCCGGTCATCCGCAGCATCGACGCCGCGGCGATCCCGCGCTGGCTCGGCGCCGGTTGGCGTGACTGCCGCAGGTCGGGCGTCGCCAGCGCTTTCTACGGAATCTGTTTCGCCGCCGCCGGGTGGTTGATGTACTTCGTGTTTGCCGAAGCCTACGCGCTCTTTGCCGGGCTGACGACCGGCTTCCTTTTGGTCGGTCCCTTCCTCGCGATCGGACTGTACGACCTCAGTCGGCGCATCGAGCGAGGTGAGCCGCCCCGCCTGGTACCGACACTGGCTGCCTGGCGCCCCAATCTCCCCAACGTCGGCCTGTTCGCAGCCCTGCTGACGATCGTCCTGCTGATCTGGGCACGCGCGTCGATGGTCGTTTTCGCGCTTTTCTTCACCGGCGGTCTGCCAACCTTTGCCGAAGTCGTGCGCAGCGTCCTGACCTTCGAGCAACCCGAGTTCTCACTCGTCTATTTCGCCGTCGGCGGCTTCTTCGCTGCCTTCGTTTTTGCCATTGGTGCGGTTTCGCTGCCGTTGATGTTCGATCGCAAGACCGATGCGGTGACCGCGGCCATCGCCAGCCTCGTCGCCTGTGGCCGCAACCCGGGACCGATGCTGCTGTGGGCAGGCAGCATCGTCCTCCTGGTCGGTATCGGTTTTGCGACGCTGTTCACCGGCCTGGTCGTCGCCACGCCGCTGGTTGGCCATGCCACCTGGCATGCCTACCGCGAGTTGGTGGCCGAACATGAGGATGCGGCCCCGGCAACGCCATGAGGCGGTCGTCAGGTCATTTCGGCAAGCACATCGAGCCCGTCGTGCCGCACGGCTGGTTGCGGGCAGGCGCTGGCAGTTGGCAGTGGCCCCGGATGGCAGGGGGATCGCGCAGGGCAGGCTTTCAGTGCAGGTGGCAGGCGCCCGGCCCATCCGGGTGTCCGCAACTGCCGCAGGATGCCGGAAGATCGTTGCGTCTGGTCTGAGCGGCGCTGGCTGCATTGAATGCCGACAGCTTCTTGCGCAGGTCGGTACTGTCGCATTGCGGGCAGTGCGGCGCCGGCGTCGACTGGCGTACGAGCTTCTCGAACTCCTGCCCGCAGGCAGCGCACTCGTATTCGAAGATGGGCATGGTGTCGATCCTCCCGAAGGTGCCGAAGACCCTGGCGGTCCACGAGATGCGGGCAGCCAAGGCAGGCAGCACATGCTACCAGCTTTCGCCCTGCGTGCGGATGGGGCGCGGGCGGCGGGCGGCGGCGGTCGAACGATTCCTCGCAGTGCGTGCCGGAGGGCGGACGGCTGGTCGGCACCCGCCACCAAGCGGTCCAGGTAGTGAAATTCAACGTCGAGTTCGCTGCTCAGGGTCTCGCCGCCGCTGCTCGTCGGCGCCGCCCCGGCAACGCGGATTCGCATTGAATCGATGGCTCTGCGGCTTGCTGTTACGTCCCGCCCTATTCAAGCCTCTCCGTCCCGAGCTATTCCGGGGTGA
>NZ_JAMTDQ010000007.1 GCF_023806635.1 Accumulibacter sp.
TCTCGCCGATCGCCATGGAAGAAGGTCTGCGCTTCGCGATCCGCGAAGGCGGTCGCACCGTCGGCGCCGGCGTCGTCGCCAAGATCATCGAGTAGATCGGCCAACCCCCCGCAGCGGCGCCTTGGCGTCGCTGATCGTTCTTTGGAAAAAAAATGCAAAGCCAGAAAATCCGTATCCGTCTGAAAGCCTTCGACTATCGCCTGATCGATCAGTCGGCGCAGGAGATCGTGGACACCGCGAAGCGCACGGGAGCGGTTGTCCGCGGTCCGGTGCCATTGCCGACGCGTATCCAGCGCTATGACCTGCTGCGCTCGCCGCATGTCGACAAGACCTCGCGCGACCAACTCGAGATTCGCACGCACCTGCGCCTGATGGATATCATCGATCCGACCGACAAGACCGTCGACGCCTTGATGAAACTCGATCTGCCAGCGGGCGTGGACGTGGAAATCAAGTTGCAGTAAGGGCTTCTTGCGGCTATAATCGCCGCCTTTCGCCGGGCAGACCGAGGCTGAGGCTGTCCGTTCATTCAGTAGTGCTCGCCGGCCAATCGTAGCCGGTCAGAGGAGAATAAGCATGAGTCTAGGCCTTGTAGGGCGCAAGGTCGGCATGACGCGCATCTTTACCGACGATGGAGCCAGCATCCCGGTAACCGTGCTCGATGTGTCGAACAATCGCGTTGCCCAGATCAAAACGCCGGCAACGGATGGCTATACCGCCGTCCAGATCGCTTTCGGCAAGCGCCGTCCGTCACGTGTGAACAAGCCAATGGCCGGGCATCTCGCCAAGGCTGGCGTCGAGGCCGGGCGCGTTCTCAAGGAATTCCCGGTTCCGGTCGACGATCTCGCCGTGCTGAAGGCCGGGGATCAGATCAGTGTGACGATATTCGCCGTGGGTCAGAAAGTCGACGTCACCGCACAAACGATCGGCAAGGGTTTTTCGGGGTCGATCAAACGACACAACTTCAAGTCCCAAGGTGCCGCGCACGGCAACTCGGTGTCGCACAGGGCGCCGGGATCGACCGGCATGGCGCAGGATCCGGGGCGGGTGTTTCCCGGTCAGAAGATGGCGGGTCACTTTGGCGACGTCAAGCGCACGCAGCAGAATCTGGAAGTCGTCCGCGTCGATGTCGAGCGTCAGCTGCTCCTGCTCAAGGGTGCGGTACCGGGTGCCAAAGGGGCAGACGTGATCGTGCGGCCTGCAGTCAAGGCGGGGGCATAAATGGAACTCAAGCTGATCAACGAACAGGGCCTGGAGGCGAGTCGCCTGGAGGCGTCGGACACGCTCTTTGGCCGCGAGTACAACGAGGCGCTGGTACACCAAGTGCTCGTTGCCTACCAAGCGAACGCCCGTGGCGGCAATCGCGCCCAGCGTGATCGCCACGACGTTGCGCACACCACCAAGAAGCCGTGGCGCCAGAAGGGTACCGGCAGGGCACGGGCTGGCATGTCGTCGTCGCCGATCTGGCGCGGTGGTGGTCGGGCATTCCCGAATCTGGCGGACGAGAACTTCCGCCAGAAGCTCAACCGCAAGATGTATCGCGCCGGGATGGCGTCGATCCTGTCGCAGCTGGCGCGGGATGGTCGTTTGGCCGTTGTCGAGAATCTGACGGTCGAGGCTCCAAAGACCAAGCTATTTGCTACCAAAATCAGGAATATGGGCTACGACTCGGTGCTCGTGATCACCGATGCGCTCGACGAGAATGTCTTCTTGGCGGCGCGCAACCTGCCGAATGTCCTCGTGCTGGAGGTCCACCAGGCGGATCCGGTCTCCCTGGTCCGCTTCGGCAAGGTGCTGATGACGCGCGCGGCGGTGGCGAAGTTTGAGGAGATCCTGGGATGAATGAGCAACGTCTGATGCAGGTACTGCTGGCGCCGCAGATCTCCGAGAAGGCGACATTTATCGCCGACAAGCATGAGCAGGTGATTTTCCGCGTCGTGTCCGATGCGACCAAGGCCGAGGTCAAGGGTGCTGTCGAGCTGCTCTTCAAGGTCTCCGTCGAGTCGGTGCAGATGGCCAATGTCAAGGGCAAGAAAAAGCGCTTTGGCCGCCTTGCCGGTCGCCGCAGCGGTTGGAAAAAGGCCTTTGTCTGCCTGCAGCCCGGGCAGGAAATCAATTTCGTCGATGGAGGGGGCGTCTGATGGCTCTCGTCAAAGTCAAACCGACTTCGCCCGGCCGGCGTGCCGTGATTCGCGTCGTCAACGCGAATCTGCACAAGGGCGCCCCGGTTGCCCGGCTGATCGAGCAACAGTCGAAGAAGGCGGGCCGCAACAACAACGGTCACGTGACGACCCGACATCAGGGTGGCGGCCACAAGCAGCATTACCGCCTGGTCGACTTCAAGCGTACCAAGGATGGCGTGCCGGCGAAGGTGGAGCGGCTCGAGTACGATCCCAACCGCACCGCCAACATTGCCCTGCTCTGCTATGCCGATGGCGAGCGTCGTTACATCATTGCCCCGAAGGGTCTGGCGGTCGGTCAGCAGGTCTCGAGTGGCTCGGAGGCACCGATCAAGGTCGGCAACGCCCTGCCCATCCGCAACATCCCGGTCGGCACGACGATCCATTGTGTCGAGATGGTCCCTGGCAAGGGTGCCCAGCTTGCGCGATCGGCCGGAACCTCGGTGCAGTTGCTGGCGCGCGAAGGAGTGCACGCGCAGTTGCGGCTGCGCTCCGGTGAGATTCGCCGCGTGCATGTCGAGTGTCGGGCGACGATTGGTGAAGTCGGCAATGAAGAGCACAGCCTACGTTCCATTGGCAAGGCGGGTGGCACTCGTTGGCGCGGTGTTCGGCCGACTGTGCGCGGCGTCGCCATGAACCCGATCGACCATCCACATGGTGGTGGCGAAGGGAAGACGGCATCGGGCATGCATCCGGTCAGCCCGTGGGGTACCAAGACCAAGGGCTATCGTACTCGTCGCAACAAGCGTACGACTTCGATGATCGTGCAGCGCCGGCAAAAACGCTAAGGGATAGAGAACCATGGGACGTTCCGTTAAAAAGGGCCCGTTTGCTGATGCCCACCTGATCAACAAGGTCAGCGCAGTCCGTGCGACTGGCGACAAGCGCCCGATCAAGACCTGGTCGCGCCGCTCAACGGTTCTGCCGGACTTCGTCGGCCTGACGATCGCCGTCCATAACGGCAAACAGCACATTCCGGTGTACATCACCGAGAACATGGTCGGGCACAAGTTGGGCGAGTTTTCTCTGACTCGTACCTTCAAGGGCCATACGTCTGGCAAGAAGGCCAAGAAGTAGGGGAATGAATATGGAAACTCGTGCTGTGTTGCGCGGTGTGCGACTGTCGAGTCAGAAGGGCCGGCTGGTGGCAGACCAGATTCGTGGGCTGCCCGTGGACAAGGCGCTGAACATCCTTGCTTTCAGTCCCAAGAAGGGTGCCGGCATCATCAAGAAGGTGCTCGAGTCGGCAATCGCCAACTCCGAGCACAACGATGGGGCAGATATCGACGAGCTGAAGGTGAAGACGATCTTCGTCGAAAAGGGCACGGTGCTCAAGCGCTTCACCGCGCGGGCGAAAGGGCGCGGCAACCGGATCGTCAAGCCGACGTGTCACGTCTTCCTGACTGTCGGCAACTGAGGAACAAGAATGGGACAAAAGATTCATCCTACCGGCTTTCGTCTATCAGTCACCCGCGATTGGTCGTCACGTTGGTACGCCAACAGCAAGCAGTTCGCCGGCATGCTCAACGAGGATCTGCGTGTTCGGGAGTACCTCCACAAAAAGCTGAAACACGCCTCCGTCGGTCGCATCCTCATCGAGCGCCCAGCGAAGAATGCACGCGTGACGATCTTCTCGGCGCGGCCTGGCGTCGTGATCGGCAAGAAGGGCGAGGAGATCGACAATCTGCGCGCCTCCTTGCAGAAAATCATGGGCGTGCCGGTACATGTCGGTATCGAGGAGATCCGCAAGCCGGAACTGGATGCGCAACTGATTGCCGACTCGATCACGCAGCAGCTGGAAAAGCGGATCATGTTCCGCCGGGCGATGAAGCGAGCGATGCAGAACGCGATGCGCCTCGGTGCGCAGGGGATCAAGATCATGAGCTCGGGCCGTCTCAACGGCGCCGAGATTGCCCGCCGCGAGTGGTATCGTGAGGGCCGCGTGCCGCTGCACACGCTGCGGGCCGACATCGATTACGCGACTTCGGAAGCACTCACGACCTACGGCCTGATCGGGGTCAAGGTATGGGTCTTCAAGGGTGAGATTCTGGCTCGTAGCGAGCAGGCGGCGACCTCGGACAGCGCGCTCGAAGAACAGAGGCGGCCAAGGCGCCTCGGTCCCCGGCCGGCTGACGGCGCAGACAGGGGGCGCCCAGCGAGAGGGGCGGACGAGGTTGCCAGGGTAGAAGGCGCGCCCGGGGAAGCCAGGGCGCCCGTGAAACGAGTGAGAAAGGCAGGAACGACAGATGCTGCAGCCAGCTAGAAGAAAATACCGCAAGGAGCAGAAAGGCCGCAATACCGGCCTTGCGTTACGCGGGGCGAAGGTGAGTTTTGGCGAGTATGGGCTGAAGTCGATTGGCCGCGGGCGGCTGACTGCCAGGCAGATCGAGGCCGCGCGGCGCGCCATGACCCGCCATATCAAGCGCGGTGGCCGCATCTGGATTCGCATCTTCCCCGACAAGCCGATTTCGAAGAAGCCGGCAGAGGTCCGCATGGGCAGTGGCAAGGGAAATCCGGAGTACTACGTCGCCGAGATCAAGCCGGGCAAGGTTCTCTACGAGATGGACGGGGTGAGTGAAAGCCTGGCCCGCGAGGCCTTCTCCCTCGCGGCCGCGAAGCTGCCGATCCCGACGGTGTTCGTCACACGCATGATAGGGTGATCATGAAAGCCAGTGAACTCAGAGCAAAATCGGTCGATGAGCTGAACCAGGAACTTCTCGCCCTTTTGAAGGCGCAGTTCGGATTGCGGATGCAGCTTGCTACCCAGCAGCTGACGAACAACAGCCAGGTCGGCAAGGTGCGCCGTCAGATCGCGCGCGTGCGGACGCTTCTTCGTGAAAAGGCGGTTCAATGAGCGAGACCAAGAGCAGCAAGCGTACCCTGATTGGGCGCGTCGTCAGCGACAAGATGGAGAAGACGGTGACCGTTCTGGTCGAGCGTCGTGTCAAGCACGCGATGTACGACAAGATCATCGTCCGGTCCAGCAAGTACCACGCCCAGAACGAAAACAACGAGGCGAAACTTGGCGACATGGTAGAAATCCAGGAGTCTCGGCCGCTGTCGAAGACCAAGTCGTGGGTGGTCAGTCGGCTGCTCCAGCGAGCTGTCGCGATATAGTTCTTGCGTTTGTTTGCGCTCCGGCTATAATCCCCGGTTTTCCTGCGCACGACGGTAGCAACCGGTCGAGCGTTTCTCCCCTAGCGGGTTCCAAGACTGACCGCCGTCGCGGGCCAAGTTGGAGTGACACATGATTCAAGTACAGACTACTCTCGATGTCGCCGACAACACCGGTGCGCGCTCGGTGATGTGCATCAAGGTGCTCGGCGGTTCCAAGCGCCGTTACGCGGGTGTTGGTGACATCATCAAGGTGGCGATCAAGGATGCCGCGCCGCGCGGGCGCGTCAAGAAGGGCGACGTTTACAGTGCCGTCGTGGTACGCACGGCAAAGGGCGTCCGTCGCGTCGACGGATCTCTTGTCAGGTTCGACCATAACGCCGCCGTCCTGCTCAACAACAAGATGGAGCCGATCGGTACGCGCATCTTCGGGCCGGTGACGCGCGAGTTGCGTGGTGACCGCTTCATGAAGATCGTCTCCCTGGCGCCGGAAGTGCTGTAAGGAAAGTCATGGAAAAGATTCGTAAGGGCGACGACGTCGTGGTCCTCGCCGGCAAGGACAAGGGCAAGCGGGGAACCGTCCTCGCTCGTGCCGATGCCGAGCATGTTCTCGTCGAGGGCGTGAATCGTGTCAAGAAGCACGTCAAGCCGAATCCGGTGAAGGGCGTCGTCGGCGGCATCACCGAAAAGGAGATGCCGCTGCACGTGTCGAATGTGGCGCTTTTCAACCCGGCTACCCGGAAGGCGGACCGGGTCGGCTTCAGGAAGCTTGAGGACGGTACGAAGGTACGCTTTTTCAAGTCGAACGGTGAAGTCTTGGGGGCATAAGGATCAGTCATGGCGCGTTTGCTGCAGTACTACAAGGATACGGTGGTTCCCGAACTGACCCATAAGTTTGGCTACAAGTCGAAGATGGAAGTGCCGCGGATCACCAAGGTGACGCTCAACATGGGTGTCGGGGAGGCGGTGGCGGACAAGAAAGTCCTGGAAAACGCAATGGGCGACATGGTCAAGATCGCCGGCCAGAAACCGGTGATGACCAAGGCCAGGAAGTCCATTGCCGGCTTCAAGATCCGCACGGGCTATGCGATCGGTTGCATGGTTACCTTGCGCGGCCCGCGTATGTTCGAGTTCATTGATCGCCTGGTTTCCGTCGCGTTGCCGCGTGTGCGTGATTTTCGCGGCATTTCCGGAAAGGGCTTCGACGGCCGTGGCAATTACAGCATGGGTCTCAAGGAGCAGATCATCTTCCCGGAAATCGAGTACGACCGGATCGACGCTCTGCGCGGCATGAACATCAGTGTCACGACTACTGCCAAGACCGATGAAGAGGCGCGTGCCCTGCTTGGCGCGTTTAAATTCCCTTTCAGGAACTGAGACGAAATGGCGAAAATCGCTGTCATCAACCGCGGTGAAAAGCGGCGCAAGGTTGTCAAGAAGTATGCCACGAAACGTGCCGAACTGTTGGCTGTGATCGCCGATCAGAGCCGGTCGATCGAAGACCGCTTCGATGCGCGTCTCAAGATGCAGGCGTTGCCGCGCAACGCCAGCCCGGTCAGGCTGCGCAACCGATGCCAGCTCACTGGCCGTCCGCGCGGTGTCTTCCGCAAGTTTGGCCTCGCTCGCGGCAAGCTGCGCGAGTTCTTCATGCAGGGCGAAGTGCCGGGCATGGTCAAGGCTAGCTGGTAGCAGGAGAGAACAGAATGAGTATGAGCGATCCGATCAGCGACATGCTGACCCGCATCCGCAATGCCCAGATGGCGAGCAAGGCGTCCGTCGCCATGCCATCGTCGAAGGTGAAAGTCGCCATTGCCCAAGTGTTGAAGGACGAGGGGTACGTCGAGGGCTTTTCGGTTGATCCCAACGCCGGCAAGCCGTTGCTCGAGATCGGCCTCAAGTACTATGCGGGCCGGCCGGTGATCGAGCGGATCGACCGTGTTTCCCGACCTGGGCTTCGGATCTACCGGGGCGCCGGGGATATTCCACAGGTGATGAATGGTCTTGGGGTCGCCATCGTGTCGACGCCCAAGGGCGTAATGACCGACCGCAAGGCCCGCGCCAGCCATGTTGGCGGCGAGGTTCTGTGCTTTGTCGCGTAAGGTGTAGCCATGTCCCGAGTCGCAAAGAAAGCCATTGCCCTGCCGCCTGGGGTTGTCGTCGCCCTGACGAGCGAGCGGATTTCAGTCAAGGGGCCGCTCGGCCACCTCGAGTTCGCCGTCAACCCGGCGGTGAGCATCGAAGAGGAGGGCGGCAGCCTCCACTGCAGGCCGGTTGCGGGAGCGCCGCAGGCAGACGCCTTGTCGGGAACGATGCGCGCCGTTGTCGCCAACATGGTGACGGGGGTCAGTTCGGGCTTCGAGCGAAAATTGACTCTGGTTGGGGTTGGCTATCGCGCGCAGGCCCAGGGCGATACGCTCAACCTCTCGCTGGGTTTCTCGCACCCGGTGGCGTACAGGTTGCCGGCCGGAATCACGGCGGTGACGCCGACGCAGACGGAAATCGTGATCAAGGGCGTTGACCGCCAACTCGTTGGCCAGGTCGCGGCGGAAGTCCGCAGTTATCGCAAGCCGGAACCCTACAAGGGCAAGGGCGTTCGCCATGCGGACGAGGTCGTCGTGATCAAGGAAACGAAGAAGAAGAAATAAGGGTGCTCAGATGATTGACAAGAAACAGGCGCGTTTGCGCCGGGCCCGCATGACCCGGGCCAAGATCGCCGAACTCAAGACCGTGCGCTTGTCGGTGCATCGCACCAATTGCCACATCTACGCGCAGGTCATCTCGCCCTGCGGATCGCGGGTTCTCGCTGCTGCCTCGTCGCTGGAACCGGGTGTGCGGAGCATGCTGCCCAATGGCGGCGACATCAACGCGGCGAAGACGATCGGTCTGCTGATCGCCGAACGGGCGAGAAAGGCTGGAATCGAGAGCGTCTCGTTCGACCGCGCTGGTTTCCGCTACCACGGCCGGATCAAGGCGCTGGCCGACGCAGCGCGTGAAGGCGGTCTCAAGTTCTGATCGCAGAGTGCAAGGAATTGGAGTAATCAATGGCTAAACCGCAAAGCAGGAAACCACAGCAAGCCGAGAAGCCCGATGATGGCATGCGGGAGAAGATGATCTCGATCAACCGTGTGACGAAAGTCGTCAAGGGCGGTCGGATTCTCGGTTTTGCCGCGCTGACCGTCGTTGGTGATGGCGACGGGCGCGTTGGGATGGGCAAGGGCAAGTCGCGCGAGGTGCCGGTGGCAGTGCAAAAGGCGATGGAGGAGGCGCGCCGCAACCTGATCCGCGTCAGCCTGAAGAACGGGACGCTGCAGCACACGGTGTTCGGACGACACGGAGCTTCGAGAGTGATGATGCAGCCGGCGCCGGAAGGAACCGGGATCATCGCCGGCGGCGCCATGCGGGCGGTTTTCGACGTCATCGGCATGACCAACGTCGTCGCCAAGGCGCATGGTTCAACCAATCCCTACAACATCGTCCGAGCCACGATCAACGGGCTGCGCTCCATGACGACGCCAGCCGAGGTTGCTGCGAAGCGTGGCAAATCCGTTGCCGAAATCCTGGAGTAAGAGATGGCGGAGAAGACAGTGAAGGTGACCTTGGTCAGGAGTCTCATCGGCACCAAGGAATCGCATCGCGCGACCGTTCGTGGCCTCGGCCTGCGACGCCTCAACAGTAGTTCGGTGCTGGAGGACACGCCGGCGGTACGCGGAATGATCAACAAGGTGTCCTACCTTCTGAAGTGTGAGCGCTGACATGGAACTCAATACCGTACAGCCAGCCGAGGGATCCCGGCCGGCAAGAAAGCGAGTGGGTCGGGGCATCGGGTCCGGCTTCGGCAAGACCTGCGGCCGCGGCCACAAGGGGCAGAAATCGCGCGCAGGTGGGCTGCACAAGGTCGGCTTCGAGGGCGGGCAGATGCCTTTGCAGCGTCGCCTGCCCAAGCGTGGCTTCAAGTCGCTGACCAGGTCGCGCAACGTCGAGGTTCGCCTGTCTGAAATCGCCCGTTTGCCGGTCGATGAGATCGATCTCGCGACACTGGTCCAGGCCAGCCTGGTGGCGCAGGATGTGCTGTCGGTGAAGGTCATCCTGTCGGGAACGATCGACCGCAAGGTCTTGCTCCGCGGCGTTGGAGCGACGGCCGGCGCGCGGGCTGCGATCGAAGCGGCGGGTGGCAGCGTTGCGGAATGAACCGGGTTCAGGGGTGAGTTCTCTTGGCAAATAGCGCAAATACGGTCAGCAGGGGCGGCAAGTTCGGCGACCTCAAGCGCCGGCTGTGGTTCCTCGTGGGTGCCTTGCTCGTGTATCGCATCGGCGCTCACATTCCGGTGCCAGGGATTGATGCGCGGGTCCTCAGCGAGCTGTTCAACCAGCAGCAAGGCGGCATTCTCGGCATGTTCAACATGTTTTCCGGCGGCGCGCTGTCACGCTTCACGATCTTTGCCCTGGGAATCATGCCGTACATTTCTGCCTCGATCATCATGCAACTGATGACCCATGCCAGCCCCCAACTCGAGGCGCTCAAGAAGGAAGGCGAGGCTGGGCGGCGCAAGATCACGCAGTACACCCGTTACGGTACCGTCTTCCTCGCGCTCTTCCAGGGTATCGGCATCGCGGTTGCCGTCGAGGCTCAACCCGGGCTGGTTCTGGAGCCGGGAATGATGTTCCGCCTCGTGACGGTCGTCACACTGGTGACGGGCACGATGTTCCTGATGTGGCTCGGAGAACAGGTGACCGAGCGTGGGCTCGGCAACGGCATCTCCATCATCATCTTTGCTGGCATCGCGGCCGGCTTGCCAAACGCCATTGGCGGGCTTCTGGAACTGGTCCGTACGGGTGCGATGCATCCGCTGACCGCGCTTGTGATCTGCGTCCTGGTGGTACTCGTTACGGCCTTCGTCGTCTTCGTCGAGCGTGGGCAGCGCAAGATTCTGGTCAATTACGCCAAGCGGCAGGTCGGGAACAAGATATACGGTGGTCAGAGTTCGCACCTGCCACTGAAGCTGAACATGGCCGGCGTGATTCCGCCGATTTTCGCCTCGTCGATCATCCTCTTCCCGGGGACCCTCGCCGGGTGGTTTGGCTCTGGCGAATCCGTGCGCTGGCTGAAGGACGTTGCCGGCGCCCTCTCGCCGGGGCAGCCGATCTACGTCATGCTCTATGCGGCGGCCATCGTCTTCTTCTGTTTCTTTTATACGGCACTGGTCTTCAATTCCAAGGAGACAGCCGACAACCTCAAACGGAGCGGCGCGTTCGTGCCCGGCATCCGGCCGGGAGACCAGACTGCGCGTTACATCGACAGGATTCTGATGCGGTTGACCCTGGTTGGCGCTGTCTACATCACCATCGTCTGCCTGCTGCCGGAGTTTCTGATTCTCAAGTGGAACGTGCCGTTTTATTTTGGCGGCACTTCACTGCTGATCATTGTCGTGGTGACCATGGATTTCATGACCCAGGTGCAAGCCTACGCCATGTCGCACCAGTACGAGAGCCTGCTGAAGAAGGCGAACTTCAAGGGCTCCGGCCTGGCGGCGAAATAGGATGGCAAAGGAAGACTTGATAGAAATGCAGGGAGAGGTCGTCGAGAACCTCCCCAACGCCACCTTCAGGGTGAAGCTCGAAAACGGTCACATGGTGCTCGGTTTCATTTCGGGGAAGATGCGGATGCATTACATCCGGATACTGCCGGGCGACAAGGTGACGGTGCAACTGACTCCGTACGACCTGAGTCGCGCGCGCATCGTCTTCCGCGCCAAGTGAAGAATCTCTACGCAACAATTCGGCGAAAGGCTGGCTGCGCCTTGGTCCGGAAAATCAGGAGTCGACCATGAAAGTGCTGGCATCCGTTAAGCGCATCTGCCGGAAATGCAAGATCATTCGGCGGCACGGCATCGTGCGTGTGATTTGTGCCGACCAACGTCACAAACAGCGGCAGGGTTGAGCGCGACGAGTCACCGTGGTGAGTCGTCAGACGTTCGAACTATAATTCGAAGTTTCGTTTCTATTGGGGTGAATCGATGGCCCGCATCGCAGGCGTAAACCTCCCTAACCACCAGCATGCCGAGATCGCGCTGACCGCCATCTACGGGATCGGGCGTTCGCGCGCACAGAAGATTTGTGAGGCTGCTGGGGTTGTCCGTTCAACCAAGATGAAGGATCTCAGCGAGGCCGAGCTGGAACGGTTGCGTGACGAGATCGGCAGGTACACCGTTGAAGGGGACCTGCGCCGCGAAGTGACCATGAGCATCAAGCGCCTGATGGACCTCGGCTGCTATCGGGGCCTGCGCCATCGCAAGGGGCTGCCGTCGCGTGGCCAGCGCACGCGCACCAATGCGCGGACGCGCAAGGGCCCACGCAAGCCGATCGCCGGCAAGAAATGATCCGCAACTAGGACCCAAAGATGGCCAAGACCGCTACAAAAGTTCGCAAGAAAGTCAAGATCAGGAAAAACGTGGCTGAGGGCGTCGCTCACATCCACGCTTCGTTCAACAACACGATCATCACGATCACCGATCGCCAGGGGAACGCCCTGTCATGGGCGACCTCGGGCGGTGCCGGCTTCAAGGGCTCACGCAAGAGCACACCATTTGCGGCGCAGGTCGCCGCCGAGGCTGCTGGCCGGGTGGCGGTCGAGTGTGGTGTGAAGAATCTCGAGGTGCGCATCAAGGGACCTGGCCCCGGGCGGGAATCATCGGTCCGTGCGCTGAACGCATTGGGAATGAAGATCACGGCGATCACCGACGTCACGCCGATCCCGCACAACGGCTGCCGGCCGCCCAAGAGGCGTCGGATTTAAGGAGAAGAAAAGTGGCTCGCAATCTCGATCCGAAATGCCGCCAGTGTCGCCGTGAAGGCGAGAAGCTGTTCCTCAAGGGCGAAAAGTGCTTCACGGACAAGTGCGCCATCGAACGGCGCTCCTACGCACCCGGGCAACACGGCCAGAAGTCCGGCCAGCGCTTGTCCGACTACGGCGTCCACCTGCGCGAGAAGCAGAAGATTCGGCGTATCTATGGCGTTCTCGAGGGGCAGTTCCGCAAGGTGTATCAGGAAGCCGACCGCCGTCGCGGGGTTACCGGCGAAGTGCTCCTGCAACTGCTGGAGTCGCGTCTGGACAGTGTCTGTTACCGCATGGGTTTTGCCGCATCACGCTCGGAGTCGCGCCAGGTGGTTCGACACAACGGCGTCCTCGTCAATGGCAGAAGAGTCAACATCCCTTCGTATCAAGTGCGCCCGGGAGATGTGGTCGAGGTCTGTGAAAAGACAAAGGGGCAGTTGCGGGTCAAGGCTGCTCTGGCGGCGGCGGAGGCCCGGGGCTTTCCGGCCTGGGTCGAGGTGGACGCCAAGGCAGCCAAGGGGACCTACAAGGCCAATCCCGAGCGGAGCGAGTTGCCGCCGACCATCAACGAGAGTCTGGTGATCGAACTGTATTCGAAGTAAGGGCGTCAGGGCTCGAAGGAATCAGGCAAAGGACTGTACATGCAAAGCAGTGGACTGTTTAAACCGCGCATCATCGATGTGCAGAGCTTGTCGCCGGTGCATGCACGCGTGGTGATGGAGCCGTTCGAGCGCGGCTACGGGCACACCCTGGGCAATGCGTTGCGCCGGATTCTGCTGTCGTCGATGCCCGGATACGCGCCGACCGAAGTGAGTATCGAGGGGGTGCTGCACGAGTATTCGACGATCGACGGCGTGCAGGAAGACGTCGTGGACATCATGCTCAACCTCAAGGGGGTGGTCTTCAAGCTGCACAACCGGGAAGAGGTCGTTCTGCACCTGCGCAAGGAGGGCAAGGGAGTGGTCAGGGCTGGCGACATCGAGGTCACACACGATGTCGAAATCATCAACCCCGAGCACGTCATTGCCCATCTTTCGGCTGGTGGCAAGCTGGCGATGGAAATGAAGGTCGAGCGTTCACGCGGCTACCTGGCAGGCAATCTGCGCGACATCGGTGACGGCTCGAAGAATATCGGCAAACTCGTCCTCGACGCTTCCTTCAGCCCGGTTCGTCGGGTGAGCTACGCGGTGGAGAGCGCTCGCGTCGAGCAGCGCACTGACCTCGACAAGCTGGTCATGGACATCGAGACGAACGGTGCCATCGAGCCCGAGGAGGCGATTCGCACCGCGGCACGGATCCTGATGGAGCAGCTTTCGGTGTTCGCCGATCTTGCCGGGACCGCGATGCCCGTGGAGTACCAGAAGACGATCCAGGTCGATCCCCTGCTGCTGCGACCGGTGGACGACCTCGAGTTGACCGTCCGCTCGGCCAACTGTCTGAAGGCGGAAAATATCTACTACATCGGTGATCTGATCCAGAGAACCGAAAACGAGTTGCTGAAGACACCCAATCTGGGACGCAAGTCGCTCAATGAAATCAAGGAAGTGTTGGCTGCCCGCGGCCTGACCCTGGGGATGAAGCTCGAGAACTGGCCACCGGCCGGCCTCGACAAGTGAGCAGCCGGAAAAGAACAGGAAGGAACTGATATGCGTCACCGTTTGGGTCTTCGCAAACTGAACCGGACCAGCTCTCACAGGCTGGCCATGCTGCAGAACATGAGTGTGTCACTCTTGCGCTCGGAGGTCATCAAGACGACGCTGCCAAAAGCCAAGGAACTGCGGCGCGTGGTCGAGCCGATCATCACCCTGGGCAAGAAGCCGAGTGTGGCCAACCGCCGGCTGGCGTTCGCTCGCTTGCGCGACCGCGACATGGTGGTGAAGGTCTTCGATGAACTCGGCCCGCGCTACGCGACACGCAACGGTGGTTACCTGCGGATTTTGAAGTGCGGCTTCCGCGAAGGCGACAATGCGCCGATGGCTCTTGTCGAGTTGCTCGACCGGCCGCTCAACGAAGGCGAGGCCACCTCGGCGAAGGGCGACTGATCGCTCGGCGGGCAATGCGCCAACGAAGCCAGGCCGCCTTGCGCCTGGCTTTTTCTTGCTGGCGTCAGGTGGCCTGCGCGCTGCCCTTTGGCGGCGCCTCAGCACCGGTTTCCTCGAGCTGCTGCAGCGTCCACATGTGGGCGTAGGTGCCTGCGGACTCGAGCAGCTGCTGATGCGTTCCGCGTTCGACGATGCGGCCCGTGTCCATGACGAGTATCTCGTCGGCGTTCATGATCGTAGACAGACGATGCGCGATGACCAGAGTCGTGCGGCCGTGCGCGGCGCGCTCCAGACTCGTCTGGATGGCCTTTTCGGTCTTCGAGTCGAGCGCTGACGTCGCCTCGTCGAAGATCAGGACCGGCGGGTTCTTGAGGATCGCGCGGGCGATTGCCACCCGCTGCTTCTCTCCCCCCGACAGCTTCAGCCCCCTCTCGCCGACGCGCGTTTCATAACCCAGCGGCAACTGGTCGATGAAGGTCGCGAGTTGCGCCGCCGCCGCGGCTGCGAGAACCTGCGAGCGGTCGGCGCCGGGGTTGCCGTACTGAATGTTGTAGTAGATGGTGTCGTTGAACAGCACGGTGTCCTGCGGCACGATGCCGACTGCCGCGCGCAGGCTGGCCTGCGTCAAGTGGCGGAGATCGCGGCCGTTGACCAGAATGGCGCCGGCAGTGACATCGTAGAAACGGAAGAGCAGACGCGCGAGCGTCGACTTGCCGGAGCCGGATTCGCCGACGACGGCGACCGTGCGGCCGGCAGGAATCGAGAACTCCACCCCGCGCAGGATCTGCCGGTTGGCTTCGTAGGAGAAGTCCACCGCGGCGAAGCGGATCGCCACAGGCCCGTCGGCGAGGCTGACTGCGTCCGGCGAATCGCTGATCTCCCGATTGACCGCCAGCAGGTCGAAGAGTCGCTCGATGTCGGCGAGCGCCTGCCGGATCTCGCGATAGACGACGCCGAGGAAATTGAGCGGCATGTAGAGCTGCACGAGAAACGCGTTGACCAGTACCAGATCGCCGATCGTCATCCTGCCTTCGACGACGCCGGTGGCAGCTCGCCACATCATTGCCGTCACGCCGACTGCGATGATTCCCTGCTGTCCCAGGTTGAGCCACGAGAGCGACAGCTGGCTGCGCGTGGCGGCCTCCTCCCAGAGTTGCATCTGCTGATCGTAGCGCCGGGCCTCGTAGTCCTCGTTGTTGAAGTACTTGACGGTTTCGCAGTTCAGCAGGCTGTCGATTGCCCGCGTGTTGGCTGCCGAATCGGTCTCGTTGAGCTTGCGGCGAAGCATGATTCGCCAGTTGCTGACGCTCACCGTGAAGATGACGTAGGCGACCAGCGAGGCGATCGTGATCAGTGCCAGGCTGATGTCGTAGCGCAGCAGCAGGATGGTGAGAACGATGCTGATCTCGACCAGAGTGGGCAGGATCGAGTAGAGCGTATAGCTGATCAGGCTGGAGATCGACCGGCTGCCACGTTCGATGTCGCGTGAAACTCCTCCGGTTTGCCGTTCCAGGTGAAAGCGCAGCGAGAGGTCGTGCAGGTGACGGAAGACCTCGAGAGCGATGCGCCGGACGGCGCGCTGGGTGACGCGGGCAAAAAGAATCTCACGCAACTCGGCGAACAAGGAAGCGGAGAAACGCAAGGCACCGTAGAGCAGGAGGAGCGCTGCCGGCAGGATGAGCGCTTGTTGTGGTCCGGTGAGACCGTCGATCATCTCCTTGAAGATCAGCGGCACACTGACGTTGGCGATCTTCGCTCCAACCAGACAGGACAACGCCAGCAGGAATCGCCACTTGTGCTGCCAGAGGTAGGGCAGAAGCCTGCCGAGTGTCGCTGCGACAGGCGCAGCGCCGGCCGCAGGCCTGTCGCCGGCTGGGTAGTCAGAAGCAGTACGGCGCATCGGCAGGTGGCTCGATCGGGTCAATGACCCCGGCAGTATGACCTGTTGCCAATGGCGGTCAACAAGTGCCGACACGTGTTGCCGAGCGACCTCAGGCGGATTCGGCACTACGGTCTGCTGGCATCGGCGGCGAAGGCAACGAAGCTGGCATTGGTGCGGCAGGCCTTCTCGGATCCGGCACGCGATGCGCTGGTCACGGCGACGGTGGAGGAGTTCCGGCAGCGCTTCGGTCGCGCCGGGTGGGCGTGCTGTCCCCGCTGTCACGACGGGCGCGTCGTCCCGACAGCAGTGATTCAGCCGCTTTCAGGCCGTCCGGGCCTGGCTGGCGGCTTGGCCGGTTGCGCGCGACGCTTGGCACCCCATACAGGGTATCGCAGGGAGCCAGAAATGCCCGGGTGGTATTGACGGGCTGACCTGCGGCTCAAACGTCCGGGCTGCGACCCTCGACGTGCATCCGGGTCAGGTGCTGCAGGATGGCCACCAACGCGGCACTGCTCAGGCCAAGCATCAGGATTCCGTTGAGCGCTTCGAGGGGACCGAGAAGCTTCCGGTCGGTGCTCATCACCACGTCGCCATAGCCCAGCGAAGTGAAGTTGACGCCCGAATGGTAGACCGCCTCGTAAAACACCGGAAACTCGCCCAGAACGAAGAACAACGCTCCCCAAAGCATGATCTGCAGGAAGTTGCCGAGCATCATGATCAGCATTGCAACCAGCAGCGCAACGATTCCCTCGATCAGTCCGCTGCTTCTCCTCGGTCGGCGAGGCGTACCCATGACGCGACGAACACTCCAGAAGGTGAACGTGACCTGCAGGATGAGGCACATCATCATCGTCATCAGGCCAATGGCCAGATCCACCAGAATCATGTCAGCCACCCTCTCGACCGCTGCGGAAGAAAAGTGCTTCGGGTCTCGACGCCCGCCAGCGTTCGAGCAACCAGACCGTCACCCAGGCGTACAGCGCGACGCCGACGAACAGCCCGACGCGGACGGCGGATGCCGCCAACACGCCCGTACCGCCGGCGCTGTCCTCGATCGCCGGGCCGAGCAGGATCAGCATGGTCATCAGCGCATCGTTCCAGAACACCGGCGGGAAGGCCGTGCGCCTGACCTGGAAGAGCCGTGCGCCAGCCCACAGGGCGGCCGCCATCATCCACAGCAGCAGCATCCACAGGCTGGGCCAGAGCGACAGTCCGAACCACACGACGAGGGCCATCGCCGCCCCCATCAGGGTCGACCCGACCAGTTCCCTGCCGGCCGAGCGGGTGTCGGTCAGGCCCGCCTGCTGCCCGAGGGTGGCGGTCTTCATGATCGCCGCCAAGTAAAACGAGGGGTTGGTCAGCGCCAGGACGAACACCGGCATCACCACCAGCGTGCCGCGCAGCGCGATCCAGCTCGCCGTCTCACGGCTGGGGGGCGGCGCCTTGGCGGCCTTCGCCACCGCCCCCGGCGCGTCGGGAAAGAAGGCGTGCGACAGGCTGCTCACCAGGCCGCCGACCGCGATCCCGGCGGCGATCGTCACGCTGATCACCGTCACCAGTGCCTGCTCGGCGACGCCGGCGACCGGGATCAGTGTGAACACCACGACCAGCAGCATGGTCAGCGGGTTGCCGGTGCGGATGCCGAAGAAGAACAGCGCGTACAGGATTGCGCCGGTCAGCAGGACCGCCGCCAGCGCGTAGTTCTCCAGCAACGGGACCATCAGCACCCCCGTCACCAGCAGGCCGGCGAGCAGCAGGGCGAAGGCCGCCGCCTTGAGCGGCGGAATCGGCGGGCCGGGCTTGCAGAGGACGATCATCGCCAGCAGGCAGACCACGTGCGGCATCTGCAGCCCGAATCCGTAGGCGACCAGCACAGACAGGCCGAGGCCTACCGCCAGCCGCAGCACCGCCTTTTCCGCCGGCGCGATCATGCTCCGCTCAGTAGAGGTAAGAGAGCAGGCTCATCAGCCGGATGTAGCCCGCGCCGAGCAGGTTCATCAGGAAGTTGTCGCCGGTGAAGACCATCACCTCGGCCTGACCGCCGGGGCGCAGCCTGCCCAGGCGCTCCGCTTCGGCAGCATCGAACTCGATCGCGACCGGGAAGCGTTGCGCCTGCCGCAGCCAGTCGCGGCTGTTCTGGATCGTCGGCAGGGTTCCCGGCGCTGCCTGCTGCTGCCCGGAACTGACGCCGCCGCCGACACTGCGCACGCGGCCCTTGAGCACCTCGCCGGGCAGCACGTCGAGGACGATCGCCACCTCGTCGCCGGGATTGATATGGCCGAGGTTGTTCTCGGTCAGGTCGGCGCTGATCCACAGATCGTGCATCGCGATCAGCGTCATCGCCGCCGCGCCTGCCTGGGCAAAATGGCCGACATCGGTGCGCAGGTCGGTGACGACACCCCGGCCGGGGGCGAGCACCCGCGTACGCGCCAGGTCGAGCTCGGCCTTCTCGATCGCCGAGCGCGCGCTGCGCAGTTGCGCGTTGTTGTCGCCGCTCTCGCCGGCGGCCTCCTGCGCCTTGCGCAGGTCGGCCTCGGCGGCCTTTTCCTGGCTGCGCGCCTGGATCCGGGTGGCCTGCGCGACCTCCAGCCGGCGCACCGAAATGGCGCCGGGGTCCTCGGCGTAGAGTGTTTCCTGGCGCGTCGCATCCTTTTCGGCCTTGACGTGGTTGGCCTGCGCCGCCTGCAGCGATGCGCGAGCCGCCTCGACGGTTGCCGCCGAGGCGTTGACCGAGCGCTGCACGGACTCGTAGTCCGAGCGACTGCGCTGCAGGGCGATCCGGTACTGGCTCGGATCGATGTCGAACAGCGGCTGCCCCGGTTGCACCTGGTCATTGTTCCGCACGTGCACCGCCAGCACCTTGCCCGCCACTTCGGCGGCGACCGGCACGACGAAGGCCTGCACCCGCGCCTGCGTGGTGTGCGGCGTCAGACGGTCGGCGGCGAAATACCAGAGCAGGCTGGCGACGATCAGCGCCAGGACGACCGTCGCACCGAACCGCGTCGCCTTGCCCGGCTGCTCTGCTGCTTCGCCGCCGTTCGCGGTCGGCGGGTTCTGGCTGGGCGATTCCTCGGTCATCGTTGTTCCCTCTCCGGTGTCATCTGTGGCGGGACAGCGTCGGGCGGCGGCAGCGGCACCGTCAGCAGTTCCCGCCAGTCGCTGCGCTCGGCCATCGTCTCGCGCGTCGCGTCGTCCACCAGTGGCCGGCTGCGCGCCGTCTGCCAGCCGCCGCCCATCGCCTTGTACAGCGTGACCAGGCTCTGGGCGACGTTGCCGAGGTTGTTCACCAGCCGTTCCTGCTGGCTGAACAGCGCTCGTTGCGAATCGAGCACGCGCTCGAAGCCGGCCATCCCCTCGCGGTACTGGATGGTCGCGATGTCGAGCGAGCGCTGTGCGGCCTTGACCGACTCTTCGAGCAGCGGAACCTGTTCGCGGTTGGCGACGAAGCCGACGGCCGCGTCATCGACCTCGCGCGCCGCCTGCAGTACCGTCCCCTGGTACTGCTCGTAGAGTTGCTGGAAGCGGGCATCCTGGACCAGCACCTCGTTGCTCAGGCGGCCGAAGTCGAAGACGTTCCACACCAGGCTGGGACCGATCGCCCAGTCGAACTTCCTGGGGGCACCGGAAAGCGAGGTCGTCGAGACACCGAGCGAACCGAGCAGTGTGATCGACGGGTAGAGGTCGGCGACGCTGACGCCGATCAGCGCCGATTGCGCCGCCAGTTGCATCTCGGCGGCACGAACGTCGGGGCGACGGCGCAGCATCTCGGCCGGCATGTCGGCGACGATCGCCAGTTCGCTCCGCGGGATGCGTTCCCGGCCGGCCGCCATTTCCGGCAGCGGACCCGGCGGGCGGGCGAGCAGCACGGATAGCGCGTTCTGCGTCTGGCGCAGGCTGCCCTCGATCTGCGGGATCGTGGCGAGCGTGCTCAGGTACTGCGATCTCGCCTGCTGCACGTCCAGTTCCGAGTCGTTGCCATGCTTGAACAGGCGCTCGGTGATCTCCAGGCTGCGCTTCTGCAGCACGGCGTTTTCGCGGGCAATCGTCAGTCGCAGTTCCAGCGTGCGGATGGCCACATAGAATGACGCCGTCTGCGCGGCGATCAGCACCTGCACGTCGTCGTACTGCGCGATGCTGGCGAAGTAGGCGGCATCCGCGGCCTCGATGCTGCGCCGGAACTTGCCCCAGAAATCGATTTCCCAGCCGACGCCGAAGCCGATGTTGTACGCCGTCAACGCGGTGTCCGGGCCGCTGCTCGCCTCGGTTCCCATGCGCACGACCTTGCCGGTCACCTGCTGCTGCTGCGGGTAGAGCAGGCTGCCGGCGATCGCCAGTTGCGCACGCGCTTCCATGATGCGCATGCCGGCCGTGCGCACGTTCGGGTTGACGCGCTGCGCCTCGGCGACCAGCCCGTCGAGTATGGGGTCGTCGAAGTTGCGCCACCAATCCTCGGTCTGGGCGCGCGGCCTGCCGTGTTGTTCCGCGGCCAGTGTCGTCAGCGAGCCACCCGACCAGGCGCCGAGCCAAGGCGTTTCAGGCGACTTGAAATCCGGCCCGACTGCAGAGCAGCCGGCGAGCAGCAGCGTCGCGGCGAAGACGGAAAGCGGACGGCCGGAGACCCCGGCAAGGCATTCCCGCACCGGCTCAGAGCATCATCGAACGTTGGTCGCCGGCAGCCGGTTGCCGCGCACGCTCCGGGTTGTCATCGACCCAGCGCATGAATATCTGGTAGCCCAGCGCAAGCGCGGCAGCACCGATGAACATGCCGAGGATGCCGTCCGTCGCCATGCCGCCCAGCGCGCCCAGGAGGATCACCGGCATCGGCGCATCGACACCGCGGCCGAGCAGCAACGGCTTGAGGACGTTGTCGACCGAGCCGGCGACCATGATCAATGCCGTATAGGCGATGGCCGGAGTTGTCTCGTAGCTGCCGCTCGCCCAGATCCA
Source organism: Accumulibacter sp. (assembly GCF_023806635.1). Classification (GTDB taxonomy): domain Bacteria; phylum Pseudomonadota; class Gammaproteobacteria; order Burkholderiales; family Rhodocyclaceae; genus Accumulibacter. The sequence goes on from NZ_JAMTDQ010000007.1 coordinate 20,998, forward strand.
GCCGATCACCGGCAGCGTGACGATGGCGGCCGGCACCTGCGCGACACCAAGCATGAGGACGACCAGTGCCAGCGCGCCGGCGAACGGGACATTCGCGATGACCATCGAGATGCCGACCAGAAGCGCCTGGATGCAGGCGATGCCGATCACGCCCGAGGCGACGGCGCGCACCGTCGAGGTCGCCAGCTGGGCAAACTCGGCGCCACGGGCGACGCCGGCGACGCGCTCGAAGATCGCCTGCATCGCGCGTCCCCCCGATTCGCCGAAGGCCATCATGATGCCGGCGACGACGAACGAAAACAGGAACATGAGCAGGCCGCCGCCGAGGCTGGCAACGATGCCCAGCGCCTTGCCCGCCAGCTCGCCGATCTTCGGCTGCATGCTCTTGACCAGTCCGGGCAGGTCGGCATGCGCCTGCGACCAGGCTGCATGGGCCTTCTTGCCGACAACCGGCCATTCCGCGATGCTTGCGGGCGGTGCCGGGATGCTTAGCGTGTTGTCCTTCACCCCGTTGATCAACCCGTGGACCGAATCGCCGAACGAACTGCCCAGGATCACGGTCGGTACGACGATCAGGCCGACGCCGAGGACGACGATCAGTGTGGCCGCGCGCCCCTGCCTGCCGCCGACCTTCTGCGCGAGCTTCTGGTGCAAAGGATAGAGGGTGACCGCCAGGATCAGCGCCCACAGCATCATCGTCAGGAACGGCGAGAAGAAGTGGAAGCACAGCCACACGAGGCCAAGCACGAGGCCGACGCGGATGAACAGGTCGAACAGGCGCCGCGCAACGCGGTCTTCCAGTTCGTGATCGGCTTCGCGGGGTGGATTCATCGGGCGTCTCCTGTTGTGTGGACAAGGCATCGGCACTCTTCTGCTCCGGCAGGCAGATGTCGCGGCGCCGCTCGATCGGGCGGCATCCTGGCCGGGGACGGTCGGCAAGCCGCCGTTGGCGACGAACAGGCTGCTGCAGGCCAGGTCGCCGACTCTACACCAACTCTCGGGGACAGCGAGCATGCTGGCCCATTGGCAGCCACGCTGGACCAGCTGTGGCTCGCCGCCCGCTCCCTCGGCGCCGACCGGGTGGGCGACGGCGAGGGCTCATGCACCTCATTGCTTCGAAGCGCTGCTGGCGTTGCTCGTGCTCTGATCGTTCCTGTTGGACATCACCACCCCGGTCACCACCGCGCCGACGGCGGCTCCGACCAATGCCGCGCCGATCTTGTTGTCGTGATCGTCATCGTCGTCGTAGTACCGGGCGCGATAGCGGTCAGCATAGCCGTCCCGATAGTCGCCGCGGTAATAGTCGCGCCGGTACTCGCGGTGGTGCTGGACCGCCGCGCCGGCGACGAATGCGCGCCGCTCGCGCTCGTGCTGTCGCAGATCGCGGTCCACGGCCGCGGCGCGCAGCACCTGGCCATCGTGCCGTCTGAGTTCATGCCGATATCGGTCACCCGCCATGACATCGGGTGCGCCGACGGTGCCGGCGCCGAGCAGGAACACGGCTGCCGCCATGGCGGACAGAAACCTCGAGACTCTTGCGTTCATCGTTCTATCTCCTTGAGCAGACGCTGCACTGGCGACTAGCGCATGTCCTTGACGGCGTCGAGGAAGAGCTTGGAATCGTTGCCCTTGCACGTATTGAACATGACGCCGACCAGTTGCATCACACCCTTCTCGTCGAAAGGGTAACGCCTGGCGTCGATGCCATCGCGGCCGTTCAGGTAGCCATGTGTCCAGGCCACGTAGGCAAAGGCCCGGTCCTGCGCGCCCTTGAGCATCTTCTTGTCCTTGTTCAGCTTGGGGTCGGCCGCGGCGAAGATGTCGAGGAGATCGCCGCAGGTGGTGGTCGCGAACGGGATGCTCTTGGGCTTCTTGGCGCCACCGGCCTCGCTGGCGGCAAACGCCGGAGGAAGGAGGCAGAGGGCGAGCAGGCAACCGGCAACAAGCTTTTTCTTCATGGGTGGTCCTTTGCAGATGGATGGTGATGTATGCGGCGCATTCTGGAACTCGAAGAGCAAGGCGGAATTCCGGGAAAGTGAAGCCGGGCAGGCAGCTCAACCCGGTCCGGCGTTCGCGAGACGGCGGGGCAGACGGGAGAACAGCGCAAGGCGCCGCTGGCAGACGTTCGATGGCAGCAATCCGGCGCCGCCGCGTGCAGCATCGCGAATCGTTTCACCCGACGGTCGCTCGCTTGCAGCTCAGTCGGCGACGATCTTGCCGGTGGTCCTGGCGTCGGAATCGCACCAGGTGTCTTCGCCCTTGAGGCGGCGATCGCCCTGGATGGTGTAGGTGATGAAGCCCTGCTTGAATACCAGCGCGCCGTCGCTGCGCCTGGCCTTGACTGCCTTGCCATTGACCTTGACGTGTTCCCTGTTGTCGATGTGGATTTTCGCCACCGTATCGCCGCTGGGGCCAACCGCCAGCCAGTTGCCGGCATAGGGCGACTGGCTGGCCTGTGCGCCCTGTCCGGCGTTCCCGCCGGGCGCCTCGGTGACGAAGCCGGCCTTGGCGTTTTCCGCCCTGGTCTTGTTGATGTCACAGCCCTGCAACTCGCTCACTTGCGTGCAACCGGAGCGTTCCAGCTTCTGGCGGTACTTTGCGTCGATGGCGAAAGCCGGCGCCTGCATCAGCAGGCCGAGCGCGGCGGCCAGTGGCCAACTCTTCTTCATCTTCTTCAATATGGTCTCCTTGTGGTCCACGGCCGTCTCCGCGGCATCGGCAGCAGCCTGGGTGCACGGGTCATTCGGTGGCGTCGACCGATTCCTACTTGGCAGGCTCCGGCTGTGGCACCGGGCAGGTGATCATTTGTGAGGTATCAACGCAGACATTCCTGACGGATCCGTCAGACATCGGTCGTGAGCGGCAGTTGAGCGCTCCTTCGCAGTCCTTGTGCGCCCAGCACTCTTCGCACAACTTCTTGGGATTGCTGCAGCCGGCAAGCGTCAGTCCCAATAGCAAAGCGAGCAACATTTTCGTCATTTCATTCCTCCATTGATCTGCGTTCATGAATCGCGACTCAGAACCGTGCGTGGTCAGGTACCCAGGACAAAAGTGGTGCTTCCCTCAACCGCCGTCCGGGGAAAGCCCCAGGGTAGCTGGTGGCCAGGCCTGGCCGCCAGCTGGCGATGCTCAGTGGTGCAGGTCTACCATCATGCCGATGCCACCACCGATCAGCGCGCCAGTGGTGCCATCGCCACCGCTCGCCTTGCCGATTCCCGCTCCGACCATGCTGCCGGCGGCGGTGTAGCAGGCAGTGCTCACCATGGCCACCACCAACATGGCGGCGACGACTTTCAGTTTCCGTCCCATATCCGTTGCCTTTCTAGGGTTGCTTCTTGACGATGTTGCGCCAGACGACGATCATCACCGGCGTCGAAAGTCTGGACGGATTCGCCTCGTACCAGCTCGTGATGCGCGCCTCGAACTCGCCCGGCTTGACCGTCTCGGTGGCCTTCATGATGCCCTCGCTGACCGGCGGGATCTTCTGGTTGGTGCCCTTGGCGTAGGCGCCCTCGGCCATGATCATGTTGGCGACGCCCTTCAGGAAAGCCATCCGTTCCGATGCCGCAGAGTTCATCCAGTCGTTGCCGGTCACCACCAGGGGATTCGTCGCTTCCGGCCGCAGGGCGTTGGACTGCTGTGCCAGGGCCGGCGTTGCAGCTGCAGCGATGCACGCTGCCGCCAGCCAATATTTCCACAACATTGTCATGGTTTTCCCTTCATCAGATGAAGATCGTGTCACCCGTACGAACTCTCCAGCGCGTCCGGAGAGGCGACGGCAACACGCCCGCTGCGGCTCGCTGCGAGGACAGAAGTCCCGGACAGGCTCGCGACGCGAGACTGAGTGCGGCCGCAATAGGGGCCGATTCTAGCGACGCCTGGCGTGCCCGAACAGTCAGGCATCGCCTGTCAGGAATGCCCCGACAGGGGCCAGAATGGCGTGGCGCGCCCGGCTCGTGAACCCTGCTGGCGATCAACGCCCCGAGGGCGTCAACCGGCTCGCCGATCCCCGGGGGAATTGAAGTTCTCCCGGACACGCCGGCACGCTGGGTGCTCGAGTCGAGTGGGTCGTCCCGTCGACGTCGCTCTTCGGTGAATGTGGCCTCGGGGACTCGCTGAGGTCGCTGCCGTACGCATTGCCGACACACCAACGAAAAAGGGCCGCCCCGAGGGCGGCCCCGTATGGCCAGGGCGATCCGGAGAATCAGGCCTTCTCCGCGCGACGCGCGCCGACCAAGCCCACCAGGCCGAGGCCGACGAGCGCCAGCGAGGCCGGTTCCGGCACCTCGTCAATGCGGCTGGTGGCAGTGTCGGTGTCCATTGTGAACTGGATCGACGCCGGTGCCGTGGCCCCGGAGAGTCCGCCTTGGATCGTCACGTTGACGCGGGTGTACAGGTCACCGTAGGGACTGGCCGGATCCCCAGCCACGGCGAGGATGTCCGTGTAGGCCGCAGCGAGCAGCAAGGTGCTCGTGTCGCTGAAGTCGGACCCGCTTGCCGAGCCCGGAGTGCCAGGGGAGGGCAAGGTGCGGTCGAACACCGTGCGGCCCGGCTGGCCGTCGAACTGGAGGAAGTTCAGCGGGGCCGCAAGCGAGGTCGTCAGCGTCCAGAGGCTGGAGAACGTGTCACCGCACATGGCGACCGACCAGCCGGTGCCCGCCGCCGAGCCGCAGTTCCCAATGCCTGCGGCCCAGGTCGCCGTCTCGGAGTAAGGGCTCAGGCCGCCAAAGGCGGCGGTGATCTGCATGCCCCCCATCTCATTGCCGTCCGTCTGGAAGCCCGTCAGCCCGGCCGTGGTGTGCAGCGTACCGTTCGACGCGGACACGGTCGTAGTCGCTTGCGCAAACGGAACCAAGCCAGCCGCAAGGGCCAGCGCCACGAGAGTTCTTTTCATTGCCATTTCTTGGTACCTCACTGAAATTGAGCCACGATAATCGGTTTCGTTCCAAGGGGACGCCACCCTTGACGGCTTGCCGACCCTTGCCACTTCGGTCGACTCAGCGCTGAAAGGCGAAGAGTCTGATGCGTTAAAGGCACATTCCGTGCCATGCTAAACATATGTCAATGAATCAATGGATTACGGAAGCTCGCTGCATCCGGAAGCGACGCTCTGTAAGGCCGCTCGACGGAAGCTGTACGGAAGAGCCTTACATGCCTGATCAGGCCGTCGCCGTGCAGATGGTTCAGGTAGGCATCGTCGCGCGTGGCCGACCAGGGGTGCAGGCCGGTCATCGGCGGCTCGATCCGTTCGTCACCAATCCGGCAGCGGTCTCGGCCGCAACTCTCCGGCGCCCGCCTGCGAGTCCGCACTCAGGCTTCCGGCGCGATCAGCCCGGCGCGGATGGCGAAACGGACGAGGCCCGCGACGTTGTCGATGCCGAGCTTGTCCATGAGCCGGCCACGGTAGGTCTCGACCGACTTGACGCCGAGGCCGAGGAGGTCGGCAATCTCCTGCGTCCGCCTGCCCTCGGCCAGCAGCCGCAGTACCTGCCGCTCGCGGGCGCTGAGCGCGTGCAGGTCGACCCTGGCGCTGCGCAGCGCCGCCGCCGATTCTCGACGCTGCAGGGTATTGCTCACGAACGCCGCACCGAGCAGGACCAGTTCGACGACTTCGACCAGGGCGGCGATCGGCTCGCTCTTCAGCACGTAGGCAGACGCCCCCGCCTCGCACGCGCGCTCCTGATAGCGTGCGTCGGCATACATCGACAGGACGACGATCCTCGATTCCGGAGAAAGCTTCCTGATGCGCTGCGCCGCCTCAATGCCCGAAAGGCTCGGCATCTCGACGTCGAGCATCGCGATGCGCGGCCGCAACGTGCCCGCCAGCCGCACGGCCTCCTCGCCGTCAGCCGCCTCGGCCACCACTTCCCAGCCGTCGCGCTCGCGCAACAACGAGGCCAGGCCGTGCCGGAACACCGCGTGATCGTCAGCGATGAGGATCGTCGTCCTCAAGTCGTTCCTGTGCCCTCGCGATGACCCGGCGCTACAGTCGCCATACGCTCGATTGACCTCGGCCGCGCCCCGGCGACGGGACTCCGCCTTGGGCCGCTGCGACGCTGATCATCCATGTTGCACTGGCCGCGCTGGATCGCGGCAGAAAGCCAGGCATTGTTGGCCCTCCGATCGGCTCGGTCAGTTTCGGCAGCAGGATTGGCGCATGCCGAACACAGGTTCCGTTCTCTGCTTTCAGGGGGACGACCCTGCCACGTTCCGCGCCGCGATCGACTGCCTCCACTTCTGGACTCGAGCGAGTCTACCGCCGCCTGGCAGGCACGAATAGTCAGGCGGTACCTGTCAGGCAGGCCACTACATCGGCCAGAATGAAGTGGCGTGCGACGCTTCGACCCGCGCCGGTCGAGGCGCTTCGCAAAGCCGTGCGGAAAGCGGAAAGTGCCGCTGGCACGCGCCCAACGGCGGGCGCGAAGGACGCGGCGTCGGCCGCTGGCTACGACTCCGGCGAGATCAGGCCGGCGCGAATTGCGAAGCGAACGAGTCCGGAAAGATCGTTGATCCCGAGTTTTTGCTGCAGCCGGGCACGGTAGGTCTCGACAGTCTTGTGGCTGATCCCGAGCGTTTCGGCGATCACCACAGTCCGCTGGCCCTCGGCGAGCAACCGAAGCACCTCGCGTTCCCGTTCGCTCAACGCGTCCGCGTCGACCCGGGCGCTGCGCGCCATTGCGGCCGGTGCCGGCAGTTCCGGCAAGCCCGGCTCGTAGCCCCGGCCGCCGATGACCGCCTTGACAGCTTCAACCAGCTCGCCGATCGGCTGGCTCTTGCAGACGTAGGCCGATGCGCCCGCCCGGCGCATGCGCTGCTGGTAATGCGCACTCGAGTACATCGACAGCGCCACGATCTTCGTGCCGGGCGAGATCTCGCGAATCCGCTTCGCTGCGTCGATGCCGCCCATGCCGACCATCTCCACATCGAGGACGGCGACCGTTGGCTTGAGCAACGCGACGAGGTCGATGGCCTCCTCGCCGCTTCCGGCCTCCCCGACCACCTCCCAGCACGGCTGCTCCCGCAGTAGCGCCGCCAGCCCCTGGCGGAAGAGCACGTGGTCGTCGGCAAGGACGATGCTGATCGTCATCGAGCGGCCTCGCCGCCCCTTGCCTGCAAAGAGTCCGCGGCTTGCATTGCGGGACCCGGGGCGGTCCCGGTCTGCTGCGCAACGGGCAGGTGGACCGTGACCCGGCTGCCGGCTGCCGTCGTTTCGATCGCCACTTCGCCGCCAAACAGCGTCACGCGCTCCCGGGCGCTGAACAACCCGAAGCCTTCCCGGCGCCGTCGCGCTCCGGACGGCTGCTCGAAGCCCTTGCCGTCGTCGGCGACGGTCAGGACGACATGGTGGCCGTCGGCGTCGAGCGTGATCGACGCCGTGTTGGCGGCTGCATGCTTCGCGACGTTGTAGACGAGCTCCCGGGCAACCTGAAACACCACGATCGCGAGTTCCTGCGGAAACTTCACCATGGGTGCGGCGTCCCGGAACGAAAAGGCGACGCCGAAGCGCTCCGTCGCGTGCGCCGCGAGCCATTCCAGCGCCGCCGCCAAGCCCTCGCGATACAGCAGCGGCGGACTGAGCTCGAACTGCAGCGTGTGCAGCTCGTCGAGCGCCTCGCGCATCAGGCCGAGGCCGTTGTCCAGGCGCGCGGCCAGCCCCGAATCGACTTCGCCGCTGGCGGCGCTGAACTGCAGCTGGGCCAGCGCCAGCTTCTGCATCGGGCTGTCGTGCAACTCGCCGGCAAGCCGCCGGCGCTCGCGCTCCTCGACCTGCGACAGGTCCCTGGCCAGCCGCTGCAGGCGCGTGTTCGCGCGGTTCAGACGGAGCGTGCGCTCGCCAAAGACGAGCAGCAGGATGAGCATGGCTCCGCCGGCGATCATCCACAGGATCGTGGTGTCGAAGCGGTGCTGATACTGGATCGAGATCCAGTCACGGTAGATGGCATCGCGCTCGGTGAGAGGGATCGCGTCGATGCCCTTCTGCAGGATCCCGGCGAGCATCGGCCAATCGCTGCGCACACCCATCGCGATCCGGTAGACGAAGGGCGTCTCGCCGGCGACCCGGATCTGGCTGAGACCCGACTGGCCGATGTAGTAGCTCGTGGTCACGAGGTTGCCGACAAAGGCATAGGCACGGCCATCCGTGATCGTCTTCAGGGCTGCTGGCGTGTCGGCGACCGGCAGCAGCTGCAGGTCGGGCCAGTTCTCGCGCAGCCATTCCTCGATGGCTTCCCCGCGCACGACGGACACAACCTTGCCGTTCAATCCTTCCGGCCCACCGATGTAGGTGACATCGGCCGCCGAGAAGATCGCTGCCGGGAACGACAGGTAGGGATCGGTGAAGCGGAGCTGCTGGCTTCGGGAAGGTGTCGACGCGATGGCAGCGAGCGCGTCTAGGCGCCCGTCTTGCAGCGCCTGCGTGGCCTCGGACCAGGAGAGGTCGGAACGGACGTCGAAGCGCACGCCCAGCGTCTTGCTCATGCGTTCGAGGTAGGCGAGCGACATTCCTCTGGCCGCGCCCGCTTCGTCGACGAACTCGACCGGAGCCCAGCGCGGGTCGATCCCGATGCGGATGAGGTCGCGGCCGGCAAGCCAGGCGCGCTCTTCGGCGCTGAGCCGCACCCGAACCGCCGCCACCCGGTTTGAATAGTCCGGCCCGAACCAACGCCGGTACATCTCCTCGAGCTCCGGCCTGGTTACCGCCGCCAGGCCCTTGTTCAGGATCGCAACGAGTTCCGGATGCTCCTTGTTGATCGACATGACCATGCTCGGGTCGATCTCGTGGATGGTCCGCGTCACGGCCATGCCGACGATGCCGTTGCTGGCCCGCCAGTACTCCAGCGAATAGGCAGCGACGACCGCGTCCAGATCGCCACGCAGGAGACGTCGGGCCAGCTCCGCGTAGCCGTCCACCGGGACTGCCGTGATCTCCGGATACCTCGCCAGGGCGCTGCTCTCGCGCAGCGTTCCCTTGAGATAACCCACCCGCTTGCCACGCAGGTCGTCGAGGGCAAGCGGGACCTTTCTCCTGTGCAGGTCATCGGTCCGCAGGTAGATGAACGCCGGCGAAGAATGAAAGACGTCCGTGAACAGGAAGTGTTTCCTGCGCTCGTCGAGCGGCGCGGTCAGCGTGAGGCCGTCGATTGCACCGGACTCGGCCTTCCTGACCATCTCGGGCCACGGGCCGACCTCGATTCGTACGTTGGTTCCGAGTTTGCGATTGACCAGGTCCAGGTAGTCGACCATGAACCCGGACAGGTTGCCGCGAGCATCCTTCATCACCGTCGCGGCCCAGTCCTCGCCGGCACCGATGACGATGTCGGGACGGGCGGCGAGCCACGCTCGCTCCTCCCTGGTCAGCAGCTCGGCGTTGAACTCCCCGTGGTCCGCTGCCACGCGGCCCGGAGAGGCCGCGCCGAACCACCGCCGCTGAATCGACTCCAGTTCGCCCCGGGTGATGGCCGCAATGCCCTTGTTGAGGATGCCGACCAGTTCCGGCTCGTTCCGGTTGATCGACATGACCTGTCGCGCGTCGATCTCGTGGACGATCCGCGTGATCGCCATTCCGACGACCGCGTTGCTCACGCGCCATTGCTCGAACGCGTACACGGCGACCACCGCATCGAGTTCCCTGCGCAGCAGTGCCTGGGCCAGCGTCGCGTAGCTCCCGAGCGGCACCGGTGTGATCTTCGGGTGCATTGCCAGGGCACGGCCGGTCCGCAGTGAGCCCTTCAGGTAGCCCACCCGCTTGCCCTGCAGACCAGCGAGGTCGGTCGGGGCCCCATCCTTGTGCAGGTCATCCGTTCGCAGATAGATGAAGTCGGGGGACTCGTGGAACACGTCGGTGAACAGGAAGTGTTTCTTCCTCTCCTCGAGCGGCGACGACACCGCCAGGCCATCGATCTTGCCGGCCTCGGCCTTGCTGACCATCTCGTGCCACGGGCCGGCCTCGATGCGGATGCTGGTGCCCAGCTTGCGGTTCATCAGGTCGAGGTATTCGACAAGGGGCCCGGACAGCCCCCCCGCGGCATCCTTCCTCGCGAGGACGCCCCAGTCGTCCGCGGCGCCGAGGACGATCGGCGGACGGGCGGCCAGCCAGGCCCGCTCCGCCGGCGTCAGCAGGTCGGCAGACCCATCGGCGGCGGATGAACCGGCCGCAACGAGGAGTCCAAGGCAAAACACCGCGATCACGCGCAGCCATCGTGTCGCCGCGGAGCCCTGATGGCTTCGCATCCCGGCACCGGCGTCTGATGAGAACTGCTTGATCGAGGGTGATCGCGGCCAGTGCGACACGGCGCTCCGCCGGATCGGCAGGACGGGAGGTCCAACGCGGGCGCGGACCTGGCGGCCAGGGAAGCCGACTGTTCCGGTAACGCAGCAGTTGAAGCTTTGCCGGCTCGTGCGTCCGGCAAGATCGCACGCAGCCATGCCCTCGTCCAGGCGATTCGTGATCGTAGTCGTGATGGTGGAACTCCCGATCGCCATGCCGGTTGCGTTGTCGGTTCGTTGCTTGTGCATGTTGTACGGAGCCGCCAGCCTTGGTCAACTGTTTTGTCGCATGAAGTGCTGGCGGAATGCACAGTCTTCCATGCAGATGACGGCGGACCGGTCATCCCGCGTGAAGCAACCATCGGGACGCGCACAAGGCCGTCGCGCATGATCTGGCCGAAGCCCGGGAGCGGTGTCTCGCCTCTCCTCAAGCCGAGGACGGTGGAAAAAAGCTTGCATTCCCTGCGCTCACGCCCTAGAATTAAAACGAACGTTTGAAAGAGTGCCGTGTCCGATGAGCAACGGCAACTTCCACAGACCCATCCGGTGACCAGTCAGCAGATGCCAGAACAGAAGACCAACAGTGATACCCGCGATCGGATCCTCGATGTCGCCGAGCGCCTGTTCATGGAGAACGGCTATGAGGCGACCTCGATGCGCATGATCACTGGCGAGGCCGAGGTCAATCTGGCAGCCGTCAACTATCACTTCGGCGGCAAGGAGGCGCTGTTGCGCGAGGTGTTCCGACGTCGTCTGGGCTGGCTCAACGAGCATCGCCTGCAGGCCCTCGATCGTCTCGAGGCGCAGGCCGGCGGTGGGGCGCTGAAGCCGTCGCAGATTCTCGAGGCGTTTTTTGGCACCCTGCTGCGCATGGGCGAGGACCAGACCCTGGGTGGGATGACCTTCCTGCGGCTCCTCGGTCGCACGTTGACCGAACCGGCAGAGTTCATCCGCACCTTTTTTGCCGGCGAGTACGCCGAGGTCATCGAGCGCTACAAGCAGGCCCTGTACCGGGCCTTGCCCGACGTGCCGCAGGCGGAGATCGTCTGGCGCCTGCACTTCATGCTCGGTGCCATGTCGTACGCGATCGCCGGTACCGACGTCCTGCGCGTGGTGACCGGCGTCGAACTCGACGATCTGGCTGGCGAGCGACCCGCGCAGGACGACGACACGATTCGCGCCAGACGGCTCGCACAGCGGCTGATGCCCTTCCTGCTCGGCGGCCTGCGGGCTCCGCTGCCGCAGTTCGACGAGCCAGGTGGAATCCAAAAAGAGTCGCCGAGCAAGGCGGCCAGACAAAGCAGACCCCAGATCTAGAACCCAAGACCCATCACAGGAGAAACAGCCATGATCGCGACGATCATCTGGAGTGCAATCGGTATCACGCTGGCGAGCGTGGTCGTGCTGTTCAGCGTCCGTCCGCTGCGACGGGCGCTCGTCAGCCGACCCATCTTCAGGACCTACAAGCGGATTCTGCCGCAGATGTCGGAGACCGAGCGCGTCGCGCTCGAGGCAGGTACCGTCTGGTGGGACGGCGAGCTGTTTCGCGGTGACCCGGACTGGAACAAGCTGCTTGCGTACCCGGTTCCGAAGCTGACGCCGGCGGAGCAGTCGTTCCTGGACAACGAGGTCGAGCAGGCCTGTGCGCTGGTCGATGACTGGCAGGTGACCAGCGAACTCCACGACCTGCCGGCCGAGGCCTGGCAGTACATCAAGGACAAGGGCTTCCTCGGCATGATCATTCCCAAGCGCTACGGCGGCCTCGAGTTTTCGGCCTATGCGCACTCGCAGATCGTCACCAAGCTGTCGACGCGCTGTTCGGCGCTGTCGGTGTCGGTGATGGTGCCGAACTCGCTCGGGCCAGCCGAACTGCTGCTGCACTATGGCACCGAGGCGCAGAAGAATCATTACCTGCCGCGCCTGGCGAAGGGTCTGGAGATTCCCGCTTTCGCCCTCACCAGTCCGTGGGCGGGTTCGGACGCCGGGTCGATTCCCGATGTCGGCATCGTCTGCAAGGGGATCTGGCAGGGCAGGGAGGTGCTCGGCATGCGCGTGACCTGGGACAAGCGCTACATCACGCTCGGGCCGGTCTGCACCATCCTCGGCCTGGCTTTCCACCTGTACGATCCGGATGGCCTGCTTGGCGGCAGGAAGCACGTCGGCATCACCTGCGCGCTCGTTCCGCGCGATACGCCCGGTGCCGAAATCGGCCGCCGGCATTTTCCGCTCAACGCCATGTTCATGAACGGGCCGACGCGTGGCAAGGACGTCTTCATGCCCCTCGATTACGTCATCGGTGGTCCGGCAATGGTTGGCCAGGGCTGGCGCATGCTCATGGAGTGCCTGGCAGCGGGCCGTTCGATCTCGCTGCCCTCGTCCAACACCGGCATGGCGCAACTGACTGCCCGCAGCGTCGGCGCCTATGCACGCGTGCGCAGCCAGTTCAAGATGGCGATCGGTCGCTTCGAGGGGGTCGAGGAACCGCTGACCCGGATCGGCGCGTACACCTACATGATGGATGCCGTGCGCAAGATGACTGCCGGCGCCATCGATCTCGGCGAGAAGCCTTCAGTGGTCTCGGCGATTGCCAAGTACCATGTCACCGAACGCGCCCGGCAGGTGGTCAATGACGGCATGGACATCGTCGGCGGCAAGGGCATCTGCCTGGGTCCATCGAACTTCATCGGCCGCGCCTACCAGCAGATCCCGATCGGCATCACGGTCGAGGGCGCCAACATCCTGACACGCAGCATGATCCTCTTCGGCCAGGGGGCCATTCGCTGTCACCCCTACGTGCTGAAGGAAATGAAGGCGGCGTTCAACCCGGACACGCGCCAGGGCCTGGACGATTTCGACCGCGCGCTGTTTGGTCACGCCGTATTCACCGCCCGGCACGCCTTCAGCGCCCTGCGCAAAGGGCTCACCGGCTCGCACTTCGTCTCCGTGCCGGCCAACGTCGCACCGGAAACGCGGCGCTACTATCAGCAGCTGACCCGCTTCTCGTCGGCGTTCGCCTTCCTGGCCGACATCTCGATGCTGGTGCTCGGCGGCGAGCTCAAGCGTCGCGAGAAGCTCTCGGCGCGTCTCGGCGACATCCTGTCGATGCTCTACCTGTGCTCGGCGACGCTCAAGCGCTATGAGTCGGAAGGACGCCAGCAGGCCGACGCCCCGCTCATGCACTGGGCGATCTGGGACGCGATGTACAAGGCGCAGATGGCTTTCGACGGTGCCATCGCCAACTTCCCGATCCGCTGGATCGGCCGCCTGCTCTACCGCATGGTCTTCCCGCTGGGGCATCCCTACGATGTTCCGTCCGACCGCATCGGTCACCGCGTGGCCAAGCTCCTGATCGAGCCATCGGCCGCACGCGACCGGCTGACCGCCGAGACCTACGTGCCGAAGGGCGAGTCGGAAGCCGTTGGTGCCCTTGAACTCGCGCTGCTGGCGACCATCGAGGCCGAGCCGATCGAGGCAAAGATCCGCGCCGCGGAGAAGAAGGGCGTGCTGGTCGACAATCCCGACGCCAATGTGCGCGATCTGGCGCACGCCGCATTCGCTGCCGGCATCGTCACCCCCGCCGAGTACGCGGTCCTCAAGCGGCGCAACGAGTTGCGCGACATCGTCATCCATGTCGACGATTTCCCGCACGATCTCGGTCGCACGCGGCAGCAGACCCTGCTGCACAAGGCTGCCGCCTGAAGCGACCGCTTGACGCCAGCGGCCGGCGGCGAGGAGCCGCACTCCTGGCCACCGCGCCGCTGCCAGAGGACCTGCGAGAAGGAGAAGGTATTGGGATCTGAGCCGGTATTTGTTGTCGATGGAGCGCGCACCCCCTTTCTCAAGGGGCGCAATGCCCCGGGTCCGTTCGCGGCCAGCGACCTGGCGGTGCAGGCGGGGCGTGCGCTGCTGATTCGGCAGCCGTTCTCTGCCACCGACCTCGATGAGGTGATTCTCGGTTGTGCCAGTCCGTCGCCAGACGAAGTCAACATCGGTCGCGTCGTCTCTTTGCGTCTCGGCTGCGGGCAGCAGGTGCCGGCGTGGACGGTGATGCGTAACTGCGCCAGCGGCATGCAGGCCATCGATTCGGCAATGGCCAACATCCGCAGCGGGCGTTCGCAGCTGGTGCTTGCCGGTGGCGTCGACGCGCTGTCGCGTGCGCCGCTGCTCTACAACGATGTGATGGTGCAGTGGTTTGCGGGGATGATGCAGGCCAGGAGCCTCGGCCAGAAGCTCGCGATGTTCAGCCGGTTGCGCCCGGCGCAGCTGTTGGCGCCGGTCATCGGCCTGCTCAAGGGGTTGACCGATCCGGTCGTCGGGTTGCTGATGGGCCAGACGGCGGAGAACCTCGCCTGGCGCTTCGCGATCTCGCGCCAGCAGATGGACGAGTTCAGCGTCCGCAGTCACCAGCGCGCCGTTGCTGCGCGCGAGGCGGGGCGTTTCGGCGAGATCGTGCCGCTGGTCGATGGCCAGGGCCAGGTGTACCTCGACGATGATGGGGTTCGTCCGCACTCGAGCCTGGTCGGGCTGGCCAAATTGAAGCCATTCTTCGACCGCCGCTACGGTCGGATCACGCCCGGCAACAGTTCGCAGATAACCGACGGTGCGGCGTGGCTGCTGCTTGCTTCGCAGGCAGCCGTCGAGAAGTGGCAACTGCAACCGCTTGGCCGGATCACGGACAGCGAGTGGGCCGGTCTCGACCCCGCCGAGATGGGTCTGGGGCCGGTGCATGCGGCGACACCGATCCTGCAGCGCCAGCAACTCGGGCTTGACGACATCGACCTGTGGGAGATCAACGAGGCTTTCGCCGCGCAGGTACTCGGCTGCCTCGCAGCCTGGGAGTCGGACGCCTGGTGCCGCGAGCAGCTCGGTCTGCCGGCGGCGCTCGGTTCGCTGTCGCCCGAGCGTCTCAACGTCGACGGCGGTGCCATCGCCATCGGCCACCCGGTCGGTGCATCCGGCGCGCGTATCGTCCTCCATCTGCTGCACGCCCTGCGTGTCGCCGGTGCACGCCGTGGCATCGCGGCGATCTGCATCGGCGGCGGTCAGGGCGGAGCGATGCTGGTCGAGAACCTGCAGGCAGGTGTCGCATGAAACTGATGACGGAAAACGAGTATCAAGGAAAGGTGATGAATCCCGACACGCATGGCTGGCGTAACTGGCGGCTCGAGGTCGACGCGCAGGGACTCGCCTGGGCGACTCTCGACAAGGCGGGCGAATCGACCAACTCGCTGTCGAGTGCGGTCATGGCGGAACTGTCGCAGCTCCTCGATGAGCTCGACCGGCAACCGCCAAAGGGCCTCATCTTCCGCTCCGGCAAGGCAGCGGGCTTCATCGCCGGCGCCGACATCCAGGAGTTCACCCAACTCGATACGCCGGCCAAGGGCATCGAGCTGGTGGCACGCGGCTGGCAGCTCTTCAATCGCCTGGCTGCCCTGCGCTACCCGACGCTCGCTCTCGTGCGCGGACACTGCCTCGGTGGTGGCCTCGAACTGGCGCTCGCCTGTCGTTACCTGCTCGCCATTGACGAATCGTCGACGCGCATGGGTCTGCCGGAAGTCATGCTGGGCATCGTTCCCGGCTGGGGTGGCATGCTCCGCCTGCCCGAACGAATCGGCCCGCAGGCGGCGCTCGACATGATGCTGACCGGGAGGACGATCGATGCGAAGAAGGCGAAGCGGCTCGGCCTCGCCGACGACTGCGTGCCACCGCGGGTGATGGATGCCGCGGCGGCCATGCTCGTCCTGAGCGGCCAGGCGCGGCGGCGTCCGCCCGTCCTGCAGCGCCTGCTCAACGGGCCGCTCAGGAGCATCGTTGCCAGTGGCGCGACCAAGCAGGTCGCGCGGCGCGCTCGTCGCGAGCACTACCCGGCGCCCTACGCGATCATCGACATCTGGGCGCGGCATCAGGGCAACGCCCTGGCGGCACCGGAGCTGATCGACAGCATCGTCCGCTCGCCGACAGCGCGCAACCTGGTGCGCGTCTTCTTCCTCCAGGAGCGCCTCAAGAGTTTCGGCAAGGCCAGCAACTTCAGTGCCCGCCGCGTGCATGTCGTCGGCGCCGGTGTCATGGGCGGCGACATCGCGGCCTGGTGTGCCTTGCGCGGCTTGACCGTGACCCTGCAGGATCAGGGCATCGAGCGGATCGCGCCGGCCTTGCAGAGGGCATGCACCGCCTGGGGGAAGCGCATCCGCGATGCGCGCGAGTTGCGCCGGGTGATGGATCGGCTGATCCCCGATCCCGAAGGACACGGCGCCGCGCAGGCCGACGTCGTCATCGAGGCGATCTTCGAGGACCTCGAAGCCAAGCGCGTCCTGCTCGCTGGTCTGGAAGCGCGCATGCGGCCGGAGGCTGTTCTCGCCAGCAATACTTCCAGCCTGCGGATCGAGGATCTCGCCGCCGTGCTGACGCGCCCCGAGCGGCTGGTCGGCATCCACTTCTTCAATCCGGTGGCGAAGATGCCGCTGGTCGAGGTCGTCGCCGCCGTGGAGACGGACGCCGAAACCGTTCAGCGTGCGACCGCCTTCGTCCGCCAGATCGACCGGCTGCCGCTACCGGTGAAGAGCGCGCCCGGCTTCCTGGTCAACGCCGTGCTCGGGCCGTACATGCTCGAGGCAATGCGTGCGGTCGACGAAGGGATCACGCCAGCGACCGTCGACGAGGCGATGCTTGCGTTCGGCATGCCGATGGGACCGATCGAGCTCGTGGACATGGTCGGCCTCGATGTCGCGATGGCTGCCGGCAGGAGCCTGGCCGGCAGCGGGGCGGAACCGCCGCGCTGCCTGCTCGATCGCTTCAACGCCGGCCACTTGGGGCGCAAGAGTGGCCGCGGGTTCTATGAGCATCGGGGTGGCAAGGTGGCGAAGCCTCCCGCCGGACCCGTGCCGCCCGGTCTTGCCGAGCGCCTCGTGCGTCCGCTGCTCGAGAGAACCAGGGAACTGGTCGCCGACGGCGTCGTTGCCGACGCCGACCTGGCTGACGCCGGCGTGATCTTTGGTACCGGATTCGCTCCGTTCACCGGTGGCCCACTGAACTACCTGCGGAGCCAGCATGCCTGAGCTGGTGACCATGCTGCCCGACAGGCAGCCGATCCTGCGTGTCGTACCGATGCCGTCCGAGGTGAACCCGCAGGGCGACGTCTTTGGCGGCTGGATCATGGCGCAGGTGGACGTTGCCGGCGCCATACCGGCGATGCGGCGAGCACGCGGCCGGGTGACCACCGTGGCGGTGAACTCGTTCCTTTTCAAGCAGCCGGTATCGGTCGGTGACGTCGTCAGCTTCTTTGCCGAGGTCGTCGGCACCGGTCGTACCTCGATCACCGTCCGGGTCGAGGTCTACGCGGAACGTCACCCGGCGCAACCGATCACGGTGAAGGTGACCGAAGCGGTACTGACCTATGTCGCGATCGACCAGGACGGCGGCAAGCGGGAACTGCCAGCTCCCGTCTGATCGCAGCCAACGCCGGTCGACCGGCTTCGAGCCGTCCAGTGCCCAGGCCCTTGACGGCGCCGTTCAGTGGCCCATTCAGGCAAGACCCCGAGACTCGTGCAACACGCGGAGTTGACGTTGGCTGTTATCGGCGTATAATTCAAACGTTCGTTTGACCGGTCTCGTGCAGGGCCGGCGCGGGGCATTCCCGGCGGACAGAGTCGACCCATAACAGGAGAACAGCTTGAGCAACTTCATAGTACGCAAGGCCGCCGTACTCGGAGCGGGCGTCATGGGCGCGCAGATCGCCGCGCATCTCGCGAATGCCGAAGTGCCAGTGGTGCTTTTCGATCTGCCGGCTGCCACGGGTGATGCCAACGGGATCGTCCGCAAGGCGATCGACGCGCTCGGGAAACTCGAGCCGTCGCCGCTGGCGACCAAGGACCGCGTCGCTTACATCGACGCCGCCAACTACGGGCAGGACCTGGAGCAACTCCGGGATTGCGACCTGATCATCGAGGCGATTGCCGAGAAGATGGAATGGAAGGATGACCTCTACCGCAGGATCGCACCCTTCATCGCGCCAACGGCGATCATCGCCTCGAACACTTCCGGCCTGTCGATCAACCGTCTCGCCGAGGGTCTGCCGGAGGCGCTGCGGCCGCGCTTCTGTGGCATCCACTTCTTCAATCCGCCGCGCTACATGCATCTGGTCGAACTGATCGCCAC
>NZ_JAMTDQ010000008.1 GCF_023806635.1 Accumulibacter sp.
TGAGCATCGCATGTTCTGCCACATCACCGCGAACTGGCGCGGACGACCGCTAGTCGGTCGGCAGGTGGTGGTGAACCTGATCGGTAACACGGCAACCGCGACAGGCTTGCGAATCCAGGCAGCGATTGATGACGATGGCGGGAGTGATGGAATCATCAGGGAAGACCGTCTCGGTCTCGACACCATCTACACGATGGACTACGCATCCCGAATTGCCACCACGGCCGCGCTCATCGACGGACAAGTCCTCGCCAACCTGATGATCGACTTCGACGTCGGCGTTTCGGTTTCTCCGTCATACCACGTCAAACGCATCGACTCCGACTACTTCGAGGAAGGCGAGCCTGGTCCCTGACCCTGCGGGCCGGCCGACGCGCCGGCGGCAGTGCAGCCCCCGGATCAGGCGGGAGAGCCGTCCGCGCTGACCACCACTGCGTCGACGATCGCGTCGCCCGGAATCGGCCCGCTGCTGAAGACTTCCTGGTCGCGGCAGGTCTTGGCCATGTAGCCGAAGGCCGTGAGGTCCCAGCCCGGCTGCCGGTGGTCGGCGTGCTGGCCGTCGAGCGCGGCCCGCAGCGCCGGCAGCGCCAGCCCGAAGGCGACCCGGTAGCCGTGGCGCAGGGCAACGTCGCGCGTCCTGCCGTTCGGCAGGACCTGGATGGCCCGCGCCATCGCAAAGGGTGTGGCGCTTCGCATGGCGTGGCTCTCGAGTGCGCGCAGCAGGCGCTCCACAGCGGCCTCCTCGACGCCTGCGGCACGCAGCCGGCCGGCGAGCGCCGGGCCGAGGTAGTCGTCGCTGCTGAAGTCGCTGCCTTCGCGCTGCATGCCACCGCGCCGGCAGGCCAGCGTCTGGGCGACGGCGTCCCAATGCGCCAGGCAGCGGCCGGAGTCGAGCGGCCCGAGCGCGCGCACGATCGTCGCGAAGGTCTGCACCTCGACAGGTCCCATCATCGCCTCGCTGTGCGCCAGCAGTGTCAGCCAGGCATCGAAGACCGGACCGCGTGCCCGCATCGCGGCCGCGTCGATGCGAAAGACCACCCCGCGCTGCTTGCCGCCGTTGCTGGCGTAGTGGGCCGCGACGTCGAAAGAGCGGGACATCGACGCCGTCCCCTGATTCACGTAGCCTTGCTGCAGCAGCTGCGCCTGCACGCCGCCGTCGAAGGCGCCCGCTGCGCGCGTCGGGAAGCCGCGCGCCCGGATGTGCGCCGCCAGTTCGTGCAGGTCACCGCATTGCCACCAGGGCGGCACCGCCAGGCGGCCCTCGCCGCGGTAGAAGGCGTCGGCCTCCTCGTTCGGTACGCCGGCGAGGGCGCCGAGCCGGTTGCGGTTGCACAGGTAGGTGCAGCGCGGCGTCACCAGCGCGGTCGTCGTGGGTGCTGCGCCGAATGCCGTGAACAGCCCGGGCACCGCGTAGCGCAAGGGCACCGGCTCGTCCAACAGCGGGTGGCCGGCCAGCGAACCGGCATCCCGCAACGCCGCCGTGCCGGGCGCGTCGAACGGCCAGACGACGCCCTCGACATCCATCGCGGCGGCCTTGGCCATCACGGCGGCTGCCCAGGCGCACGCCGCCTGAGGCCGTTCATCGTCGACCCACCACGCTTCCACCAGCAGCAGCGCCGACTCGGCGAAGGGCTGCTCGCCGACGGTCACCAGGCCCAGGGCCTGGAGCTGCCCGCGGTCGGTCTGCAGGGTCACCACCTGGTAGGCCTCGCTGCTGATGAACTCGCGCAGGCTGTCGAGCCAGCGCGCGTCGCTCATCAGTGC
The DNA here is from genome assembly GCF_023806635.1 of Accumulibacter sp. Taxonomy (GTDB): domain Bacteria; phylum Pseudomonadota; class Gammaproteobacteria; order Burkholderiales; family Rhodocyclaceae; genus Accumulibacter. Next base: position 1,765 of record NZ_JAMTDQ010000008.1, read on the forward strand.
CGGCAAGCGCGTCGACAACTCGGCCAGCGCGCAGGCCTTCTCCGCCGGCGCCAGCAGCCATTGTGCCCGGGCGGTATCGAGGCCGTTCACGCTGGCTGCTCGCTCGGTCGAACCGACGCGCACGGCACGTCGTACGCCCTGATGCCGCACGGGCACGCTGCTGCCGGCGCCACGGGTAGCCTCGACGACGGTCGCCACGACGGGCCGCCCGCCAGCACGGCTGGTGGCTGCCGCCTCTGCTGGTGGCCGACCGGGATGACTCCGGATGAGCGACGCCGCTGCCGTGGATCAACCGTCCGTGACGCCTGCACTGCAGCGCGCACGCGCACGCTCATCGGCATCGCTCAGCTCCTCCCGCCGCGCGCCGTCGGCGGCCCCCCTCTTGCCCCGCGCCTGCCCTTGCGGCCGGCCTGATCGAGCCGCAGCAGCGTGTCGGCATAGGACACGAAGCGGTTGAGGTAGTCGGGCGACAGGTCGCGCATCGCGGCAAGCGAGCGCAGCACCAGCATGTGCGAGTTGAGCGGCCCGGCGTTCGCGGGTGCCCGTTCGATGGCCTGCGACGCCAGCCTCTCGGCGGCGCGCTGCGCCCAGATGTTGCGGAAGATGCGCAGGCTTCTCAGCTCATCGCGCGCTCCGTCGTCGCCAGTCGGCGAGACGGCATCGTCTGGCACCGCCGACCGCGCGCCGGACTCAGCCAGCCCGGCCAGACCGGCCAGCGGCGAACGGCGGTCGCGGGCTGCGAGGCGAGCGACGAAACGGTCGATGCCGGCGAAATCCCCCGCCGCAAGAAGCCGCTGCAGTTCCCCGGCCGCGTCGGGATGGCACCGGACGGTCCGCTCGATCGTCTGCCCGGCCTCGTCGCGCTTCCGTTCGATGCGCCGGCGGCAAGCCGCCAGCTCGGCGCCCAACCGGCCTTCGAGAACGCGTCCGGGCGCTCCGCCGTCCTCGTGCACGCGCCGCGCCAGCACCTCGATGAAACGAAAGCGCAGCGCATCGAGCTGCCCGGCACCGCTGCTGCGCAAAGCGGCGATCTCGGCGGCGTGCTCGCCTGCCCACGCGAGCGGCGCCGACTGCGGCATCGCGCCCTGGCCGCGCTCAACCACCGGCGGGCATCCCTGGATTCGCCGAGCGTGGCACCGGCGCGATCTCGACCCGCCGGTTGCGCGCCCGCCCGCGGTCGTCGGCGTTGGAAGCCGCCGGCTGCTCGGCGCCGAACGCCGCCGCAAACAGCATGGACGACGGCATCCCTTCGTCGATCAGAGCACGCGTGACGGTCAGCGCCCGCTGCGCCGACAGCTCCCAGTTGTCGGCGAAGCGGGTGCTGCCCTGATGGATCGGCACATCGTCGGTGAAACCGCTGACCATCAGCAACTCGTTGCGCTCACCGAGGTAGACGCGCAGCGGCGCGACCAGGCTCTTCAGCAGCAGGCGGCCTTCGGGCTGCAGCTGCGCCGAGTTGAAAAGGAAGAGGACGCTGCCACTGATGCCGATGCGGCCGTCGTGCAGGCTCACCCGCCCGGCCGTGATCGGGATCGCCAACGCCCTTTCCAGCGCCATGCGCCGCTGTTCCTCCTGCTTGCGCTTGTGCACCTCGCTCTCGAGGTGGGTCGCAAGTTCGAGCTGGACGCCGAGGACGCCGACCAGGATCAGCACGAAAGCGCCCAGCAGCCCGGACATCAGGTCGCCGAAAACGGCCCAGACGGGGGCGATCCGCTCGATGCCGGCGTCCGTGTCGTCCATCAGTCCGGCTCTTCGCTGCCGGCCGGGTGCCTGTCGCCGAGCTGGCGCAACTCGGCGACGACCTTCTCCTGCGCCATGATCGAGAGATCGATGAGCTCGCGCGCCTGCGCGACGTAATAGGCGAGCTGCTCGTCGCTCCTCGCCGTCGACTGCTCGAGCGCCATCTCGATCCGCTGCAGGCTGGCGACCAGCTTTTCGTTGCCGGTGGCGAAGGAGTCGACGGCGAGGGCGAAGGCTTCGCCCAGGCTCGCCACCTCGACGGCACTGCCGCTGAGCCGCGTGGCGACTTCGGCCAGCCGCGCCGAACCGGCATCGACTTCACCGGCGAAGCGGCTGCCGGCGGTGTCGAGCAGCGTCGCCGATGAAGAGACCAGCGTGTCGATCGTCGCCCGCTGTTCGCTCGACGCCTGGTCGATCGCAGCCAGGAGGGCAGCGAGCGTCTGCATGATGCGGGCGCGCTCCTCGAGCAGCCGGTTGTCCCGCTCCAGGCTGCCGCTCATCTCCTGGCGCAATTTCACGATCAGCTCGGCAGCGGCCTGCGGCGCTTCCGACGCGGTGGCGATCAGGCGCGCCAGCGGTTCCTCGAGCGCCGCGCCGAGCCTTTGCAGGTGTGTCGCCAGCGCCGCCTGTAGTTCGCCGAGCCGTTCGACCGCGGCCGCGCCGCGCCGCTCTTCGGCATCGCGGAGAGCGCCGAGCTCGGCGCGCCAGAGGCCGGCCATCTGGTCCATGCGCTCGCCGTGGCCGGCGATCCAGTCCGCTTCGCCGGCAATGCGCGAGCGGACGAGCTCTTCGCAGGCGGCGAGCAGCGGCGCCGTCGCGTCGAGCGTCCGGGCGACATGCGCTTGCGCCTGCTCGCTGACCGCCTGCGCGGTCTTCTCGAGCGTCGAGCACAGTTCCTCTTGCCGGGCCAGCGTCTGCGCTTCCGCCGCCTGCCATTCACCGCGCAGCGCCGCCGCCAGATCTGCCAGCGATCCGGTCCACGCTGCGAAGCGTTGTCGCTCGGCGGCGGCCTGGTTCGCCAGAGAAGTGGACAAGGTCTCGCCGACCGCTGCCAGCAGCGCCTGCGACCGCTGCTCGAGGCGCGCGTCGAATGCCGCCAGCGAGTGCTCGATGCCGGACAGCAGGCGATCACTGGTGCCCCGTTGCGTTGCCAGCACCTCGGTCCACGTCTGCGCGACACTCTGCGCGGTCTCGCCAAAGCGCGCAGCCAGCCCTTCAAGCTGTATCCCTGTCGACTCGATCACCCTTTCGTGCGCCAGCTTCGTTTCACGGGCAATCGCCGCCATCGCACCTTCGACCGCCGGCCGGATGTTCTCGCCGGCAACCCGGGCGCTTTCGCGCAGGCTGCCCGCGAGCGATTCGGCGACCGAGCGGGCAAGCCCGCCATAGGCGGCCTGGATCTCGCCGTGGAAGCGTTCCTGGCCGGCGACGAGGCGTTCGTTGCACTCCTTTTCACGCTGCTCCATCTGCCCGATCAGTGCGTGCAGCCTGTCGACCACGGCGGGCATCGCCCGTGCCTGCAACTGCAGCGCCTGCCAGGCTTCCTGGCGTTGCTGCCCGAGCGAGAAGCCGCGCAGGGCGCTGGTCGCGATCCGCGCGTCGAGCAGTTGCGCCACCAACGCCCTGTCGCGGCGGCTCAGCGCCGAGATCAGCCCGAGCATCGCCGACGCCGCGACCCCCGCCACCGAGGTGCCGAACGCCAGCCCGAGACCGCGGATCGGGGCCACCAATCCCGCGCGCATGGCCTGCAGGTCGGTGGTACCGTGCAGCGCCGCGACGGCACCGTCGAGCGTGACGACCATGCCGAGAAAGGTGCCGAGCATCCCGAGCATCACCAGCAGACCGACCAGATACGGGGTCAGCGCCGGACCCGGCAAGCCGCCGCGCTCGCCCTCGATGCGCAGGCGAACCGCATTCTGCAAGGATGGATGCAGGCCGCCAAGCCAATCGCCGAGGTGCGCCAGCCGCTCGGGAATCTCTGCCAGCGCTTGCGCCAGCGACTCGGTCGCGCGACGGAAGCCGAGGATTTCGAGCGCACCGAGGAGATACACGGCGGCAATGACCAGCGTCATCAGCAACGCCAGATGATTCGAGCCGACAAAGCCGGCGCCGACCCAGACGACGACGCCGGCACCGGACAGGAAAGCGAGCGCGCAAAGGCTCCGGTTCATCGCTGGCTGCCCGCCTCGTTCCGCAATGCCTCGACAAGCCCGAGCACCGGCTGCAGGCGCAGATCGAGTTCGGCGATCAGCAGCGCCCGCAACTCGTCGCGAAAGGCCGCCAGCCAGCCACCCGGCTGCATCCACAGGGCCGGGTCATCGCCCTGCCCGCTGTCGTCCAGTGTCTGTCGATGTGCCGCCAGCAAGTTCTGGAATCGCTTCTCGAGCAGCGCCGGCAAGGTCGTCGCCAGCAACTGCCGCTCACGAACCGCGAGCACTCGCTCGCAAGCCTCGTCCAGCGCCGCGAGCCGCCCGAGGCCTGCCGAGGCTGCTGCAAGTGCCTGTCGGATGCCGCCGCGCAACGCCCGGATGCCCGTTTCCATCTCGCTCTGCAGGGCCAGATGGAAGCGGCGAAACGGTCCGTAGGCGGCGGCGTTCTCGGGCACGACGCCGGCTCCCGGCAATGGCAGCCGGATGCGGCTGCCATTGCCGTCTGGCGAGCAACTCGCGACGATCAGGTCGAGCAGCGTGGCGCGGACGCGCGCGAACTCACCTGCAACGGCGGCCCCCGAAACAGGCGGCGGCCCCTGCCGGGCGGCGGGCACGACCGCCGCGCCGGCGCCCTGCGCCGCATGCAGCGTGATGGCGTCGGCGACGTCCAGCCAGCGACCCAGTTCTTCGGCAGGAAACTGTCTCGACCCGGCGGACTCGACGAGGGACAGCCCGGCGAGAAGACGGATGAGTCCCGAACCGGTGAAATCTGTCCGTGGCAGGGCCTGCGACATGGCGACGTAGCTGCTCCCGATGGGCCGGAATGGGCCGAAAGGGGCCGTAGGGTACTACATCTTCAATGCCCGACCAACCGATCTGGAAGATCTTGAAGCCCTGAACAAGGAATTGACATGGCTCCGGCAGTTGCAATAAGATGCCGGGCTTTCCGTTATCAGGCAAAAGGACGGCGTTTTTGATGAAGACTTTCTCCGCCAAGCCGCATGAAGTCACGCGCGAATGGCTCCTGGTTGACGCCACCGACAAGGTGCTCGGTCGCCTGGCCACCGAAATCGCGCGCCGCCTGCGCGGCAAGCACAAGCCCGAATTCACGCCGCACGTCGACACCGGCGACTACATCGTCGTCACCAACGTCGAGAAGTTGCGCGTCACCGGCAACAAGGCCGAAGACAAGATGTACTACCGGCACTCGGGCTACCCGGGAGGCCTCCACGAAAGCAACTTCAGGAAGATGCAGCAACGCTTCCCGGAGCGAATCCTGCAGCAGGCCGTGAAGGGCATGCTGCCGAAAGGTCCGCTCGGTTATGCAATGCTCAAGAAGATGAAGTGCTACGCAGGCGCAACTCACCCGCACGCTGCTCAGCAGCCAAAGGTCGTCGAACTCTAAGGGCTCATGATGGCAGACAACTATTTTTATGGCACCGGGCGGCGGAAGAGCGCGGTCGCGCGCGTCTTCATGAAGCGCGGCAACGGCAAGTTCGTGGTCAACGGCAAGCCGGTGGACGATTTCTTCTCGCGCGTCACCGGGCGCATGATCGTCCGCCAGCCGCTGCACCTGATCGAGCAGGCCAACGATTTCGACATTCTGGTCAACGTCTCGGGAGGCGGTGAATCGGGTCAGGCGGGAGCCGTGCGGCACGGCATCACGCGTGCGCTGATCGCCTATGATGTCGCGCTGAAGCCCGCGCTGTCCAAGGCTGGCTTCGTCGCCCGCGACGCGCGTGAAGTCGAGCGCAAGAAAGTCGGCTTCCACAAGGCGCGTCGCCGCAAGCAGTTCTCGAAGCGCTGAGCCTCCTTCGGCCCTGCAGCGAAAGCCGCCCGCGGGCGGCTTTCGTGTGTTGAGACCTGCCAAAGCAACCATCCACAGCGATCACGGAGGCCAGCATGATCAGAGTCGGCATCGTCGGCGGAACCGGTTACACCGGCGTCGAACTCCTGCGCCTGCTGGCGCGGCACCCGGAAGTCCAGATAGCCAGCATCACCTCGCGCGGTGATGCCGGTACCGATGTCGCCCAGATGTTTCCCAACCTCCGCGGGCGATTGCGGCTTCGTTTCGAGGACCCGGCGAAGGCCAACCTCAAGAGCTGCGACGTGGTCTTCTTCGCAACCCCGAACGGTGTGGCGATGGAGCAGGCTCCCGCGCTGCTCGATGCCGGTGTGCGGATCATCGACCTCGCGGCCGACTATCGCATCCGCGACGTCGCCGACTGGAGCCGCTGGTACGGGATGCAACATGCGAGCCCGGACTGGGTCCACAACGCCGTCTACGGACTGCCGGAAATGAACCGATCGGCCATCCGCAATGCCCGCCTGGTGGCCAACCCCGGCTGCTATCCGACCGCCGTCCAGATCGGCTTCATGCCGCTCCTCGAACGAGGGCTGGTGGACGTCGACCACCTCGTCGCGGATGCCAAGTCCGGAGTCTCCGGCGCTGGCCGCAAGGCCGAGGTGGCAACCCTTTTCGCCGAAGCATCGGACAATTTCAAGGCCTACGCCGTACCCGGACACCGGCACCTGCCAGAGATCCGACAGGGCCTGTCGGCAATGGCGGGCACGCCGGTCGGCCTGACTTTCGTCCCGCACCTGACGCCGATGATCCGCGGCATCCATGCGACGCTCTACGCCCGCATCCGGTCCGAAGCCGACTTCCAGGCATTGTTCGCCGAGCGCTACCGCGGCGAGCCTTTTGTCGATGTCCTGCCGGCGGGATCACACCCCGACACCCGCTCGGTGCGTGCCGCCAACACCTGCCGGCTCGCCGTGCACCGGCCGCAGGACGGCGACGTCCTCGTCGTCCTTGCCGTCATCGACAACCTCGTCAAGGGTGCCGCGGGACAGGCGGTGCAGAACCTGAACATCATGTTCGGCCTTGCGGAGACCGTCGGCCTGCAGCAGATCGCCGTGCTCCCCTGATCGCCTTTGCGGTTGGCGGGGGCGGCGTAGGTCGCGCGCCGACCTGCCGACAGCGACGATGGCGTTCTGTCGTGGCCAAACGGGACGCGACAATGGTGCTATGATTCGCCGCCAGCGCGCTGACCGCAGGCCACGCGACGGGTGACGCAGCAGCACATGCAGGCCAGGGGCCAGTGGCAATCGCGTCCGGTCGATGGACTCGTCGGCGGCCGGCCGGGTCACCGGTGGCGCTTCGTGCCGCTGGAACCGGACGCAGCCGCATCAGTTGACCACCGGTGCCAGCCTCCGCCCGGCGCCAATGGCGACGCCGTCCGGGCGACATGCGGCGACGCTGAACTCGCCAAGGCCACTGTGGTCCATTGGCAGGCAGGCAATCAGTGAACGTATTTCGGAGAAAGATTGATGAATGTAGCGACAGAAATGCCCATGCCCTTCGTGTTTACCGACAGCGCAGCCGGCAAGGTCAGGGAACTGATCGAGGAAGAGGGCAACCCGGATCTCAAGTTGCGCGTCTTCGTCACCGGCGGCGGCTGCTCCGGCTTCCAGTATGGCTTCACTTTCGACGAAGTGGCGAACGACGATGACACCGCACTGCAGAAGAACGGCGTCACCCTGCTGGTCGACCCGATGAGCTACCAGTACCTGGTCGGCGCCGAGATCGACTACACCGAAGGCCTCGAGGGCTCGCAGTTCGTGATCAAGAACCCGAACGCTTCCTCGACCTGCGGCTGCGGCTCGTCGTTCTCCGTCTAGAATGGGATGGTCGGCGGCGGGCCGGCGAACAGCCTCTCCGTCGCCCGGCCAGGGTCGAGACTTCCCGCAGCACACCGGCAATGCCCGGCCGCGGCGGCGGCTGCTGCAGATCCCTCGTCAGCGCGGGCGCAGCAGCGTCGCGAGTGTCGCCAGCAGTGCCGCCGCGCACACGCCGTGCGCGACCGCGAGCCAGAGGCTGAAGCCGGCGAGTACCGTCAGGATACCGAGCGCGCCCGTCGTCGCAAGCAGGAGCAGGAGCAGTCCCGCAGCGCGCCGCCGCTCGGCGTTGGCCAGCGCCTGCAGTCCCGCCGCACCCAGCAGCAGCAGGGACGCCACCGCCGCATACCGGTGCAGCAGGTGCAGGTTGACGCCGGCCGGATCACCAGGCTGGGGCGCCGCCTGCAGCACGGCAAGCGTCGGCAGTTCGGGCCAGCCAGCCGCCATGGGCCACCACCTGCCCTGACAGTCAGGAAAGGTGGTACACGCTGAGGCCATGTAGGTGGCGCCGAGCAGCGCCCCGAGGATGACCGTCAGCGTCAGGCAGGCTGCCCCCAGCCGCAGCAGGAGCGAGGGCGCAGCGTGCCGCTGCAACATCATCGCCTGCGGCTCGCTGGCCAGGGCCACCCGCCAGGAGAAGCTGACCAGGCCAAGACCACCGAGAATGTTCAGCAGGTTCACCAGCGACAACCGCGGGTCCGAACTCCAGATGCCGAGTGCCGACAGCGCCAGCATCAGCAGGAGCAGCAGGGTTGCCGGCAAGGCCACCGCGCGCAGAGCCGGTCGTCGCCAGCACTGCCAGGCGAGAGCACAGGCGAGCAGCAGTGAAAGTGAAGCAACCGCGCGGTGCAGCAGTCGTGCGCTTCCGTAGTCGGGTGCCGCCGGTGGCAGGGCCAGCAGCCGCGCGTAACAGGCAGGCCAGTCGGCGCAACCGAGACCGGCACCTTCCAGACGCAGGTAGGCGCTGACGAGAACGATCAGCAGGGACAAAGCGGTCAACAGGCGCGCAAGCGAACGGATTCGCCGCAGACGCAGGCCCTGGCTGAGGTTCACCGGGCAGCAGCGTACTGCGGCACGCGCAGTTCGTGGTTGAGCCAGAGCAGCAGGCCGAGGACGACCATCGCACCGCCCTGATGCGCCGCCCCCAGCGCCACCGGCACCATCAGCAACAGGGTCGCGATGCCGAGGATGATCTGCGCGAACACCGCCAGCAGCAACAGTGTCCCCGCCAGACGGGCGGTGTTCGACACCGCCGCCAGGCGAATCTTCCACCAGAACCAGGGGACGAGAAACGCCAGCAGCCAGGCGCCCAGGCGATGGTCGAACTGCACCAGCGCCATGTTGTTGAAGAAGTTCAGATACCAGGGCTCGATGATGAAGCTCTCCGGCGGCAACACGTGCCCGTTCATCAGCGGAAAGGTGTTGTACGCCCTGCCAGCGCGAATGCCGGCGACGAAGCCGCCGCTGACCACCATGTAACCGACCAGGAGAGTCAGCCAGAAGCCGACCCGCTGCAGACTCCGCAAGGCTGCGTCGTGCGTCGTCCCACGACGCGTGGAAAGGAGATCCAGCGCCACCCAGAACATGGCGATGAAGATCAGGAAGGCGAGCGACAGATGGGCGGTCAGTCGGTAGTGGCTCACCCGCGGATCGTCGACCAGGCCGCTCTTCACCATGTACCAGCCCATCGCCCCCTGCAATCCGCCCAGCACGAAGATACCGAGCAGCTTCGGCACCAGCGCCGGCTCGAGCTTGCCGCGCAGCCAGAAGTAGAGGAAAGGCACGAAGAAGACGACGCCGACCAGCCGTCCCAGAACCCGGTGCACGTACTCCCAGAAGAAGATGCCCTTGAACTCGTCGAGCGTCATCCGATGGTTCACCTGCCGGTACTCCGGTGTCTGCCTGTACTTCTCGAAAGTCGCTTCCCACTCCACTTGGTCGAGGGGCGGAATGACGCCGACGATCGGCTGCCACTCGACGATCGACAGGCCGGAATGGGTCAGGCGGGTAACGCCACCGACGACCAGGATGGCAAAGACCGTGGCGCTGCAGACCAGCAGCCAGACCGCGACGTGTCGACGAGCGACTGTATTCATGACGGGGGGCGAGCAGCGGAATGGGGAAGAAGGCGCGAATTATATGCCCATCGGCATGCCTCGTGCGCAGCCGGCCGAAGGCCCGCCGGGGTGCGACCATCGGCCGCGGTCAGGAGGGCGAAATGCCGATGGTTGCTGGCTTGCAGGGCCATCGCAAGCCGCTGCGGTTCTTGACATGCATCAAATCAATCGACCGCCGCCTACGGGTATTCTTCGCGCAATTGTGCCCGGCAGGGCCAAGATTCTTGACGTGATCTGCAATCTGGCCGCGCCGCGAGCGCAAATCAGCGATGGAGGGTAAGACTATGGCCGACAACAACGATGGCGACATTCCGTTCATGCAGAGGCTGCTGGACAACCATTTCCTGCTTCTCTTCCTCGGCGTGGCGTCACCGGGACTGCTCTACATCCTGTGGGGCATCATCGACATCATGAACACGCCGCTCGCCAAATAAATCATCCAGCCGCATCAGGGAGAAACCAATATGAGTGCAATTCTGCCGCCATCCGAGCGGCTCTGGTGGAAGCAGCCCATCGACAAGGTCGAATGGGCATGGATCGCGATCGCCTTCGTCTGGGGCATGGTCATGTTCGCGATGATGATTTACTGGCACATCTACGGCAAGCAGAACCTGTCCAACGAGGCCTACCGGACCACGCCCGAGATGTTCGCCGCGAAGGCCGAGAAGTTCGTCGCCGAAAACACGATCCGCACCGAAAAAGGCCTGAATGGGGAAGACATCCCGGTCGTCAAGGTACCCGCCGGTGGCGCGGGCTACCTGATTGCCCGGCTGTGGGCGTGGTATCCGATCCTCGAGCTCGAGGAGGGCCAGACCTACCGCATCCATCTGTCTTCCCTCGACTACAACCATGGCTTCTCGCTGCAGCCGGTCAACATCAACATCCAGGTGATCCCTGGCTATGAGCATGTCGTCAAGATGACCCCGACCAAGAAAGGCACCTACGCCATCGTCTGCAACGAATACTGCGGCATCGGCCACCACTCGATGCTGGGCCGTATCTACGTCAAATAAGGGGGGAAAACAACCGATGGCAACGACTTACCGTACCTGCCCCGTCTCCGGGCTGCAGTTCGAGGACCAGGCCGAGAAGCTGATGCGCTGGAACGCCGTCGCCGGCGTCCTCGCACTGCTCGCCGGCGGCATCACCGCGCTGCTGGTGATCCTCACCCGCTGGCCAGCGATCAAGCTGCTGCCGGCCGACCAGTTCTACCTGATCCTCACCGCGCACGGCATCGACATGCTGATCCTGTGGATCATCTTCTTCGAAATGGCCGTGCTCTATTTCGCCTCGTCGACACTCCTGCGCTGCCGGCTGGCGGCACCGAAGGTCGCCTGGGCGGCGTTCTGGCTGATGGTCGTCGGCAGCATCATGACCAACGTCGCCATCTTCCAGGGCGAGTCGAGCGTGATGTTCACCTCCTACGTGCCGATGCAGGCAGCGCCGCATTTCTACCTCGGCATCATCCTGTTCGCGGTCGGCGCGCTGATCGGCTGCGGCATCTTCTTCGCCACGCTGGTGATCGCCAAGCGTGAGAAGACCTACAGCGGATCGATCCCGCTCGTCACCTTCGGCGCGCTGACGGCAGCGATCATCGCCACCTTCACGATCCTGGCCGGTGCCGGCATCCTGCTGCCGACCTTCCTCTGGTCGGTCGGCATCATCAAGGAGATCGACGCCCAGTTGTACCGCATGGTGTGGTGGGGACTCGGACACTCGTCGCAGCAGATCAACGTCTCGGCGCACGTCGCCATCTGGTACCTGATCGCCGCCGTCGTCTTCGGCGCCAAGCCGCTGTCCGAGAAAGTCTCGCGCTTCGCCTTCCTGCTCTACATCCTGTTCCTGCAACTCGCCAGTGCGCACCACCTGCTCTCCGACCCCGGCATGAGCGCCGAGTGGAAGGTGCTCAACACGTCGTACTTCATGTACTTCGCGGTGATGGCATCGATGATCCACGGCTTCACGGTTCCCGGCGCGATTGAGGCGGCACAGCGACGCAAGGGCTACACCAACGGGCTCTTCGAATGGCTGCGCAAGGCACCGTGGGGCAACCCGGTGTTCTCAGGCATGTTCATCTCGCTCGTCAGCTTCGGCTTCCTCGGCGGCATCTCCGGCGTCGTCCTCGGGACCGAGCAGATCAACATGCTGATGCACAACACCTTCTACGTTCCGGGCCACTTCCACACGACAGTCGTCACCGGCACGACGCTGGCCTTCATGGCCGTCACCTACCTGCTGGTGCCGGTGCTCTTCAAGCGCGAGATGATCCTGCCGAAGCTGTGCCAGATCCAGCCCTACCTGTTCGGCATCAGCATGTCGATCCTCGGCCTGGTGATGATGGGCGCCGGCACGCTCGGCGTCTCGCGCCGGCACTGGGACATGGCCTTCTCCGGGGCCCCGTTCCAGTATGAGTGGCCGGGTGCCGCCTACCTGATGATGGGCCTGACCGGAATCTTCGGCCTCATCGCCGTCATCGGCGGCGGTCTCTGGATCCTGCTGGTGGTCGGTTCGCTGCTCTTCGGCAAGAAACTCGACGGTGGCAAGGTCTCCGACAAGCCGACGCCGCTGCCGGCCAACACGCAGGCGGCTTCGGCCGTGTCGCACGGTCACGATCACGTCCCGGTTCCGGGCACCGTCGTCCTCGCACTCCTGCTCTTCGTCTGCTTCGTGCTGTACTATTTCGTGAACTGGAAGTACCTGTCGGAAGTCTGGCTGTTGAGCTGACCCGGCACTCGTCCCCGCGCCGCCGGCGCGGGGGCCTGCTTCAATCGGGCCTGGCCGACAGGCCGGATTGAAGCAGGCACGCATCCTTCGCCACCGCTTCATTCACCTGATCGCCACGCTATCGACGCCAATGCAATCGACACTCCCATCGAACAGCACTCCCGGCCTCCCCATCCGTGCCATTCTGGGCGTCTTCAAGCTGCGCATCGGCGTCGTCATCACCTTCACCGCACTGGCCGGCCTGGCCGTCAGCGCCGGTCCCTCGCTGACTCCACTGCAGTTGCTCGTCCTGGCCCTCTCGGTGCTGGTCTCGTCAGCCAGCGCCGGTGCCTTCAACCAGTATTACGAGCACGACAGCGATCACCTGATGGCGCGCACCAGCAAGCGCCCCTTCGTCACCGGCCAGCTCCGCCACGGTCCCGTCTGGCTGCTGCTGATCGCCGCGCTGATGACGCTCTCGGTCGGCGCCGCATGGATCGCGCTCAATGCCTGGTCGGCCCTGTTCGTCTTCCTCGGCGCCTTCTTCTACGCCATCGTCTATACCGTCTGGCTGAAGCGCCGCACCTGGCTGAACATCGTCTTCGGCGGACTAGCCGGCAGCTGGGCAGTCCTCGCTGGCGCCACGGCCGCCGATCCGCAGCTCGGCGCCGTGCCGCTGGCACTGGCTCTGGTCCTCTTCCTGTGGACGCCGCCGCACTTCTGGAGCCTGGCGATCGCTTTCCGTGACGACTACGCCGCCGCCGGCGTACCGATGCTGCCGGTGGTCGTCGGCGACCAGCGCGCCGCCAACACGATCTTCGCCAGCACCCTGGCGCTGGTCGCCGCCAGCCTGCTGCCGCTCGCCTTCGGCCTCGGCCCGATCTACTTCGCCGGCGCGGCGATCGGTGGCTTCCTGTTCATCCAGAAAGCCTGGCTGCTGACCCGGCAGCCCAATCGCAAGACGGCGATGGTCTGCTTCCACGCCTCACTGATGCAGTTGACCCTGGTCCTTTGCGCCGCCATCGTCGACACGCAGTTGCACTTCTGACCCGTGACGGACCACGTGCCGTGATTCGACAAAAGGTCCGGCCTCGCCCCCCGCCGACCGCCCGACTGCTGCGGCTCCGCGCAGCGCTGCTCGGCTTCCTCGCCACCTTGCTGGTGCTGGCTGCAAGCCCGCTGCGCGCCGATGAGGCGGCCAGCGACAAGCCCAGACTCACCGCCCGACCGCAGGGCGCCAGCGGCGGCCTGACGCTGACCACGCTCGACGAGAAGGCGGCGTTCGCGCTGTCGCAGGCCGCCGTCGGCAAGCAGGTCGTCGATTTCGTCCTCCTCGACCGCCAGGGACGACCGGTCGAACTGTCGCGTTATCGCGGCAAGCCGCTCGTCGTCACCTTCATCTACACCGCCTGCTTCCAGGTCTGCCCAACGATCACGCGCAACCTGCAGAAAGCCGTCGACACGACGGTCAGCGTCATGGGTGCCGATCGCTTCAACGTCATCAGCATCGGGTTCAACCAGCCCTTCGATTCGCCGGCTGCACTGGCGGACTTTGCCCGGCAGTATGGCATCCGCCTTCCGAACTGGGAGTTCCTCAGCCCGGCTGCGGCGATCGTCGGCGAACTGACGAGCAACTTCGGCTTCAGCTACGTCGCCACACCGGCCGGCTTCGACCACATCAACCAGGTGACGCTGGTGGATGCCGAAGGGCGGATCGTCCGCCAGGTCTACGGCGAGAAGTTCACCGCCGAAGACCTCGCCGAACCGCTCAAGCTGCTGATCACCGGCTCGGCGATCCCGCCCGAGGTCGGCACGCTGCGGGAGATCATGGAGCGTGTGCGCATCCTCTGCTCGATCTACGATCCCGTCACCGGCCGCTACCGCACCAACTACTCGCTCTACTTCCAGTTTGCCGGCTTCATCACCTTTGTCGGCTTCCTGATCTACCTGTCGATCAACTTCTGGAAGAACCGGCGCCGCGGTGAAGGTGAGGCGCACTGACGAGATGCAGCGCTTCACCATCTCGCTCGAGGCACCACTGGCGGAAGCGTTCGACGGACTGATCCGCAGCAAGGGCTACCGCTCGCGTTCGGAGGCGATCCGTGACCTGCTGCGGCAGCAACTCGGTACGCATCAGTTGCAGCATGACGAAGCACCATACTGCATCGCCACCCTTTCCTACATCTACAACCACCATCAGCGCGAACTGTCCGAGCGCCTGACTGCGTTGCAGCACCGCCACCACGACCTGACGCTGTCGACGATGCATGCCCACCTGGATCACGACAACTGCGTCGAAACGGTGTTCCTGCGGGGACCGACGAAGGCCGTGCGCGAGTTCGCCGACGCGCTGCTTGCCGAACGTGGTGTTCGCCACGGCCAGCTCAACCTGGTACCGGCAGAACTCGTCCAGGAGCCGCATCAGCACCAGTCAGCGACCGGCAGCGGCGCCATCCTGACGCACGTCCATAGCACGCCGAAGACCTGAACGGGGTCGCTGCCGCCAGGCGGCGGGCGATGGCGCCAGCGGGATGGCATGACGGCCGGCGGCTCACGGCCAGCCGCCGGTGATGCCGGCGGATTTGACCCGTGTCAATTCGCCGCACGAGGGCAATCAATATAATCAACGGCTAATAGTTACCGGCGGTACTCGTCCTGGTCCTCCCGTGAGTTTCCACAGCATTCTGCGCAAGGGCGCGAGCAGCGTCTTCCTGCGCATCGAAGAGGCTCTCGACGGTCCTTTCGGCGGCGCCGACAATCCGCTGCGCCATCTCGGCGCCCTCGGCCTCTACCTGCTTTGGATCATCGTCGGCAGCGGTCTCTATCTGTACACCGTGCTCGATACCGGCATCGACGCCGTCTATCGATCCATCGGCGATCTGTCACGCGAGCAGTGGTATTTTGGCGGCGTCCTGCGCAGCCTGCACCGCTATGCCTCAGACGGCTTCATGCTGGTGATGACGCTGCACCTGATGCGCGAATGGTGCTACGGGCGCTACCACGGCTTCCGCCTCTACTCGTGGATGACCGGTGTGCCGCTGCTCTGGCTGGCGTACGTCAGCGGCATCGGCGGTTACTGGATCGTCTGGGATCAGCTCGCGCAGGTCTCGGCCACCGCGACGGCCGAACTGCTCGACTGGCTGCCGATCTTCAGTGAGCCTTCGGCACGCAACTTCCTGACACCCGACTCGATCAGCGACCGTTTCTTCACCATGCTGGTATTCATCCATATCGGCGTGCCACTGCTGCTGATCCTCGGCCTCTGGGCGCACGTGCATCGCATCAGCCACGTCGACCACCTGCCAAGCAAGCGGGTGATGCTGGCGACGCTGCTGGCGCTGCTTCTCCTCTCGCTGGTGCAGCCGGCGCTCAGCAACCCGCCAGCCAACCTGGCGATGATTCCCGGCGCACTGGACTTCGACTGGTTCATCCTCTTCATCCATCCACTCACCGACCTCACGTCGCCAGCGCTCGTCTGGCTGCTCCTCCTCGCCGTCACGGCGCTGCTCTTCGCCCTCCCCTTGTTGCCCCACCCCGCACCGGAGCCGGTAGCACTCGTCGATCCGGCCAACTGCACCGGCTGCGATCGCTGCCTCGCCGACTGCCCCTACGCTGCGATCGCCATGCAACCGCACCCGTTGCGCCCGGGTTTCAAGCTCGCCGTCGTCGATGGCGACCTCTGCGCAGGCTGTGGCATCTGCGCCGGCTCGTGCCCGTCGTCTACCCCCTTCCGCCGCCGCGACAAACTGGTCACCGGCATCGACATGCCACAGCAACCGATCCATCTGCTGCGCGAGCAACTCGAGCAGGAGTTGGCGAGGCTCAGCGGCCCGCAGCGCGTCGTCGTCTTCGCCTGCGCCCGTGGCGCCGACGCCAGTGGGCTGGCGGCTACCGACACGGCGGTGATGCCGCTCCTGTGCACCGGCATGCTGCCACCATCCTTTGTCGAGTACGCGCTGCGCGGTGGCGCCGACGGCGTGCTGGTGAACACCTGCCGCCCGGGAGGCTGTGACTTCAGGCTCGGCGATCGCTGGACGCGCGAGCGCCTCGCTGGCGAGCGCGAACCGCACCTGCGGCAAACGGTCCCCGCCGCCCGACTGCAGCTTTGTGCCGCTGCCGCCGGCGATGAACCCGCGCTCAGCGCTGCCCTGAACGACCTCAGGGCACGCCTCGGGAACGAGGCGCTGGCCAGCGACAGACTTCCACCCTATCTGCGGAGAGTGTCCAACCATGCCTAAACCCACCGCCATCATCGGCCAGGTGATCCTCTACGGTGCATTTGCCGCCTTCATTGGCTACTTCGCCACCTCGCCGAAGTACCGACAGATTGCCGACGATGTCGCGCTGATCAAGCTGTCGATCAGCCACCTCGGCGACCGTGAATGCCGCAAGCGAACGCCCGAGGAACTGGCGAAGATGCCGCCCAACATGCGCGCGCCGATGGACTGCCCGCGTGAGCGCTCGGACATCCGGCTGGAAATGGACCTCGACGGGCAACCGGTCCTGCGGACGGTGATGCATCCGACCGGCCTCTACAAGGACGGCGTGTCGACGATCTACCGGCGCTTCGAGGTCAAGGCCGGCAGCCACCAGATCGCCGTGCGGATGAACGACAACCTCGTCAAGCCCGGCTTCAACTTCGTCAAGGAAGGGGAGATCAACCTTAGACCGGGCCAGGTGATGGTGATCGACTTCAACCCCGACAAGGGTGGCCTGTTCTTCCAGTGATCGCCGCGCGCGACGAACGGCCGTCTCCCGACGCCTCCCCAACCTCCTGAGCCGACATCGATCATGGTCAAGTTCCTGCAAGAAATCCTGCGCTGGCTGTTCATGCGCATCGAGAACGTCTTCAACGTCGCCTTCGGCGAAAAGCTGAACCCCTTCTACCACCTCGGAACGATCAGCTTCTGGCAGTTCTGGTTGCTGGTCATCTCGGGCCTGTACCTCTACATCTTCGCCGACACCGGCGTACACGACGCCTTCGAGTCGGTCGAGAGCATCACCCACGACCAGTGGTGGGCCGGCGGCATCCTGCGCAGCATCCACCGCTACGCCACCGACGGCATGATCCTGACGATGCTGCTGCACATGCTGCGGCACTTCGCCTACGACCGCTATCGCGGCTTCCGCTCGTTCTCGTGGCTCACCGGGGTCGCCCTGCTGTGGCTGATCTACATCGCCGGCGTCAATGGTTTCATGCTCGTCTGGGACAAGCTGGCGCAATTCGTCGTCATCGCCACGGCCGAGTGGTTCGACGTCCTGCCGATGTTCAACGGCACGCTGATCCGCAACTTCCTCTACGTCGAGAGCGTCAACAGCCGGCTGTTCACGCTGCTCGCCTTCATCCACATCGGCGCGCCGCTGATCGTCGCCTTCATCATGTGGGTGCATGTGCAGCGCGTGCCGCGCGCCCACATCAATCCGCCGCGGCCGATCGCCATCGCCGTGACGCTGATGTTCCTGGTGCTGTCACTGGTCAAGCCGATCCTCAGCCAGGGCGGCGAAGCCGACATGTCGGTGGTGCCGACCAACATCGACTTCGACTGGTTCGAGCTGCCGGTTCTGGCGCTGGTCTACGTGACCAACCCGCTGCATCTCTGGTACTGGGTCCTCGGCCTCACGGCCCTCCTCTTCCTGGTGCCCTGGTTGCCGCCGAAGAAGCGCGGGTCGGCGCAGGCGCTGACCTCGATCACCTTCCATCCCGACCGGCGTGCGGTCAGCGCGCGCTTCGACGAGACGCTGCTCGACGCCGGCCTGCGCCAGGACATCGACCTGCCCTACGAGTGCCGCAACGGCGGTTGCGGCGTCTGCAAGTGTACCGTCCTGAACGGCCGGGTCGATCCCGGCCTCTACCAGCCGAGCGCGCTATCGACGGCGGAGCTGGCACAGGGCAAGGTCCTGATGTGCTGCGCCACGGCGCTCGAGGACGCCGAGATCGAGTACCAGGCGAGCGCGGCGCCGAAAGCCTTCCGCGAATACACCGCGAAGGTCGTGCACATGCACCGGCTGACCGACGACGTCATGCAGGTGCTGCTGCGCTTGCCCGACGGCGAGCGGATCAGTTTCAAGGCCGGCCAGTACGTGAACATCATTCTCGACGATGGCCAGCGGCGCGCCTTCTCCTTCGCCAACCCGCCGCACCAGCCCGACTTCGTCGAACTGCAGATCCGCCTGATGCCCGGCGGCCGTTTCACGACGCACGTCTTCGAAGCGATGAAGGAAGGCGACGAGCTCCGCTTCGAGGGACCGATCGGCGATTTCACGCTGCGCGAGTCGGAGCGGCCGATCGTCTTCGTCGCCGGCGCCACGGGTTTCGCGCCGGTCAAGAGCATGGTCGAGGATGCCTTCAAACGCGGCCTGAAACGCGAGATCCATCTCTACTGGGGGGTGAAGACCCTCAAGGACCTCTACCTGCCCGAGCTGCCGGCCCGCTGGGCACGCGAGCACAGCAACTTCCACTTCATCCCGGTGCTTTCCGAGCCGGCTCCGGAAGACCAGTGGAGTGGCCGCACCGGCCTGGTCCACGAGGCGATCCTCGCCGACTTCCCCGAACTAAAGCAGCACGAAATCTATGCCTGCGGCTCGGTGCGCATGGTCGAGGCGATCTTCCCCTTCCTGAAGCAGCATGGCGCCGAGGACGGCGCCTGTTTCTCGGATGCCTTCAGCGTCTCGGCACGATCGATGGCCTTCCAGCCGCGGCAGTAGCGAGAAGCCGCCACCTCGCCGGCTGGGCTGGTGCCCTGCTGGCGGCGGTGAGCGGAGCATCGGCGAACCGTCACCAGGACGACCTGGACAACTGAAACAGGAACCCGGGCCGATCCTGGCACAAGGACGCAGCCAGCGCGGGCCGCCTCGTCCGCCCGTCACTCGCCCGCTTGCGGCTCATGGCGCGGCAAGCCTCCTGGCGCGATTCCCGCCGTCGCATCGAGGCCGGCGTTTCGGTCTCCTCCACCTGCCGGCGCGACGCGTCGAAAAGCGGTACCAAGCACCATTTCGTGCAGGATGCCGTCACCGCGCCGTACAATGGCGGGAAAGATTCCAACGACAGGGAGGCCTATCCATGAAAACAGCGAATCTCGTCCGGCAAGGCAGCCGCCTACCGCTTGCCGCACTGCTCGTCGTCCTTTTTCCGTTGGCAGGCCACGCTGCCGACCGCAGTGGCAAGGAGGTGGTCGATACGGTCTGCATCGCCTGCCATGGAACCGGCAAGGATGGCGCCCCGCGAATCGACGACCGGGCGGAATGGGCCAAACGGGCTGCCAAGGGGTTGGACAAGCTCAATGAGAACGCCATTACCGGGGTGCGCAAAATGCCCGCCCATGGCGGCCAGGCGGCTCTTACCGACCTCGAGATGACGCGCGGCGTCGCCTACCTGGTCAGCGGCGGCGCGGCGGCCGATCCCCAGAAGCCTTATACGCCTGCCCGAATCCGCAGCGGCGAGCAGGTGGTCAGGGAACGCTGTCAGGAATGCCACGCCG
Source organism: Accumulibacter sp. (assembly GCF_023806635.1). Classification (GTDB taxonomy): domain Bacteria; phylum Pseudomonadota; class Gammaproteobacteria; order Burkholderiales; family Rhodocyclaceae; genus Accumulibacter. Next base: position 21,634 of record NZ_JAMTDQ010000008.1, read on the forward strand.
ACGGCAGGAACGGCGCGCCGAGGATCGGTGATATCGACGCCTGGAAGCCCCGCCTGCAGAAAGGTGTCGCCCCTCTGGTCAACTCAGCCATCGGTGGCCACAAGGGCATGCCGGCCCGGGGCGGCATGGCGAGCCTGAGCGACGCCGAAATCCGTGCTGCCGTGAACTACATGGTCGGCCAGACCGCAGGCGCCGCTGTCAAACACCACTGAGAGCAGGAAACGACGGGCCAGGCGGCGAGGCACCTTCGAGCAACGGCATCCTCTGCCCATCGCCGCACGGTCGGCCGCAACCGCCACCTTGCGGCGGGCTCATTCCCGCGTCAGCCGCAACAGGATCGGCTCCAGCGTCGCCTCGTCGAGCCGCCCGAGGCGGCTGCCCGCGAGCCGCCCGGCGCGGTCGATGACCACCGTGGTGGGCAGTCCGCGCACCTGCAGGGCGGGCGTCTGGCTGCCGGCCGCGTCGCCGACCAGCAGCGGGTAGGCCACCGGCGTCCGGCGGACGAAGGCCTGCATCTTCTCCGCGTCGTCGATGCCGATGCCGACGAACTGCACGCCGCGCGCTGCGTACTTCTCCTGCAGCCGCGAGAAGGCCGGCATTTCCTCGATGCACGGCGCGCACCAGCTGGCCCAGTAATTGACCACCAGCACCTTGCCGCGCCACTGTGCCATCGCCTGCGGCTTGCCGACGAGATCGGGCAGCGTCAACGCCATGATCGCGTCGGCCATCGCCTGCCCCTGCTCCGGCGGCATCGTCGCCGCCGCGATCAGTCCCGGCGGCAGCGCGCCCGGCACCTCTGCCGGCCGCAGCAGACGATGACCGAGCCAGCCGATCGTCGCCAGCGTCGCCACGCCGGCGGCAAGCGCGAGCGCGAGTGCAATCTGCCGTCTCATCGCCGCTTGCCGCCAGACATCGCCTTCAGGCAGACGAGGACGAACATCAGCCCGCCGATGACGGCAATCAATCCGCCGAGCCCCATCATCCCCATGCCGATCTTCTGCGGCAGCGTCGTCAGGAACTGGTCGGCGCCGGCAACCTTGCGCTGCACGCCATAGCCGCCCGACCACGCGAGCCCGAGGACGTGGATCAACTGCCCGGCGCCATAAACATAGGGCTGCCAGACGGCCATCGCTCCCTCGGCACGCGCGAAGCCGAGCAGCGGCAGCAGGACATAGGCAAGCCCCATGAAAGCCAGCGTCACACCGACCGTCGATCCGTGATAATGCGCCGGGATGACGACATTGACGCCGTGGATCGCGTAGCCAAGCGCGCCACCAAGAGCGAACAGGACGAAAGAGGAAACCAAGGCCGACTTCGCCGGGTCGGCTGCCGCGCCGCGCACGCGCCAAAGCGCCAGCACGCCGACGAGCAGCAGCGGCAGCATGTACGGATGGCCCCAGATCATCAGCTTGGCGAACAACTCGACATGCGGCAGTGAGCCGACCGGCACCAGCAGGTAGATGGCGACCACGGCGAGCAGCGGCAGCGCCGCGACGACGAACATCAGCGACTGCGCACGCGGCGCGACCGGCGCCGGCGTGCCGAGCGCAGCGGCGATCCACAACCAGGCAACGATCATCAATAGCGAATGCTGGAACTGCAGCGTATGTCCGCCACCCCAGAAGATCACCTCGTAGTAGATCTGCCCCTCGACCCACGGCACCAGCCACCACGAGACGAAGAACGCCGCCAGCGAGAGCAGCGCCGCCAGCGCGCCCAGGAAGGAGCCGAGACGCAGCGGGTCGACGAGGAACGGCCGCGGCCAGGATGTGAGCAGCGCACGCACGACGGCCAGCGTCGTCCCGGCGCCGAAAATCCACAGCGAGGCAAAGAACAGCGGCTGCTCGAGCACCGGGATGTAGTTGTTGAGAACCGGTTGCGCGCCGGGAAAGAAGGGCGACACCGTCATCAGCGCGGTGCCCAGCGCCGCCAGCGCGAAACCGCTCCAGCCGAGCCACGCCAGCCCCGGCCGACCGAGCGCCGACCAGATGACGACGGCGAAAGCCATGAACCAGACGGCCACCGACAGATCGACGTGCACCACCAGCGCGGCGCGAAAGAGGTCCTTGAGCGGGAAGACATCCTGGATCCCCGGCGTCCGCGAGAGCACCAGCAGCACCGCCAGCAGGCCGGATCCGATCAGCGCCATCACCCCGAGCCACAGCCAGGCACGCGCCAGTGCCACCGGTGTGCCGGCGACGGGCAGCGGCACGGCAACCGTCGCTGCGGGAACTGCCACCCCATGTTGATCCATCACTGTCTCGGCCGGGAAAAGGCGCAGAGTATACGGTGCGCAGGCCACCATCGCCAAGCCACGGCCGGCAGGTCCGGCAGGTCCGCGGTCACCCGAAAGGCCACGGCAGCGCCGGCGCTGCCCTCTCGTCCGTGAACGCTCTCGCACCCGGCGGCAACCGCTGCCGCCGAGGCATGCCCGGACGTGCACCGGTTTGCCGTCGCGCCCGCTTCGAGAATTATGTCCTTTCGGCTGGCAACGCGATCGCGACAATCGCATTGTCGCGGTGGGGTCGCGCCGGCAGCCGCGAACGCCGCACTGCCCGTGTTCCGACGTTCCCCGACGCGTTCCTCCTGCAAGCGAAAGTCCGATCATGAAAAGCCTGAGCCTCCTCTTCATCGCCGCCTTCGTCGCGGTCTTCACCACCGTCGCCGGTCGCCTGCCGGCACTCGACGAGGCCTACTTCCCGCTGGTTGTCGTCAAGTCGGCGATCGTTGCCGGCGTACCGGCGCTCCTCGTCTGGAGCCTCATCAACCTGCTCGCCACCTTCCGCTCGCGCACCTTCTGACCCTCGGCAGGCAGCGCCCGGCGCACGCGCTTTGCCCTGCCTTCGTCGGCCTGTGGTGCGGCGGTCAGCTCGATCCAGAGTGGCGCGCGCCAGCCGCTGAAGCGCTTGTCTGCGCCTTGCGGAAAAGCGGCATGCAGGACGTCGTCGACCGCAATCGCCGGCCTGGTCGGGCGAACCCCATTGCATCAGCCGGGTCCGCACACGCGTGGCGTCCGCGACGCGCTGGCGCAGACGCTTCGCGACGCGATCGTCGTCGCTGAAGACAAGGTAGAAGCCGAAGCCCTCCTGCCATTCGATGTGCAGCTTGACAACCAGAGGCGATCCGGGCGGTGAGCCATTGCAGCGGGCGGGCGGCTTCGTCGAGCGCCTGGCTGACCGACTGGGCGTCGGGATCGTCGATCGGGAGGGTGCTCCTGCTGAGCACCGCCTTGCGGGCGCCGATGCGCAGCAGGTTCAAGAAGCGACGCACGTTGCCGCCGGAGAGCCAAGCCAACTGCTCCATGACCTTGTCCGTCAGGATCTGCCGCCAGTCCGCATGGCGGTGGTCGACGGACAGGATGCGATCAAGACCGTCCGGGCTCGTCCGGGCTCGGCCCGGGCTTGACCCGCGGCGCGGGACGCTTACAATCCCAGTGAGTACCGGCGTCCAGGCGCTTCAGTCCAACGCGGTGTGTCTGCCGCGGATGCGCGAGCGGCAGGGCCGGACGCCCGTGGCACGGCAGAGGAACGCTGTTCGTCAAGCGGTACGATCGCCAACCGAGGAGAACCCATGCTCATCGACGGTAGTTGTCATTGCGGGAACATCGCCTTCAGGCTGGACTGGGGTGGCAACCCGGGCGAGATTCCTGCTCGCGCCTGCGACTGCAGCTTCTGCGTCAAGCACGGTGGTGTCTGGACATCCAGTCCGGGCGGGAGCCTGGAGGTGACCGTTCGCGACGCCAGGTATCACCAGCAGTACGAGTTCGGAACGAAGACAGCCAGGTTTCATGTCTGCGCGCGCTGCGGTGTCGTACCGCTCGCGACATCGGAGATCGACGGTGCAACTCATGCGGTGGTGAGTGTCAATGCGATGAACGGAGTGGATCCAGCCCTGTTCCGGCGCGTCGGTACCAGCTTCGGCAGCGAGAACGTTGCCGGACGCCTGGCACGACGGTCGCGCAGCTGGACGCCACGTGTGCGCTTCACGAATGCCGCCTGACCGGCGCCTCGCGCGCAACGCTGGAGGTCTCGGGCGGATCCCGGTGAGGAGGGATTGATGCGGACCGATGCGGATCCATCATCCCCACTCGTATCCACTGCGACGATACCCTGGTCGTCGCTTACGACAACATGGGCTTTCCGCTCGGATCGGCGCGCCTGTGGTGGGCCCTGTCCTACTACGGCCATGATCGAGCGTGTGTCCTCGATGGGGGTTTGCGTCAGTGGCAGGCCGAGCAACGCGCCATGTCCACCGACATTCCGCTCGTCGAACCCGCAACCTTCACGCCACACGTTCGCCCGGAATGGCTGGCATCGAAGGAAGACGTGGTCGCTGCGATCGGGCAATCCGGAACCGTCATCGTCGACTGCCTGACTCCCGAACTGTACCGCGGCAGTGGCGAGCGCCACTTGTGGGGACAACGAGCGGGCCACATCCCCGGCGCGCGAAACGTTCCGTACCTGGCCAACATCGACCCCACGCTCGCCAGAGTCACTGCCGCGGAGCGCGAGCGTTTGCTCGCCAGCGGCCGCTCCCTGACTTTCGCCGCACGAGATACCCTGGCTGACCTGTATCGCGATGCCGGCGTGACGCCGGACCGCGAGGTCATCACCTATTGCGGTCGCGGTCATGCCGGAGCCTGCGGGCTCCTCGCGCTGAAGCTGCTCGGCTACGAACGTGCGCGTCTCTACGACGGTTGCTGGTCGGAGTGGAGCGCCGATCCGCAGCTGCCGGTCGAGGTCGGCCCCCTGTAGGGTGACGCGGCCAAAGCTTCCCGGGTCGCTGACGACCTCTTGCCGCCAGGTCGGGCCGGCCGCTTCCGCCGGGCTTCGCCCGGGGCCGCCATGGGCATCACCGGGCGGGTCAGAGCCCTGCCGCCGTGGACCGCCGCCCTGGCGATCAGGACCAGCGTCCGCGCAACGGAGCGATTCCCGCCCGCCGTGTCGATCGCGCGCTCGCCGTCGATGACGACGCGCGGCGCGGCCTTGCGCGCGGCGTCGCGGTGCGTGCCATCGGCAGCGCACGGGCCTTCCGGGCGAGCAGGCGGAAGGCCGCGTGCAGCAGTGCGCCGGCAATGGGTGTACACTCGACGTGTCCGGCAGCCGGGGCCGCGGCACCCGCCCGCGGTCCGATGCCAAGGAGGACAGCATGCGCAGCAAGATCGTCACCGCCGACGAAGCGATCGCCCTGATCCGCGACGGCGACACCCTGGCCAGTACCGGCTTCGTCCAGACCGGCTTCGCCGAAGCCCTGCTGTCGGCGCTCGAACGCCGTTTCCTCGCCAGCGGCAGCCCGAAGAACCTGACGCTTTTCGCCGCCGCCGGCCAGGGTGATGGCCAGACGCTCGGGCTCAACCACCTCGGCCACGAGGGACTGCTGCGGCGCGTCGTTGCCGGCCACTGGGGGCGCATGCCGAAAGTCGCTCGGCTCGCGCTCGACAACCGCATCCAGGCCTACAACCTGCCGCAGGGAATCATCTGCCAGCTCTTCCGCGATCTCGCCGCCGGCAAGCCCGGATCGTTCTCCAAGGTCGGCCTGCACACCTTCGTCGATCCGCGTTACGGCGGCGGCCGGATCAATGACGCCACGACGCGCGACATCGTCAAGCTGGTCGAGGTCGACGACGAGGAATGGCTGTTCTACAAGGTGGGCAGGGTCAACGTCGCCTTCGTCCGTGGCACCACTGCCGACACCTTCGGCAACATCACCATGGAGCGAGAGGCGCTCACGCTCAACAACCTGGCGATGGCGATGGCGGCCAAGAACAGCAACGGCATCGTCATCGCGCAGGTCGAACGGATCGCCGAACGCAACGGCCTGCCGCCGCGCCAGGTCAAGATCCCCGGCATCCTCGTCGACTGCGTCGTCATCGCCGAACCGGCGCAGCACATGCAGACCCTGGCGACGCCGTACAGCGCCGCCTACGCCGGCGAGTTCCGCGTGCCGGCGGCGAGCATCGTCTCCACCCCGCTGACCGAGCGCAAGATCATTGCCCGCCGCGCCGCCTTCGAGCTGCCGCCGAACGGCATCATCAACCTCGGCGTCGGCATGCCGGAGGGCGTCGCCGCGATCGCCAACGAGGAGCGCATCGCCCACCTGCTGACGCTGACCGTCGAATCCGGACTGATCGGCGGCATCCCGTCGAGCGGCGGCAACTTCGGTACCGGCGTGAACATGGATGCGGTGATCGACGAGAACCAGCAGTTCGACTTCTACGACGGCGGCGGCCTCGACATGGCCTGCCTCGGCATGGCCGAGTGCGACGCCGCCGGCAACGTCGACGTCAGCCGCTACGGCGGCCGCCTGACCGGCGCCGGCGGCTTCATCAACATCAGCCAGAACGCCCGCCTCGTCGTCTTCGTCGGCACCTTCACCGGCAAGGGCCTCAAGGTCGATGTCGTCGACGGCAGGCTGCGCATCCTGCAGGAGGGCCAACAGCGCAAGTTCGTGCGGCAGGTCGAGCAGATCACCTTCAACGGCCAGTACGCCTACGATCGCGGCAAACCCGTCTACTACGTCACCGAACGCTGCGTCTTCCGGCGCGTGCGGCGCGGACTGGCGCTGATCGAGGTCGCTCCCGGCATCGACGTCGGGCGCGACATCCTGCCGCACATGGACTTCGAACCGATCATCGGCGACTACGCCGAGATGGACGCGCGCATCTTCAACAACAACCCGATGGGCCTCGAGGCCGAACTGCTCAACCTGTCGATGCCCGAGCGCGTCACCTACGACGCCGAGCGCAACATCCTCTTCCTCAACTTCGAGGGCATGTACGTGCGCGTCCTCGAGGACGTGCAGGCAATCTGGGACATCTGCGAACTGCGCTGCCGGGCCGCCGGCAAGCGCGTCGGCGTCATCATCAACTACGACCGCTTCCGCATCAACCAGGACATGTACGACGCCTACGCCGAAATGGACCGCTACTTCCTCGCCAACTACTTCAGCCAGATCACCCGCTACGCCACCAGCGCCTTCCTGCGCGCCAAGCTCGGCGAGGCCTTCTCGGCGCGCAGCATCGCCCCGCACGTCTTCGAGCGCCGCGAGGAAGCACAGGCCTACCTCGCCGGGCGCGGCGGCGAGAACGGGCGCGGCGGCTGAGGCCACTGGCCGTCGGCCGCGCCAGCCAACGGCCAGCGTTGCCACCGCGAACAGCCGCGGCAGCGATCACTGATCGGCACGACCGGCACGGCGCTCGTCAGTACCGCATCTGAGCCACCCGGCGGGCACCGCAAGCTTGCCGTTACCCGGCTCGTCGGCAACAATGACGACAATTCGCGGCATACCAACGCGGAGCCCACAAGAATGAGCAACGTCAGCGAACCTCCAGGCGATTACCCCCGCCGCGTCCTCCTTGCCGTCACCGGCCTGTCGCCGCAGATCGTCACCGAGACCCTGTATGCACTGACCGTCGGCGCGGAAGGAACACCTTTCGTCCCGACCGAGATTCACCTCATCACCACCCGCAGCGGCGCGGAGAAAGCGCGCTTGGCGCTGCTCTCGGATGACCCCGGCTGGTTCCATCAGCTCTGCCACGATTACGAACTGCCGCCGATCCGCTTCGCCGCCGACACCGTCCATGTCCTCCGGGACGGCGATGGCGGTGCCCTCGAGGACATCCGGTCGCCCGACGACAATCGCCACGCCGCCGACGGCATCACCGAACTCGTTCGCGCCTTCACCGCCGACCCGGACTGCGCGCTGCACGTATCGATCGCCGGCGGGCGGAAGACGATGGGCTTCTTCCTCGGCTACGCGCTGTCACTCTACGGCCGGCCGCAGGACAGGCTGTCACACGTCCTCGTCTCCGAGCCCTTCGAATCGAGCGGCGGCTTCTACTACCCGACGCCCTTCAGCCGCGTCCTCGAACTGCCTGGCGGCCGTCTCGTCGACACCGCGAAGGCGCTGATCACCCTTGCCGAGCTGCCCTTCGTGAGCCTGCGGCACGGCTTGCCGGAAGCGCTGCTGACCGGTCACGCCAGCTACAACCAGACGGTCGAGGCCGCCCGGCAGGCGCTGGCGCCACCCGAACTGAAACTCGACCTCGCTTCGCGCCGCGTGCGCGCCGCCGGCAAGGTCTTCGCCGTCCCGCGGGCCGAACTGGCGCTGCTCAGCGTCTTTGCACGGCGTGTGCTGCACGGCGAGGAACCCCTGCAAGCACCACCGAAGGAAGCGCCGAGCAGCGAATGGAAGCAGCGCTACCTGGTCGAACTGCGCTGGATCGACGGCCTTGTGGGCGAGCGCGACGATACCCAGCGAGCCCTGAAGAACGGCATGGATGGCGGCTACTTCTCGACCCATCTGTCGAAGCTTCGCCGGCTCCTGCAGCGTGAACTCGCCGCCGCCGCAGCGCCTTACCTGATCAGCGACGGTGGCAGCCGGCCACGCCGCTACCGGCTCGACCTGCCGCAGTCGGCGATATCCTATGTTGCCGTCGATGCCGTGGCGCCGCACGGGCAACCCTTGCCGACCGTTCCCGAACACCTGCCACCGCTCCAGGAGACACACCGATGACCACCCTCATCAGCTTTCTCGGCAAGGGCCGCCTCGACCCGCAGACCGGCTACCGCAGCGCAACCTACCGCTTCGCTGACGGGTCCGCGCGTACCGCGGCCTTCTTCGGCCTCGCGCTCAGAGAGCACCTCCGGCCGGCGCGTCTCGTCCTCGTCGGCACAGCCGGCAGCATGTGGGACGTCTTCTTCGAGCGTCAGGGCTTCGACGACGAAGCGGTACTGCACCTCATCGAAGCCACCGCGGCGGGCACCGTCGACCAAGGGCTTCTCGAACTGCCACGCCGGCATCTCGAACAGCGCCTGGGCATCCCGGTAGACTGCCTGCTGATCCCCTATGCCCGCGACGCTGCCGAACAGTCCGAAATCCTGCACGCACTGGCAGGCAGCGTCCAGCCTGGCGAGCGGCTGAGCCTAGACGTCACGCACGGCTTCCGTCACCTGCCGATGCTCGCCCTGGTCGCCGCGCGCTACCTGCAGCGCGTCGTCGGCGTCAAGGTCGAGGAACTGTATTACGGGGCCCTCGAAATGACGACCGGTGAAGGAGAGACGCCGGTCCTGCGCCTCGGCGGCTTGCTGGCGATGCTCGACTGGGTCGAGGCACTGGCGACCTACGAGAAGGATGGCGACTACGGCGTCTTCGCACCGCTCCTTGCCGCAGACGGGATGAGCCAGGGACAGGCCGACCTGCTGGCGCGTGCCGCCTACTTCGAGCGAACGAGCAACCCGGTACGCGCCCGTGAGACGCTGACCAGCGTCTTCGCCGCTGTGGAAGCCCACCGCGGCCCGCTGGCCCGTCTTTTCGGCGACACGCTCACGAAGCGGATCGACTGGTTTCGCCGCGGCCGGCGCGAAGACTGGGAACTCGCGCTCGCCGACGCCTACCGCGAGCGGCGCGATTACCTGCGTGCCGCCACCTTCACCTACGAAGCCATCGTCACCCGGGCGTGCAACGAACACAGCTTCGACGCAAACGACTTCGACCGCCGCAGCGAAGCCTACCAGCAGGCGCGTAAGACGATGCCAGCCGCGCGGCGGCTCGAGTACCTGCGCAATGCGCTGGCGCATGGTGTCCGGCCACGCGCCGAAGAAGACATGCGCACCCTCGACGACGAAAAGTGCCTGCGCTCGAAGCTGGGCGCACTGCGCAACGAACTCTTCAAACCCTGAGCAGAGAAGACAGGATGACGCTCCTCGAACAATCCGCCCGCATCGCGCTGGCTGCCCTCCTGCACGACGTCGGCAAGCTCGCCGAACGCGCCGGCATCGAGCACCATGGCCGCCTCGATGCCCACCGCACGCTGTACTGCCCCTGGCAGCAGGAGACGGGAAATCCTCGCCATGGCTACCACAGCCATGTCCATGCCGCCTTCACCGCACTCGCCTGGGACGAACTCGAAGCGACCGGCCATTTCCCGGATCTGCGACGCGACGCGCCACCGTTTGCCACCGCCGCCGACGGGCACGCGACCGACTCCGCCGTCAACGCCGCCAGTGCGCACCACCGCCCGGAAAGCTTCCTGCAATGGATCGTCGCCACCGCCGACCGCGTCGCGTCCGGCTTCGAGCGCGACGAGTTCGAGCGCCAGTACAACCGCAACAGGGAGCGCGACAACCATTACCGCGCGCGCCTGCTGACCCTGTTCGAGCAGATCGGCCGCGGCCGGGTCGCCGAAGGCGAACTCGACTCGCGCTACCCGCTGCAACCGCTCGCGCCGGCGAGCATCTTTCCGCAACCCGCCAGCGCGTGCACGCCGCGCGACGACGCCAGCGCGCGCAGCGAATACCTGGCCCTGTGGCAGGCACTGCTTGCCGGCCTGCGGCTGATTCCGCGCGCGCACCTCGCGTCGCTGCCGCTCTGGCTCGACCACTTCGACAGCCTGTGGCTGACGACGACGCACGCCATCCCGTCGGCAACGGCCTTTGGTGTCAAGCCCGAGGTCTCCCTCTACGATCACAGCAAGGCGACCGCCGCCCTCGCGACGGCACTGTGGCGCTGGCACCGCGACGAAGACCGGTGCGATCCGCGCACCCTGCGTGAAGGCTGGTCCGACGAGAAGTTCCTGCTCGTTCAGGGCGACGTCTTCGGCATCCAGGACTTCATCTTCGCCGCCGGCGGCGCCACCCAGAAACACGCGCACAAGCTGCTGCGCGGTCGCTCCTTCCAGGTCTCGCTGTTCGCCGAATGCGCCGCGCTGAAGATCCTCGACGCCCTCGAACTGCCGCCGACCTCGCAGATCATCAACGCCGCCGGCAAGTTCCTGATCGTCGCAGCCAACACTCCCGGCACGCACGCCGCCCTCGCCCGCTGCCGGCAGCAGCTCGACGACTGGTGCCTGCGGCACACCTGCGCCGAGATCGGCGTCGGCCTGGTGAGCACGCCGGCGTCGTGCAACGATTTTGCCGCCGGCCGTTTCGGCGCGCTGACACGGCGACTGTTCGCAGCCCTCGATACCGCCAAGCACCAGCGCTTCGACCTTTGCGCCGAGAACACCAGTTGCGCCTTCGACGGCTTTCTCGACCGCTTCGACAACACCCTCGGTGTCTGCGCCATCAACGGCCGCCACCCTGCCGATCGCGAAGCATCGGCGCGACGGGGCTATTCGCTGTCGCGGCTGGCCGACGACCAGATCCGCATCGGCGAGGAACTCACCCGGCACGCCCGCCTGCTCGTCGCGCGCGACGCCGGCACGCTGCCGGTCCTCGGTCTCGACTACTTCGGCTACCACCTGGCGATCGTCCCCGGCGCCGAGGAATCGGGCAGTTATGGCGAACTGGCACGCAACGGCAGCGTTCTGCGCATCTGGGATTTCGATGCGCCGGAGGCAGACGGCACGATCTGGCGCGGTCATGCCCGCCGATTCCTCAACAGCTACGTCCCGCGCTTCGATGCCGGCGACCTGCGCACACCGGACCGCTACGGCCGCTGGCAGGGCGAAGCGGAAGCGCCTGCCATCGCGGCAGTCAAGACGCTCAACCTGATCGCCTGCGAGGATCGCCAGCAAGATGGCGGCGGGGGCTGGCAGGGAGAGATTGCCCTGATGGTCCTCAAGGGCGACATCGACAACCTCGGCAGCCTGTTCCAGCAGGGTCTGGAGCGACCGACCTTCGCCAAGATGGCTTCGCTGTCGCGTCAGGTCAACGGCTTCTTTTCGCTCTGGCTACCCTGGTTCTGCGAGCACGGGCTCGACGGGCGGCAGGTCGCCCGCTACCGCAACACCTACACGGTCTTCGCCGGCGGCGACGACTTCTTCCTGATCGGGCCCTGGGAATCGACACTCGCGCTGGCGACGGAACTGCGCGGAAAATTCTCGGCCTACGTCGGCAATCCCGCCATCAGCTTCTCGGCCGGGCTCTGCATGGCGCACCCGAAGACGCCGGTACGGCAGCTCGCGCGCAGCGCCGAAGCAGCGCTCGCAGCAGCCAAGGAGCATCCCGGCAAGAACGCCGCAACCCTCTGGCAACACACGGTCGGCTGGGCCGACTGGCAGAGCCTGATGGGGCCGCGCCGGCGCGCGCTCGAAGCGCTGATGGAGCGTACCGGAAACCACGGCGCCGCCTTTTCCGGCGGCCTCACCTACACCCTGCTGCAGCTCTCGGACCGCGCCGGCAGCCGGCATCCCGAGGATGCCATCTGGCGCTCGCAACTGCACTACCAGCTGGCACGCTTCTTCCGTGATCGCGTCCGGGGCGACGAAGCCGCCCGCGCATGCCGGGAGCGCCTGCTGCTCGACGCCATAGGGGAAATCGGCAGCGCACTCGGCAGCCACGGCGGCGCCTACCGCCTGCCGCTCTCGGTCCTGCTCTACCGCCAGCGCCAATAGGCGCCACGCCAACCGCGCAAGCTTGCCGAAGCAGACAACGCAGCCCTTTTCGCGCACCATACGCCCAGGAGATCCATTGATGATGAACTTGAACGAAATCGACCTCGCCACCTGCCCGCCGGACGCCGAACTGTTCAACATGCGGGCGGAAGCGGTCGCCAACCGTCTCAACCAGGCCGCCGGCCAAGCCAACAGACCGACCCAGATCCGGCGTTTCTACGACGAACTGGTCGGCTGGCAGGAGCGGATCGACGGCGACGAGGAGAAATTCGCGCAGCACCTCGCCTTCATCAGGATGCTCAACGCCAAGGTCGCTTACGCCCAAGGCCGCCAACTCGTCGATGAGGAGTTCGTCGGCTGGTTCCGCCGCTGCGTCGCGACCACCACCAACGCCCGGGCGCTGCACCACTTCCGGTTGCACTTCGAAGCCGTTCTCGGCTTCCTCAAGGCGCTGCGCCCCTGACCGACAAAGGAGACCCCACGATGCAGCTCACGCAGATCAGGCAGTTGACAGCCACACTCGTGCTCCGCACGGGTCTGCACATTGGCGCCGGTGATGGCGAAATGCGGATCGGCGGCACCGACAACCCGGTGGTCAGGAACGCCCTCGACGGCCAGCCCTACATCCCCGGTTCGTCGATCAAGGGCAAGATCCGCTCGCTGCTCGAGTGGCAGCTCGGTCTCGTCAGCCCGGCCAATGGGCACCCCTTCTCGTTCCAGCATCTGGCCAGGGCCGACCGTCCGGAGGCGCGCGATCTGCTGCGCCTGTTCGGCGGCGCGCCGGGCGGCCACGTCGACAACCTGGTCAGCGAGATCGGGCCGACGCGTGCCGCGTTCTGGGACTGCGCCCTGAACGCCGCATGGCTCGACCGGGCGCGAGCGCGCAACCTGCTGAGCACCGAGGCGAAAAGCGAGAACTCGATCAACCGCATCGCCGGCGTTGCGGAAAACCCCCGCTTCACCGAGCGCGTGATCGCCGGCGCCGAGTTCGATTTCCGCCTGTCACTGAAAGTGATCGACGGCGAGAATCTGCTGCCGCTCCTTCTGCGTGGCCTCAGGCTGCTCGTGCTGGACAGCCTCGGCGGCTCCGGCTCACGCGGCTACGGCAAGGTGGCGCTGGCGGGTCTGGCTGTGGACGGTCATTCGATGCAGGCCGAGTTCGACGCCATCCAGCCCTTCCCGCAGGGCGCCTGAGCGATGCCGCACTCGCTCCACCGCGCCACCCTGGCGCTGCACACCCCGCTGGGTACGCCGCTCGCCGGTGACACGCTGTTCGGCCAGATGTGCTGGACGCTGCGCGAGGCGGCCGGCGAAGCCGAACTCCGCCGGCGGCTCGACGGCTACACCCGGGGCTTCCCCTGGCTGGTCGTCTCCGACGGGTTTCCGTGCGGCTTCCTGCCCCGGCCGACGCTGCCCCAGCACTTCGCGCCGCAGATCGACGACCCGCGGCAACGCAAGGCGGCGAAGCGGCAACGCTGGCTGCGCGCCGATGACACCGGCAGGCCGCTGGCGAAGCAGCTCGCTGCCGCGGTCGACGACGAACAGGCCTACGGGCGGTCGCCAAGAGACGAGAACCGCAGCCACAACACCATCGATCGCCGCACCGGCAGCACGGGCGAAGGCGCCTTCGCCCCCTACACGATGGCGCAGTCGCGGCACGCGGCCGGACAGCGCATCGACCTCTACCTCGTCCTCGATGACGACCGCCTGCCCGCAGCCGAAGCCGGCCGCCTACTGGCAGCGCTCGGCAGTATGGGCTTCGGCCGTGACGCCAGCGTCGGCCTCGGCAAGTTCACCGTCGAGAGCATCGCCCGCGCCGCCTTCGCCGAGCCGACCCGGGCCGGCGCCTACTGGACCCTCGCTCCCTGCGCGCCACAAGGACAGGGCTTTCGGGGCAGCGACAGCTACTGGCGCGTCCTCACCCGCTTTGGCCGTCACGGCAACACCCTCGCACTGGCCCGCAACCCGTTCAAGACCCCCCTGCTGCTGGCCGCGTCCGGTGCGGTACTGACACCGGCTGGCCCGTTCGAGCGGCGGCCCTTCGTCGGGCAGGGCCTCGGCGGCGACGGCAGCCTGTCGAAGGCAGAGCCCGCCACGGTCCATCAAGGCTACGCCCCGGTCGCAGCCATCGACCTGGAGACCGCAACATGAGCCCGCAGCGCAGCACCATCCGGCCGCTCGCCATCTCGACGCTGTCGCCGATCCACGTCGGCTGTGGCGAGGTCTATGAGCCGAGCAGCTTCGTCATCCATGAGGGGCTGCTGCACACCCTCGACCCAACCGACCTGGTGGCGGCACTGACCGACAGCGAGCGCCAGCGTCTGGCCGCACTGGCCGGGCAGCGCGAGCCGATCGGCGCCATGCAGCGCTTCTTCCGCGATGCGGCGGCGCGCCTTGCGGGACTCGCACGGCATCAGGTGGCCATCGTCCCGGCCCTCGAACAGGAGTACCGCGACAAGGCGGGGCGTCCGACACAGCGGGGACGCGACGGGGAAGCCACCTACAACCTCTTCCCGATCGCGCGAACCGCTTTCCGGCCGCTCGACAACAGTCCCTACCTGCCGGCCACCTCGCTCAAGGGCAGCATCCGCACCGCCTGCCTCAACCGAATCAATGGCGGGCGCGATGCGAGCGCCGCCGAGAAGGCCGGAAAGCCGCCGAACGCGCGCGGCATGGAGCAACGCCTCCTGGGCTATCGGAGAAACCAGTTCCAGAACGATCCCTTCCGCCTGCTGGCGCTCGCCGACGCCCACCCCGAGGACGATTGCACACCGCCGCCGACACGCGTCCTGTACGCCATCAGCAAGAAGAAGCGCGAGCCACGGGCGGGAGAGCGTTCCCCACCCGAGTTGCAGGTCTTCCTCGAGACGATTCCCGATGCGCTGCCGGCCGCCTTCTGCGGCGAAGTCCGCTTCGGCCCGGGCAGCACGATCCTGTGGAACGATCTGTGCGACGCCTGCAACGACTTCTATCGACCGCAGCTCGAAGCCGAACTCGGCCATCCCGTTCTTGGCCGGCAGCTCGACAGCGGCTGGCTCAAGCTGATGCGGCAGCTTCTCGACGAAGAGCTGGCCGGGCTGATCGAAGCACGCCAGGGCTTCCTGCTGCGCGTCGGCCGCCACTCCGGAGCCGAATCGGTCACCCTCGACGGCATGCGCTCGATCAAGATCCTCGGTCCGCGCATCAGCGGCAAGCAGACTTCCGATTTCCGGCCGCTGCCGACGGAAAAGCGTTATGCCCGCCCCGGCGGGGCTGCCGACAGAGAACTCCTGCCTTTCGGCTGGCTCTGGATCGATGGCAGCGACGATCGCCACCGCCACCTGGCCGATGCCCTGCGCCAGAAACTCGCGCAACGCAGCCGCCCGTTGTGCGAAGCACACCGGGATCGTCTGTCGCGCCTGGAAGCCATGCTTGCGGAGCGGGCCCGGGCCGAAGCCGCCGCCAGCGAAAGAAGACATGCCGACGATGCCGCCGCGCGTGCCGCAGCCGAAGCAAGGCAGAGGCGCGAGCGCGAACTCGCCGCCATGGGCCCGAACTGCCGCCGCGTCCAGCAGTTCCGCGATGACTTCGCCGCCCGTGCCGGGCAACTGAGGGGCAACAAGGAAAACCCGAACGGCAGGTTCCACGGCGAGGCCAGGGCGCTGGCACGCGACGCCGCCGAGTGGCCTTCCGACGAGCGCCTTGCCGCTGCCGACGCCATCGAGGAATGGCTGCCGAAGGTGGTCCGGATTGACCTCAGGGAAGAGCGGAAGAAGCTGCGGCTAGCCGCGCTGCGCAACGGATGAATGCCATGGACCGCTTTCCCGTCGCCCGTTACCGTTTCGAGTTCCACACCGTGCGGCCGATCCGCCTGCCGGACTATGCCGGCTCGATGTTGCGCGGCGCCTTCGGCCATGCCCTGCGACAGGTCGCCTGCATGACGCGCGCGAAGGAGTGCAGCGGCTGCCCACTGACCGGAGGATGCCCTTATCCGGCGATCTTTGCGCCCGTGCCGCCAGCGACCCACGCCCTGCAGGCGTTCAGCCAGATCCCCGTGCCGCAGGTGATCGAGCCCCCCGCCCGGGGCGCACGGCTGCTGCCGCCCGGCGAAACGTTCAGCTTCCACCAGGTGCTGATCGGCCGGGCGCTGCGGGAACTGCCGCTGATCATCCTGGCCTGGCAACGTGCGCTCGCTCGCGGTGTCGGCGGCGGCGACGGAACCGCCGAACTGATGCGTGTCGTTCACTGCGATGAAGGCGGTGACAGCGAAGTCTACCGCCCCGAGGTCGGCGCGGTAGCCGTACACGCAGCGGCGGTTCCCCTGCGCGCCGCTGGAGACTCCGAACTCAGCGACGTCACACTCCATCTGCTGACGCCCCTGCGGCTGCAACACAACGGCCGTGCCCTGCCCCCAGACCGTCTGCAGCCGCGAACCTTGCTGCTGGCACTCGCCCGACGGGCAAACCTGCTCGCCGAGTTTCACGCCGACGGCCCCTTGATCGACGACTTTGCCGCACTGTCCGACGCCGCAGAGCGAGTCCGCGACGAGCGCGATCTCTCCTGGCTGGACTGGAAGCGATACTCCTCGCGCCAGCAGTGCGAAATGCGCCTCGGTGGAGTGGTCGGATCCTGGCGGCTGCGGGGACCCCTCGCCTCCTTCGCACCCCTGCTTCGCCTGGGACAATGGCTACACGTCGGCAAGGAGACCACTTTCGGCCTGGGTCGATACACACTACTGCCCTCCCTGGGCCGAGACATCTCCACCGCCGTCGGCGACTCCTGCGAACGGACGCTCCAACTCCTTGAAAGGAATGATGTAAACTGACCACCGGGGTCAGTAGCCAGCCCTGAAATCAAAGGGATTAAGAC
>NZ_JAMTDQ010000009.1 GCF_023806635.1 Accumulibacter sp.
CGACACTGGACTTCGGATGATCTGCAGACTTGCGGGTAAAGGGCAGGGCTAGCCGGCTAGCCGGCGCCGGTCAGCGGCCAGCGCGGCCGCACCGCGAACGCACCGGCAGCCTTGCCGGCAAGCCCCGCCTGCAACCGCAACGCGCCCGCCAGGGCGATCATCGCGCCGTTGTCGGTACAGAACTCGAGTTCCGGGTAGAAGACCTCGATGCGCGATCTCAGCGCGCGCGCATCGAGTTGGCGGCGCAGTTCGCGATTGGCCCCGACGCCGCCGGCAACGACCAGCTGCCGCAGGCCACTGGTCCGCACGGCGCGCAGCGCCTTGCTCACCAGCACCTCGACGATCGCTTCCTGAAAGCCGCAGGCAATGTCCGCCCGCTGCTCGTCGTCCAGCGTCCCCAACTCGCGCACGCGGGTCAACACGGCCGTCTTCAGACCACTGAAGCTGAAATCGAGATCACCGGAGCGCAGCATCGGTCGCGGCAGCTTCACCCGTCCCGGTCGGCCGCTTGCGGCGAGCACAGCCAGCGCCGGGCCGCCAGGATAGCCGAGGCCGAGCAGCTTGGCGGTCTTGTCGAAAGCCTCACCGGCCGCGTCATCGAGCGTCTCGCCCAGCAACGCGTACTCGCCGACGCCGGTGACGCGCATCAGCTGGGTGTGTCCGCCGGAAACGAGCAGCGCGACGAAGGGAAAGCGCGGCGGACGCGCGGACAGCAGCGGCGACAGCAAGTGGCCCTCGAGGTGGTGTACCGGCACGGTCGGCAACCCCAGTGCCATCGCCAACGCCTCGGCGAAGGCAGCGCCGACGAGCAGGGCGCCGGCGAGACCCGGCCCCTGCGTATAGGCGATGGCGTCGATCTGCGCCAACGAGCGGCCACTGGCGGCAAGAACCTGTCGCAGCAGCGGCACGAGACGGCCGATATGGTCGCGTGACGCGAGTTCCGGCACCACGCCACCGTACTCGGCGTGCATGCGGACCTGCGAGTGGAGCGCGTGCGCCAGCAAGGTGCCGTCGTCGCCATCGTACAGCGCGACGCCCGTTTCGTCGCAGGAGGATTCGATTCCGAGAACCAGCATCGGCGGCATTCTAACACCGTGCCCCAGGCCGGCGCCGGCCTCGCCGGCAGCGGGTGGGAACGGACGGGCAACGCAGTGGTAGGGGCGCGGCGGGGCGGGCTGATCAACGGGCTCCGGGGAACTCCGCATGCCCGCCGCTAGTCGGGATGGCGAATGCAGATCTTGCCGAACTGCGCACCACTCCTGAGATAGTCCAATGCCTCCCTGAGCGCCGTGAACTCGAAGACCCGGTCCACCGTGATTGCCGGCCGGTGTTGCTCCAGCGCCCGCAGCATCGCCTCGAAACCGTCGCGATGGCCGACCGTGATTCCCTGCAGCCGGATCTGACGGGTGACGATCGGCCCGAGGGGTACCGCCAACGACGACCCGGAAAGGACGCCGATCATCGACAGCGTGCCGCCGGCGCGAATGCAGCGCAGCGACTGCGGCAGAGTCTTTTCGCCGCCCAACTCGACGATGTGATCGAAACCACGCCCGCCGGTGATCTCACGTGCGGCCTTCGACCACTCTGGTGTCCGCGTGTAGTTGATCGTCGCGTCGGCGCCGAGCGCCCGCAGGCGCTCGATCCTCTCGTCACTCGAGGAAATGACCGTGACGTGGGCACCAGCCATCCTGGCGAAGGCGAGGGCAAACAGTGCCACGCCACCCGAGCCCTGGATCAACACCCGCTCGCCGGGGCCGACGCGGCCATGCGTGACGAGCGCACTCCAGGCCGTCAACGCCGCGCACGGCAGCGTCGCCGCCTCGAGGTCACTCAGACAACTCGGGACCTTCACCACGCCCTGCTCCGAGAGGCACATGAACTCGGCCATCGCGCCATCGAGCGGACCGCCGAGCGACCCCATCATGCGACTCAGGTCCGGGTCGCCGCTGATCCAGCCCTGGAAGAAGCACGGGCAGACCCGGTCACCCGGCGCAACACGGCTGACGCCGGGACCAACCTCGACCACCTCGCCGACGCCGTCCGACACGGGAATCAGTGGTAACGTCCCGGTGAAGCTGCCATAGCCGCGCTCCGGAACGACCAGGTCACGATAGTTGAGCGAAGCGGCGCGCATGCGCAGCAGCACCTGCCCCGGCCCGGGTTGTGGTCGCACTCTCTCGGCCAGCCGCAGATTGCCCAGCCCCCAGTCGTCCTGAATCTGAAAGACTCGCATCGCCCACCTCCGCTGATCGGCGCCCTTCGCGCGCCCCGTGACGCTTGTGCGCCACTGGCGGACGCCACCAGGCAATGATCGCACAAGCGCGACCACGCGCGACGACACAGTGCGATCGATCGCGCCGGCAGACGATACGGACGGCCGCCGTCGGCGACCGACGGGCCGTTCAGCCGCCGCGGAAGGCGCGCACGCCGAGAACGACGCCGGCCAGCAGCAGCCCGATGCCGAGCAGCGCCGGGCCGCCGGGCAGCGCGCCGCGCCAGATGAAGGCGTAGGCAAAAGCGGCGACGGTCTCGAAGACGATCAACTGCCCGCTGAGCGCGGTCGGCAGCAACTGGCTGGCACGATTCCAGAGCAGCGTGCCGAGCCAGGAGGCACAGAAGCCGAGCGTCAGCATCAGTCCCAGGTAGCGCATCGGCTGCGGGCCCAGCGGATAGTCGAAGCTGTCGTCCAGCCAGAAACCCGCAGCCGCCATGCCGATCGCCGCCATTGGCAACGTCGCCAGACCCTGCGCCAGCGCCCAGGTTCCGGAAGCGAGCTGCGGCCGCTGGCGCAGCCAGCGGGAGTTGCGCACCGGGTACCAGGTCCAGGCGGCAACCGCGGCCAGGGCCAGCAGGGCGCCCCCCAGGTAGTCGTCGATACTGCGCTGCGCGCCGAGCAGCGCCATCTCGTGGCGGTTCACCAGGGTGATGCCGATCGCAATTACCGCCAGCGACGGCAACAGGCGGCGCCACGGCAAGGCCTCGCTGCCGAAGTTGGCGACGATCGCGATGACGATCGGCAGGGTACCGATGAGCATCGTCGGCATTGGCGCATCGGCGAGCTGGATCGCCGCCGCCAGAAAGAGGTAGTAGAGGATGTTGCCGACCAGCGCCAGCTCGAAAGCAATCCGCCAGTCCTGGCGCTGCAGCCGCAGCAGACGCCCGCGGCCGCTCCAGGCGAGCAGCAGCGCGATCAGTCCGAAAGCAAGGTAGCGGCCGAAGGACAGTATCGCCGGCGGATACTCGGGCAGCAGCAGCGGAACGACGAAAACCAGTCCCCAAAGCATGCCGGCACCGAGAGCGCAGGCGACACCGGCGATCAGTGGCGCGCTAGCCGGTGACGCTGACGACATGCTTCGCCGCGACGCCGGCGCCAGTCGTCCGGGCGACCCGCGGGCTCAACGCTGGAAGAGCGACAGTCGCGGCAAGGGCGGCCACTCGATGGCGTCGAGCATGTTCTTGACCAGCAGCCCCAGTTCGGTGTCGCCGACGATCGACAGTTCGCGCTTGAAGAAGAGGGTATCCGGGTCTTCCTGCCGTGCCAGCAGCTGCAGGAAAGCCGACAGGTTGGCCTGGAAACACAGATCAGGTGCCTGCGGGGCGGTCAGCAGTGGCCGGAAGAGCCCGTCGCGATAGATGAACGAAGCGACCCCGCCGGCATCGAGCACCTCGACGACGAAGCTGCGGTCCGCGAGCTGCGCCAGGCTGTCGGCCGGCAGCAGGCCGGCCCTGGCGGCGACGTTGAGCGCCGTCGCCAAAGCCAGCGAGTGCGGCCACTGCGGCAGATGGGCACCGATCGTCGAGAGGACGCCCGGCAACTTGAAGCTCGGAATCGTGAAACCCTGACTCATGAGTGAATTCCTTCCCGATTGACAGGCGCGGCAGCCTGGTGGCTGGCAATCCCGG
Source organism: Accumulibacter sp. (assembly GCF_023806635.1). Classification (GTDB taxonomy): domain Bacteria; phylum Pseudomonadota; class Gammaproteobacteria; order Burkholderiales; family Rhodocyclaceae; genus Accumulibacter. Next base: position 3,904 of record NZ_JAMTDQ010000009.1, read on the forward strand.
CAGTGCCGAACCAGTAGCCGTCCACCAACCCGTCGCTGGCCCAACCCGCGGTATCCGGGGCCAGTGCTTCGCCACGCCGGGCAGCGTCGAAGGCGGCGATGACCGCCGCCATCGCCTGCGGTTGCGGGCTGATGCGGATCACTTCGATACCCATCGCCAGCAGATCCGGAACCTGCGGCAGCAGACTGCAGGTCTGCGCCGACATCGTCTGGATGCCGTTGATGCTCAGGAACGGTTGCCCCTCGCGGGTGCGCAGGGTCATCCCCTGCGGGTGGTCGAGACAGCGGAACTGGCAGTCGTCCTTGCCGAGATTGTAATGACGGGCGGTGAAACAGCGGGCGGAGAACGCCAGTGGCAGCTTGCCGAAAACGAAGACCTCACTCGCGACGCCGGCTGGCCGCGTGTCATGCAGCGTCCCGATCAGCCGCCGATCAGCCTCGAGCGGTGGCAGCCAGCGCCGCATGCCCCGGCGGGCGAACGACGCCAGCGTGGCCTCGTTGTAGATGTTGAGGTGTGTCCCGGCGACGAATGGCCGACCGGCGGCGATGCCGACCGCGCCGAGATCGTTGGCCTCGAGCAGGCAGCCAGGGATGTCGCTCGCCTCATCCGCCAGGCGTCGCAGCGCCTTCAGGTCACTCTCCGATTCGAGCAGCGCCTGCGCGGCGAAGACCACCTCCTTGCCGGCCCCAGCCAGATCACGTGCCAGCCCAAGCCAGTCGGCGGTGCGCATCTGCTGCCGGCGCGAGCAGACGACCTCGCCGAGACAGACGATGTCGATCGCCGGGTTCTGCGCAATTTCGGCGTAGAACTCGTAGACCTCGTGCTTCGGCCAGAAGTGGAGCAGTGGTCCGAGCGAGAGCTTCATCGCTTGCCTCCCACCTAGCGCCACGGGCGGCTGTAGGCGCCGAGCGTCACCTGGCTGCCTTCGGCCAGCCGGGCGAGTTCGGCCTGCCAGGCCGGCCGGACGCTGAAACGCTGGTCGCCGCGAGCGAGTTCGTCGAGCGCCGCGCGCAGGGTGCGCGTGACCTGCGCGACGTAGGTCGGGCTGCGCTGGCGGCCTTCGACCTTGATCCCAGCGACACCGATACGGGCAATTTCGGGCAGGATTTCGAGCACGTTGAGGCTCGTCGGTTCCTCGAGCGCGTAATAGGTTTCTCCCTGGACCTCGAAGCGCCCCTTGCACAGCGTCGGGTAGCCGGCCGGCTCGGCAGCGGCGAAACAGTCGATGAGGATGCCGTTCAAGCGCGTCGCCATGCCGTCCGGCGATTTCTGCCACTGCACGAATTTCGCCGGCGAGCAGGCGCCGACGGTGTTCGGCGACTCGCCGGTGGCGTACGACGAGAGCCAGCAACGCCCCTCGTTCATCACGCACAGGCTGCCGAAGCCGAAGACCTCGATCTCGACCGGCGTGTTGCGGACCACCGTCTCGACCTGTGCCAGCGTCAGGACGCGCGGCAGGACGGCGCGCCGGACGCCGAACTCGCGGTGCGCGAAGTTGATCGCCTCGTAGTTCGTCGCCGAGCCCTGCACCGAGAGGTGGAGGCGCAAGTCGGGGTGGCGGCGACTGCTGTCGTCGAGCAGGCCGACATCGGCAAGAATGACGGCGTCGACACCGAGATCCACCGCCCCGTCGACGGCCCGCTGCCAGTCGGCGAAGCGCCCTGGCTGGGCGAAGGTGTTGATCGCCATCAGAACCTGGCAGTGACGGGTCTGGGCGTAGCGAACACCTTCGACCATCGCCCGGTGGTCGAAATTGAGGCCGGCGAAGTTGCGGGCGTTGGTATCGTTGCGATAACCGAGATAGACGGCGTCCGCACCGTGATCGACGGCAGCCTTGAGTGCCGGCAGGCTGCCCGCCGGGCAGATGAGCTGGGGTATCTTGCGAGCGGCCATGAACGAAAGCCTCGTAGCACGAAGCGCGCCAGTATAGTGGGCGCGAGCCGCCAAGGCTTGATGCGCGTCAAGTTCGAGCCGATTGACAGAGGCCAAGGCGCAACCGGCGCAGATAGGCGAGGCCCATGATCGCCCGGCTGCCGTACCAGGAAACCATCTCGCCATCGATCAGCTGCCAGCGGTGGGTGGCCATCTCGCCCAACAGTCGTTGCCGGTCACGCTCGCGGAAGGGGTAGGGTTCGCTGGCCAGGAAGACGATCCCGGCGTCGCGCGCCACTTCCGCGAGTTCGATCTGCGGGTAGCGCTGTGTACTGACGGCCGGCAGCGTGTCCCAGCCGGCCGCCGCCAGCATGCGCGAGATGTAGGTATCGCGAGCAGCGCTCAACCATGGGTCACGCCAGATCAGGTACAGCACCTGCTGCCGCGGCAGCAGGGCGGCGACCTCGGCAAGCGCGGCCCATTCGCGCTCGAAGGAGACGCACAACGCCGCCGCCTCCTGCTCGCGATCGAAGATGCCGCCGAGCAGGCGGTAGAGATCGAGATTGTCGCGCGCTTCCAGCGGATGGGTGACGACCAGGTGCGGCACGAAGTCGGCCAGCGCGGCGACCTCGTCGCGCCGGTTCTCGTCGATATTGACCAACACATGCGTCGGCTGCAACGCGCGCAGCCGCTCGCGGTCGAAGCCCTTGGTACCGCCGAGCTTCGGGATGCCACGAAGGGCCGCTCGCGGGTGGACGCAGAAGCCGGTGCGACCAACCAGTTGCGCAGCAAGGCCGAGGGAGATCACGAGCTCGGTCAGGCTCGGCACCAGCGAGACGATCCGCGGCGACCCCGGGTAGCGGCCGTGGAGCTTGCCGAGCGCGTCAGACCATTGCATCATGCACCCTCTGCGGACAGGAGGAAAGACACATGCTGGCTCACAGACTCGCCGTGGTGACCGGAGCGACACGCGGCATCGGACTGGCTGTGGCGCGCGGGCTCGCGGCTGCCGACTGCAAGGTCCTGATGATCGGGCGCAATGCCGAGGCGATCGAGGCCGCGGCTGCCCGCCTGCAGGGCGACGGCCTCGACGTGCTGCCGCACCTCGCCGACGTCACCGACGGCAGTGCCGTCGCCGCCCTCGCCGCTCGCCTGCGGCGTGAGTTCGGCCGCGTCGACATCCTGGTCAACAACGCCGGCATCTTCCCCGAAGCACGCGACTTTGCCCGGCCGCCGCCGGCGGCGAGCGTCTTCGTCGTCGAGCCGGAAACCGTCGCGACGACGATCGACTGCAACGCGCTGGCGGCGCTGCGCCTGATGCAGGCCTGCGTGCCGCTGATGCGCGAAAACGGCTACGGCCGCATCGTCAACGTCTCGTCGGGAATGGGGCAACTGAGCGAGATGGGCGGTTTCTGGCCCGGCTACCGGATGTCGAAGGCGGCGCTCAATGCACTGACCCGACTGGCGGCCAACGAACTGGCAGGAACGGCGATCAAGATCAACTCGGTTTGCCCCGGCTGGTGTCGCACCGAAATGGGCGGCGAGAACGCCACCCGCAGTGCCGAAGAGGGCGCCAGCGGCATCGTCTGGGCCGCGCTGCTGCCGCAGGACGGCCCCAGCGGAGGCTTCTTCCGTGACGGCAGGGCGATCGACTGGTAGGGTGGCGAGACCACCGGGGCGGACCACCGCGGCCTAGCCCGGCGGCGGCTGCCGCGGCTTGCGTGGCGCGGCAGCGAAGACGCGGTCGTAGACGGCGTTTGGCAGGAGCCGCAACAACTTGCCGACGATGGCCATCTGCCACGGCACGACAGCGTAGCTGCTGCCCCGTTCGATGACGCGGGCGAAACGCGTCGCTGCCTCGTCGGCGGCAAGGAGAAAGGGCATCGGGAAGCGATTCACCTCGGTCATCGGTGTCCTGACGTAGCCCGGGCAGATGGTGACCACCCGGACTCCCGAATCGCGCAGTTCGAGACGCAGGCTCTCGAGATGGCTGATCGCAGCCGCCTTCGACGCGCAGTAGGCAGCGGCCCCCGCCAAGCCGCGGACGCCTGCGAGCGAGGCGATGCCGACCAGGCGGCCGCGCCCGGCCTGTCGCATGCCGGCAATGAACGGCGAGAAGGTCGCCGCCATGCCGAAATGGTTGACCTCCATCACGCGCCGGATCGCCTCGAGGTCCGCGGCGTTCTCGGTCAGCGTGCCAACCGAGACGCCGGCGTTGGCGATCACGAGATCGGGGACCCCGAAACCATCGATGAAGTCTGCTGCCGCGACGCGCAGGGCTTCGGCGTCGGTGACGTCGAGCGGGTACGCCCTGACACGCTCCGGCCAGCGCGTCGACAACTCGTGCAGCAACTGCGTCCGGCGGGCGACGAGCCCGAGCCGCGCCCCGCGCGCGCCGTAGTGCTCGGCCAGCGCCCGGCCGATGCCGGACGAGGCCCCGGTGATGAAGACTCGCTGCACGGCAGGCGGCTCAGCGGCTGTGGACCGGCAACTCGCGGTCACCGGAAGCCGGTGGGCGGCGGCCTCACTTCTTGCCGCGCTCGCGCCGGACCTTGCCGATCACCTGCTCGGTCAGCGCCAGCAACTCGTTGAAGTCCTTGAGATCCTTGCCGGTGACCAGGTACTTGCCATCGACGGCGAGCGCCGGGACGCCCTGAATTCCGTACGCCTTGGCCATCTGATCGGCCTGCCTCACCCGGCTGAGGACACCGAAGGAGTTGTAGGCCTCGGTGAACTTCGTGCCGTCGATGCCGCGCGCCGTGGCCCATGCGATGACGCTCTTGTCGTCGAAGAGCTTGCCGCCCTGACGGTGGAGCGTGTCGAAGACGGCGCTGTCGAGCCGCGCGAGATCGCCCGTCGCCTCGAGCGCGTAGAACAGTCGCGCCAGCGGCGCCCACTGCGGACGGCCGAAAGTGATCGGCACCCGCTTCAGGACGACGTCGGCGGGCAGCGCCGACGCCCACTTGCTGAGGGTGGGGTGCAGTTCACTGCAATGCGGGCAGGCGTACGAAAAGAACTCGACGACCTCGATCTTCGCCGGATTGTCGGTCGTCTGCTGGGGAACGATCGCGACGAAGTCGCGCCCGGCGACGAGTTCGGCCCGTACCGGCAGTGCCACCGCCAGCAAGGCGATGACGAGGGCCAGCAGCCAACCAGTGGAACGTGCGTGCATCGATCTCTCTCCTTCAAGCTTGCAAATGATTGTGCCGCGCGGCCGGTCTGCCACGTTGCACCGTCGTTCCCCCATCCTCACCGACCGTGCGGATCCTTCGCTGCCCTCACCCGCATGCCGGGCAGCCCGGTGGATGCGGGGACATCAGCCGGTTCGCTCAGTCGCGGCGCACGACGTTGGCGTCGATTCCCTGTCTGGCCAGGTCGGCGCGCATGTGATTCACGTCGTCCATCCTGTGGTAGGGACCGAGGCGGACACGGTACCAGACCTTGTCCTGCAGCATCACCTGCTGGATCCGCGCCTCTGCTCCCATCAACGCCAACCGCGCCTTCTGGTTGTCCGCGTCGCTGGCGCTCAGGAACGAGCCCGCCTGCAGATAGATGGGCTCCCTGAGGGTGCTCTCGCTCTTCGCCTCGGCTGGCTTGGCGGCAGCCGTCCGGCTCTCTGCGGTCTTCCCTTCCGGCTGCTTTCCCTCCGCCGTCTTCGTCTCGCCCGCCTTCGTCTCGGTGGGCCGGTTCTCGGTCGGCCTGGTGTCGATCGGCTTCGTTTCGGTGGGCTTGCCGATGGTCGGCCGAGCTTCGGCCGGCCTGTGTTCGTCGGGTTTCGGCTCGGGAACCGCTTCCGCATTGCCCGGCAGGATCTTGTAGAAGTCGAAACGCGGCTTCTCTGGAACCGGGTCGCCCGGCTTGCCCGGCAGGGCGACCGGCGCCGAAGCGACCGGCGGCACTTCGGCGGCCGGCTGCCCGGCTGGCTTGCTGCCGACCGGCGGCGGCAGCTTGGGCTGCTGACCGGTCGTCGTGAAGGGCAGCGGAGTCTTGTTGACGTACCAGACGACCGCGGCGACCGCGATGACACCGATGACCAGGCCGATGAACAGGCCGAACAGCGTGCCACCGCCCGATTTCCTGCCAGGCGGCGCCTTGCGGGGTTTCATGTCACGACTCATGGGAATCCTCTGTGCTCTGACTACATCGATACCGGACAACTGACACCGAGTATCGACATGCCGTTGCGGATCACTTGCCGCACGGCTGCGGCCAGCGCCACGCGCGCCTCGCGGACCGCCGGCGCATCGACCAGGATGCGTTCGGCATTGTAGTAGCTGTGGAATTCGGCTGCCAGATCCTTCAGGTAGAAGGCGACGAGATGCGGCGCGAGTTCCGCCGCAGCCTGTTCGACGACCTCGGGAAACTCGCCCAGCCGGGCCGCCAGGGCCAGTTCGCGGGGACCGTCGAGAGCCGCGAGATCGACCGCGGCGAGGGTCTCGGCGTCGCCAGCCCAGAGATCCAGCAGCGAACAGACGCGTGCGTGCGCGTACTGGATGTAGTAGACCGGGTTGTCGTTCGACTGGCTCTTGGCGAGATCGAGGTCGAAATCGAGGTGCTGATCGGACTTGCGCAGCACGTAGAAGAAACGGCAGGCGTCGACGCCGACGTCTTCGCGCAGGGTCCGCAGGGTGACGAAGTCCCCCGCACGGGTGGACATCTGCGCCTTCCAGCCGGAGCGATAGAGGACGGCGAACTGCACCAGCGCCACCTCGAGAAGCGATCCGTCGATGCCCAGCGCGGCGAGCGCTCCGCGGACGCGTGGAATGTAGCCGTGATGGTCGGCGCCCCAGACGTTGATCAGCCGCGCGAATCCCCTTTCGCACTTGTTCAGGTGGTAGGCGATGTCGGATGCGAAGTAGGTGTAGAGGCCGTTCTCGCGCTGCACGACGCGGTCCTTCTCGTCGCCGAAGGTCGTCGAGCGGAACCAGCGGGCGCCGTCCTGAACATAGACATGACCGGCTTTCGCCAGTCGCTCGACGCAGCGCGCGACGAGACCGGTGGCAAACAGCGACTGTTCGGAAAACCAGACGTCGAAGTGCACTCCGGTTTCCTCGAGATCGTTGCGGCAATCGGCGAGTTGCTCGGCAAGCACGAAGTCATGCACGTACTGCCAATCCTCGCCGAGCAGCAGGCGGGCGTTGGCGATCAGTGCGTCAAGCTGGTCTTCCCGCTGGCGGACCGCCGCGGCGTCGGTGCGCGTGGCGTCCGGCAAGCCAGGAGTGCCGGCGACGAGCTGGGCGAGGGAGCGCTCATGGCGGCCGCCGTGGGCCAGCCGCATCTGTCGCGCCATGTCGCGCACGTATTCGCCCTGGTAGGCGTTCGGCGGGAAGACCACCTGCCCGGCCGACTGCCCGCCGCCGAGCTCAAGGTAGCGCAACCAGGTGGACAGCGCGAGGATGTCCATCTGCCGACCCGCGTCATTGACGTAGTATTCGCTGGTCACGCTCCAGCCGGCGAAAGCGAGCAGCCTGGCGAGACTGTCGCCGTAGGCTGCGCCCCGGCCATGCCCGACATGCAACGGGCCGGTCGGATTGGCGGAAACGAACTCGACGAGGACCGTCCGGCCGCCGCCGCTCGTCGCACGGCCGAAGTTCTCTCCCTGCAGCAGGATGCCGCGCAGCACCTGGCGACGTGCGACCGGCGCCAGATGGAAATTTATGAAGCCGGCACCGGCTACTTCGGTCCGGTCGAGCAACGACGAGAACGGCAATTCCGAAACCAGGAGCTGCGCCAGCTGGCGGGGGTTGCGTTTCAGGGAACGCGCCAGTTGCAGCGCCAGATTGCAGGAAAAATCGCCGTGCGAAGCCTGCTTCGGGCGCTCGATGTGGATCTCGCTGCTGCCCTCGCCGGGTGCCACACTCAGCAGCGCGACGCGCATCAGCTCGGCAAGCTGTAACTTCAGGTCGGAACTCATCGCGGTTTCTTGGTTCGGGAATCGGGTCAAGCGGCTGATTATACGACGCCGGCCCTGCCAGCGGGCCACCGCGGCGCTGTCGCCAGTGCTGGCGAACCAACAGCCGCGACCGTTTGTGTGTAAACTCCCTCTTTGCCGACCGACCCGCTCCCGCCCGCCGTGCGACTCCTCCGCCTCGCCAAAATCCTCAGCATTGCGAGCCGCTACGGCCTCGACGAGATGATCCTCGAACACGAGCCGAGCGGACGCCTGGCCGCGCTTTCGCGGACGCTGCACTTCTGGCGCCGCTTCGATACGCCGTCGGCCGTCCGCCTGCGCCTGGCACTCGAGTCGCTCGGCCCGATCTTCGTCAAGTTCGGCCAGGTGCTGTCGACCCGCCGCGACCTGCTGCGCCCCGACATCGCTGACGAACTGGCGAAACTGCAGGACCGGGTGCCGCCGTTCTCTTCCGATCTTGCCCTGGCCGAGATCGAGAAGGCCTATGGCAGGCCAGCCAGCGAGGTCTTCGCCGAATTCGACGCGACACCGGTGGCCAGTGCGTCGATCGCGCAGGTCCATTTCGCCCGCCTGCGACCGGAAGACGGCGGGCACGAGGTCGCCGTCAAGGTGCTGCGGCCGGCCATGCACGAGGTCATCGCCAATGACCTCGCACTGCTCGAGACACTCGCCGCCGTACTGGAGAAGGCATGGCCGGACGGCAAGCGGCTGAAGCCGCGGGAAGTGGTCGCCGAGTTCGCCAAGTACCTCTACGACGAACTCGACCTGATGCGCGAGGCCGCCAACTGCTCGCAGTTGCGGCGCAACTTCAGCGGTTCGCGCCTGCTGCAGGTACCCGAGGTCCATTGGGACCAGTGCACGACGACGGTGATGGTCATGGAGCGGATGCGCGGCATCCCGATCAGCCAGACCGAGGCGCTGATCGCCGCCGGCATCGATCTCGCCGCACTGTCGCGCGCCGGCGTCGAGATCTTCTTCACGCAGGTCTTCCGCGACGGCTTCTTTCACGCCGACATGCATCCGGGCAACATCTTCATCGCCACCGACGCGGCCCATCATGGCAGCTACATCGCGCTCGACTTCGGCATCGTCGGCACCCTCACCGACACCGACAAGAACTACCTGGCGCAGAATTTCCTCGCCTTCTTCCAGCGCGATTACAAACGCGTCGCGACGGCGCACATCGAGGCCGGATGGGCGCCGCCCGAGACGCGGGCGGACGAGTTCGAGGCCGCAATCCGCGCCGTCTGCGAGCCGATCTTCGACCGGCCGCTGCACGAGATCTCGTTCGGCCGCGTCCTCTTGCGCCTGTTCCAGACCTCGCGCCGCTTCAACGTCGAGATCCAGCCGCAGCTGGTGATGCTGCAGAAGACCCTGCTCAACATCGAGGGGCTCGGACGCCAGCTCGATCCCGACCTCGACCTGTGGAAGACCGCCAAACCCTTCCTCGAACGCTGGATGAGCGAACAGCTCGGGCGACGTGCCTTCCACCGCGGCGTGCAGCAGGAAGCACCGTACTGGGCGCGCACGCTGCCGCAACTGCCGCGTCTCGTCTATCAGGCACTGGCGGCACGCCGCGAGCCCGACCTGACGCCGTTGCTCGCCGAGCTGGCGCGGGCGCAGCGACAACAGCGGCGCCTGCTGGCACTGATCGCCGTCCTCCTGACGGCGTTGCTGGTCGGCCAGCACATATGAGGCAAACGGCTACCGTCACAACCCAGGGAGAATCTTCATGCAGCGCGTCTCGATCAGTGGCAGCGGCCTGTATACCGCACCATACGTCATCAGCAACGAGGAACTGGTGGCCTCGTACAACGCCCATGCCAGGCAGTTCAACGCAGACAACGCGCAGCGGATAGCGACCGGCGAGGTCGCCGCGCGCGAGGAGTCCAGCGTCGACTTCATCGAAAAGGCCTCCGGCATCACGCGTCGTTACGTGCTGGACAAGGAGGGGGTACTCGACCCACTGCGCATGCGCCCGCGCTTCGTTGCGCGGCGCAACGACGAGCTTTCGCTGCAGGCGGAGATCGCCGTCGCCGCCGGCCGGCAGGCGCTGGCGGCTGCCGGCCGCGGCGCTGCCGAGATCGATGCCGTGATCTGCGCCGCTTCCAACATGCAGCGCCCCTACCCGGCGATGGCGGTCGAGATCCAGAACGCGCTCGGCATCGGCCAGGGCTACGCCTTCGACATGAACGTCGCCTGCTCGTCGGCGACCTTCGCCCTCGACATCGCGTTCAACGCCGTGCGCTGCGGCAGCGCGCGCAGCGTGCTCGTCGTCGATCCGGAGATCTGCTCGGCGCATCTCGCCTGGCAGGACCGCGACTGTCACTTCATCTTCGGCGATGTGTGCACGGCGATGGTCGTCGAGCGCCTGCCGCCCGAGCCGGCGGCGAACGCGTGGGAAATCCTCGGCAGCAGGCTGGCGACGAGCTTTTCCAACAACATCCGCAACAACGCCGGCTTCATGTCGCGCTGCGAGGACCGCGATCCGGGCGACCGTGATCAGCTATTCGTCCAGGAGGGCCGCAAGGTATTCAAGGAAGTCTGTCCGCTGGCCGCCGAGCACATCACCCGCCATCTCGCGACCCTCGACCTGAAGCCGTCGCACGTGCGCCGCTTCTGGCTGCACCAGGCGAACCTGGCGATGAACCAGCTGATCGGCCGCCGCCTGCTCGGCCGCGAGGCAACGGCCGACGAAGCACCGGTGATCCTCGACGAGTTCGCCAACACCGCATCGGCCGGCTCGATCATCAGCTTTCACCGCCACAGCGCCGATCTCGCCAGCGGCGATCTCGGCGTCATCTGCTCCTTCGGCGCCGGCTACTCGATCGGCAGCCTGATCGTCCGCAAGTGCTGAGGAAAAGGCCGCGTCCTGCGCTCGCTCGCGCCCTGCATCTCGGGCCGCTTGCGGCGATTCCTTCACAACCGCTCAGCCGGCCCGCACCCGCGCGTAGCGGCGTTTGCCGACCTGCAGGACGAAGGTGCCGGCGACGGGGAAGACGAGGTGCTTGTCGTCCACGCGCTTGCCGTCCATCCGCACACCACCCTGGTCGATCATCCGCATCGCCTCCGAGGTGCTGGCGGTGAGGCCGGCCTGCTTGAGCACCTGGACGATCGTCAGCGGCTCGGCGCCGGGCTGCAGGCTCACTTCGGCGATGTCGTCGGGAATCGCGCCGTGCCGGAAACGAGCTTCGAAGTCGGCCAGCGCATGGGCGGCCGCGGTCGCGCCGTGGAAGCGCTCGACGATCTCGCCGGCGAGCAGGACCTTGGCATCGCGCGGGTTGCGCCCGCCGGCGACTTCCTGCCGCAGGGTGTCGATCGCTTCGCTGCTGCGGAACGACAGCAGGTCGAAATAGCGCCACATCAGCTCATCCGAAATCGACATCAGCTTGCCGAACATCTCGGACGGCGGCTCGTTGATGCCGACGTAGTTGCCAAGGGACTTCGACATCTTGTTGTCACCGTCGAGTCCTTCCAGCAGTGGCATGGTCAGGATGCACTGCGCTGCCTGCCCGTAGTGTTTCTGCAGCTCGCGCCCGACGAGGAGATTGAATTTCTGGTCGGTGCCGCCGAGTTCGACATCGGCGTTCATCGCCACTGAATCATAACCCTGGCACAGCGGGTAGAGCAGTTCGTGAATCGCGATCGGCTGCCCCGTGCGGTAGCGCCTGGCAAAGTCATCGCGCTCGAGCATGCGGGCGACGGTGTGCAGGGCTGCCAGGCGAATCATCCCCGCCGCGCCGAAAGGTTCGAACCACGCCGAGTTGAAACAGACCTCTGTCCGGCATGGGTCGAGGATCTTGAATACCTGTTCCTCGTAGGTCTTCGCATTGTCCAGGATCTGCTCGCGCGACAGCGGGGGCCGGGTGACGTTCTTGCCGGTCGGGTCGCCGATCATGCCGGTGAAGTCGCCGATCAGGAACATGACGTGGTGGCCGAGGTCCTGGAAGTGCCGCAGCTTGTTGATCAGTACGGTATGCCCGAGGTGCAGGTCGGGTGCCGTCGGGTCGAAGCCGGCCTTGATGCGCAGTGGTCGTCCGCTTTGCAGCTTGTCCAGCAATTCCGCTTCGATCAGGAGCTCCTCGGAGCCGCGCCTGATCTGCCTGAGTTGATCGTGCACTGCGCGCATGCCGTCCTCGCGTTCGTGTATCTGCATTGTTGCTGCCGGGAAGGGATCGATTCACCGGGCCCACGGCCCCGACAGGACCGGGAAGCCGACCGCCGGGGCGACTTCCGCGGGCATCCGGAGACGCCGCGGCGGCGATCAGCCGCGTGCCGGATTGCCGGTCAGCTTCGCGTACTTGACCCACAGCTGCTCCTCGCTTTCCTGATGCGCGGGGTCTTTCGGGATGCAGTCGACCGGGCAGACCTCGACGCATTGCGGCGTATCGTAATGACCGACGCACTCGGTGCACTTGTTCGGGTCGATCTCGTAGATCTCGGCACCCTGGTAGATCGCTTCGTTCGGGCACTCCGGCTCGCACACGTCGCAGTTGATGCATTCGTCGGTAATGATCAGGGCCATGCTTGCTGTTCCTTCAGGTCGTTGAAATTTCTCGGACACGCCTGGCCAGCCGTTCGCGCACTGCCGGCTGGACAAACTTGCTGACATCGCCGCCGAGAATGGCGATCTCGCGCACCATCGTCGCCGAGATGAACAGGTACTGCTCGCTCGGCGTCAGGAATACGGTTTCGACTTCCGGGTACAGGTTGCGGTTCATACCCGCCAGCTGGAACTCGTAGTCGAAGTCGGACACCGCCCGCAGGCCGCGGATGATCACTTTCGCGCCCCTGGCGTGCAGGAAGTCCATGAGCAGTCCGTCGAAGCCGCAAGCCTCGACGTTCGGGTAGGGCGCGAGCACGTCCTGTGCCATGTCCACCCGCTCGGCAAGCGAGAAGAACGGCCTTTTCGGCTGGTTCGCCGCGATGGCGACGATCACCCGGTCGAAAAGGCAGGACGCGCGTCGAACGAGATCCTCGTGCCCGCGCGTCATCGGGTCGAAGGTCCCGGCATAGATCGCCAGACGGTTATTCAGCGCCATCTCTTTCGCCCCGCTGCATCAGGTGATGGAAGACCCGGCCAGCGTGGCCATGGCGCACCGTTCGCCAGTCGCCACATCCGGGCAGGAAGCGCTCGGCCTCGACATGGACTGCCGCATCGTCGCCGAGCACGCCGGCGAGCATCGGGGCCAGCCGTTCGATCCACCCCTGGTGGAATGGCGGATCGAGGAACAGGACATCAAAGCGGCCAACGGCGCCGGCGAGAAAGCGCTGCGCATCGGCGCGCACGATCTGCACCCGCTCGCCGACGCCGAGGAGCCGTGAGTTGCTCTCCAGGGCCCGCAAGGCTTGCGGTGAATGCTCGACCATCACCACCCGTGCGGCGCCACGCGAAGCGGCCTCGAATCCGAGAGCGCCGCTGCCGGCGAAGAGGTCGAGGCAGATCGCCCCGGTGAGATCCTGGCCCAGCCAGTTGAACAGGGTCTCGCGGACGCGATCCGGCGTCGGACGCAAGTCCGACGCCTGCGGAAAGCGCAGGATACGCCGTCGCCACTCGCCGCCGATGATGCGTACCGAGTTCAGAGGGCTAGTCTCCGGCAACGACGACGCTGACCAGATGTGCGACCGGCAGCCGGCGGGCAAAAGCAGCCTGGATCTCGGCGGTCGTCACGCGCTCGATGTTCTCCGGATAACGATCGAGATAGTCGAGCGGCAGGTCGTAGAAGGCGATCATCGCCACATTCTCCAGAATCTTGCGATTGCTGTCGAGGCGCAGGGGAAAGCTGCCGACGAGATTCTGCTTCGCCGCCAGCAGCTCGGCTTCGCTCGGCCCATGTTCGAGGAACTCGTCAAGGACGGCACGCGACACTTGCAGCGCCTCAGCGGCCTGCCCCTTGTGCGTCTGCAGACCGATCTGAAACGGCCCAAGCTGTTGCAGTGGCAGGAAGTAGCTGTGCACACTGTAGGCGAGCCCCCGCTTGTCCCGCACTTCCTTCACCAGCCGCGAAACGAAGCCGCCGCCACCGAGTGAGTAGTTGCCGACGGCCAGTGGAAAGAAGTCCGGGTCGCCGCGCTTGAGTGCCGGCATCCCGATCAGCAGGTGCGCCTGCACCGCCGGATGGGCGATCCGCTCCGCGCCAGCAGGCGGCAACTCCGGCTGCGGCAGCTCGCCGACGGCCGCTGCGACTGGCAGACCGCCGCTCAACCGTTCGGCCAGCGTCTCGGCCTCGGCCCGCGAAAGGTCGCCAACGATGGCGATGGTGGCAGAGCGAGCACCGTAGTGGGCCGCATGGAAGTCAAGCACATCCTGACGCCGCAGCGCCGTCAGCGACTCGGGCGTCGCCTGGCGTCCATAGGGGTGCCCCGGGTACATCGTCGCCCAGAAGGCCTTGCTGGCGATTGCGTCCGGACGCGTCAACGCCTCCTTGAGGGCGGCGAGCGAGCGCGCCTTCTCGCGCTCGAAGGCGTCGGCGGGAAAGGTCGGGCCCGCGATGATGGCGCGCAACAGCTCGAACGCGGGCGTGCGCTTGTCGACCATCGAGAGCGTGCGCAGGGTCAGCGACGCGCGGTCGAGATCGACACCACCGGACAGCCGCGCACCGAGGTCGGCCAGCCGGTTGGCGATCTGCGTCTCGTCCAGGCCGTCGGCACCGAGGTCGATCAGCGAGCGCGTCAGGCCGGCCACGCCTTCCCTGCCTGCGGCGTCGCGCGCAGAACCGGCCGCGACGTCGATCTGTACGTCAATGATCGGCAGGCTGTGGTTCTCGACGAAAAGGACGCGCGTTCCCGCGCTGGTCTGCCAGCGTTCGATCCTTGGCCCGGAGTGTGCCAGTTGGGCACAGAGAAGCAGGCAAAGGGTGAGCAGCAGCTGGCGTGGTGTCATGGGCGGGCGCTCACTCAGTGGCGGGGAACGAACGGTGACCGCGGGCGCGGTGTTGCCGGCAAGGGCTGCGGATCGAGTTCGGCGACCGTCAGCGCCTCGTCGCCGAAGTACTTCCTGGCGACCGCCTGCACCTGTTCCCGGCTGACTTCCTGCAGCTTGTCGATCAGCCGCCGATTCATGGTGTGCGGGATGCCTGCGGATTCCAGTTGCCCGATCTCCATCGCCTGCGCGAAGATCGAATCGAGCTTGTAGATCTGGCTGGCAATGAGCTGTGCCTTGGCTCGAGCGAGTTCCTCGGCGCTCACGCCCTCTTCCCGCACCCGCGCCAGTTCGGCGCGCAGCCCGGCCTCGAGTTCGCCCCGGCTGCGGCCAGAGCTCGGTGCGCCGTGCAGATGAAAGATGCCGGGACCGCGTGCGGTCGAGTCGTAGCTGGCACCGGCGCTCACGGCGAGTCGCTGCTCGCGCACCAGATGGCGGTTCAGGCGGGCGGCGTCGTGGCCCGCGAGCACCGCCGCCAGCATCTCGAGCGCATAGGGATCGACGTCCTGTTCGACATGGCGTATCACCGGCACCTTGTACGCCATCATCACCACCGGCAGGTCCGCCGGCGCCTGCAGCGTCAGACGGCGGATGCCGGCCTGCTGCGGTTCGTCCTGCGGTTTCCTGACCGGCAGCGTGCGCGCCGGCAGGACACCATAGTACTGCTCGGCAAACCGGAAGACCTCCTGATGATCGACGTCGCCAACGACGACGACGTAGGCGTTGTTGGGCGCATACCAGTCGTCGTACCAGGCACGGGCGTCACTCACCGTCATGCTCTGCAGGTCGGTCATCCAGCCGATGATCGGCACGCGGTAGGGGTGAACCTGGAAGGCAACGGCATTGAGCTTCTCGTACAGCAAGGCCTGCGGCTGATCCTCGGTACGCAGGCGGCGCTCCTCCATGACGACCCTGATCTCCTGCGCGAACTCCTTCTCTTCGAGGCTCAGGTGGCGCATGCGGTCGGCTTCGAGCTGCATCATTTCAGGCAGCTTCCCCTTCGGCACCTGCTGGAAATACGCGGTGTAGTCGCGACTGGTGAACGCGTTGTCGCGGCCACCAGCCGCGGCGACGCGGCGGTTGAACTCGCCGGGACCGGCGGTCGGGGTTCCCTTGAACATCATGTGCTCGAGAACGTGCGCGACACCGGTTCTGCCGCTGGTTTCGTCCATGCTGCCGGCCCGATACCAGACCATGTGCGCCACTGTCGGCGCACGGTGATCCTCCTTGACGATCACCCGCAGGCCATTCGCCAGTTGCCGCTCGTGCGGGTTTCCCCACGCGGCGATGCTCGTCGTCAGGGCGATCAGCAGGGCAATCGGTGGTGCATGGCGCATGGGCATGGTTCGCTTCTGATAGAATTTCCGCGTGTCGGTGAATCGGCCGGCATCTTACCACCGCCTGCGCTTCCGGGCGCCTCTGAGACATCCGCACGCCATGTTTGGTTTCGGCAAGAAATCCCCTGATCAGGCCCCGGTCGCAAAGAACGCCGACACCGGCGAAAGCAGCGCCACCGCCAGCCCGGCACCCTGGCGACTGCGGCTGAAGGCGGGACTGGCGCGGACGCGAGCCCAGTTCGGCGGCAAGCTGAAACATCTCTTCGCGCGCGGCAAGGTCGACGAGGAACTGCTCGAAGAACTCGAGACGCTGCTGCTGGGCAGCGATGTCGGCCTGGATGCGACGCAGCATCTCCTCTACCATCTGCGGCAGCGCGCCCGACGCGACCGCCTCGACAGCCCGGAAGCCATCCAGCGAGCGCTGTCGGAGATCCTCTGCGAGCTCCTGCAGCCGCTCGAGGAGGCTCTCGACCCGCGTCGCCATCGGCCATTCATCATCATGCTGGCGGGCGTCAACGGCGCCGGCAAGACGACCTCGATCGGCAAGCTGGCCAAGCACTTCCAGGCGCAGGGACTGTCGGTACTGCTGGCTGCCGGTGATACCTTCCGTGCCGCCGCTCGCGAGCAGTTGCAGACCTGGGGCGAGCGCAACAACGTGACGGTCATCGCGCAGCAGTCGGGCGACCCGGCGGCGGTCATTTTCGACGCCATCGCCGCCGCCAGGGCGCGCGGCATCGACGTCGTCCTCGCCGACACTGCCGGCCGCCTGCCGACGCAACTGCACCTGATGGACGAGATTGCCAAGGTGCGCCGCGTCATCCAGAAAGCCGAGCCGACCGGACCCCACGAGACCCTGCTGGTGCTCGACGCCACCTTCGGCCAGAACGCCGTACAGCAGGTGATGGCGTTCGACAAGGCGATCCAGGTCAGCGGCCTGGTCCTGACCAAACTCGACGGCTCGGCCAAGGGCGGTGTCGTCGCAGCGATCGCCCGCCAGTGTCCGAAACCGGTTCGCTTCATTGGCGTCGGCGAGGGGATCGACGATCTGCGGCCTTTCGTGGCCCGCGATTTCGTAGACGCACTGTTCGAGTGATCACCGCCAGCGAAGTGACGAAGCGCTACCCGGAGGGCCGCGAGGCGCTGCGGCATGTCAGCTTCGAGATCACTGCCGGCGAGATGGTCTACCTGACCGGGCATTCGGGGGCCGGCAAATCGACCCTGTTCAAGCTGCTGGCGGCGATCGAACGACCGACTTCCGGCAGCATCGTGATCAATGGTCAGAACCTCGCGGCCCTGAGCCGCAGTGCCGTTCCATATCTGCGGCGCAAGCTCGGACTGCTTTTCCAGGATCGCAAGCTGCTCTTCGATCGCACGGTCCTCGACAACGTCCTGCTGCCGCTGGCAATCGTTGGCCACCCGCCGCGCGACGCACTGCGGCGAGCGCAGGCTGCCTTGGCCAAGGTGGGCCTGCCGAATCGCGAGCGAACCTTGCCGATCGCCCTCTCGGGCGGCGAGCAGCAGCGGCTGGCGATTGCACGGGCGGTGGTCAATCGGCCAGCGATCATCCTCGCCGACGAACCGACCGCCAACCTGGACGCCGCCTCGGCGCGCGAGATTCTCGATATCTTCCACGCCTTCCAGCAGGTCGGCGTGACGGTGCTGCTCGCCACCCACGATCCCACGAGCCTGCCGGTTCTGCGGCCACGTGTCCTGCGTCTCGACCAGGGCGAGATGAGCGAACTGCCGGCGGCACCCGCCACCGCCGTTGCCGGGGCAGCCACGTGAGCATCTGGCTGGCGCAGCACTGGGCGGCGATGCGCGACGCCTGCCGTCGACTCGCGACGGCGCCGCTCAACTCCCTGTTGTCGCTGTTGGTCATCGGCATTGCCCTCACCCTGCCGACTGCAGGCTGGCTGCTGATCGACAACCTGCGCGCGCTGACGGGTGATTCGCCGGGTGTGCAGCAGATCAGCGTCTTCCTCAGCCTGGATGCCGGCAAGCGGGAGATTGCCGAAATCGAAAACCGGTTGCAGGCAGGCAAGATCGGCAGGTGGCGCTTCGTGGCGCGCGAGGAGGCGCTGAAAAGACTGCAGGCGGCCGAGGGAATGGCGGATATCGTCGCCAGCCTGCCGCGCAACCCGCTGCCGGATGCCTTCGTCGTCACGCCCAGCGAGTCGCAGCCGGCGGAACTCGAGCGACTGGCGAAGACCTTTGCGGGCTGGCCGAGGGTGGCGCACGTGCAGCTCGACTCTGCCTGGGTCAAGCGCTTCGATGCCCTGCTTCGCCTCGGTCGCCTGGTCGTCATGCTGCTCGGCGTCCTGTTTGCCGCCGCATTGGTCACCATCACCTTCAACACCATCCGCCTGCAGATCCTCGCCCAGGCGGCAGAGATCGAGGTGGCAAGGCTGATCGGCGCCACCGACGCTTACATCCAGCGGCCATTGCACTACTTCGGCATGCTGCAGGGTGCCCTCGGCGGCCTCTGCGCGACACTGCTGGTGGCCGTCGGCTTCCATCTGCTGACACCTCTGGTCGCCGAGCTCACCCAGCTCTACGGCACCAACTTCACGTTGCGGGGGCTGGGCGCGGGACACGTTGCCTTCCTCGCGGCGATCGGTGCCGCGCTTGGCTGGCTGGGCGCCTGGATTTCGGCGCTGATGCACTTGCGGCGCTTCGCCTGAGGGCTGCGGCAGCTGCCGACGCGGGGGCGGAAGCCCGTGGCGGCGAGCAACGGAACTCAGGCATCGTGAATACATCCACTGCGCGACCGACCTGCGGCGTCGCGCCCTCGCCCGCTCGTCGCCCATCCATCGGCGATGTCCCGTCGTCCGCCCGCTCACGCCTTGCATCCCGGCCAACTCGCGACGGTTTCTTCACAAGCTCTCAGCCGAGCAGAACGCCCGACCAGACCACGAGCACGTTCAGCAGCGCGATCAGAACCGCCGCGCTGCCGATATCCTTGGCCCGCCCGGCCAGCGGGTGACGGTCGAGCGAGACGCGGTCGACGACGGCTTCGATGGCCGAGTTGATGAGTTCGACGATGAGCACCAGGAGCACGCTGCCAATGAGCAGGGCACGCTCCATTCCCCGTTCTGCCAGGACGAAGGCGAGCGGGATCAGCAGCACTGCCAGCAAGACCTCCTGGCGGAACGCATCTTCAGCCTCGTAGGCGGCCTTCAGTCCGGCACGCGAATAGCCGAGCGCCTTCCACAGGCGCCGCAGTCCCGTCTGGCCCTTGAACGGGCTTTGTTCATCCATGCTCCATCCCCCTGCTGTGGCCGACTGCACGCGAGTATGACCAGTCGGCGGACGCCACCGCGCCGGCAGGCGGACGATTGCCGCTGCCGCGCTGTCATTCGGCACGCCCCGTCGCTACAATGGCGGGCCGATCATCCAGAGCCGACAGGAGCCGCAACGCACACCATGACCCAGGACGAAATGAAGCAGGCGGTGGCGCGTGCCGCCATCCCGCACGTTGTCGAAGGACAGGTCGTGGGCGTCGGTACGGGATCGACGGCCAACTTCTTCATCGATGAACTGGCGTCGCTCAGGCAACGGATCAGCGGTGCCGTCGCCAGCTCGGAAGCGACCAGACGACGCCTCGAAGCCCACGGGATCAAGGTCCTCGATCTCAACGAGGTATCCCGGCTGCCGGTCTACGTCGACGGCGCCGACGAGATCAACCGCTCGCTGCAGATGATCAAGGGCGGTGGCGGCGCCCTGACCCGCGAGAAGATCGTCGCCGCGGTCGCCGAGAAGGTCGTCTGCATCGCCGACCAGTCGAAGCTGGTCGCGGTACTCGGCCGCTTCCCGCTGCCGGTCGAGGTCATCCCGATGGCCCTGGGTCACGTCCGGCGGGAGCTGGCACGACTCGGCGGCAAGCCGGTCGTGCGCGAGCGCTGCATCACCGACAATGGCAACCTGATCATCGACCTGCATGGGATCGAGATCACCGATGCCGCCGCCCTCGAAAGCCGCATCAACCAGATCGTCGGCGTCGTCACCAATGGCCTCTTCGCCCGCCGCCCGGCAGACGTCTGCCTGCTGGCCTCGGCCAGCGGCGTGCAAACGCTGCTCGCCGACTGAAGCGGACCATCTGCAGAGCCGCAGCCAGCCCGAAGCCTCGCAGTACACCTCCCGCCGAGAGCCTGTGAAGGCATCAGCCGTGCAACCGATCTGCGGCGTTGCCCACTCGCTCACGCCTCGCCCATCGATCTGATTTGTCTCGTCGTTCGCTCGCTCGCGCCTTGCATCCCGGCCTGCTCGCGACGATTTCTTCCCAAGCTCTCAGCGCGTCGGTGGCACGTAGCCTTGCACCCGGTCGGCCCCACCGCCGAAGAAATGACGGTCCATCTGCTCGGCCAGGTACTTTCGGTGCGCGGCATCCGCCAGGTTGAGGCGATTCTCGTTGATGATCATCGTCTGCATGCGGATCCACTGCTGCCATGCCTCCTTCGACACGGAATCGAAGATCCGCTTGCCCAACTCGCCGGGGTACGGTGGAAAATCAAGACCCTCGGCCTCGCGGCCGAGCTTGACACACTGGACCATTCTTGCCATCTGTTCAGCTCCTTGCTTGTTCTCGTTGGCCCTGCTCTGCGAACGTGGGCAGCCGTTGATCGAGCCAGGGCGGCAGCGCCGCTCACAGCTCCTTCATCAGCACGCTCGAACGACGTTGCAGGTTGTACACCAGCCTTCGCTCGGCCGGCAAATCATCGACCTGGCGGACCGCGAAGCCGCGCTCCTTGAACCAGTGGGCGGTCACCGTCGTCAGCACGAACAGTCGCGTGACGCCGCTGGCACGCGCCCGTGCCTCGATCCGTTTCATCAGCAGGGCGCCGTAGCCCCAGCGGCGATAGTGCGGATGCACTGCCAGGCAGGCCAGTTCCGCCTGCCCTTCACCATAGGGATACAGAGCCGCGCAGCCGACGATGACGCCGTCGTGCTCGACGAGCGAGAAACGGGTGATCTCGCGTTCGAGCATTTCGCGTGAGCGCCGGACGAGCGTTCCGTCCTCCTCCAGCGGCTCGATCAATGCGACCAGGCCGCCGATGTCGTCGGCACGCGCGTCGCGCAGTTGCTCCAGCGATTCGCGTGTGATGACGGTGCCGACCCCTTCATGGGTGAACAGCTCGCGCAGGAGGGTGCCGTCCTCGTCGTAACCGATCAGATGGACGCGACCGACACCGGCCCGACTGCTGCGCACGGCGCACGGCAGGTAACGCCGCAGGTCGGCGGACAGCCAGTCACCGAGACTGATCAGCCGCTCGGCCGCTTCGACCGTCAGTTCGTCGAGCAGGGCGCCGTCGATGTCGGTTGCGCCGGGGCTGTCGGAGAGGAAGATCAGCTTGTCTGCCAGCAGCGAGGTGGCCACCGCCTCCGCCACCTCCTCCATCGCCAGGTTGAAGATCTCGCCGGTCGGGCTCGACCCGGTGCAGGAGAGGAGGACGATGTTGCCCAGACCAAGCTGGGCGCGGATGCCCTCGGCGTCGATCTTGCGGACCTGACCGGAATACTGCAGGTCGACACCGTCCACGACGCCGACCGGCCGTGCCGTGATGAAGTTGCCGCCGACGACGCGGATCGTGCTGTTCGCCATCGGCGTATCGGCGAGGCCCTGCGAGAGCAGCGCCTCGATCTCGACGTAGATGCGGCCAACCGCATCGATGACACAGCCGATCGCCTGCGCGTCGGTGACGCGGTAGTTGCCGTGATAGACCGAAGCGAGCCCACGCTGCCGCAGCAGGCTTTCGATCTGTGGTCGTGCCCCGTGTACCAGCACCAGGCGGACGCCGAGCGCGGCCAGCAGGTTCACGTCGTAAGCCAGGGTGCGCGCCAGTTGCCCGGCGATCGCCTTGCCGCCAAAGGCGATCAGGAACGTCTTGCCGCGAAACAGGTTGACGTAGGGCGCGACCGACCTGAACCAGGTCACGAAGGCTGCGGAACTCGGCTGCTCACCCATCTCACGCCGCGGGGCTGGCCCTTCCTTCCGCTTCGCCGGACTTGTCCTCCCTCGCCGCCTTCGCGGCCTTCGCCGCTTTCGCCGCCAGCGCCTTCTCGCCGCGCAACTCCTTCGCCCGCTGCGCCTTCGACTGCCGCGCGCTGTCCGCTGCCGCCGCCGGCGAAACCTTGGCCGCAACCTCCTGCGGGCCTTCCGCCTTGGCGATCGTGGCAATGACCATCCGCGGCTGCTTGGCGGGGTCGACCTTCAATTCCTTCTCGAGACGCTCGCAGATCGTCCGCAGCACCTTGACGCGAGCGAAATACTTGTCGTTGGATTCGACGAGCGTCCACGGTGCCGTGCCGGAACTGGTGCGATCGATCATGTCGCAGATCGCCTCGTGGTAGGCACCCGCCTTTTCCCGGTTGCGCCAGTCCTCCTCGGTGATCTTGAAGCGCTTGTGCTCGACCTGGGCGCGGTCCTCGAAGCGCTTCAGCTGTTCCTCGTCGCTGATCTGCAACCAGAACTTGATGACGATGCCGCCGGCGTGCCAGAGATCGTGCTCGAAATCGTTGATCTCGGAGTAGGCGCGCAGCCAGTCGGCAGTGCTGCAGAAGCCTTCGACCCGCTCGACGAGGACCCGGCCATACCACGTGCGGTCGAAGATGACGACCCGGCCGAGGCGTGGCATGTGACGCCAGAAGCGCCACAGATAGGGCTGCGCGCGCTCTTCCTCGGTCGGCGCGGCGATCGGGATGATCTGGTACTGGCGCGCGTCCATGGCCGACATCACCCGCCGGATCGCGCCGCCCTTGCCGGCGGCGTCGGCCCCCTCGAAGGCGAGGATCAGGGCCCTCTTCTTGAAGTCGGGATGGCGCATCAGCTCCGCCAGACGCGCCTGCCAGGTGGCCAGTTCGGTTTCGTACTCCTTTTTCGTCAGGCTCTGCGTCATGTCGAGCGAACTCAGCACGTCGAGACGGTCGATGCGCGGCGCGAAGGGTGGCGCGACCGGCGAGTTCTGCTCCCGCTTGTCGGCCAGGCGCTTCTGCAGCGCGTCCAGGATCGTCTTGCCGACCGTCAGCGAGCGGTAGCGGTCGTCGGTTCCCTCGACGATGATCCACGGCGCCCAAGGCGTGTTCGTCGTGCGCAGCAGGTGTCCGGCCACTTCCTGCAGCTTGTCGTAGGTCTTCAGGCGGTCCCAGCTGGCCTTGGTCACTCGCCAGCGGGTGAGGGGGTTGGCCTCGATCGACTTGAGTCGCTCGCGCTGCGCGTCCTTCGACAGGTGAATCCAGAACTTGAGGACGAGCGCCCCCTCGTTCACCAGCATCGCCTCGAAGCGATTGAGCTGGTCCATCCGCTGGTCGAAGTCGGCGCGCGAGATGTCGTTGCTGACCCGCTCGGCAATCGGATGCGAATACCAGGAACCGGAGAAGATGCCGACGCGCCCTTTTGGCGGCAGCGCCCGCCAGTAGCGCCACATCGACGGACGCTCCCGTTCCTCCGCGGTCGGGGCGTAGAAGGCATGCGTCGACAGGAAGCGCGGATCCATCCACTCGTAGAGGACGTTGATCGTTTCACCCTTGCCAGAACCATCCACCCCGCTGATCAGGATGACCACGGGGAAGCTGGCGTCGGCCCGCAGTTGCTCCTGGACTTCGAGCAGCCCCGCCCGCAACTGCGGCTCCACGACCTTGAAGGTCTCCTTGTCGATCTTGTGTCCCAGCTCTGCCGATTCAAACATCAGTCGTCTCCTCCTTGAAATCACCCCATACGGCCTGTAGGGCTGCCAGGGCTGCGAGGCCAGCCGTCTCGGTACGCAGGACACGCGGACCCAGACGCACTGACAAAAAGCCTGAAAACGCCGCCAGCTGCACTTCCTCTGCAGCCAGCCCACCTTCGGCACCGATCAGCAGCTCGACTGGCTGGCCGACCGACATGGCCGGTACACCCGGCAAAGACCGTGCCGCATCCGCGGCCAGCATCAGCCGCACCGCAGCGGCCAATGGCGGTCGCGCCAGCCAGCTGTCGAGCGACTCGATGGGCGCCAGCTCCGGCAGCCGGTTGCGACCACACTGCTCGCAGGCGGAGACGATCACCGCCTGCCAGTGCTGCAGGCGGCGCCAGGCCCGCTCCCCGGCGGGACGCGCGACGCTGCGGCGTGACAGTACCGGCACGATCCGCGCGACGCCGAGTTCGACCGCCTTTTGTATGGTCAGATCCATCTTGTCGCCAGCCTGCACTGCCTGGACGAGCGTGACCGACAACAGCGACTCGCGCTCCACAGCCGACCAGTCTCTCAGCTCGACCGTCACGCGGCGACGGTCGCTGGCGACGACTCGCGCGCGATACTCGCCGCCGCTGCCATCGAAGAGGGTCAGCTCATCGTTGCAGCGCAGCCGCAGCACGGCGCTGGCGTGGTGCGCCGCCCGTTCCGGCAGATCGAGGCGGGCGCCGGCGACCAAGGGCAGCGGGCAATGAAAGCGCGGATGGTTCACCGTGCTATTATAAGTTCTCCCGCGTTCGATGTTGGCAGTTTGGAGGCTTCTGGCGCATGGCGCTCAATACACCGGTGTGTGACTTTGGCTGGCAGGCCGTGGATTTCGCGCTGGCCGATACCAGCGGCGCGCAGCACAACCTGTCCACCCTGCGCGGCGCCAACGGTCTGCTGCTGATGTTCATCTGCAACCACTGCCCGTACGTCAAGGCGATCATCGACCGCATCTGCCGCGACGCACGCGAGTTGCAGAGCCTCGGCATCGGGGTGGCGGCGATCATGAGCAATGATCCGGTCGAGTATCCCGAAGATTCGTTCGACAACATGCGGCGCGTGGCGAAGGCGCTCGATTTCCCCTTTCCCTATCTGTACGACCCGACGCAGGACGTGGCTCGCAGCTACGGCGCCGTCTGTACGCCCGACTTCTTCGGTTTCAACCGCGATCTCGCGTTGCAGTACCGCGGACGCCTCGATGCCAGCGGCCGCATGCCGGCGCTCCCGGATGCGCGGCGCGAACTGGTGGAGGCAATGCGCCTGGTGGCCGTGACCGGCGAGGGCCCCGCGCTGCAGACGCCTAGTATCGGTTGCTCGATCAAGTGGCGTCACTGAGCGGGCATGCGGGAGGAGGGCAGCGCGGTCGCGCCACTGACTGACGGCGAACTCAAGCGGATGCTCGACGCGAGCATCGCGCTGGTACGTGAAGTGGCGCAGCGGGAGATCATTCCGCGCTTCCTGCGTGTCAGCCACGGCCAACGCAAGGACGACGGGTCACTGTGTTCCGAAGCGGACGTCGCGGCGCAGCGTTTCCTGGTCGAGCGCCTGAGCGGGATCCGTCCGTGCCCGATCATCGGCGAGGAAATGTCACCTGCGGCGCAGCGCGCCATCTGGGAGGCCAGCGGCGACGACCCGCGCGGCCTCTGGTGCATCGATCCGATCGACGGCACCACCAATTTCATCAACGGGCTACCATGCTTCGCCGTCTCGCTGGCCTGGCTGAGTGCCCGTCGCGTTCGCCTGGCGGTCACCTACAATCCGATCACCGACGAGATGTTCTACGCCCGTCAGGGCAATGGCGCCTACCTCAACGGCCGCCGCCTGCCGCTGCGCCAGGTGACCTCCGACATCGCCCGCGCCGTCGGGGGCGTCGACTTCAAGAGGATCCCCAAGCCACTGGCCGACCGCATAGCCGTTCGCCCGCCGTTCTACTCGCAGCGCAATTTCGGCAGCTCGACGCTCGACTGGTGCAACCTGGCTGCCGGGCGACTGGATCTGTATCTGCATGGCGGCCAGATGCTCTGGGATTACGCCGCCGGCAGCCTGATCCTGAGCGAGGCCGGTGGCCGGATGGGTTCGCTGGTGCATGATGACTATGACGCCGAAGACGTCTGGCGGCGGCCGGTCATCGCCGCCCTGCACCCGGCCGTCTTCGCCGCCTGGCGTGACTGGGTGCGCCAGGACACGCCCCCCCGCGGCAGCGCCAGCGAGGACGACACTCGCTGACACGGCCTGTCCGGTGGCTGCCGGCTACTCGGCCGCCAGTTCGCCGGCCAGCCGCCAAGCGGCGGACAGTTCAGCGGGAATCACCCCGCTGTCGAGCGCCACGGCGACCGCGACGCGCTCACGCTGACAACCCAGACCAGACTGCTGCAGCCAGCTCTCGCTGTAGTAGGTGTGCCGGTAGCGATCCCCCGAGTCGCACAGCAGAGTCACGACCGAACCCGTCGCACCGCGCTCCCGCATCCGTGCCATGCACGCCAGGGTGGCGATCAGGTTGGTGCCGGTCGAGGCGCCGACACTGCGCCGAAGACGGTTCGTGAGCTCGTGCATTGCCGCGACCGACCAGGCGTCCGGGATTGCGACCATGGCATCGATGACGTGTGGCAGGAACGACGCCTCGACGCATGGGCGGCCTATCCCTTCGATGCGCGAGCCCGCCTGGAGGCGGAGATCCGGCTGCCGGGTGCGGAAGTGATCGAAGAACACCGAGTTTTCCGGGTCGGCCGCGCAGACACGGGTGCTGCGCGCGCAGTAACGAACGTAACGACCGAGGGTGGCGACGGTGCCGCCGGTACCCGCGCCGGAGACGATCCACTCCGGCACGGGGTAGCGCTCGAGGCGCATCTGCTGAAAAATGGACTCGGCGATGTTGTTGTTCGCGCGCCAGTCGGTGGCGCGCTCGGCGTAGGTGAATTGATCGAGGCAATGGCCGCCGAGTTCGTCGGCCAGCCGCCTGGATTCGCTGCCAATGGTCGTCGGATCGTCGACCAGATGGCAGCGCCCACCCTGGAACTCGATCGCGGCGATCTTCTCGGGGGAGGTCGATGCCGGCATCACGGCGACGAAAGGCAGCGACAGGAGGCGGGCAAAATAGGCTTCGGAGATCGCCGTCGAACCGCTGGAGGCTTCGACGACGCTGGTTCCCTCGCGCAGCCAGCCGTTGCACAGCGCATAGAGGAACAGGGAGCGCGCGAGGCGATGCTTGAGGCTGCCCGTCGGATGGCTCGATTCGTCCTTGAGGTACAGATCGATCCCAGGCCAGCCGGGAAGTGAAAGAGGTATCAGGTGGGTGTCGCTGGAGCGCTGGAAATCGGCCTCGATGCGGCGCACGGCGGCGACGACCCAGGCCCTGTCTGGCGCTGCCGCAGGGTGCGCAGTGGTTCTCATGAGCGGAGCTTAACAGCCATCGCGAACACGGGCAAAACCGCGTGCTCGCGCGAGTGGCGCACGCCGGGCGCGATTCTGGGTTAAACTATAGTAAATCGCTCAACTATCAACCACCGGAATGCGAACAGATGTCCATCACCACTGAAGCCGTACACGCGGCATTGAGACAAGTCATCGACCCCAACACCCGCAAGGATTACCTGACGACGCGTTCGGCACGGAACATCCGGATCGACGGTAGCGACGTGTCGCTCGACATCGAACTCGGATATCCGGCGAAAAGCCAGATCGACGAGATCCGGCGATCGATCATCGCTGGATTGCGGACAATCCCCGGCATCGCCAACGTCAGTGTCCATGTCGCGGCGGGAATCGTCGCGCATACGGTGCAGCGCGGCCTGAAGCCGCTGCCGGGGGTGAAGAACATCATTGCCATCGCCTCGGGCAAGGGTGGCGTCGGCAAGAGCACGACGGCCGTCAACCTGGCGCTGGCACTGGCACAGGAGGGCGCCACAGTGGGCCTGCTGGACGCCGACATCTATGGCCCGTCACAGCCACAGATGCTCGGCCTGGCCGGCAGGAGACCGGAGTCGAGCGATGGCGTGTCGATGGATCCACTTCTCGCCCATGGGCTGCAGGCAATGTCGATCGGTTTCATGATCGACATCGATTCGCCGATGGTCTGGCGCGGCCCGATGGTGACGCAGGCCCTCGAGCAGCTGCTCAAGCAGACCAACTGGCAGGACGTCGATTACCTGCTGGTCGACATGCCGCCGGGAACGGGTGACACGCAGCTCACCCTGTCGCAGAAGGTTCCGGTCACCGGCGCGGTCATCGTCACGACGCCACAGGACATCGCCCTGATCGATGCGCGCAAGGGACTGAAGATGTTCGAGAAGGTCGGCATCCCGATCCTTGGCCTGGTCGAGAACATGAGCATCCACATCTGCGCGCAGTGCGGGCACGAGGAACACATCTTCGGCCACGGTGGCGGCGAGCAGATGTGCCGCGACTACGACACCGAGTTTCTCGGCGCGTTGCCGCTCGAACTGTCGATCCGCAAACTCACCGATGCCGGCACCCCGACCGTCGTCGGTGCGCCGGATTCGCGGGCGGCCGAGATCTACCGCACGATCGCCCGCCGCCTGGCGGTGAAGGTCGCCGAGCGGGCGCGCGACATGAGCGCACGCTTTCCGAACATCGTCGTCCAGAACACCTGAGGCGACGACGGGGCCCTGACGGGCGCTTGCCCGTCTCGCCCGTCAGGGCGGTTTCATCCGCTGCCCGGACGCCGTAGAATGAGCATTCCTTCCCTCTCGGCGGTGTGCGGGTAACGACCAATGTCAATCAAATCGGATAGGTGGATCCGCCGCATGGCGGAAGAGCACGGCATGATCGACCCCTTCGAACCGACGCAGGTCCGTTCGGTGGATGGGCGCCGCATCGTCTCCTACGGCACCTCGAGCTACGGCTATGACATCCGCTGTTCGGATGAATTCAAGCTGTTCACCAATCTCAATTCGACGATCGTCGATCCGAAGAATTTCGACCCGAACTCCTTCGTCGAGGTCAAGAACGATTTCTGCATCATCCCGCCGAACTCCTTTGCCCTCGCCCGTACCGTCGAGTACTTCCGCATTCCGCGCAGCGTGCTCACCGTCTGCCTGGGAAAGAGCACCTACGCCCGCTGTGGCATCATCGTCAACGTGACACCCTTCGAACCTGAATGGGAGGGGCATGTCACCCTCGAGTTCTCGAACACGACGCCGCTGCCGGCGAAAATCTACGCCAACGAGGGCATAGCCCAGGTGTTGTTCTTCGAGTCCGACGAGGAATGCGAAACATCCTACAAGGATCGCGGCGGCAAGTACCAGGGGCAGGTGGGCGTCACCCTGCCCAAGATCTGAACGCCCCGCGAGCGCCACCGGGGCGGCATCGCGCCGAACTGCCCTCATCCCGCCGCACGCTGACACTGGCATTGCCGACATCCCACCCCGATCAGAGACTGGATTCCGCACATGCATTTCAACTTCCCGGTAATCGTCATCGACAAGGACTACCGCTCGGAAAACACCGGCGGGCTCGGCGTTCGCGCGCTCGCCAAGGCGATCGAGAAGAAGGGCTTCGAGGTCTTCGGCGTCACCAGCTACGGTGACCTGACCTCCTTTGCGCAGCAGCAGAGCCGTGCGTCGGCGTTCATCCTGTCGATTGACGACGAGGAGTTCAAGCACGGCCGGTCGGACCAGACGATCGCCAATCTGCGCGCCTTCGTCAAGGAGATCCGCTGCCGCAACGAGGACATCCCGATCTTCCTCTACGGCGAGACGCGCACCTCACGCCACATTCCGAACGACGTCCTGCGCGAGCTGCATGGTTTCATCCACATGTTCGAGGACACAGCGGAGTTCATCAGCCGCTACGTCGTCCGTGAAGCCCGAGCCTATCTCGAGAGCCTGGCGCCACCCTTCTTCCGCGCACTGACGCACTACGCCGAGGATGGCTCCTACTCGTGGCACTGTCCCGGCCATTCCGGTGGCGTCGCCTTCCTGAAGAGCCCCGTCGGGCGCATGTTCCACCAGTTCTTCGGCGAGAACATGCTGCGCGCCGACGTCTGCAACGCGGTCGAGGAACTCGGCCAGTTGCTCGACCACACCGGCCCGGTGGCAGCTTCCGAGAGAAACGCGGCACGCATCTTCAACGCCGACCACCTGTTCTTCGTCACCAACGGGACCTCGACCTCGAACAAGATCGTCTGGCATTCGACCGTCGCCCCGGGCGACATCGTCATCGTCGACCGCAACTGCCACAAGTCGGTTCTTCATTCGATCATCATGACCGGCGCGATCCCGGTCTTCCTGATGCCGACCCGCAACCATTACGGGATCATCGGGCCGATTCCCAAGGAGGAGTTTCTCTGGCAGAACATCCGCGCCAAGATCGAAGCGCACCCCTTTGCCCGTGACGTCGGCAGCAAGCCGCGCGTGCTGACCATCACGCAGAGCACCTACGATGGCATCCTGTACAACGTCGAGGAGATCAAGCAGATGCTCGACGGCGTCATCGACACCCTGCATTTCGACGAGGCGTGGTTGCCGCACGCGGCCTTCCATGACTTCTACGGCGACTACCATGCGATCGGCGCCGATCGGCCGCGCTGCCAGGACTCGATGATCTTCTCGACGCAGTCGACGCACAAGCTGCTCGCCGGCCTGTCGCAGGCATCACAGATCCTGGTGCAGGAGTCCGAAGGGCGCAAGCTCGACCGCGATGTCTTCAACGAAGCCTACCTGATGCACACCTCGACCTCGCCGCAGTACGCGATCATCGCCTCCTGCGACGTCGCGGCGGCGATGATGGAGGCGCCCGAGGGGACCGCTCTCGTCGAAGAGTCGATCGCCGAGGCGCTCAACTTCCGCAGCACGATGCGCAAGGTGGACAGCGAGTGGGGCGCAGACTGGTGGTTCAAGGTCTGGGGGCCGGAGGACCTGAGCGGCGAGGGCCTCGAGGAGCGGACCGCCTGGATCCTCAGGCCGGGTGAGCGCTGGCACGGTTTCGGCCAGCTCGCCGAGGGCTTCAACATGCTCGACCCGATCAAGGCGACGATCATCACGCCGGGGCTCGACGTGGATGGGGCGTTCGCCGAATGGGGCATCCCGGCGGCGATC
The DNA here is from genome assembly GCF_023806635.1 of Accumulibacter sp. GTDB lineage: Bacteria > Pseudomonadota > Gammaproteobacteria > Burkholderiales > Rhodocyclaceae > Accumulibacter. The sequence goes on from NZ_JAMTDQ010000009.1 coordinate 34,710, forward strand.
GTCACCAAGTACCTCGCCGAGCACGGGATCATTGTCGAGAAGTGCGGTCTCTACTCCTTCTTCATCATGTTCACCATCGGCATCACCAAGGGTCGCTGGAACACGATGGTGACCGAACTGCAGCAGTTCAAGGACGGCTACGACCAGAACCTGCCGCTGTGGAAGGTGATGCCGGAGTTCCTGGCCAAGAACCCGCGCTACGACCGGTACGGGCTGAAGGATCTCTGCCGGCAGATTCACGGCGTCTATGCCGCGAACGACGTCGCGCACCTGACGACGCGCATGTACCTGTCGGACATGGAACCGGCGATGAAACCGACCGACGCCTTCGCCAAGATGGCGCACCGGGAGATCGACCGCGTACCGATCGACGAACTCGAGGGGCGCATCACCAGCACGCTGCTGACGCCCTACCCGCCGGGAATCCCGTTGCTCATCCCGGGCGAACGTTTCAACGCGACGATCGTCCGTTACCTGCAGTTCGCGCGTGATTTCAACGAACGCTTTCCGGGCTTCGAAACCGACGTCCATGGCCTGGTCAAGGCGGTGGTCGATGGCAGGCCGGTCTACTCCGTCGATTGCGTGCGCTGAATCCTCGGCTCGGCAAGCGGCCAGCGCCGGGCGATCGTGGCCTCTTGCCGGGCACCGCGTCAGCGCTCGGAGGCCGTTGCCGGCGCTGGCGTCTGGTCCATGGTGCCGCCGGCCGGCTGCGTGTGCTCCGCATCGCTGGGCGGCGGCGTTTCTTCGTGGCCTTCCGGTAGCGCCGGGTCGCCCGCGGAAGTATTCTCGACCAGACGCAGCACACCATCCTCGCCCAGAGCGGTGTCCTCGAAGCGGAGCAGCGTGATGCGGTGGTTGTCCATCTCGAGGACGGTCAGCCGGGCACCCTCGAGCTGCACGGTATCGCCGACCGCCGGCACGCTGCCCAGCCGCTTGTAGAACAGGCCGGCAAGCGTCACGTAGTCGTCGTCCTTCGGGAACGGAAAGTCGAGCAGCCCCTCGAGGTCGGAAACGCGCATCGAGGCGTCGATCTCGTACTGGCTGCCAACCAGCTTCTTCACCCGCCGCGCCTGGCGGGTGAACTCGTCCTCGTACTCGCCGACGATTTCCTCGAGGATGTCCTCGAGGGTGATGATTCCCTCCGTACCGCCATACTCGTCGATCACCACCGCCATCTGCTGCCGCGTGCGCTTGAAGTCTTTCAGCAGATCGCTGAGCAGTTTGCTGTTCGGCACGATGTACGGCGCCTGCGCGAATTCGCCAACGGGCCGCCGACTGACGTCATCGAGCCTGTCGCCACTGCTTTCGGCCATGACGCTCAGCAGTTCCTTGATCGCAACGACGCCGGTGATGCGGTCGAGGCTCTTGTCGTAGACCGGGAAACGAGCGTGCGGCACGTCGCGGAAGAGCCGCAGTGCCTCGGCGAGGGTCTCCTCGCGGGCGAGGGCGCGGATCTGCGTCCGCGGGATCATCGCCTCGCGGACGGTATGCTCGTCGAGCTTGAAGACGCCGCGGATCATCTCGGTCTCCTCGCGGGCGAGCGTACCGTCCTTCTCGCTCGCCGAGAGGATCATGCGGATTTCCTCGACCGACATCGTGAAGTGGCTTTCACCGTGCCCTTCGAGGTTGCGCTGGCCGAATACCCAGAGCAGCGCATTCGACGACATCTTCATGACATAGATCAGCGGCCTGAAGGTCAGGTACATGATGTTGATCACCCAGCCGACGGCCATGCTGAGCTGTTCTGCCTTGTGGAAGGCGAGCACCTTCGGCGCCAGCTCGCCGGCGACGACGTGCAGGAACGAAATGACGATGAAGGCGAAGACGTAGGACACGGTGTGCGCCGCCTTGATCAGCGCCTCGCTGCCGCCGAACAGCGAGAAGGCAGCGACGAACCACGGATCGGTCAGGATGCTGATCGTTTCCATGCCGACTGCGCCAAGGCCGAGAGAGACCAGGGTGATGCCGACCTGGGTCACCGAGTAGAAGCGCTCCGGCTCGTTGTGCAGCATCTCGACGCGGGCGGCGCGCTTGTCGCCGTCCTCGGCCAGCTGCCGAATCCGGCTGCGTCGTGCCGACGAGATGGCGATCTCCGAGCCGACGAAGAACGCGTTGCCGGCGACGAACACCAGGATCAACACGAGATTCATGTAAAGCGTCATCTGTTCCATGCGGCACCCCTCCTTGGTCTCCGTTGCCGCGGCCAGAACGCCCCTGCGGGCGCCGGCAGCAGCCTGGCGGGCGTTTGCCCACCGTTCATGATTGTTCGTCTTGCGGTGGATTTTTCGAGCATCCACTTCGCGCAGGCCGAATCATACTTCATTGATGCCCGGATCCTGCCCGTTTCCGCCCTGTCGTCGCCGCCACAGCCATGGCTCTCGCCGACCGCGCGGGGCAGCTGGCAGCCGTTGCGCTAGAATGCGTGCTTTGTCGGCAGGAAGAATGCAGTG
>NZ_JAMTDQ010000010.1 GCF_023806635.1 Accumulibacter sp.
GGGTACATCTGACGGCGTCCCGCGAGCGTGCAGAGCGGATCGGAGGTCCCCCCCCCCCCCCCCCCCCCCGGTTTGATGACCGTTTCTGCATCCTGACGGCATCATCGCCGGTGGTCTCCGTTCACGGCAGCGTCATTTCTGCGCGCGAGCCAGGGACGGCGTTGCGCGTAACCTCGCCCCGGTTCCGGCAGGGCGAGGCATCGTCATCCGCACTGCACGTCCGGCCCCGGCCGCATGCCGCAAGCCGTCAGACGCCGCCAGGCAGCCAACCGGACGCGCGAGGTCGCTGCCTGTGAGGCCGGGCACGACAATCAGCCACGGAACCGCGATGTCGGAAATTATTACACCATGGGATCAAGGAAGGCGCGAGATGAGCTCGCAAGCTGTTTTCTTACAATATGTTGCGACATCTGGCACGCAATATGCGTTGTTTCCGGTTGGGTGCCATGCGCAGACCTGGGAGCTAGCAGGAAAGTCCGGGCCTACCACGGAGCATTCGTATGCAGGGTTCCATGTTAAGCCCTGGCGGTATTCACATTCAGTTTCTGAAAGGTTAAAAGTCATGAAGAAAACTCTCCTCGCAGTGGCGCTGGCGACTGGTCTCGTTTCGGCGGCACAAGCGGCGGTAACGGTCAGCGCGTCGAACGGCGTGCTGCAAACGACGTCCGGTCTGACCGGGTTCACCACCCTGGGCGACAACATGGACGGCATGCAGATCACCGCCACCTTTGCCAGCGGCGCGGTGCAAACCGCGACCTGGGCTGACGGCGCCTCCACCTGCGGCCAGGCGAGCGGCACCGGCTGGAATGTGGCCATGTGCGGCGATACCTTCAGCCAGCCCTGGACGCTGACCAACCTGCTCACGGACGCGATCAACTCCGTCCGGTTCGACGGCAAGCCTGGAAGAACCGTCTGGGACCGCTCTGCTCCAGCCCCGGGAACTCCGGGCTCGGCCAATGGCGGCGATTTCGCATCGGCTTCGTCGCTGACACTCGGTGCCGCTTATACCGACATTCTCGGCGTGACGCCGAACGCTCCGGTCGGTGACGTCTATACCGTCCTGAACCTGACGATCCAGGGGGGCCTTGCCGCTGCCAGTTCGACCGCGCCGCCCGCAACACTCGTGTTCACCATGGACGCCGACAACGCGACGACCGACATCGTCACGGTCCCGGAACCCGCCTCGGTGCTCCTCTTGGGACTCGGCCTGGTGGCTGCCGCCGGCGGCCGTCGTAGGAAGGTCTGAGTCTCCGACTCGTCGCCGCGGAAAGGGCCGCTCGAACCGAGCGGCCCTTTCTTCTTCCTTTCTTCTTCCTGAGTGCGGGCCGAAGGGGCAGTCGTGCGCTGTCGGATCTGGTCCTCGTTGTTCTGCGCCAGCCAGACCGCGGACTACCGGCGGAGGTCTTGCGCCGCTGTCGTCGCCGAGTTGAGCGCGCCGCACACTGCCAGGACGACCCTGGTGGTGTCACCTGATGTCACCGCGAAACGGCCCTGACATGACGCAGCGCCGAGCGAGTCGGCCGGGGCGAGAATGGACCCATCCTCCCCGCGTGCCGCCAGAACCCGCCTGACGAAGATGCAGGATCGTCACCGATGCCGGCTGCGGCTCACTGCCGCGACACCAGCACGAGCACATCGACGAATTCCATCGCATCAGCCTCCACCCGAACAAACCCCGTCATCAGGTCGCGCGGATCGAAAGCGAGGTAGAGGAAAGCCGGGAGGTCGCGGAAGAGGTTGGGCGGCAGGTCAGCGCGGAGGTGGTCGAGCACAGGTATGAGAGCGGCCCGGAGCTGAGTGCCGGAATGCATGCCTGGCTTCGCCCGGCTGACCCGCCGCGCCACCCCGACTGCCGCAAGCTTGCGCCTCCCGTCCGATGCTTACCCCCAGCCGGCCGGCCAACGGCAGCGAAACTCCGTCAGGCGACCCGATGCCGTTGGTGGCTGCCTGACTGCTGGCGTGGATCGTCTACAATGCCGGCTCCGCCTGATTGCCAGGACCGCACCACAAGGACATCGATGAAGCGCAGCCCGCAAGGCACCCCCCTGACAACGCCCGGCGGCGGGCTGCTCGGCCGCGTCCTGACGATGCTCGCCGGCGCCGTGCTGTTGATCGCCGCCTTCATGTTCTCGCTCGTCGCGCTCGGCGTGCTGGTGATCGGCGGCGTGCTCGTTTACGTCTACCTGCACTGGAAGACCCGCCACCTGCGCCGGCATGTCGAAGAGCAGATGCAGGAGGCGATGCGGCAGCGCGAACGACGCGACGGACGGGTGATCGAGGGCGAAGTGCTGGGCGGTGCCGAATATGAGCGGCGGTCCGGCACGTCCGCCACCGACCCCGCAGCCGAACGACTGCCGCGGCCCGCTGACGGACACGCTGCCGACGATGCACGCGGTGACGGGGCGCGCTGACGACCCGCGGCCCTGCCCTTCCCTCCGACCTCTCTCGTGCTCCAACGTCCGGCCATGAAGACTGCTCGCCTTGCCCTCCTCGCCAGCCTCAGCCTCGTCGCTGGCCAGATCGCCGCCGAAACCGCCGCTGCCGGCGACCGCTTCGCGCCCTGCCTCGCCGGTCTGCGCGCCGACGCGGCGGCGAGAGGCGTCGCGACGACGAGCTTCGACCGCCTGACCAAGGGGCTGGAACCCGACATGAGCGTCCTCGAGCTGCTCGATTACCAGCCGGAGTTCCGCACGCCGATCTGGGACTACCTGGCCGCCCTGGTCGACGACGAGCGGGTCGCCGACGCACTGGCGATGCGGCAGCAATGGGCGGCGCCGCTCGCCGCGGCGGCCGAGCGCTACCGCGTCGATGCCGACACGGTGATCGCCGTCTGGGGCGTCGAGAGCAACTTCGGTCGCAGTTTCGGCAAGCGGCCGTTGCTCACCTCGCTCGCCACCCTCTCCTGCTACGGAAGGCGACAGGTGTTCTTCCGCGGCGAGTTCATCAGCACACTGAAGATCCTCGACGCCGGCGACATCGCGCCCGAGCGTCTGGTCGGTTCGTGGGCCGGCGCCTTCGGCCACACCCAGTTCATGCCCTCGACCTTCCTGCGGCTCGCCGTCGATGGTGACGGCGACGGCAGGCGGGACCTGATCGACAGTGTTCCCGACGCCCTTGCCTCGACCGCCAACTTCCTCAACAGGGCCGGCTGGCGCCAGGGCGAGCCCTGGGGCTACGAGGTCCTTCTGCCAGCCGGTTTCGATGCCGCCGTCGCCGGCAGGACCAACAAGCGGCCGCTGTCCTACTGGAGCGAGCGCGGGCTGCGCCGGGCCGACGGACAGCCGCTGCCGGCGACCGCCACGCCGGCCGGACTGCTGCTGCCGGCCGGCCCGCGCGGCCCGGCCTTCCTCGTCCTGCGCAACTTCGACGTCATCTACAGTTACAACGCCGCCGAGAGCTACGCTCTGGCGATCGCCCACCTTGCCGACCGCATCAGGGGCGGCAAGCCCTTCGTCACACCCTGGCCGACCGACGACCCCGGCCTCTCGCGCCGCGAGCGGCGCGAACTGCAGACGCTGCTCGCCGCCCGCGGCCACCCGATCGGCGAGATCGACGGCATGATCGGCGCCAACTCGCGGCAGGCGATCCAGGCCGAGCAGAAGCGGCTCGGCATGGCAGTCAATGGCCGTGCCGGGCAGAAGCTGCTGCAGGCCCTGCGTGCGCCGGCGGCTGCCGGGCAGGAGGCGGCGCCCGATCCCGGCGGCAGCAGCCGATGAACCCTGGCGCCATGGCTGCCGCGGCCGCGCGAGCGCCGCTGCGCGCGCTCGCCGACTGACGGCGAAGCGATGGCAACCGCCCCACCCCGCAGCGACGGCGACATCCAGGAGGGCGAAATCGCCATCGTCGCGTCGCAGTTGCGCCCCGGCGTGCACGTCCGCCTGCCGATCCCCTGGATGGCGCACCAGTTCCTGTTCAGCTCCTTCGTGATCGCCGACGAGGAACAGGTCCGGCTCATCGCCGCCATGCGGCTGCCGGAGGTTTTCTGCGACCCGCGCCGCTGCCGGGTCGAGCCGCTGCCGCGACCGCCCGAGGTCGCGGTCGACCCGCCGCCGACTGCCGACACCGCCGCCGAGCAGGCTCGCCTGGCGGCCGTGACGGCGGCGGCCCTGGCCGAGAAGCAGGAGCGCAGCCGCGTCATGCAGCGTCTGCGCGAGGGCCTCGACAAGGCACAGAAGCTGTACCTCGGGGCGGCGACGGCGGTGTCGGGCGCGCTCCGCGACCTGCCCGCACGCCCACAGGCGGCGGTTGCGGAAGTACTCCGCCTCAGCGCCGACTCGACGGCCGCGCTCCTCGGCAACACCGACAGCGCGCTCGTGCTGATCGCCGAAAGAGCGCACGACGACCGGCTCGCCGCGCACTCGCTGGCGGTGATGACGCTCGCCCTGCTGATCGGCAAACAGGCGCGGATACCGCCGGCCGCCTTGCCGGCGATCGCCAGCGGCGCGCTGCTGCACGACATCGGCAAGTTGCAGATCAATCCGGCGATCCTGCGCAGCAGCGAGCGCAACCGCCACGAGGAGGCGATCTACCAGTCGCACTGCGGCAGCGGCCACGACGCGGCAAGGCGCGCCGGAACACTGCCGCAGCTCGTGCTCGACGCGATCCGCCATCACCACGAACGCTTCGATGGCCGCGGCTTCCCGGATCGACTCGGCGGCAACGCGATTCCGCTCACGGCACGCATCGTCGCCATCGCCAACCGCTTCGACAACCTCGTCAATCCGCTCGATCCCCGACGCGCGCTGTCGCCGTCGGAGGCCCTGTCGGTCATGTGGACCCGCGAACGGTCGGCCTTCGACGAGCAACTGCTGCAGTTCTTCATCCGCGCGATGGGCGTCTACCCACCGGGATCGATCGTCCGGCTGACCGATGGCCGCATCGCCGCCGTCGTCGCCGCGGCAGCGGCCGACAAGCCGCTCCTGCCGACGGTCATGGTCTACGCGCCGGAGATTCCACGCCAGCAGTCGCTCATCATCGACCTGGCGCAGGTCGACGGCCCCGCCATCGAGCGTGCCCTGCGTCTGCAGGAACGCAGCGCCGAGGAGCTCGACTACCTGCTGCCGCGACGCAGGATCAACTGGTGCCACCTGGCGGAGCGGCGATGCTGACGGTCTCCGGCCTCGCCCGGCGACACCGCCAGGCCAGCCGCGCGCTGTTCACCGACATCGCCCTAAGCGTCGCCGCCGGCGAGATCGTCGCCCTGGTCGGCGAGTCGGGGATCGGCAAGAGCACCCTGCTCAACTGCATCGCCGGCCTCGACACGCCGGACAGCGGCTCGATCGCGATCGGCTCGCCGGCGGTGGACATCGTCCGCCTCGACGAGGCCGCGCGGGCAGCGCTGCGCGCGCGCAGCATCGGCTTCGTCTTCCAGGCCTTTCATGTCCTGCCGACGCTGACCGTCGCCCAGAACATCGGCGTGCCGCTGCTCCTCGCCGGCGTACCGCCGGCCGAACACGCGCCGCGCACGCTGGCGCTGCTCGACGGCGTCGGCCTGCCCGGCTTCGCCGACCGCTGGCCGGCCTCGCTCTCGGGTGGCGAGCTGCAGCGCGTGGCGATCGCCCGCGCCCTGGTGCATCGGCCGCGACTGATCCTCGCCGACGAGCCGACCGGCAACCTCGACCCGCGCACCGCCGGCCAGGTGCTGGCGCTGCTGCTCGAGCGCGTCCGCGAGCAGGGGGCGAGTGCGCTGATCGTCACCCATTCGCGGCACGTTGCCGAGTCCTGTGACCGCATCCTGACGCTGACCCCGCAGGGGCTCGAATGAGGACACTCGCCGCCTGGCTGGTCCGCGCCCAGTTCCGCAGCCGGCGGGCGGCGACGCTGCTGTCGATGCTGGCGATCGCCCTCGGCGTGGCACTCGGCTACTCGATCCACCTGATCAATGCAGCGGCCCTCGCCGACTTCGCGCGCGCCATGAAGACCGTCCAGGGCGAGCCCGACGCCGTCATCGCTGCCCGCGACAGCGCGGGCAGCGTGCCGCTGGCGCTGCTCGACGAGATCGCCAGCGATCCGGCGGTGCTCATCGCCGCGGCGGTGATCGAGACCCGCGTGCGGGTCGGCAGCCTGCGCACGCCGCTGCGCCTGATCGGCATCGACATCTTCAGCGCGCCGGCCCTGATGCCCGCCCTGCTGCCGCGCGCTGCCGATCGAGAGGCGGCCGGCGGCATCCTCGATGGCGCGCTGTACGCCTCGCCAGCCTTGCTCGGCGAACTCGGCCTGCAGGCCGGCGCGACGCTGACGCTGCTGCGCGGTGACCAGCGCTGGTCGGCGACGATCGGTGGCGACCTGCCCGCCGCCGGTCGCGACGACCTCCTGCTGGTCGCCGACATCGCCTGGGTGCAGGAACACTTCGGCCCGGCCGACGCGGTCAGCGAGATCCGCGTCCGGCTGGCGCCCGACAGTGATGCGGCCGGCTGGCAGGAGCGCGTCGCCGCGCGCCTGCCGCCGGCCCTGCTGCTGCGCGTGGCAGCGGACGACGGCGAGCGCGCCTCCAACCTGTCGCGCGCCTACCGCGTGAACCTCAACGTGCTCGCCCTCGTCGCCCTGCTGACCGGCGCCTTCCTCGTCTTCGCCACCCAGCTCACCGCCGTTGCGCAGCGCTCGACGCAGTTCGCCCTGCTCGGCGTCCTCGGCCTGCCGCCGCGCATGCGCCTGCTGCAGGTGCTGCTCGAGGGGCTGGCGATCGGCGTGCCGGGCGCGCTCTTCGGCCTCGTCCTCGGTTACGCGCTGGCGCTGGCCTTCACCCGCTTGCTCGGTGGCGACCTCGGCGGCGGCTACTTTGCCGGCAACGTGCCGGTGATCGTGCCACGGCTCCTGCCGACGGCCGGCTTCCTGCTCCTCGGCTGTGCCGCCAGCCTGGCCGGTGCCGCCTACCCGGCCTGGCTGAACCTGCGCCAGCCGCTCGTCGCAGCGCTCAACAACGGCTTCACCGCCGGCGCGCAGCAACCGCGCCGCCGCGCCCGGCAACTCCTGCTGCCGGCTGCACTGGCACTCCTCGCCGGCGGGCTGCTGCAGCTGCCACCGCTGTCGGGCGTCCCGCTCGCCGCCTACATCGCGATCGCGCTCGTCCTGTTCATCGGCGTCGCCGGCGCGCCGCTGCTGACGCAGGAGCTGTTCGGCCGCGTCGCCGGCCTGCGGCTGCCGGCGCCGCAGCGCATCGCCCTGCAGAACGTCGCACAGGCGCCTCTGCTGGCGCAGGTGGCGGCCAGCGGCCTGATCGTCAGCTTCGCGCTGACCGCCAGCATGGTGATCATGGTGTCGAGCTTCCGCGTCGCGGTGGACCATTGGCTCGACCATGTCCTGCCGGCACCGCTCTACCTGCGCGGCAAGGCCAGCCCGCTGCCCGAGGAACTGCTGACGGCACTGGAGCGCGCCGATGCCCCCTTCCTGCGCGTCGAGCGGAGCGCCTACGCCAGCCTGACACTCGACCCGCGGCGACCGCCCGTGGCGCTGCTGGTGCGCGAACTCGATCGCCGCAACCCCGCCGCCCGCCTGCCGTTCACCGGAGCGGTCCTGGTCCCGCCGGCGGCGATGCCGGTGGTCTGGATCAGCGAGGCGATGCAGGACCTCTACGGCATCGTCCCCGGGCAGTCGCTACGCCTGCCCTTGCTCGGCGGCGAGATCGAGGTTTTCGTCGGCGGCGTCTGGCGCGACTACGCACGGCAGTTCGGCGCCGTGGTGATCAGCCGCGACGATTATCAGCATCTCGGTGGCGACTTCCGCCCGAGCGATCTCGCGCTCTGGCCGCGGCCCGGCGAGGACGCCGCAGCCGGCAAGTGGCTGGCCGCACAGGCCGCCGCACATGGCCTGGAATTCGCAACCAACGCCGCCATCCGGCAGTTGAGCCTGTCGATCTTCGACAAGCGCTTCGCCGTCACCTACGCCCTCGAGGCGGCGGCGATGCTGATCGGCGTCTTCGGCCTCGCCGTCACACTCACCGCCAGCGTCTGGTTGCGCGCACGCGAGCTGGCGACGCTGGCGGCGCTCGGCTTCGACCAGCGCATGCTGCGCCACTCGCTGATGCTCGAAGGCGCGCTGATCGCCGGCATCGGCCTGCTGCTCGGCCTCGCCTGCGGCATCGCCATCGGCGCCGTGCTGACGCACGTCGTCAATCCGCAGGCCTTCCACTGGCGCATGCCGCTCGACGTGCCCTGGCTGGCCCTGCTCGCCGGCGCCGTCGCGACGCTGGCCGCGGCCGTCGTCGCCAGCCGGCAGGCAGCGCGCCAGGCGACGCGGCTGCCGCTGGCCGAGGTACTCGCCGGCAGCCAGTGAGCGGGCGCCGGACGCAGCAAGGCCGCTGACGATCAACGACTGCCACCGCTGGCCCTGGGGTCACCTATACTGTCCACAGACCGCTTCCGCCCGCAACGGGCAACGGCGGTCGCCAACGAGGTCACGGGACAGGCTTGCAATGAACTCGCTGCCGCAGCAACGGAGGCCACCGGGTCGTTGCCGGCGCGTGCTGCGACAGAGCGCCGTCGCCCTCCTCGCCCTTCTCGCCCTGTCGCTGCTGGTGGTTGCCTGGCCCGGTCCGGCAAGCGCCATCCAGAACTGCCATGACTACACCTACTACGCGCTGAGCGGCGAGGACGGCAACATGCTGAGTCCCGGCGAGCTGCGCACCCGCCTCGCGGCGCGAGGCTACACGAAGTACCGGTACAGCGCGTCGGCCGCCGTCGGCCGGCTTGACGAAAGGCAGCGCTATCGCCCGGGCGACGTGCTCCTCTTCGGCGACAGTCATTCCGGCTTCGTCAACGCAACTGGAACGATCGACCACTACTTCCAGAATTTCGTCGGCAACAGCCTGCCACGCAGGAGCGAGGTGGTCGATCCACGCGACCTCGACTACCAGAAGACCTTTCTCAAGGGCTGGACCGTCGAGCGCATCCTGCAGACCCACCGGACCTATCGCGAGGACCAGATCGAAATCTGGCGCAAGGGGAAGCCGGACACCATCGGCTTCGTCGAATCCTGGGGCGAGGTCAGCAAGGACGTCGGCCAGGTGAGCCTTGCCGTCCACAGGTCCGGTGGTGGCCGGGGCGCCGTCAGCGTGCAGATCGTTCCCCGTGGCAGCCCGCCGTATCTGGCAACGGCATCGGCGGGTGTCAGCTACCGGCTCGCCAGCGACACCGTCGACTGGGCCGACGGCGAGGTCGGCAGGAAAGCCGTCGAGGTCGAGATCCTGAACAGCGATGCCGAACCCGGTGACATCGGGCTCCTGCTCGGTGTCACCGTCAAGCGCGGCTATGCCCGCCCGGATCGCTGGCCGGAGACGACGCTGGTCCTCAAGCGCGCACCGGCGACCCGCGATCGTTCGCGGATGGGCGGCGAGATCAGCTTCGTCGAGGGCGAGGTGACCGCCGCTCCGGCCGACCGCCAGGTACGGCTCATCGTCACCCGCGACGGCTTCAGCAAGGGGGAGGTGACGGTCGACTATCGGACGCAGCCCGGCAGCGCCCGACCCGGGGTCGACTACACCCCGGTCACCGGCACGCTCGGCTGGGCCGACAGCGACAAGGGCATCCGCAGCATCGACGTTCCCATCCATGCCGGTTCCGGAGGCGGCGCGATGGCAAACTTCACCGTCACGCTCGGCAATCCGTCCGGCGGCGCCGAGGTCGTCCGCCCAGCGGCGGTCACCGTCAACCTGCAGCCAGCGCCGGCGGCCCCCGGCCAAACGCTCCCCGGAGGATCGAGCGCCGGGCCGGCAGGGAGCGACGAAAGCGAGCCGGGTCCTGCCGCCGCAGCGTCGCGGACGCGGCGCCCGGACTGTCGCTACCTGCGGCTGAGTCCGGAGCAGGTCCGCATCGGCCCGGGCCGTCAGTTCAGCTTCACGGCCACCGCCGTCTTCGACGACGGCTCCGAGAACGATGTGACGCGCCTTGCGAGCTGGCAGCCGGGGCCGGCGAACACCTATGGCGCGCCGCGGGAGCTGCGCTTCGACGAGCGCATGATCGTCAGCGCGCGCTGGGACGGTTGCGAGGGCAAGGCCACCGTCGACCTGCAGGCAGCCTCGTGGACGCCACCCTTGAGCCACGCCGACGATCGCCGGCCCGGCGAACCCGGAACCGAGCCCTGGCGTCCGACCTGGTACGTCCTCTGCGACCGGAGTGGCCGCGTCGTGTACGGCGAGGACACCACTCCCGCCCTCTTCGGCATCATCGCTGGCCCTTTCATCGGACCGCGGGGCGCCGAGCAGTGGATCCGGGAGAACTGTCCGCGAACCGTGTGCACGACCGAGGGCATACACGGCCTGTGCGCCCGCGAGCCCCCACTGGCGGCAGCCACTGGTGACGGCTACCACGCACTCTGCGATCCGACGGGACACGTAGTCATCGGCCGCTCCGGCACCCTGCCCGGACACCGCCCGATGTCGCCGGCGCTCGCCGGCGAGGCCAGTGCGCGCTGGTGGATCGAGCAGAACTGCCCGTCCTGGACGTGCACGCCCGACGGCGCCTGCGCCCGCGCCGGAGCGATCCGCAGCGGTGGCCGCTGGGCTGTGGTCTGCAGCCGGCAGCACGGTGGCGTCGGCTTCACCGAGTACCCCAATCGCGTCGATAGCTGGGTCTGGGTCGAGCATCTGCTGAGCGACGGCGATGCCCGCAACTGGATTGCCGCCAACTGCCCGAGCGAGCGCTGCGACCGGAATGGCCGCTGCCTACCCGGCGGCCCGGCCACCGCGCCGTCCGCCCAGCAGCGACCCAGTGAGGTGCCGACAGGCAGCGTGCTCGACCTCTACGGACAGCGAGAGCGCTCGCGCCAGGGCGCCGGCAGCGGCAGCCTCGGGCCTTATTGGGGACTCGGTGGACGCTTCTCGTCCGACACCCTGCGGCAACAGATGTCGCGTGACGGCCAGACGCAGTCCACGTCGCGCGACGGCGACGGTCGCACCGCTGGCGGCGAGGTCCACTGTGCCAGCGACGCCACGTGTCCCGCCGGGTACAGCTGCCAGAACGGCCACTGTCTGCCAGCAACGACCGGCGACGGCGAGCAGCCAATCGGCGCCGCGACCGGCGACACGTCCAGCCGGCCGGCTGCTGTCGCAACTCCCGCCGTCACCGGAGCCAGCGCAGCGGCCGCCACAGCGGCCACCCCGTCGACTGCGGCGGGCAGTCCGCCGGCCAGGACCCCGACCGGAGTCTACGAACCGAAGGGGAACGGTCAGCCGTGCCTGCAGGTCGGGCAGCAGATGGAAGCGCGCTGTCGCCAGATGTCGGAGGACTGCAACCGCCGCAACTGCTCGGGCGGCGGCTACTCGGGCTGCGCCCTCGACTGCCCGGGCTGTGGCGGCTACTTCGGCAACTACATCGCCTGGTGCAGCCTGCACCCCGCCTACCAGGCGAAGGTGAGCGCCGGCCTGACGGGCTTCGTCGCCGACATCGGCACCTGCATCGCCCAGTTCCTCGCCGACGGCAAACCCGGCCGACGCGAGCGCGGCGCCGACTGCCAGCGCCAGGCGCAGCGCAAGCTGGACCAGGGCCGTGACGCCTGGGTGCAACAGACGTGCCAGGCACGCTGCGCCGAGGACGGCCGCAAGGGCGTGGCGGTGCTCGGCGGTGCCCGCCATCGCTGCGAATGCCACTGAGCACAGCAACACGCGCCACCGGCAGCCAGACGGCCGACGACGAGAAAGGACACCACGATGCAAGCCGTTGCGCAGACGCCGCCACGCTCCCGCGGCGGCCCGCCCGCGATGACGGGCGCAGGCTCTGGCCGGCCAGGCAGCACCGCCGCCTGCCGCTGCCTGAGGAATTGCTTCCGCCTGCTGGCAGGCCTGTTGCTGTCGGCGGCGACCCTCGCGGCAGCAGCCGAGTTCGGCCTCCAGTTGCGCGATACGAGTGATGCGAGCGGTGCCGAGGTCGCGGCTGTGACCGCCGGCAGCAGCGCAGCGACGGCAGGAATCCAGCCCGGCGACATCGTCCGCCGCCTGGAGCAGACGCCGATCGGCGGCGCCGCCCAGTTTTCCCGACGGGCCCGCAGCGTGCCTGCCGGCGAGCCCGTGACGTTGCGCATCTCGCGCCAGGGCTGGGAGCGAGACATCGTGCTGCCGCCGGAGGCAGCGCGACCGGCGCCGGCGCGAAGATTCGGCCTGCGCCTCGCCGAGCCACCTGCAGGCACCCAGCCCACCGGCAGCGTCGCGATCGCCGCCGTGCTCGCCAACACGGCAGCGGCCGAGGCCGGCCTGCAGCCGGGCGACATCGTGACGCAGGTCGACGGCCATCACCCCGGCGGCGCGAGCGGGCTCGTCCACCTGCTGCAGGAAGCCGCTGCCGCCAACCGACCCTTGCGTCTCGTCGTCCGCCGCGACGGCTGGGAGAAGGAAGCGCTGCTCAGCGCCGCCGCACCAGCGAGCGCGCTGACCACCGCCGAGTGGAACGCTGCCGACCAGCTCGTGGCGACTGCCGCAGCGGCTCCCGCCGCCACGAGCCGGTCGGCGGCAGACCGCGCGGCGGGCGCGCCGGCCGCCGACACTGCGGCAGCCGCGCAGGCGCGCGCCGAGCTGCTGGCGATGGACGAAGCAGGCAGCCGCGCCTACAGGACCGACCTCGAGATGGGCGACGCCGCCTACGAAGGCGGCCGCTGGCAGGACGCCGCACGCCACTATCGGCAGGCGACCGCGCGCGTGCCGAGCGAGGTGCAGAGCTGGGCCAGGCTCGGCCATACCCTGCTGATGCAGCAGCGTCATGCCGACGCCGTCCGGGCCTGCCGCAGGGCGCTCGATCTCGGTGGGCCACGGGCGGAGACGCTGAACAATCTCGCCCTCGCCTACGCCGGACTCGGAGCACTGGCGCAGGCGCGGGACGCCTATCTCAGGGCCATCGAGACGGCCCCGGAATGGCCGCTGCCCTACGCCGGCCTGGCCCTGGTCCACTACACGCGCCAGGATTGGCCAGCGGCCGAGAAATACTACCGCCTGGCGCTCGAACGCGACCCTGGCAACGCCGACCACCACCAGATGCTGCAGGTGCTGCGGCAGCGACAGGGCGAGGCGACGACGGCCAGCCCGGCGACAGCGGCGCCAGTCGCGGCGAGGCCCGGCGCCGCGCCCATCCAGCCGACGGTACCGCCAGCGCCGACAGCTGCAGGGGCCGAACCGGCGGCGCGCCCGCCAGTCCCGTCCAGCGGCGCGCCTCCTGCCGAAGCCATGCCGATGGGCAGGAAGACGACGCTCGCGATCGGCGAATTCATGGTCAAGGCGGCAGGTGCCGGGCAATTCATTGGCGATGGCCTGCGTGAAATGATGATGACGACGATGCACGAGAACGGTCGCTTCATCGTCGTCGAACGTCTCGATCTGCAGGGCCTTGCTGCCGAACAGGCCCTCTCGCGCTCGCCGCTGGCGCGCCCGGACGCGATCATTGCCGAAAGGCAGATGGATGTCGCCGAGATCATGGTCTCCGCTGCCGTCACCGAGTTCGAGCTCGAGGCGTCGGGCGGCGGCCTCGAACTCGGCGTGCCGAGGATTCCGCTCACTTTCGGCCATCAATCCCGCAATGCCCACGTGGCGATCGACGTCCGCGTCATCGACATCGCGACCGGTCGCGTGCTCGCGTCAAAGAGGATCGAGGGCAGAGCGAGTGCATCGCAGACCAGCATCGGCGCGACGCTGTCGCGCCGCGGCACCGCCATCCCGGTCAGCCTCGGCGCCTTTCGCAACACGCCGATGGAAGCCGCGATCCGCGACTGCGTGCAGCAGGCGAGCGAGTACATCACCAGCAGCACGCCGAAGAAGTACTTCCGGCACGACTAGCCGCCGATCGACGAAGCCCATGCGAACGCACCGCAGCGGCACCGCTCTCGTCGCCGGCCTGGTGCAGGCGATCGCCGTCGCCGCCGAACCGGCGACGGGCACCGTGCCGACGCAGGAAGTTCTGGAGATGTTCGCACGGCGCGAGCGCGCGCGCAGCGAGCAGTTGTGGCTGCGCAGCCACCTGCAGCCACCGGTCATGCTGCCCTTCGCCACTCGCGATCCGCAGCGCCCGGAGTGGCTGGACCCGTGGTCGCGCCCGCCGCGCAGCGAGCCGGCGAACGGCGGGCGCGACATGCCATGCCGTGCGACGCAGCACCCGCCGCCGCCCTATCGGCGCTGCCCCGAGGCCGGCGGCTGGTGAGCCGGATGCCGGCAGCAGCCGCCCCTTGCCGACGCAGTGCGTGCCGCCCCACCCTGCTCCGGCTCGCGGTCGCGCGTTAGAATGCAGGCTCACCGTCCCCGGAGCGCCACTTCATGAACGTTTCCCTGGTTCTCACCGTCATCGGCGATGATCGACCCGGTCTCGTCGAGCAGCTTGCCACCGCCATCAGCCGGCACCACGGCAACTGGCTCGAGTCATCGATGTCGAACCTTTCCGGCAAGTTCGCCGGGATTGTGTGCGTCAGCATCGGCGAAGACGATCTGGCGGCGCTCGAAGCCGACCTTGGCGCGCTGCCCGGCCTGCGTGTCGGCTGTGAGGTCTCGCGACCGGCGGCCGCGCCGGCTGCCACGCGGCGGCTCAAGCTGTCGCTCGTCGGCCACGACCGCATCGGCATCGTCCGCGAAGTGTCGCAGGTGCTCGCGCGGCACGCGATCAACGTCGAGGATCTCAGCACGCACACCGCCAGCGCACCGATGTCGGCCGGCATCCTGTTTCACGCGACCGCCGAGCTGACCGCGGCAGCGACCCTCGACGTCCGCCAGCTGACCGGCGATCTCGAACACCTGTCGAACGACCTGATGGTCGACATCACCCTCGACGAGGCGATCCGCACCTGACCGCAGGCAGACGATGCGGCCGATCCATCAAGCAGCCCGTTGCCATCCAAGGAGCCCAACATGCAGGTCACCCTCGTCCATGTCCGCGTCCGTCCGGAATCGGTGGACGCCTTCATCGCCGCCACGCGGGCGAATCACGAAGCCTCGGTCGCCGAGCCGGGAAACCGGCGCTTCGACGTCCTGCAGGCACCGGAGGACGCGACACGGTTCATCCTCTACGAGGCCTACGCGACGGCAGCCGACGCTGCCGCGCACAAGCAGACGGCACACTATCTCGCCTGGCGCGACGCCGTCGCGGCGATGATGGCCGAGCCGCGCCGCGGCGAGCCGATGAACGGGCTGTTCCCGGCGTGAGCGACGCCTTCGCCCCCTTCTCGATCGCGCGCCTGCCGCGCATCGAGTTCGGCAGCGGAGCGATCGCCAGGCTGCCGGCGATCGCCGCCGGCTATGGCCGGCGTCTGCTGCTCGTCACCGGCGCGCGCTCGTTCGTCGAGTCGGCTGCCGCCGGCCGCGTCTTCGCGCAGTTGCAAGAGCTCGGCCTGGCCTGGGAACGGCTGCCGGTGTCCGGCGAGCCGTCGCCGGAGTTCGTCGATGCGAGCGTCGCCGCGCTGCGCGCGACAGCCTGGGATTGCGTCGTCGGCATCGGTGGCGGCAGCGCGCTCGACGCGGCGAAAGCGATCGCCGGCCTGCTGCGGCCGGGCAATTCGGTCCTCGACCATCTCGAAGGCGTCGGCCCCGAATTGCCCTACCGCGGGCCGGCAACGCCGTTCATCGCCGTCCCGACGACCGCCGGCACCGGCTCGGAGGCGACGCGCAATGCCGTCCTGACGGCGCCCGGCGGCTTCAAGAAGTCGTTCCGCGACGAGCGGCTGGTGGCGGAATGGGCGATCGTCGATCCCGACCTGCTCGCCACCTGCCCACCGGCGCTGATCGCCGCCGACGGCCTCGATGCCTTCACCCAGCTCCTCGAGTCCTTCGTCGCCACGCGTGCCAACCCGCTGACCGACGCCCTCGCCCGCTCCGGCATCATGGCCGCGCGCGATGCGCTGCTCGCGCTCCATCGCGAACAGTCGGCGACGGCCCGCGCGCAGATGGCGCATGCCTCGCTGTGCTCGGGGATCTGCCTCGCGCAGACCGGGCTCGGTGCCGTGCATGGCCTCGCCTCGCCGCTCGGCGCCTTCTTCCCGATCCCGCATGGCGTCGTCTGCGGCACGCTGGTGGCGAGCGCGACCGCGTGCAACATCGCCGCCCTCGAGGCGCGCGAGCCGGACAACCCGGCGCTGCCCAAGTATGCCGAGATCGGCCGCCGCTTTGCCATGCAGAAAGGCCTCAACGGTCGCGACGCCCGCCGCTTCCTGATCGACACGCTGCGCCACTGGGAAGCCGAACTCGAGCTGCCCCGTCTGTCGGCCTACGGCATCGGCGACGACGACCTGCCGCGCATCGTCGCCGCCAGTCGCGGCGGCAGCATGAAGACCAATCCGCTCGTCCTCAGCGACGACGAACTGCACGAGATCCTCCGCGCGCGGCTCTGAGAGTGGCTGGCCCGCCATCCTGCCGGCGGTGGCGGCGGACCGGTCCTGCGATCATGGTCCCGGCGCGCGGGCGGCTTGCATTGCCCATGGCCCTGTTAAATAATGGCACGGCAGGCAGCGACAGCCGTCAGCGCGATGGGTGCGGCGGTCGGGCCCGGCCACTGCGGGAACCGGCGCCGTCGCCTGCCGCCGACGCCCTGTCAGGAACGGAACAACGATGAGCTACGACGCTTTCCTGAGCTACAGCAGGGAGGACGAGGACGAGGTGACGCGGATCGCCGAGCGCCTGCGCGACGAGGCCAACCTGCAGGTGTGGTTCGATCGCTGGGAACTCGTCCCGGGCGACCCGTGGCAGGAGAAGCTCGAGGAGGCACTGCGCCAGCTCAACACCAGCGTCGTCTTCATCGGCCGCAAGGGGCTGGGCAACTGGCAGGCGCCGGAGGTGCGGGCGGCGCTGAACCGCAATGCCGAACGCAAGATGCGCGTGGTACCCGTGGCGTTGCCCGGCGTCGACGTCCGCGACGAACGAATCCCGCTGTTCCTCAAGAACCTCGACTTCTGCCTCCTGCGTTCGCTCGACGACCAGCCGAACTTCGAGCGCCTTGTCGCCGGCATCACCGGCGTCCATCCGCGCTTCGCCCGCGCGGCGCAAGCGGCACGCCCGGCGGCGACGACGCCCGAGCCGAGCGATCCGAACCGCGAGGCGATCGCCTATCTGCAGGGACACCTCGAGAACGATGCCATCTCGTTCTTCGTCGGCCGCGGCCTCATGTCGGCGCTCACCCCCTGCGACATCAGCGAGAAACTGTTGCGATCGCTCGAACTGATCGGCGAGGAGGCACCGGCGATGCTCCCGTCGCTCGACCTGGCAGCCAACTACTACGCCGTCAAGAGCGACGAGAACCGCCTGCAGACCGATGTCGCGAGCATCCTGCGCCAGGGCCACCTGCAGATACCGCCGGCGTATGGTGAGCTTGCGCTGCTGCTGCGCGGACTCTGTGCCCGCCCCGCCGGCCGCGGACGCCGGCGCTACCGCCATCTCGTCATCACCTCGGTTCTCGACACGACGATCGAGCAGGCCTTCCTGCGTGCCGGCATGGGATTCACACGCTTCGTCCAGTCGGCCTCGGGCAGGCGGCTCGACATCAACCTCTACGACCAGGTGGAGCTGAGCGACAGTGGCTTCATCCGCGTCAGCGAGCGCAGTGGCTACCACCACTCCTTCCCGCTCGACAGCAGCGACGACATGGACCGCGTCATCGAGGAATGCGACGCCCGCAGCGTCAGCCTCGAACAGGCCAGCGCCGGCTCGCCCGATGGCGCGCAGCTGGCGACCATCTTCGGCGACCTGCGCGAACCGATCCTCTACAAGCTGCACGGCTCACTCGACGTTCGCGACAGCTTCACCCTCTCGACCGAACAGTATTACGAAGCCGTGTCGCGCTCGCCGTCGCACAGGGCCGTACCGGAGCAGATCGGACAGATTCTCTCCAATACGCCGATCGTCTGCCTTGGCAGCCGCATCCTCGACCCGGATTTCCGCCTCAGCTACTACCTGCTGCGCGAGTGCCTCGACGTGCGCCGCGGACAGATCCGGCGCTTCGCCGTGCATCCGCGCGATCTCGGTGACCAGCGCGACTGCAGCCACCAGATGGGGCTGCGTGCCTGGAGCCGGCTGGCGAACTGGGCGACGACGCGCTACGGTGTCGAGATGCTCGACATGCCCGGCGAACGGTTCCTCAGGCAACTGCGCGGAGGTTCGCCGTGACGACGCCGATGCTCGAGCAGTACAAGCCGTACAAGGGCCCGGAGAGCTACCAGGTCGAGGATGCCGCCTTCTTCTTCGGTCGCAGGGAAGTGGCCGACCAGATCGTCGCGCACGTGCTCTCGGCGCAGATGAGCCTGCTGCACGCCCAGTCGGGCGCCGGCAAGACCTCGCTGCTCAACGCCCTGGTGATCCCGCAACTCGAGGAGCGCGGCTGGACACCGGTGCGCGTCCTGCCGCAGAACGATCCGGTGCGGGCGACGCGGATTGCCTGCCTGCAATACGTCGTGCCACCGCCGGAAGCCGAGGCGCTTGCCCTGCGGCGCGCGCTGGACGGCCTCTTCGCCGCCGCCGATGATCCGACTCTCGACGAATTGCTGGCGCGCTACGACGATCCGGAGATTCTGCCGGTGCGCGATCCGCGCAAGCGCTGCCTCATCGCGCCGGTCCCGCTCGCAGGGCTCGGCGCCCGCTACCCGGCGCTCGACGATGGCAAGGTGACGCCCTACATCTGCCGCCTGCTGCGCTCCAGCCTCGATCTGGCAACCGTCGCCGACCATCTGGCAGCGATCGCCACCGCCTGTGGCACCGGCGGCGAGTCCTGGCAACCGGTTCGCGGCGACACGCGCGTGCGGCAGCTGCTGCAGACCCTTGACGGTCCCGGCTGTCGGGCGGCCTACGCGACGACGCTCGACTACCTCGACCTGCCGGTACGCGAACTGCGACCCTTCATCGACAACCTGCTGCGCATCTACGGCTCGGTGCGACCGGGTTTCTGCCTCGTCCTGCTATTCGACCAGTTCGAGGAGCTGTTCACGCGCTTCGTCGACCCCGGTTCGCTGCACGCGCCGGGCAGCAACGAGATGCCGGACTGGCGCCTGCGCGTCGAGTTCATCGACGAACTGCGAACACTCTGCCGTGAGCCGCGGGCAGAAAGCGGGCGCCGTCGTGGCGGTCGGCGGTCGCTGCTGCCGGTCCGCTACCTGCTCTCGATGCGCAGCGAGTACATCGCCCAGTTGCGGCCGATCCGCGAGTTCGTTCCCGAACTCGACCGCTCGGCCTGCCAGCTCGAGCTGCTGACCCAGGCGAGCGCACGCCAGGCGATCGAGGAACCGGCGGTGCTCTACGGCTATACCTACGAGGAAGAGTGCTTCAACCAGATCCTCGCCGACCTCTTGAAGGAAGAGCGCTACATCGAGCCCGCCCACCTCTCTCTGGTGTGCGAGAAGCTCTGGCTCGAGTCGGGCCGCCTGCTCGTCGGCCGCGATGCCCCGGCTGCCGCCGGCGAGTTGCCGACCGTGCCGCTCGCCACCTACGCCGAGCGCCTGCACGGCGCGCGCGGAATCCTGCGCGACTTCCTGCACGACTTCCTCGTCGCCCTGGCCGACGACGACGAGCGGCGCGAGGCGCTCGAACTGATCGAGCCGCTGATCACCGGCAGCGGCACGCGCAACATCGTCGAACGTCGGCAACTGATCCATTCTCCGTTCCGCGACGCGACGCGACGGACGGCGCTGCTCGACAAGCTGGTCAACCGCACGCTGGTGCGCATCGAGCCACGCCTCGGTGGCCAGTTCATCGAGATCACGCACGAATTCCTCATCCCGGCGATCCAGGAGGCCCTGCAGAAGTATCTCTACGGCAACGTCGAGTACCAGCAGTTTCGCGTCGCGCTGCGCGCCCTGGCAGAGAGCCAGCGCGATCCCGCCGCCTCGGCCACCGACTCGGTGATCAACCGCGCCGAGTTCGCCATCCTCGACCGCAACCGACACCGCGTGCAATGGAACGGCTGGGCGGTCGAGCAGATGCTGCGTGCCTGGCTCTGCCACGGCAGCGGCAGCGAGCAGCGGCCGACCCTGCGCTACTGGCTGGACGCCGCCAGCGGCCTCGCCTCGATCGCCGACCTCGGAACCATCCGCCAGCACCTCGCCGGCAGCGCTGCCGGACCGGGCGCACTGGCGCGGCCCGAGCTGCAGCAGATCAATGCCAACCGTGAGCGGCAGCCCTTCACGCCCGCCGAGCGGCAGGCGATCCTGCGCAGTGAACTCCTGCGCGCCACCGCCGACGAGCACGACGACGTGCGCTACTGGACCCTGCAGGTGATGCAATGAGCCATGATGCCGCCCATCAGATCATCGACGAGTTCCTGCAGGCCGCCGACAGCAGCGCGCAGGCGCGGCGCAACGCCGCCGTCGCACTCGCCACCATCGCCGACGACACGGCGCTGCAGAGACTGTTGCGGCTCGCCATCGGCGACGCCGACGGCAGTGTGCGCGCCACCGCCGAAGCCGAACTGGCCACCCTTTGCCGGCAGTCACCGGCGAATCTCGGCCGGGCGATGGCAGCGACCCTCGCCGGCAGCGAGCAGGCGCCGGCAGCCTACGCGCTGCTCGGCCGCCTGCAGGCGCAGGGTGCCAGCCTGCCGCCGCTGCCGGCGGCACTGCCCTGGCTGCAGCTCGCGCTGTCGCTGTTCCGTCAGGCGCGCGGTGCTGCCGGCTGGTGGTCGCGCTCGGTGCGGGCGATGGTGCCGGGATTGTTCACCGCCCTCCTCGGCGTCCTTGCCGCGCTCGCCTACATGCAGTGGCTGGCCGAGATCAGCCTGCGCAGCGAGCACGACGTCGTCGGCCCGCTGGTGGCCAGCCTGCTGTTCATCGCCGGCCCGCTGATCGCCTTCGGCACCTGGCGAACGACGCCGTACCGCCTGCATCCCCGTCGCGGCAGCGGGGCACTGGCGGAGATCGCCTGGGCCGGCCTGCATACGGCGGCGCCGGGAGTCGTCTGCGTCGCCGCGATCCTCCTCGAGGATTCGCGGGGCGCCCTCGCGGATCCGGAAGACTGGGTCATCGCCGGCATGCTGCTCCTGCTGCCGCCGATCGTCGCCGCTGCCATCCGCGCCGGCACCGTCGTCGCCGACGGCGCTCTCGGCAGCTGCCGGCGCCTCGTCGGCGGCTCCTTCGCCAGCATCGTCGGCGCTGCCGCCGGCCTCGTCTGCGTCACCCTCGCCACCAGCCTCTTCCATGGCATCAGCAGCAGCGTCTGTTCGCAGGTCTGGATCTGGTGGCTGCCGATCTGCTTCGGACTCGCCGGAGCCTACGCCTGGATCGACGCCCGTGTTCCGGCTGCCCCCGGAGCGGCGGCCGACAGCCAGCGGCTGACGATCTCTGCCGTCGTCCTCGGCGTTTTTCTCGTTGGCGCACTGATCCCGGTGGTGCGCGCCAGTGGCGGCATTCTCGGCCTGGCGACACCGCTCGCCAGCCTCGATGTCGCCGCGCTCGAGACGCGGCCGGCGACCATTCCCCTGCGCTCGCTGCCGGCACGCATCGATCTCAGGCTCCGCGGCGGCGAGCGCTGGAACCTCATCGTCGACATCGAACCGCCACCGGCCGAGGAATCCGGCGTCTATCTCTGGCGCGCCCGCACCCGTCTACCGCTGCAGCAGGTGGCGGCGGGCTCGATCCACGAGATCGGCGGCACGAGCAGCTCGACCCTGCTGTTCTTCGAGCGCAATCTCGATCAGCTGCTGCGCGACTCGCAAGCCCTTGGCGCCTTCCTCGACGCCTGGTGGGGCCGCCAGAGCGTGCCGCCGGTACGCCCCGGCAACGGCAGCGAAACCCCGACCGAGCCACGCGTCGTGAAACTCTCCGCCTTCCCCGTGGCGCCAACCATCCACTTCGGCAGCAAGCAGTAACTGCTTTCCGGGGACAGTATATTCAATTCTTCCTGCGCGGCCCTGTTGCCTGCGCAACCGGGTCGGTTCGACCACCCTGGCGGCGCCGGGAGTGCCACGCCCGCAGGCAACGCCGCAACTCGCGCCCGGCCGGGTCGGCAAGATCGAGGAACCCGGCGGCAAGCCAATCCCCCATCATCAGCGCTCCGGCCAGCGCTCGCGCAGGATGGCCAGTGCGTCGTCGAAGCGGAAGGACTGCAGGTGGCGCTCCAGGCGCGTGCAGGTCGCCGGATCGAGTATCGCCCGGAACTGCCTCGCGTGTCTGGCGAAGTGCGCCTGCGCGGCCGTGTCACCGTGCAGCAGGAGATCTTCCAGAGCATGCACGACGCTGCCGAAGAGCCCGGGATCGGCCGCCTCGACGGCTGCCACGGGCTCCGGCACGCTCGTCAAGACAGCAGTGAGTCCACCGAGCGAGGTCGCCATTTCATCGAGCAACTGCTCGACGAGCGCCGGATCAGCGGTCGCCCCATCGTCGCGCAACAGGGCATCGAGGCGGCTCGCAGCCTGCCCGAGGCGGTCGACGCCGAGTGTTCCGGCGACCCCCTTGAGATCGTGCGTGCAGCGCCGTGCCTCGTTCCGGGCGCCGGCGACGAGATGGCTGCGGATTCGCTCGGCGTCGTCGCGATGATCTTCGATGAACTGGCGCAGCAGCGAAACGTAGAGTCCGACCTTGCCACGGACCGCCCGCAAACCCCGAGCGACATCGATCCCCGGCAGGAGTGCCAGCCGCTCGACGACCGCACCGGCATCCGTCGCGCCGCTGCTCCCATCCGCTGACGACGGCACGTCGGCCGCCCGCCGCGGCAGCCACTTGAGCAGTGTTGCGTAAAGCCGCGCCGGCTCGACCGGCTTGGCGACGAAATCGCTCATGCCGGCCGCGGCGCAAGCGTGCCGATCGTCGTCGAAGGCATTGGCGGTCATGGCGATGATCGGCACATTGCCATAGCCGGGCAGCGCGCGGATCTCGCGCGTCGCGCCGAGGCCGTCGAGGTGTGGCATCTGCATGTCCATCAGCACCAGGTCGTAGGACCGTCCGCATGCCCTGGCAACGGCCACCCTGCCGTCCTCGGCGAGGTCGACCTCGAGCCCGACGGCGCGCAACAACTCGACGGCGACGTCGCGGTTGATGGCGTTGTCTTCGGCCAGCAACAGCCTCGCCCGCCCTGCGCGCTGGCGCAGCATGGCTTCGGCAGCGACCGCCGGCGGGTCGCCGGCGACCGGCATCGCACCCTTGCCGAGCTGCAGGCGAGCGGTGAACCAGAAGCTGCTGCCGACCCCCGGGGTGCTGCGGACCCCGGCCTCGCCGCCCATCAGCTCGGCGAGTCGACGCGTGACGACCAGCCCCAGGCCGGTGCCGCCATAACGGCGCGTCGTCGAGGCATCAGCCTGTTCGAAGGGCTGGAAAAGACGGGCGATCTGCTCCGGTGCGAGACCGATTCCGGTATCCGACACCGCGAAGCGCACCAGGAGGTGCTCACCCTGCTGCTGCACGAGGCAGACCCGCAGATCGATCGAACCGTGCTCGGTGAACTTGACCGCATTGCCAAGATAGTTCAGCAGCGCCTGTCGCAAGCGGGTCGGATCGCCGTAGAGCCATAACGGGAGGTCGTCGTGGTCGAGACCAAGGGCGAGTCCCTTCGCTTGCGCCGGCTCCGCGATCATCGACAGGGCATCGTCGAGCAGGTGCACGAGGTTGAAGTCCACGTTTTCCAGTTCCAGTCGTCCGGCCTCGATCTTCGAGAGATCGAGAATGTCGTTGATGATCGCCAGCAGATGCTGGCCGGCGCTGTCGATCATGCCCAGTTTCTGCAACTGGTCGGGTGACATCTGCTGCTGCTGCCGCCGCATGAGATGCGTGAGGCCGATGATCGCGTTCAGCGGCGTGCGGATCTCGTGGCTCATGTTGGCGAGGAAGTTGCTTTTCGTGCGACTTGCCGCCTCGGCGCGCGCGCGCGCCTCTTCGAGCTGTTGCGTCCGCTCGGCGACCAGGGCTTCGAGATGGTGACGGTGGCTGTCCAGCTCATTACCGATGCGCTTCTTCTCGGTGACATCCTCCTTGACCGCGACGTAATGGGTCGCCTGGCCATCGCGCACGCGCAGGGGCGTGATGATGGCGAATTCGACGTACTCCGTCCCATCCTTGCGCCGGTTGACAAACTCGCCCTTCCAGGTCTCACCGCGGCGAAGGGTCTGCCAAAGCTCAACATAGGTTGCGCGTGGCGTCCTGCCCGATTGCAGCAGGCGCGGACTGTGGCCGATCACTTCGTCACGGCGATAACCCGTGGAGTGCACGAAGGCATCATTGACATACTCGATGCGGGCATCCAGGTCGGTGATGACGATGCTCTCCGGACTCTGCTCGACGGCGAGCGAGAGCTTGCGCAACTCCTCCTCCGCCTGCTTGCGGGCGGTGATGTCGCGATTCGAGCCACTGCGACCGAGATACTCGCCGCTCGCGCCAAAAACAGGCTGACAGTGATGGCCCAACCAGCGAGGAGTACCGTCCTTGCAGGTGATGCGCAATTCCATCTCGACGTCGTCGGCGGTACGGTCGATGGCCAGGTGCCGCCGATAGGCCTCGCGGTCGTCGGGATGGACCATCTGCAGCGCGAGGTGGGGATCGGCGAGCAGTTCCTCGGGTTCATAGCCCGAGATCTTCCTGCACGCGGGCGACAGGTACTTGAACTGACCATCCGCGCCACGCCAGAAGATCCAGTCAGCGGCGTTTTCCGCCAGCAGACGGAAATTCGCCTCCGATGCGCTGAGCGAAGCGCAGGCATCCTCGGCGCGCTGGCGCTCGGCGAGCGCGTCCTCCATCAGGTTCAGCGCGGCGAGGCGGGCGTTCCGCTGCTCCTGCAACACTGCCTTGAGCTTCATCTCCGTCTCCAGCCGCTCGCGGATGTCGCGCACCTGACAAAGGACCGAGCCATCGGGCAGGCGCACGCCGCTGACCTCGACGGCGACACTGCGGTTCTCGCTGCCGGCGAGGCAGGTGCTGAAAGACTGCGGGCTGCCGGCGAGGATGCGCTGAAAGCTGGGCATCACGCCGGTCAGGAGTTGCGGCGGCAGGATGTCCGCCAGTCCCATCCGGAGCAGTTCGTCGTGATCGTACTGCAGCAACCGCTCGGCCTGCCGGTTGACGTAGAGGAAGCGGCTGTCCGCGCCGATGACGAACACCGCGTCAGGCGAGAACTCGAGGATCGTTTCCAGCTTCTCCTCGCTGCGGCGCAATGTCTCGTAGGCATTGTCGCGGTCGAACATGGCCAGGGCGGCCGGCGCATGGTCGAAGAAGAGTTGCAGCCGGTCCTGCGCCTGCCTCGCCGCGGCCGCTTCTTTCCTTTGCTCGCCGATATCCTGGACGAAGGCAATACGCTTCACTGGCCGGCCGCCGGCATCACGGCTGACCGTGAGATCGATCCGCACCGGGAAGCGGCTGCCATCGCGGCAGAGGTGCTCGCTCTCGAACACCTTGTGCATGCCGGCATCGGCATCGCCGATCCGTGCCCGGACGGCAGCGAGCAAGTCGGGCGGAAACAGCGCCAGCAGGGGCATGCCGACCAGTTCCTCGGGACGGTAGCCGCGCCGCCTGGCGAAGGCCGGGTTCGTCACCAGGAGCGTGTTGCTGCGCGCATCGGAGATGGCCAGGCCCACTTCGACATGTTCGAAGGCTTCGGCCCAGACCCGTGCGGTCGAGTCCTCTTCCCGGGCAGCGCTCATCGCCGTGTCAGCCGCCAGGGGACGCGTCGCCGTTCACCGGCGACTGCAGGGCAGCGTCCGATGGTTTCGCCAACGACGGCACGGTCCTCGGGGCTGACGAGTTCGTGCGCAGCGATCGTGTCGATCAGGTCGGTCGCCGCGGCGTAGCCGAAGATGGCGGCAAAGCCGGGAGTGAAGCCGATGCCGAGCACGACGAGCAGCATCCGCAGGAGACGGCGCGAGAGCGTCATGCCGGGTCATCCCGTTCAAACGACAGAGGATAGGGCGGCGCACGGCCGAGTTCCATCGACAGCGCGTTGATGCGCTTCTTCATGTCGATCAGCGTCAGCTCGCGGCCGATCGTCACGCGATTGAATCGCTCGAGATCGGCATTGCGCTCGCGCAACTCGTCTTCCGCCTGTTTGCGGTCGGTGATGTCGAAGATGACGCCGTCGAAGTGCAACGCCGTTCCCGATGGACCGCGGACCGGGCGCGCGTGGTCCAGTACCCAGCGGACTTCCCCGCCGGCGTGATGAATCCGATAGATGGTGCTGAACGGGCGGTCATCGCTGATCGCGGCATCGACCTCGCGCAGAACGCTGGGAAGATCCTCGGCGCAGACCAGGTCTTTCCACAGCAGTGGGTTCTCCTCGCGCAGGAAGTCCCGTGCCGCATGTCCCGTCAGCGGCAGGACGCCATCCGACATCATCGTGGCGCGCCAGGGGGGCCGCAACGCGCAGCGATAGACCGCACCCGGAATGTTGCTGGTCAGGGAGCGGAACATCTCTTCACGCTCCGCCAGCTCATCCGCCGCCCGCTTGCGCTCGCTGATGTCCCGCGAGATGCCGAACATGCCGCAGATCGTGCCCTCGCCATCGCGCAATGGCCCCTTGGTAGCGAGGAATGTCCGCTTGCCGAGCACCGTATCGAGACATTCCTCGCTCGTCTCGATCCGCTCGCCGGCAACGATGCGTTCACCGATGGCCATCAGCTTCAGGGCCTGGCCCGCCGGGAAAAGATCCCGGTCGTCGTGGCCGAGCACGTCCGCCGGCGGTCTGCCGACGTAACGGCTGGCAGCGCCGTTGAAAAGGACGTAGCGGCCCTGGGTATCCTTGGCATATATGGCGTCGTCCGAGTGGTCGGCAATGGCCTGCAGCAACTCCAGCGATTGCTGCCTTTCCTGCAGCATCGTGATTTCCTTCCGGTGCGCCGTGTCGATCCGGCGGACCTGGCGCCTGAGCAGCAGATACAGCAGCAGTGTGGTGACGGCGACGAACAGCCAGCCCTTGAACATGCTGACGCGGATGATCTGCTCGCGGCCGGTGAACACGGATTCGACCGCATGGTCCGACAGCAGGAGCCAGAGTGCGGCGAACACTCCGTAGATCGATGCCACCGCGAATGGCACCTGGTCGAGCGTTCGTCGATGCGCCACGTGTTGCTGTCGCTTCATGTCTGGTCGGGCCCGCGGCATTGCAGAGCAATGCTGACGAACTCATCGCAGGGATCGACGAAGGCGTGCACCATGGCTGGATCGAACCGGCGGGCGCAACCGGAAACGACGAGCAGGTCGGGTGGCGGACGGTCGTGCGCCAGAGACAGGCAACGTCCGCCCGATGTCGCCGCCAGAACCCGGTACCCGGTCGCCGGCAGACCCGCGAGAAGCTGCGGCTTCCCTGCCGAATCATCGACGATCAGGATCGTCACCCGCGTACCGTCTGTCATCGATCATGCCTCGCGCCCACCTGCAACAGTTTAGAGCAGATCCGGACTCCCGGCCGCTCCACTCCGGCCGCAGTGCTGCCGATCCACAGCCCGGCCTCGCCGGCAGCCGCGATCCTGCAACACGGCAGCCAGCCAGCCGGTCACCGCGGCGCCGGGATCTCGATGATCGTCGCCAGCCTCTCCAGTTCGGCATCGACGGCAACGATCAGAAGCGGGAGATCTGATGCGGCACCGCCCGTGCCGCTCACCAGGCTCCTTTCGACCGCCTGCGCCGTCGCCGACAGCGCCCGTGCCCCGAGTGTCGCCGCCACGCCCTTGAGCGTATGGGCGATGCGCCGCGCGTCGGCGCTGGCGCCCCGCTGCAGGCAATCCTCGAGTTCGCGCATGGCGTTCCGCTGCGAAGCCAGCATCGAGCGCAGCAGGTTGACCAGCTTGCCGCGGTTGCCGCGCACCACGCCCAACCCCTGACGCAGGTCCATTCCCGTTTCCTCTGCCAGGCGGGCGATGACGGTGAGGTCGTCGGCAACGGAAGGCGCGCCAGTGGGCGCGGGCACCGCTGCACCAGCGACCGCCGCGCCGCGAGCCGGCAAGGGCGCGACCACGGGCAGCCACTTCTCCAGTACGGCATAGAGGGCCGGCGGGTCGATGGGCTTGGCGACGAAACCGACCATCCCCGCCGCCAGACACGCCTGGCGATCTTCCTCGAAGGCATTCGCGGTCATCGCCACGATCGCCACGTCCTGGCGTCCGGGCAGCGAGCGGATCGCTCGCGTCGCCTCGAAGCCGTCCATCTCCGGCATCTGCAGGTCCATCAGGACGAGGTCATAGGGATCCGTGCGCAGCCGGTCGACTGCCAGGCGGCCGTTTTCGGCCACGTCGACGCAAAGCCCGGCCTCCCGCAACAGCTCGCCTGCCACCTCGCTGTTGAGTGGACTGTCGTCCACCAGCAGCACGCGCGCACCGCCGTGCAGGCGGCGCAGTTCGGCGGCACTGATGCCCCCCGACTCCCTGCTGGCGGCACCCGCCATCTCGCCTCTTCCCAGCCAGGCGCTGAACCAGAACCGGCTGCCGACCCCCGGCGTGCTGTCCACACCGGCATCACCGCCCATCATCCGCGCCAGGCGACGGGTGATCGCCAGCCCGAGTCCCGTGCCGCCGAAGCGGCGGGTGGTCGACACGTCGGCCTGCTCGAAGGCCTGGAACAGGCGCGGCAGCACGTCGGCGGCGATGCCGCTGCCGCTGTCCTCGACCTCGAAGCGGACCAGGCTGCGGTCGCTGTCGCTGTCGATCAGGCGGGCACGCAGGACGATTTCCCCCTGCTGCGTGAATTTCACCGCGTTGCCGGCGTAGTTGAGCAGGCACTGGCGCAACCGGGTGAGGTCGCCGCGCAGCCACTGCGGAACGTGATCGCCGTCGGTGCGCACACGCAGACCCTTGGCGGCTGCGTCGCCACCGATCAGGTGGGCGACGTGGTCGAGCACTGCCCCGAGCGCGAAGTCGTGCGCTGCCAGCTCGCACTTGCCGGCTTCGATCTTCGACAGCTCGAGGATGTCGTTGATGACCGCCAGCAGATGCCTCGCCGCGCCGTCGATCTTGCCGAGCCGATCAATCGCGGGCGACGAAGTGGCATCCCGCCGCAACAGGTGGGTCAGGCCAAGGATCGCATTCATCGGCGTGCGGATCTCGTGGCTCATGTTGGCGAGGAAGGCGCTCTTCGACCGGCTGGCTGCCTCGGCCCGCCCGCGCTCTGCGCGCAGTTCGGCCGTGCGCTGTGCGACGAGATCCTCGAGGTGGTGGCGATGGGCCTCGAGTTCCTCGTCCACGCGCCGTCTCGCTGTGACGTCCTCCTTGATGGCCACGTAGTGGGAAACCGTTCCATCAGGCTGGCGGATCGGCGAAACGATGGCGAACTCGATGTATTCGCTGCCGTCCCGGCGCCGGTTGACGAACTCCCCCCGCCAGATCTCGCCGCGCTTCAGGCTTTCCCAAAGGGCGGCATAGGTTTCCGGAGGCGTCCTGCCTGACCGCAGGATGCGCGGATTGCCGCCGATCAGCTCCGCGCGGTCGTAGCCCGTCTGGCACACGGCGGCCTCATTGACGTACTCGATCCGACCCGAAAGATCGGTGATGACGATGCTTTCCGGGCTCTGCTCGACCGCCTGCGACAACTTGCGCAGCGCGTCGGCAGCGGCTTCGCTGCGCGCACGCGCCGCCTGCGCATCCTCCATCAGGCTCATTGCCGCGAGGCGTGCACGCTGCTGCTCGTCGAGTGCCTCGAGGAGCCTGGATTGGGCGATCTTGCCCTGCGTGATGTCCTCCGAGAAGATCACGATGCCACCCACCGTGCCGTCGGCGGCGTGCCAGGGCCGCACTTGCCAGCGCTCCCAATGCACCGTGCCGTCGGCGCGTTCGAAACGGTCCTCGTCGCAGCTGATGGTTTCGCCCGCCAGCCCGCGCCGGTGCGCCGCCTTCCACGCGTCGCCGATCTCCGGGAAGATCTCGTAATGCAAGTGACCGACGAGCTCGCGCTCGCCGAGGCGGTAGTCGTCGCGCCAGCGCTGGCTGACGGCGAGATAGCGCATGTCGCGGTCGAACATGGCCAGCGCCGCCGGTGCGTGGTCGAGCAGCAAACGCAGCCGCTGCCGGCTGTCCAGCAACGCTGCGGCACTGTCTTCCGCTTCCCGCCGCGCCGCGTCGGCTTCCGCCATCCGCCTGAGCGCCTCCAGCCTCGCCTCGCTCTGCTCCGCCAGCGCAGCCTCGAGCACCAACCCGGCCTGCCTCTGCGCGGTGACGTCGATGAAGAAAGCGAGGAATCCCTCCGGCTGCGGGATCGAAGAGATGAGGACGTCGCGTTGCCCGCCATCCTTGCAGGCGATCACGTACTCCCGCGGCCCGATGTCTTCGCCGGCGACGCTGCGCGACCAGCTCGAGCGCGCGCGCTCGCACGAAGCCGCCTCCCGGTAGGCATGCAGGAACCAGGCCTCGACATCCGGCAGGTCGTCCAGCGTATACCCGAAGAGATCCTGGAAGCGTGTGCTGAGCCTCAGGATGCGGCCGTCGGCGGCGACGAGGGCGAGCGCCAGCGGCGCGTTCTCGAGCAGGCGGAGGAAGCGCTCCTCGCTGGCGTCCCTGGCAGCCCTGGCGGCGTCGATGCGCACCCGCGCCGCTGCGAATTCAGTGATGCCGGACGCACCGCCAGCCGCCTCCGGGGCGACGAGCGCCGTCACTTCGCGACCGATCCGGCGGCTGGTCAGGGCGCTACCGGCGGCGCCGATGAGCGTGGCGAGCAGGATCGCGCCGGCGAGGATGGCGACCGATTCGCCTTGCGCTTGCCGATGGCTGCTGCGCGGAATCTCGACTACCACCGACCAGGCCGAATTCGCCACGGGGACGACGACGCGATGGTCGGCATCGACGTCGCGCGCGCTGTCGAATCCGGGCGGCGAGCGTCGCGCGATGTCGGCGCCGGTCCCATCCTGCAGGGCGAGCGACCAGCCAGCGGGCAGCGCGGCCTGGTCGAGTCGTCGCTGCAGTTGCGCCAACTCGATCGTGCTGATCATCAGGTGGGTCACCTTGCCGGCGCGCAGGTGGGGCACGACGATGGCGACCAGGGGCAGCCCGGCGACCGGCCCGAAAAAGATGTCGCCGACCTGCGGTTGACCGGTCTCGAGTGCCAGCAGCGTGGCGCTGCGGCCCTTCGGTCGCGGCAGCATGGGCAACGGTTCGCCGAAGGGCCTGCGGGTGTTGAAGAGCATCTGCTGCGTGCTGCTGGCAAGGATCACGTGCGTGCCGAAGGCTTTCTGGTAAGCCAGGGCTTCGGCATAAAGCTCCGGCCAGCGTCGCGGATCGTCGGCCAGCGGCGAATCAGCCAGCATTCGCAGCGCGGCGATGCGCGCACCGAGAAAATTGTCGTGAGCGACGGCCTGGTTGTGCGCCAGGTTGGCACCCTCGCGCAGGTGCCGGGCCTCCTGTTCCTGCAGGTTGTTCCAGGCCAGCCAGACCGCGAGCAGCAGCAGGGGAGCCATGCACAGCCAGATCAGCCGCGCGAGGAAGGACGAGAGCGGGCGCGCGCGACCGGTCACCGCCGCCCCTCCGGCGCGCCATCCTCGTCCGGCAGGAAGGCCAACGGATACGGCGGCTCGCGGCTGAGTTCCCGCGACAGCGCATTGATGGTCTTCTTCATCTCGAGCATGTCGAGCTCGCGGCCGATCGTCGCGCGGTTGAAGCGCTCGAGCTCGGCGTTGCGCTGCCGCAACTGGTCCTCGGCCAGCTTGCGCGCGGTGATGTCGCGCGACAGGACGATGAAACGCTCGCCCTGCCCGCTGACCATCGGCTTGCGGGCGACGGAAATCTCGAAATGGCTGGGGCCAGCCGCCAGCGGCAGCATGATCGTCCGGCCGTAATCGCTGCCGTTCCGACTGGCGGCCGCCAGGGCCGCCAGCATCGTCGCGGCCGCATCGGGCGGCAGGACGTCCGTCACCGTTCGTCCGAGCAACTGATCGACCGGAGCGGCCAGGTGTGCTTCATGGCTGGCCATCACCTTGAGGTAGCGGCCATCGGCATCGAGCTCGAACAGCAGGTCGGGGATCGCCCGCAGCGTCGCCCCGAGGTCGTCCGCCAGTTGCTGTCGCGCCCGCTCGGCTTCCCGGCGTCGGGAGATGTCCTCGGAAAAGATGACGATGCCGCCGATCTTCCCGTCCGGCAGCAGCCACGGGCGCAGTTCCCAGCGCAGCCACAGTACGCTGCCGTCGGCACGCTCGAAGCGGTCGGCTTCGTGTCCCAGCGTCTCGCCGGCCAGCCCCCGCCGATGCAGTTCCTTCAGATCCTCGCCGATTTCGGGGAAGACCTCGTAGTGGGAACGGCCGATGATGCCACCCGCGGGCAGAGCGAAATCCTTCAACCAGCGGTTGCTCGCGGCCAGGTAGCGCATTTCGCGATCGAACATCGCCAGCGCCGCCGGCGAGTGCTCGACCAGGAGGCGCAGCCGCACCGCGCTCTCCAGCAGGGCATCCCGCGCCTCCTTGCTGGCGGTGATGTCGCGCGAGATGCCGAAGGTGCCGATGATCTGCTGCCCGGCATCGCGCAGCGGTCCCCTGGTGGCGAGAAAGGTCCGCTGGCCGAGGGCCGTGTCGAGCGTTTCCTCGCTGGTCTCGATGCTGCCGCTGGCGATGATGCGCGCGGCGATCTCGCGCAGCATCGCGGCCTGTTCCAGCGGGAAGAAATCGCGCTCGTCGCGGCCCAGGACTTCGCCTGTCGGCTTGCCGAGAAAGCGGCTGGCGGCGGGGTTGAAGAGCCGGTAGCGACCCTGCAGGTCCTTGGCGAAGATCGCATCTTCCGAATGCTCGGTGATGGCGGCGAGCAACTCATGGGTGCGCTGCCGCTCGAGCAGGTTGTCGACTTCGCGTCGCAGCGACGCATGCAGCGCGCCGAGGTAATGCTCGACGAGGAAGAACAGCAGCAGCGACGTCGCTGCGACATAGAACCAGCCTTTCAGCATGCTGGCGCGGATGATGGCGTCCGGGTCGCTGAAGAGCCACTCGACCACCTTGTCCGAGAACAGAATCCACAGGCAACCGGTCACCGCATAGACCAGGGCGACCACCAGGGCCGACCGCTGCGTGTCGCGGCCGTCGCTCATGCGCACCCTCGCGCTGAGCCCAGCCGCGTCCGGCGATGGCAGCGAACGCGCCGAAGTCGTCCACGCGGCACGAATCGAACGCAGCGACCGCGTCGGCGCGGGGTCACGGGGCCAACTCCGGAAGAGCGGCGCGGGCGGCGCGGATCGAGGCCAGGGCCGAGCCGTAGTCGAAGCCGTCCAACTGCCGTTGCAGGCCGTCCGCCCACTCGCCCAGGGCCAGGCGCATGAGGGACGATGTGTCATGGAAGAGCTGGTTCGCCTCGAGGTCATCCGCTTGCAGCAGATTCTCCAGCTGTGCCAGGAGTGCGCGCACCCCCTGCCAATCGACCGCCACCGGCGCCGCCGCGCGCGGCCGCACCTGCCGACGATCGTCGCCGGGCAGCCGCCGCCGCCGCGCGACCCCCTCGTCCGTTCTCCTGCCGAGACGCAGCGCGAACCAGAAGCTGCTGCCCTCGCCGGCGCGGCTGTCCACCTCGATCGTGCCGCCCATCAGCCGCACCAGCCGCTGGCTGATCGCCAGCCCCAGCCCGGTGCCGCCGTAGCGGCGGGTCGTCGAGCCATCGGCCTGCTCGAAAGCGCCGAACAGCCGGCCGAGGCTCTCGCTTGCGATGCCGATGCCGGTATCGCGCACCTCGAAGCGAACGAGGACGTCGGCGGCGGTCTCCTCGACCTTCCGCGCACGGAGGAGAACCGATCCCCGCTCGGTGAACTTGAGCGCATTGCCGACGAGGTTCAGCAGCACCTGGGTCAGGCGCATCGCGTCGCCGTGGAGACCGGCAGGCAGACCCGGGTCGATGTCGAACATCAGGTCGAGCCCCTTGGCGACCGCCTGCCCGGAGCAGACGACGCTGATCCGGTCGAGCACGGCCTGCAGTTCGAAGTTGGCCGGATCGAGGTCGAGCTTGCCGGCCTCGATCTTCGACAGGTCGAGGATGTCGTTGATGATCGCCAGCAGGTGCTGGGCGGCCCCGGTGATCCTGGCCAGTTGCGCCTGCTGCCGGGGATCGCTGGCAGTGCGCCGCAGCAGGTGGGTCAGGCCGATGATGGCGTTCATCGGCGTGCGGATCTCGTGGCTCATGTTGGCCAGGAAGACGCTCTTCGCCCGGCTGGCAGCCTCGGCGGCGTCACGCGCCGCGGCCAGCTCGACGGTGCGCGTCGCCACCAGCTCCTCCAGATGCAGCCGGTGATGCTCCAGCTCGCTTTCGGCTCGCCTGTGCTCGGTGATGTCCTCGAAGCATGTGTAGACCTCGACCAGCCGGCCGTCGCGAAACAGCGGCATGGCGATGACGTCGATCCAGACATGCTGCCCGCGTACGGGATTGAAGACCCCCATCACCACGTCACGTACCGGTTGGCCGGTGCGCAGGGCGACCATGCCCGGATGCTGGTCGCCGGGAAACACGCTGCCGTCCTCGCGCAACGCCTGCCAGCACGGGTCGGACGAGCCGCGACCGCGCAGCTGCTGCCAGCCCATGCCGAGGATGCGCTCGGCCGCCGGATTGGCCGCCGTGATGCAGCCCTCGACGTCCTGATAGACGATACCCTGGGGCACCGTCTCGAACAGCATGCGGTAACTCTGCTCGCTTCTGCGCAGCGCTTCTTCGGCCCCGTGCCGGTAGAGCGCCATGTCGACGACGACCTTGAGTTCCCGGTCGTCGAAAGGCTTCAGGATGTACCCGGAGGGCTCGGCCTGCTTCGCCCTCTCGAGCGTCCCGTCCTCCGAATAGGCGGTGAGGAACACCACCGGGATGCCGAAGCGGCGGCGAATCTCCTGCGCCGCAGCGACACCGTCCATCGCGCCAGCGAGATGGATGTCCATCAGCACCAGGTCGGGCCGCAGCCGCTCGCTCAGCTCGAGCGCCCGTTCACCGCTCGGACAGCCGTCGGTGGCCCGGTAACCGAAGCGGGTCAGGCGCGCCTTGATGTCCGCCGCCACGATGAACTCGTCCTCGACGACCAGAATGGCCTTGCCGTTCATTCGATCCTCCGACTCAACCCGCGCGGCACGGGAAAGCGATGCGGAACTCGGTGCCGTCCTCGCAGCCGATGTCGACCACGCCCTGCAACTGGCTGACCAGCATGAACACCAGCTGCAACCCCAGGCTGTCGCTGCTGCGCGGGTCTCCCGGCGGCAGGCCGACGCCGTCGTCCGCCACCGACAGCGTCAGCAGCCCCTTCGGCAACATCCCTGCCGCGACGACGATCTGCCCGCTGCGGCCCCCCGGGAAAGCGTGCTTCAAGGCATTGGACACCAGTTCGTTGATGATCAGCCCACAGGGCACGGCCTGATCCAGCGGCAGCGAGAGGTCGTCGATCCGCTGCTCCAGCCGGACGTTGGCGGCCACCGAGCCGGCCGCGTGCCACAACGGCGCGCACAGACTGCCGACGTACTGCCGCAGGCCGATCCGTGCGAGACTGCCCGACCGGTAGAGCGCTTCGTGCAGCAGCGCCATCGACCGGATCCGGCTCTGCGTGTCGAGCAGCGTCTCCCGCGCCTCCGGGATCTGCGTCCGGTTCAGTTGCAGGTTGAGCAGGCTGGTGATGATCTGCAGGTTGTTCTTCACCCGGTGATGGACTTCCTTCAACAGGACGGTCTTCTCCTCCAGCGACGCGCGCAGGCTTTCCTCGGCCTCCTTGCGATCGCTGATGTCGGTGCAGATCGCGCCCAGGGCATCGATCCGGCCACCGGCATCACGCAGCGGGAACTTGACCGAGAGATAGGTGCGCAGGCCATCGTCGAGCCGCGCCGACTCCTCGAATTCCAGACAACGGCCCGCCTCGAGCGCCTGCCGGTCATTGCTCGAAAAGGCTGCGGCCTCGGCCTGCGGGAAAATCTCGGCGACCGTGCGACCAAGCAGTCGTTCCCGCGGCAGGCCGAGCACGGCTTCCGTATGGCGATTGACGACCAGGAATCGTCCCTGCAAATCCTTGATCCAGACCAGGCTTGCGGCGTTGTCGAAGAACGCCTGCAGGCGCCCCTCGCTGGCTGCAAGTCTCTGGTTGCTTTGCGCGGTCGCACGCAGCGCGGCGGCGACGCGCAGCTGACCCCAGGCGAGAACGCCCATCAGGGCCGCCAGCAGTGCGCTGCCGATGCCGCCGGAAAAGGCGATCAGCTTCGACTCGTCGGTGTTCAGCCGCGCGTCGAATGTGGTACGGGAAGTCACCAGCAGCGACCAGCGATGGCCACCGTACTCGATCGGGCGCAGCATGCGAAACGCTGCCCCCCCGGTGGCACGATGCGCCTCGTCGCTGTCGAACATCAGGGCCTCGGGCGCAATCGTGGCGCCATCGTAGATCTCGATGTCGAGCCCGGCGAGCACGCCCGCCAATCCGACTGCTCCGAGCACGCCGTGCATCAGGTCGTACATGCGCAAGGGCGAATAGGCCCAGCCCAGCAGATTGGCCCGGCGTTCCTCCACGGTGTCGTGGGCGAGACCGCGACGATAGACCGGCACGTAGATGAGGAAACCAGGCTGGACGCCGGTCTTCGCTTCCTGCACCAGCGTCACCTTGGCCGACAGGCTCGCCCGGTTTTCGTCGCGCGCCCGCGCCATTGCCGCCTGGCGCACCGGCTCCGAGAACATGTCGTAGCCGAACGCGCGCAGGTTGCGGCCGGAGAACGGCTCCAGGTAGATGATCGACGTATGGACCTCGCGCTCGCCATCGGGACGGATGGCGTAATCGGGGAAGCCTTCGCGGCGGATGGCGGCGGTGTGCGCCGCCTTGCGCCCGGGCGGAACGAGCAGCGAGAAACCGACGCCCAGGATGCCCGGGTAGCGCTCGTCGAGCCGCAAGGCGGCGACGTAGGCGGCAAACTCCTGCCGCGTCACATCCTCCGAGGCGCCGAACAGGCCGACGACTCCGCGCAGCACCTGAACGTTGCCATCGAGCTGGCGCTCGATGGCGTCCACCACCCTGTCGGCCGAGAACTCGAACTCCGCCGCCAACATGCGCTCGGCGTCCTGGCGGGCGGCCTGCCACAGCCAACCGGTCACCGCCAGCCCCAGGAGCAGGACCAGCCACGGCAGCAGCAACAACTGTCGTCGCCGGCTGGCCGTGACCTCGACCGAGCGCTGCCGGCCGGCAGCGAGCGCGCGCAGCACGTCCCGCCACCGCCGCAGGCTAGGGCTGCCCTTTACCCGCAAAATTAGGTCTGGACTTTTTTGGTCGAACCAGC
>NZ_JAMTDQ010000011.1 GCF_023806635.1 Accumulibacter sp.
ATCGTCCTGAACCTCACCACTCCCGGCCATGGGGGTCGAAATGAGAACTGGTGGCAGGTCGCTTCGTCGGCCAAGACGTCGCCACCTGCCGCTATAATCGCACTCTTTTCCCGTTACCGAAGGACTGCCATGCTCTTGCGAAAATTCCTCCCGACGGCTCTGGCTCTCGCCCTTGCCGCTTCCATGCCCGGCCTGACGGCGGCCGCGCCGGCCGAGATCCTGTTGTCGCACCAGCTCGACGAGGAGCGCGCCGAGCGCGTCGAGAAGGTGATCGAACGTTTCAACGGCAGCCAGAAGGATTACCAGGTCAAGCTGGTGCGCCGGGTTCAGGGCGAGCCGGCGACGGATCTCAACCTTGCCACGCGGGAGGAGCAGGGGCACTACGTCGCAGCCAAGGCGGCTTTCAAACCGATCCAGCAGATCATGAGCGAAGCCGGAATTCCCTTCGACGGCAGCAGTATCGCGCCCGAACTGCGCGTCGGACTGACCGATGCAAGAGGCAACCTGGCCGCGCTGCCGCTCGCTCTCGCCACCCCGATCCTGTTCATCAACAAGGGTGCGTTCCGCAAGGCGGGGCTCGATCCGGAGAAGCCCCCGCGGACCTGGGCCGAAGTGCAGAAGGCGGCAGACAAACTGTTCGACGCCGGCAGCAAGTGCCCGTATACCACTTCCTGGCCGGCATGGGTGCATATCGACAACCTCAGTGCCTGGAACGGTGTCGAAGTGGCCGATGCCAAGGGTACCCTGATCTTCAACGGCCTGCCGCAGGTGAAGCACACGGCGCTGCTGACGACCTGGGCGAAAGCGCGCTTCTTCATCTATTTCGGCCGCCGTGACGAGGCGGACCGGCGCTTCGCTGAAGGCGAGTGCGGCATGCTGACCTCCTCCTCGTCGCTGTTCGGTGCGTTGCACGAGAGCCGCAGGGTCGACACCGGAGTGTCGCCGCTGCCCTATCACGACGACATTCAGGGAGCACCGCAGCAGACCCTTGCCGGTGGGGCCTCGCTATGGGCGGCTGGCGGCAGGAAGCCGGCCGATTACAAGGGAATCGCGCAATTCGTCCGCTTCCTGATGGAACCCAGCCTGCAGGTCGAATTCACCGCCGCATCGGGCTTCCTGCCGATGACCGCCGCCGCGCGCGCCGCCGCTGGCAGCAAGCTGCTGCAGGCCGATGTCGCCGGTCTCAACATCGCCTATCGCCAGTTGCAGGGCCCGGCGGCGCTGCGCACGATCCGCGTTTCCGAGATCGAGAAGGTGCGCATCATCGTCGAGGAGGAACTGGAGGCAGCCTGGTCCGGCAAGACCCCGGCCAAGGAGGCGCTCGACATCGCCGTGCAGCGGGGCAACCTGGTCATGCACAAAGTGCCTGCGGCAGAGGGAAAGGCGCCAGCCAGGAAGAAGTGAGAGCCACGCCGCTGGGCTGGTGCTTGCCGCGCGTGTTTGCGCACCGCTGCGGCGGCGCGCTGGCACCCGAGAACACCCTCGCCGGCCTGCACATCGCCGCCCGTCTCGGCATCACGGCGGTCGAATTCGACGTCATGTTGTCGGCCGACGGCACGCCGTGGCTGTTCCACGACGAGACCCTCGAACGGACGACCGACGGCGTCGGCCGCCTCGGCGCCGCCAGCGACGTGCGGCTGCGCGAGCTCGACGCCGGCATCCGCCGGCACCCGGCTTTCGCCGGCGAGCGTGTGCCGACCCTGGCGGCGGCAGCCGCCAGCTGTCGCCAGTTCGGCCTGTACGCCAACGTCGAGATCAAGCCCGCGGCCGGCTGCGAGGAACTGACCGGAGCGGTCGTCGCCAGGCAGGTGGAGGCGTTGTGGGCGGGCAGCGAGCAGCCGCTCGTCTCATCCTTCTCCGAGGTCGCGCTGCGGGCCGCGCGCGCGGTGGCGCCGACCCTGCCGCTGGGCTGCCTCTTCGAGCGCGTCCCCGCCGACTGGCGCCAACGCATGCGCCAGCTGGGCGCGCTGACATTGCATTGCGACGCCGCCCTGGTTGACGATGATGTCGTCGCCGAAGCCGGGTCATGCGGCGTTCCGGTCCTCTGCTACACCGTCGATGATCCGTTGCTGGCGTCGGCGCTGTTCTCGCGTGGCGTCGCCGCCGTGTTTACCGACCGCATCGATCTCATGGGCGATGACCAAGGGGCAGCCGGGCACCCCTGGTAAGCCATTGCAGCGGCGGCAACGTGCGGGTGGTTGCAGCGGCTGCCCATCACGCGTGCGAGTGCGACGGGCGTGAAGCGGGCATCGCTCGCCCCAGGCAAGCGGCTGCGCCGCCGCCGGGTCCGAGCGCGGTGGCCAGCTCCGGCCCCCCTTGCCGTACACGCGGCGGATCGGCCCGCTGTTCGATGCGGCTCCCTTTCGGCGTGCTCTCGAGGCAGCGTACCGGCTCTCTCCGTGCCTTGCGAGCCGGACCTTTCCTCGACCTCTTTCCCTTGCCGCGCCGCGTCTGGCGTGTCGCCAAGCTGCGCCCGGGGCCGTCTACCCGCCGTTGCCGTTCAGCCAGCGCAGCGCGACACTGAGGCAGGTGTTGAGCGCTTGACGATCCAGATGCCCCGGCAGGTGGTCGAGCAGCGCGTCGCAGCCGCTGGCGTCATCGTTGTCGAAACACTCGAGCAGGGCGAGGATGCTCCCGAGGAGGCCGGCGTGCTCGCAAAGCGCGGTGCGCACCTCGTCCTCGACGGCGATCTGCGCGAGGATCTCGTCGATTGGCAGCCCCAGAGCTGCCGGCATCATCGACAGGATGCCGGTCATGAAAGCCAGGTCGGCCAGCCTGCCGTTCGCTCCCGACGGGTCGCCAGCGATCAGCAGTTCCATCATGCGTCCGCGCAGGGCAGCCACCTGCAGCAGCGGTGAGCTTGCCGGGTCGCCGGCAACGCTGCCCGGCGCGAGCAGCAGAAGGGACAGCCAGCGCTGCAGATGGCGCCGCCCGAAGAGGTTGATCGCATGGCGCAGCGAGGTCACCGGTTGCGACAGGCGGTTGCCGCGGTGCCCGACCGAGTTGACGATGCGCAGGAGGTTCAGCGTCAGCGCCGGTTCGTGCTTGAACGCGTCCTCGATCAGGGCCACATCGACATCGCGTCCGACGAGGTTGATCAGGCGGATCAGCGCTGCCTGCGAAGCTGAAAGGCGGCGGCCGCTGACGATCTCGGCCTGCGCGAAATGGCGCCCCTGAAAGAGCGTGAAGCCCAGGTTGCGGCAACGATCCATCAGTTCGCGGCTGTCGACCCCTTGCGCCAGGAGCTTGATCGGCAGGTTGCGCAACGAGCCAGCGAGGTTGCCGAGCGTGCGCTCGTCCGTCTTGCCGGCGTCGATCTTGATCACATCGACCATCGGCAGCAGCGGCCGGCTGCGATCATCGATGCCGCGGTAGTCCGCGAGCGCCAGCGTGTAGCCGCGTTCGTGCAGGCGGCGACAACGGATCTGGACCGCCTTCTCCGGCGGGTGGTCGAGCAGCAGTTCAAGGACGACGCCCGCCGCCGGCAGCAGCTCGAGCGCCTCCTGCTGCAGGAAGTCCGGCGTGATGCCGAGGTAGGCGCAGGTGTTGCCGAGAGCGCTCTGCATGCCCAGCTCGAGGTAGGCGGCGCAGAGACCGGCGGTGTTGGGCGCCCGCTGGCGCTCATCGGCGTCGGGTTCGGCACTGCGCAGCAACAGCTGGTAACCGGCGAGTTCCTGCTGCCGGCTGACGATCGGCTGGCGAAAGAGAAAGGCTTTCCGCAGGGCTTGCTCGGTGATCACGATGGCTCCTCCTCGGCGATGTGCCGGGTCGTTGGCGGCCGGTCAGAACGGCAGGCGCAGATCGGGCCGTGCCTCGTTGAAGACGCGACGGAAATCCGCCTGGATGCGTGCCAGCGCGGCGGCGGAGTCGGCCTCGAAGCGCAGGACGACGACCGGCGTCGTGTTCGACGGGCGGGCGAGGCCGAAACCGTCGGCATAC
The DNA here is from genome assembly GCF_023806635.1 of Accumulibacter sp. GTDB lineage: Bacteria > Pseudomonadota > Gammaproteobacteria > Burkholderiales > Rhodocyclaceae > Accumulibacter. The sequence continues at coordinate 3,940 of NZ_JAMTDQ010000011.1, forward strand.
TCGACGCGCAGGCCATCGATGGTGATGATCTCGCGCGCGCCGGCGAAGCGGGCTTGCCGCTGCAGCTGCTCGATCAGCGCAAAGGGCTCGCCCTCGCCCATGCCGATGTTGAGTTCGGGCGTCGAGCTGCTGTCGGGCAGGGCGCGCAGCACGGCGTTGGCGTCGGCTGCCTGCGAGACGATCTCGAGCAGCCGGGCGCCGGCATAGAGCCCGTCGTCGAAGCCGAACCAGCGTTCCCTGAAGAAGATGTGGCCACTCATTTCGCCGGCCAGCGGCGATCCGCTCTCCTTCAGCTTGGCCTTGACCAGCGCATGGCCGGTCTTCCACATCAAGGGTTCGCCACCGTGCTCGCGGATCCAGGGCGCCAGCCGGCGGGTGCACTTGACGTCGTAGATGATCGGTTGCCCGGGACAGCGGCGCAGGACATCGGCGGCAAAGAGCATCAACTGGCGGTCCGGGTAGATGATCTCGCCGTCGCGGGTGACGACGCCGAGACGGTCGCCGTCACCGTCGAAGGCAAGTCCGATCTCGGCCCCGCTGTCGCGCAGCGCCGCGATCAGATCCTGCAGGTTTTCGGGCTTCGACGGGTCCGGATGGTGGTTCGGGAAGCTGCCGTCGACGGCGCAGAACAGTTCGACGAGTTCACAACCAAGGGCCCGGAAGAGTTGCGGCGCGATGCCACCGGAGACGCCGTTGCCACAGTCGACGGCGATCTTCATCGGCCGTGCCAGGCGGACGTCGCTGCCGATCCGCGCCAGGTACGCCGGCTGCACGTCGGCGCTGCTGGCCTGGCCGGAACCGTGCTGCAGGCGATTGGCGTCGACGCGTTGCCGGATGCCCTGGATCGTCTCGCCGGCCAGCGTCTCGCCGGCGACGACCATCTTCAGTCCGTTGTAGTCGGGCGGGTTGTGGCTGCCGGTGACGGCGACGCAACTCTGGCAGCCGAGTTCGTGCGCCGCGAAGTAGACCACCGGTGTCGGCACGCAGCCGACGTCGATGGTGTCGATGCCGGCCATGCGGATGCCCGCCATCAAGGCCTCCGCCAGCTCCGGGCCCGACAGGCGCCCGTCGCGGCCGACCGCGATTGCGCACTGCCCACGTTCGACCGCCAGTGAACCGAGTCCATGGCCGATGCGGCTGACGATGGCGGGTGTCAGCGTGCGGCCGACGATGCCGCGGATGTCGTAGGCCTTGAAAATCTCTTGCGGCAGGGGAGGGTTCATTTCACACCTCGTTCTGGAAATAGTGCAGGACTCGTCGCGGCAGCCAGACGAGCTGCCCCGGGGGACTGCCGGTGACGAAGCCGACGTGGCCACCCTGGCGCGGGAAATCGATGCGGACACTGCCGGCGACCTCGTTGGCGGCAGGCAGCGCCTGTGGCGGCAGGAACGGGTCGTTGACGGCGTTGAGCAGCAGCGTCGGCAGCCGGATGCTGCCCAGCCACGGCTTGCTCGACGCCCGTCGCCAGTAGTCGTCGGCACCGGCGAAACCATGCAGCGGCGCCGTGACGACATCGTCGAATTCGTACAGGTTGCGGGCGCTGCGCATCCGCCTTTCGTCGAAGAGCCCCGGGTAGCGGCGCAGCTTGCCCGCCGCGTTGTGCTTCAGGCTGTGCAGGAAGTGCCGGGTGTAGACGCGATTGAAGCCGTGCGCGAGATGATGACCACAGGCGGCGAGATCGACCGGTGCGCTGATCGCCGCCGCTGCCTGCAGGCAGCTGCCGGCAGCGGTCCCGCTTTCGCCCAGCCACTTGAGCAGCGCGTTGCCGCCAAGCGAGACACCGGCCGCGTAGTGTCGCTGCTGCGGGAAAGCGGTTCGCAGACGGCGCAGGATCCAGTCGATCTCGTCGCTGTCGCCCGAATGGTAGGCGCGCGGCAGGCGGTTGCTCTCACCCGAACAGCCGCGGAAGTTGACCGCTACCGCGGCCCAGCCGATCGCCGCCGCGGCACCCAGCAGCGCCCGCACGTAGTGACTGTTCGAACTGCCTTCGAGACCATGGAAGACCACCAGCAGCGATCGTGCCTCTTCCTTCCCGGTCACGGTGTCCGCACTGACCAGCCAGTCGAGGTCGATGAAGTCGCCGTCCGGAGTTTCCCAGCGCTGCCGCTGGTAGGGTATCGGGTCGGGGCGGATGAGCAGCGGATAGACGGTCTGCAGATGGCCGCCAGGCAGCCAGCCGGGAGCGCGATACGGGATCAATGCAGCGTCCGCGGCGTGTTGCGGTCGCCGCTGCCATCGCCCTCGGCGGCTTCGCGCTCGGCCGCGGTGGATGAGTGGTGCGCCAGCAGCCGCCAGCCGCTGGCGCCACGCTGGAAGACGTTGGTGGCGAGCATCGGGCCGTGCGGCTTGCGGTCATCGCCGATGTACAGCATCTCGACGACGGTGTGCACCGACAGCAGCATGCCGCTCCAGCGGACGCCGCGGCTCAGGCGCACCGACAGGCGCGGATTGTTGGCGAAGATGCTGCGCCAGCTGTCACGGATCGCGTCGGCGCCGACCAGGCGCTGGCCCGTCGGGTGAATGCAGACGATTTCCTCGTCCTCGGCCCAGACGCTCATCAGGGCACCCAGGTCGGCACGGGCGATGGCCTCGTAAAAGGCCGCCTCGACATCCTCGGGTGTGGCAAAGATGACGATCATGCGGCGACTCCACCAAGGCAGGCGGCGAGCACGCGCTCGGGCTCGATCTGCTGCAGGCAGTCGAGGTGGCCGAGCGGACACTGCCGTTTGAAGCAGGGGCTGCAGGCGAGATTGAGGCTGATGATCGTCGCCGTTGCCGACAGGGGCGGCGTGAAGTCGGGCGATGACGAGCCGTAGACGGCGACGACCCGGCGGCCGAGGGCGGCAGCCACGTGCATCAGGCCGGAATCGTTGCAGACGACCAGCGAGGCGGCACCGATGAGGTCGATCGCCTGTGCCAGCGTCGTCGTACCGCACAGGTTGAGCGGCAGGCTGCCGGGGCTGGCATGCTCGAGGATCTCCTCGCCGACCGCTCTGTCCTTGGTCGACCCGAGCAGCCAGACGGCATGGCCGCGCTGGGCCAGTGCGGCGGCCAGGGCCGCGAAGTGTCTCGCAGGCCAACGTTTTGCCGGCCCGTATTCGGCCCCCGGACAGAAGACCGCGAGTTTCGCCGGCAGGCTGACACCGAGCGCGGCCAGCGTCTCGATGCGCTGCGCCGGGCTGGTGCGCAGGCGCGGTTGCGGCAGGGGTCGAGGCAGTGGCGCTGCCGGCTCTTCGGCGAGTTGGGCGAAACGCTCCGCCATCTGCGGCAGCAGCTTCTTGTCCAGCGTGTGGCGGCGGTTGATCAGGCCGTAGCGGGTCTCGCCGATGAAGCCGATGCGCTCGGGGATGTCGGCGAAGAACGGGATCAGGGCCGACTTGAGCGAGTTGGGCAGGACATAGGCGCGCTGGTAGCCCTCTCGTGCCAGTTCGCGGGCGATGCGGTGGCGGGTGCGCAGCGACAGCTCGCCATGCGCGAATGGGCTGTCGACGATACGGTTGATCTCGGGCATCCGCTCGAGGACCGGTGCCACCCAGCGCGGTGCAAGCGCATCGAGCTGCAGGCCGGGGGTTCGCTCGTGCAGCCGGGTGAACAGAGGCTGCGCCAGCACCGAGTCACCGATCCACGAAGGGGCGACGACGAGGGCTTTCATCGCTGGCTCTGCGGTACGCTACCCGTCTTCGGGTAGCGGAGGCTCAGTGGTGGCCTTTCGGGAGTCCACCCTGCAGCACGTAGTGGGCGCTGCAGTAAGGGCAGGTGGCCTCGCCGCTTTGCGTGATGTCGAGGAAGATGCGCGGGTGCCTGGCCCAGAGTGGTGCGTCCTTCGTCGGGCAATGCAGCGGCAGGTCGTTGGCGGTGACCGCGATGGGCTTCTGTTGGTCGTTCTGGGACATCTTTTTGATCACCTTGCAGAAGGCGTTTGGACGTAGGCAAGCCAGTCCTCGTGCGCCGGCACGCGGCCGTTCACGCAGTCGAAGAACAGGCTCTGGATTCTTGTCGTGATCGGGCCGCGGTGGCCGGCGCCGATCTGGCGGTTGTCGAGCTCGCGGATCGGCGTCACTTCGGCGGCGGTCCCGGTGAAAAAGGCCTCGTCGGCACAATACACCTCGTCGCGGGTGATGCGCTTCTCGATCACCGGAATGCCGAGCTCGTCGGCGAGTTCGAGGACCGAGGCGCGCGTGATTCCTTCCAGGCAGGACGTCAGGTCCGGCGTGTACAGCGTCCCCTTCTTGACGATGAAGACGTTCTCGCCGGCTCCTTCGGCGACATAACCATCGACATCGAGGAGCAGTGCCTCGTCGTAACCGTCGTGCGCGACCTCCTGGTGGGCAAGGATCGAGTTGGTGTAGGTGCCCACCGATTTCGAGCGGCACATGTTGATATTCACGTGGTGGCGGGTGAAGGACGAGGTCTTGACACGGATTCCCTTCTCCATTCCCTCGGCACCGAGGTAGGCGCCCCACGGCCAGGCGGCGATGGCGACATGCGTGCTGATCGTGGTGGCGGCGATGCCCATCGCCTCCGAGCCGTAGAAGACGATCGGCCGGATGTAGCACGACTCGAGGCCATTCGCGCGCACGACTTCCTTCTGGGCCTCGAGCAGGGTCTCGCGGTCGTAGGGCATCTTCATCTGGAAGATGTAGGCGGAGTTGAACAGGCGCTCGGTATGCTCGGCGAGGCGGAAGATGGCCGTACCCCTTGCCGCCTTGTAGGCGCGGACGCCCTCGAAGACGCCCATGCCATAGTGCAGGGTATGCGTCAGCACGTGGGTGGTGGCATCGCGCCATGGAACCAGCTTGCCATCGTACCAGATGAAGCCGTCGCGATCCGCCATGGACATCTTCTTCTCCCCTCGAGCCGGTAAACCTGAAGCGGAAATTCTAGCCGATTTCGCCCCCCCGTTGGCGCTAAAATGGCGGCTTCGCCGACCTTCTCAGGGCTGCTGCCATGATCTGGAAACCGAACGTCACCGTCGCCTCGGTACTCGAACGTGACGGCCGTTTCCTGCTCGTCGAGGAGGAAACCGAGTACGGCATCCGCTTCAACCAGCCGGCAGGCCACCTCGACTGGGGTGAGTCGCTACTCGATGCCGCCGTCCGCGAGACGCTCGAGGAGACGGCGTACACGATGCGCCCGGATTCGCTGCTCGGCGTCTACCTCTACCCGACCGGCGCCGGCGATCTCGCCTATCTGCGTTTTGCCTTCGCCGGCGAGATCGTGTCCCACGACCCGGCGCGGCAGCTCGATGCCGGCATCCTCGCAGCGCACTGGCTGACGGTGGACGAAATCCGGGCGCGGCAGGCGGAGCACCGCAGTCCGATGGTGCTGCGCTGCATCGACGACTGGCTGTCCGGCAGGCGTTACCCGCTGCAGCTTCTGAGCCATTTCCCGTGCGCTGGCTGATCGTCCTGTTGTTGGCGGCGTCGGCGCAAACGGCTGTCGCCGACGTGACGCTGCGGGTCTGCTACAACTACGGCTGCCTGCAGGAGGCCGAGGTGCGCTACAACGATCGGCAGCTGGCGCTGGTGGGAGCCTTTCTCGCCGCAGCCGGCGACGCCGCCGACGAGCGCGACCGGTTGGCACTGGTGATCGGCTGGCTGCTCGGCTGGGCGGGTGAGCAGAGCGCGATCGCCGCCGACCGTGGCGGCAATGTTGCCGACGACGGGGTCGATGGGCGAATGGACTGCATCGATCATGCGCTGACGACGACGCGGCTGCTGCGCATGCTCGACGATCATCGCTGGTTGCGCTTCCATGAGGTTCGCGAACCGGTGCTGCGGACGCGCTACCTGTTCGCTGACCATTTCTCGGCGCAGATCGCGGAAAGGTCGGCGGCGGCGACACCGGACGGCGTCGCCGCGACGGCGAGGCTGCACGTCGTCGACAGCTGGTTTCACGACAATGGCCAGCCGGCGGTGGTCATGTCGCTGCCGGAATGGCTGGCCGGCGGCGGTGAGGTGGAGAGTGCGGTGCCTTCGCTGATCGCCGGCATGCCGGCTTTTGGACCGTGAGATGATGATGGCTGCGGGGACAAGGAGATGAACGAAGGAAGAACGGTGCTCGTCGGCCTCTCGGGCGGCGTCGATTCGGCGGTTGCCGCGCTGCTGCTCAAGCAGCAGGGCTGGCGCGTGCTTGGCCTGTTCATGAAGAACTGGGAGGACGACGATACCGACGAGCATTGTTCGTCGCGCCAGGACCTGGTCGATGTCATGAGTGTCGCCGACACGCTCGGGATCGACGTCGAGGTGCTGAACTTCGCCGCCGAGTACCGCGAGCGCGTCTTTGCCCATTTTCTGCGCGAGTACGAGGCGGGGCGGACACCGAACCCGGATGTCCTGTGCAATTCCGAGATCAAGTTCAGGGCTTTCCTCGAGCATGCGGCGCGAATCGGCGCCGACCGCATCGCCACCGGCCACTACGCCGGCGTGCGCGAGTTCCAGGGCGCGTGGCAGCTGCTCAAGGCCGAGGATGGCACCAAGGACCAGAGCTATTTCCTGCATCGGCTGCAACAGGAGCAACTGGCGGCGACGCTGTTCCCGCTCGCCGGGCTGTACAAGCGGGAGGTCCGCCGGATTGCCGCCGATGCCGGCCTGCATGTCGCGCTCAAGAAGGATTCGACAGGCATCTGCTTCATCGGCGAGCGACCCTTCAAGGAGTTCCTGATGCGCTACCTGCCGCCGCAGAAGGGCGAGATTCGCTGCCTCGACGACGACCGCGTGCTCGGTGAGCACGACGGCGTCGCCTATCACACCATCGGCCAGCGCAAGGGGCTGCACATCGGCGGCGTCAAGGGCGGCAAGGGTGGCGCGAGCGGCGACCACGACGCCTGGTTCGTCGCCGGCAAGGACATCGTCAACAACGTCCTGCACGTCGTGCAGGGCCACGATCACCCTGCGTTGCTCGGTGACGAACTGACCGCGCGCGATCTCTCCTGGGTGTCCGGCCATCCGCCGCACGCGCACTGGGTGTATACGGCGAAGACGCGCTACCGGCAGGCGGATGCGCCGTGCGAGATCGAGTGGGTGGCAGCGGACGCCTGCAGCATCCGCTTCGCCGAGCCGCAGTGGGCGGTGACTCCCGGGCAGTCGGTGGTGGTGTACGAGAGTCGCGTCTGTCTCGGCGGCGGCGTCATCGCCTGAGCGACCGCCGCCACGCTGCACTTCGCTTCAGGCGATGCCCTGGCTGGCGAGGTAGTCCTCATAGTTGCCGAGGTAGTTGACCAGCGTGCCGTCGGGGCGGATTTCGAGCACGCGCGTCGCCAGTGAGGAGACGAACTCGCGGTCGTGCGAGACGAAGATCAGCGTGCCCTTGAACTTCTCGAGCGCGGTGTTGAGCGACTCGATCGATTCCATGTCGAGGTGGTTGGTCGGTTCGTCCATCACCAGCACGTTCGGCCGCTGCAGCATCAGCTTGCCGAAGATCATCCGCCCCTGTTCGCCACCGGAAATGACGCGCACCGGCTTGTGCACCTCGTTGCCCGAGAACAGCAGCCGGCCGAGCGTGCCGCGGATCAGCGTTGCCAGGTCATCGCCTTCCTCTGCGCTGCCGCGCGCGTAGCCGCCGATCCAGTCGGTCAGGCTGCGATCGCTGTCGAAGTCGAGCGCGTGGTCTTGCGCGTAGTAGCCCGGGCGCGCCTTTTCGGCCCACTTGATGCTGCCGCGCTGCGGTTGCAGTTCCCCCATCAGCAGCTTCAGCAGCGTCGTCTTGCCGACGCCGTTCTCGCCGATGATCGCCAGGCGCTCACCGCCGTTGAGCGTCAGGTCGAGCTTGCTGAAAAGCGGCCGTTCGGCAGCGTGATGGGCGAAGCCGAGATTCTGGATCTCGACCGCCTGCCGGTGCAGCTTTTCCTTGTCGTCGAACTCGAAACGGATCCACGGGTACTGACGCGACGACGGCTTGACGTCCTCGGGTTTCAGCTTGTCGATCAGCTTCAGGCGTGATGTCGCCTGTCTGGCCTTCGATGCGTTGGCCGAGAAGCGGCGGACGAAGCTCTGCAACTCGGCGATCCGTTCCTTCGCCTTGGCGTTGGCACTCTGCTGTCGTTGCCGCGCCTGCGTCGAGGCTTCCATGAAATCGTCGTAGTTACCCGGGTAGACGGTGATCCTGCCGTAATCGAGGTCCGCCATGTGCGTGCAGACCTGGTTGAGGAAATGGCGATCGTGCGAGATGATGACCATCGTGCTGTTGCGCTCGTTGATCACGTTCTCCAGCCAGCGGATCGTGCCGATGTCGAGGTTGTTCGTTGGCTCGTCGAGGAGCAGGATGTCCGGGTCGGCGAACAGCGCCTGAATCAGCAGGACACGCAGCTTCCAGCCCGGCGCAACATCGCTCATCGGCCCGTAATGCTGCGCCGCCGGGATGCCGACGCCGAGCAGCAGTTCGCCGGCGCGCGACTCGGCGCTGTAGCCGCCATATTCGGCAAAGCGGGCTTCGAGGTCGGCGGCGTGCATGTAGTCCGCCTCGCTCGCATCGGGGTTGGCGTAGATGGCGTCCTTCTCGAGCATGCAGGCCCACATCTCCTCATGTCCCATCATGACGACGTCGATGACGCGCTGCTCCTCGAAGGCGAACTGGTCCTGGCGCAGGTAGGCCATGCGTTCGTGTACGTCCTTCGTGACGTTGCCGGCAGTCGGTTCGAGCTCGCGCGCGAGAATCTTCATGAAGGTCGACTTGCCCGAGCCGTTGGCGCCGATCAATCCGTAACGAAAGCCCTCGCCGAACTTGAGCGAGACGTTCTCGAAAAGGGGGCGCGCCCCGAACTGCATGGTGATGTTGTTGGCGATGAGCACGAAGGAACCTCTGGAAGATCGTATGCGTGAAAGTCAGGCCGAAAACGGGCGATGGGGGCGGCAAGCGCAGGTGAGCGAACGGCGCCGAGGGTCGGGGGCATGCCGCCTGCCGGCATGTCACGGCTGCTGCAGCGGGACAAGGGCGCCGCCTGGCGACGGCCGGCAATTGTACCGCAGGCGTTCGTATCGCGGCGGTACGATGTGAGCGGGCAATTGACGCCGTTCCCGGCACGGGCCTACCATAAGGCAACGCGTTTCGTTCTTCCTCCTGCCGCCGGCGGCTCCGCTGGGGAGGTGTGTGCCGCGGGACACGACGAGGTGGGCGTCCCCTTCGACCCAATAGTCTTCCAGGAGCAAGCCACATGTTCAAGAACATCCTCATTCCGACCGATGGTTCGGTCGTCTCGCGCAAGGCGATCAAGGCCGGTATCAGGCTGGCAAAGTCTCTCGGGGCGAAGGTCACCGGTTACTACGCGATGCCGCTGCTGCACCCCGCCGCTTTCGGTGACGGCGATCTGATCGACAAGAAGGTGCTGATCACGCTCGACCGGATGGCGCGGGCGACCGGTGAGGCATACCTCGACGAGATTGCGCAGGCAGCGCAGGCGGCTGGCGTCGATTATGCGGGGCTGATCGGCAAGCCGGCGACCACCCATGAAGGAATCATCGACGCCGCGCGGAAGAGGCGATGTGACGCCATCTTCATGGCCTCGCGCGGACGCAGCGAGATCAAGAAGCTGCTTCTCGGCAGCGTGACGCAAAAAGTGCTGTCGTACTCGCGGGTGCCGGTGATCGTCTTCCGCTAGCCGTGCGCCGGCGGTGGCCGCCGGGCAGCCGTCGTTCCCTGCTGGCGAAGCGAAACGTGCCGCTGTTGCCGCTGTATCACGGCACTAGGGTTCCCGCAGTTGCACCAAGGCTCCGAGCAGGCGGCGGTGGCAGCCTGCTACCTGCGCGACACTGTAGGGGTCTGCAAGGGAAGCGAGGCTGATTGGCGCGAATGTCAGCCGTCCCTGGCCAACACGCAGCGTTGCACACACGATGCGGGGGGAGTGCGGCTCGTTGCTCTCGGTGATCACGATTGCCCCGTCTGCTGCGGCCGGTGGTCGCAGCAGACGGACCAGTCGGAGGTCGAGCGCCAGTGTCCACGGCGCGTGTCGCGCCAGGCACCCGGTACCGCGCACCTGCCACACGGTCTGAGGGTCGCCAGGTCGCGCACTCCAGTCGGCCAGATCACCTCCAAACTCCGACAGAACGCGCCTGATGGCGCGCTCACCGGCTCCCCAGCTCTCGTAGAGAGCCAACAGGTGGCCACCAGCCGCCAGAAGCTCGCGGTTGCCGGCAGCAAGCACCTCAGTCACGGCATCTCCCAAGAGCAACAGAGTGGTCCGTGCCGGCGCTGCGAAGCCAGGCGCACGGGGCTCGGTCGCCAATGGCGCTGGAGCGACGGCGCGAAGGTGGAGCAGCGCGCTTCTGGTGGTCCGCTCGTTGGCGATCAATGCGAATGCGCGCGAACTTGGTCGGCGCAACCAGAGATCGACGGCCTGAGCCTGAATCCGGTCAAGCAAGTCGGAGACGCCGTCAAGCGCGACGCCAGCGTTCTCCGTTTGCCCCGCCGCGAGTTTCCCGATCAGTGCGAGATCGTGCCTGAACGTCAGCGATGACGCGTTGCACCGGTTGCCGAGCAAGGGGCCGGTGGTATAGATCGGAGTTCTGCTGATACGGCGACCGTAGTCCTGCCACGTGTTGATAGTCAGCTTAAGAAGGTCCGGCACGCGCAGATGCTGCTGCACCTCATGGCGACCAAACTGGGCTCGCTGTGCGTCGACTGGCTGCCAATGCGCTGCAACCCGTACCTCGCACGTCGGGTGATAGAAGCTCCGGATACCCAGCCATCGGCACAGCATCGGCGGCGCCTGCCGCCAGACCTGCTTCGCCTGCGCGTGCCAGACGGGCGGGATCAGCGCCACCTCTTCTACCAACCGTGCCGGGATGAACAGAGCCCGACACAGCGCCGTGACTACTTGGGCGATATGCAGCGAGCTTCCCCGGCGGCGGGCGATGATCTCGAGAGGGGTCGCGGTGCCCCACTCGGGAGACCATGCGACGGTACCTCCGACCCACCAGAAAACTCGATACGCCGCTTCCTCTGGTGAGGATGCCCCTGCTGCAATGTCCCAGGCCAAGTCACGGTGGCGTTCGAAGGAATCGGGCGGGAGATAGGTGGTCACCCGTTGCACGACCGGCACCCAGTCCGGAAGGCAATGATCGATGAAGGTACGCCAGTCCGGCGGGGCCCAAGGCGGCAGCCGGGCGAACATCGCCCTCAGGGAATCGGCGCCGTGCCACTGGACAAAGCGCAACAGACTGGCATCGTCAGCGCCTTCGAGCAGGGACTCGACCCACGGGCGTGACGCCGTCGGGACCGCGCTCAAGACGTAGGTGCGCACCGCATCCCGGAAAGGCGTTGAGAGTCGTCGCCAGGCTGGCGGCGCCGCAAGCAAACCAAGTCACCGTCCCGTTGTTGGAGCAGTACGGGGCAGTGCCCGTGAATGAACTCAAATGCCAGTGCCAAATCGTAGCACCCCACCGCACCGATCTTGAGCAGGTCACCCACGGCCAGGTCGGCCGGCAAGGCGCAATCCGCCCGGATGATGTCTGTTTCCATGCACAGCGCGCCGCACAGGAGGGTTGAGCGAAGGCCATTCAACGCTTCGTCGCATTTGCCGACGCGTGCCACCGGGTGTCGCAGCCAATTCGCCGTAGGAACCTGATGTACACCGCTGTCGCAGGTGACCTGGCGTCCGACCGCGCCTTCGCGTACATGGACAACGCGAGTGACCAGCACCGCCGAATCCTCGACGAGGATCCGCCCCGGTTCCAGCCACAACTCGACGCGATGCAGCAGTCGAGTCGTTGCCAGCGCGTTGCGTATTTCGGCAACGATGGAACCGGGACCGTCCGGACGCCACTGGCCGGGCGACTGGTGCAGCGGGCAGGAAGTAGGCGTGGCGAAGCCACCGCCAAAATCAAGCACCTCCAGGCGCCGGCCAAGAACCCGCTCGATGTCGCGCCAGCGTTCCGCCAACTGACCGGCCGCCTGACCATAGCTTGCGGCGGCTGAGATGTTCGTTCCCAGGTGGCAGTGCAGCCCGACGACCTCGAGGGACGGCGATTCGGCAGCCAGCGCCAACGCTGCAGCAAACTCCGCACCCTCCACGGGCATGCCGAAACGGCTCCAGCCCGCTCCGCCCGCTTGCCCCGGACGCACGCGCAACAGCACGCGGGCCGGGCGCTGCCTCGAGGCAACGGCAGCGACAGAGCGTATGTCGGCGACGCCGTCAGCGACGACGGTTGCTCCCAGCGCGATGGCGCCGCGAAAGGTCGTTGCATCCCGCGCCGGCTGATTCAGGATCAGCGAGTCGGCGGCGATTCCGTGCGCCGTCGCCGCTGCGAGTTCCCTGCCCGAAGCCACTTCAGCGCCCAGCCGCGCGGCTGCGAAATAGCGCCGGACATGGCTGAGGGGGCTGGCCTTGTAAGGCAGAAACAGCCGGGCCCCTGCCGTCGCCTCTTCGACCAGGCGCCGCCGAGAGTCCAGCGACGCCTCATCAATCAGGATGAAGGGGGTGCCGAAGTCCTGCGCGAGGTCTCGGGCGGTGCGCGCATCAAGCCGGTCGAATGCCGATTGCCAAGGGTGCATCAGGAGGCGCCGCCGGTCTCGCGCCACTCCTCTGCCCGCGCGCTGTCAAGCCGGGCGGGCGGCTTCCCCTCGTCGGCTGGTTCGGGGCTGGGAAGGAAGCCGGGCATCTTGGCCGACGAAGTCGCGAAAAAGGGCGCGATGCGCTCGATCGACGGCGCCGAATACGGTCGCCTGATGTCAGACACTCAACACCCCTCCAACGGCGACGTCCACGAAGCGCGACAACGGAATCGTCCGGTCATGGTGTTGCCGTACCATCACGAGTCCGGTGCGAAAGCCCGGGTCAACGTCGAGAGGCTCTCCCCGGAGAAGCCGGATGAGATCGAAGGGTAGGTTGCTGCCAACCTCCGTCGCGATGCCAATCCACGATGGGAAACGTGTGTTGAGTTCCAGCAAGGTCAGCATTCCGCTGGTCTCATCAATCTTCGCCTCGACCTCGCATGGCCCGGACCATTGCAGAATTTCCAGCAGGCGCTCACAGGCCGTGAAAAAGGAATCGTTGCGGAAGGTCACGCCACACCATGTTGTTCCTTGCTCGTTCATGCCGAACTTGCGCATGGCGATCCAGCGCCGCAAGCGTCCGGGCCGGTCACAGAGGCAGGCGGCGACGATCTCCGCTCCAATTGCCTGCGCCTGTACCAACACGGGCAGGCCCCAACGGCCTGCCAGAGCCCGGAACAGCGCTGGAATCTCATCCGCTTGCTCTGCCCTGTGGGCTTCGTAGAAAGCGCCCTTGACCATCACCGGGAAGCCGATGAACTCTGCAGCGCGCAGCGCTTCGTCGAGCGTCCGGGCTGTTCGTAGCGTCGGCACGCGGAAACCGGCTGTCCGGCCCGGCTCAGCGATTGCCCACTTGGCAGCCTGTGCGGCCGCCGATGGTGTTGGCAGCAGGGCGCGCAGGCCATGCTGCTCGAGCCAACGCTCCTGCCCGGCAAGAAATGCAACCTCCGGATCGAGTGTCGGCAGCAACGCCCCGGCGCCCGTCGCTGCAGCGACCGCGTGCAGGCGTTGCAGGTACGCTTGCGGGTCGGCTTCGATGCGCGGCATGCGGTATACCCGGTCGAACAGACCATCGACGTAGGCGCCCGTGTCGGTGGGCTCGTAGCACAGGCCGATCACGCGCACGCCTTCGTGTCGCAGGCAGCGGGCGACGGAAACGCCCGGAGACGGGTTGTCGACCGCATGCAGACCAGTCACCAGCACCGCATCACGCGCACCGGCGTTCGCGCTCATACCAGGAGTCCGTAGTCGCGCAGACGCGTCAGGAAGGCTTCCACATCACCAGCCACATCGGTGCCCGGTGGTACGTCGAAGCTGTCGGCGACGGCAGCCATCAGCGACGCCAGCGACTGTTCCGCCGACAGCAGCTGCTCGACCAGCAAGGCACCGGCCGCGTCGAGCAGATAGACAAAGCCGTAACGCTCCTCGAACAGGAAGGTCTGCCCGTCGGAACTGCTCTCGACCCGTGCGCCCGGCAGCTCAAGACGCATTCGTGCCTTGGCGCCGCGGTGACCACAGAGGCACGTTCAATTGGCCAAGCGCTTGCCAGGCGGCCTTCAGGTGGGGGTTGCTGCTGTGGGCGACAAAAGCCACCGGCAAGGTCCACGGCCAACTCGCCAGGCCAGGGTTCGTCGGGACGGCGCCGTCGAGCGGTTGATCCGGTTCCCTGACGGAGCCGCCGGGGAGTTCGGAAAGCGATCTCAGCAGCGCCGGAGCATGCGTTCCTGCATCGAGCAGCGCCAGGACCAGGCGCAACTGTGCAGCCCGCAGACTGTATCCGGCCTGCTGACGACTGTCCGCCTCGTCACTCAAACGTTTACTCAGGCGCTTCCGTTCCGCGTCATCACCTGAGCCCCGTGCCACCGCCAGGATACCCTCGAGCAGTAGTAGCGGGTGACGCAATTCCGGATCGAGGTCAGGAGGAGAAGGCGCTTCGACGCGTGCAGCACGATCCCGATACGTGCAGACCTGCTGCCAGATGCCTTGCGCTCTGTCCAGGCCGCCACGATCGTCACGATCGTCCGAGCAGCTCAGCAAGAGCCGTACATGTTCCAGAGCGATCAGCGCCGGCAGTGCCGGGTCGAAACGCCACGTCTGAACAAGAGCGTTCGTGTCCTTGAGACCGGCGTCCAGGAACTCCTGACTTCTTTCCAGGGATCCGTCCCAGTAGTCGCTCAATGGACTCAGTGCCTTGGATAGTTCGCCAGCAATGCGGTCAACGTCCCCTTTGGTCCAGGCATGTGTCGCGAGAAATCCGCTCCATCTGGCGAGGGCCAGCCGGAACGCCGTTGCCGGGATGCGCAATTCGATTGCATGCCCGATCCGCTCCCGCCAGTCGTCTGGCTCGCGGTCGTCAATCACGAACAGGGAAGACTGCAGCACATCCAGATCGGATTCTCCGACGCGATCCTTGTCCTCGCGGAAAAGTTCCAAGGCTATCTTGATGCATTCCCCGGCCGGGACTCCCTGCCCCTGCTCGTACCGCAGAAGCCCCATGGCGTGATGGAAGTCAGCCGCGACATGCTGGCTGAGGATTCGTGCGAAAGGGGCTGACGGTGACGGCTGATCCGACGATCCTTGAATACAGCGTTCGGCATCCGCCAGTGTCGCCTCGATCCCGTCGAGTTCCGTGCCCCGCGCGAGATCGATTCGCGCCATCTGGCACTGAGTGAGGGAGAGCAGAAGCGGTCGCGCCGCCAGCCTGCGATAGAGGTCGCAGGCCTTAGCAGTCCGCCGCGCGGCATCTTCCCACCGGTTCGACAGCATCCAGGCATAGCCTTCGCGCAGGTTGGCCAGCGCCAGAAGATCCCGAATCCGCGCGTCGTTGTCGTATTCACTGGAGAGGGCCTCGAGCCCATGCCGGGCTTCATTGGCGGCTTTGGCCGAGTCGGGAAACCTGTTCAGCAGGATGTAACGGAATGCCAGCGCCAGCCCCAGACGAGCCTGCTCGATTCGGATCGGTTTGCTTGTGGTGTTGGTGTTGTCGATGTCGTTGAGCTTTTCGGCAGTAGCGTCGGGGTCGAGCGCGTCGAGGTCGGCAAGCAGCCATCCCAGACGCGCCTCCTGCCACGTCAGATCCTGCCGCGTCGGGTTCTGGTTCGCAGGTCCGTCTGCTTGCGGGATTCGCTTGGCGAGTTGCTCGATCCTTTCGCGCGCTTCGTCGTAATGGGCCTTCGACACCCGCCACAGTCCCATTTCCCACAACCTTCTGCCGCTTTCGATCAGATTCTCGGGCGATTCCGGATTGCGCCTGGCGATCTCGCCAGCAAGCTGCTGATACGGCCGTGTCACGCTGGCGAGAAAGGCGTCGCCAGTCGGATCGTCGCTGTTCATGCGACGAAGCAGAATCTGGTCTGCTTCACCGACTGCCAACAGATCCAGATAATCGATCTCGACGTCGACGGGTCGGCCCAACTTCGCGCGCACGGCTGCGACCCGCTCGTTGCGCAAGCTCCACTCGCCGCGCGGCATTGGCGAAGCGGCAACGACGATCTCGATCGGCGTTTTTTCGTACCCCGGTTTGCGCTTTGTCGATCCGTCCCGGGCGCAATCGCGGTTGCATTTTTCGATGGATCTGATGCGGCCGGCGATGCCTTCGATCGACTGTTGCGCCAGATTGGTCAGCAGGACGACGAGATCGGGCATATGAACGGTGCTGATGAATGCGACATCGGTCAGTCCGGTCCGCGCGTCGATGAAGAGGTATTCGTAGCCCAGATAAGCCAGATCGGCGGCCAGATTGACCATGAACCGGTCGCCCTCATGCCTGATGTAGAAGTCGTACCAGGAAAACGTGTGCAGTTGCGACTCGTAGCTCTCGTCGGTGTGGTTGCCGGCTGCCAGGAGTGCGATGCGTCCCCCGGGTCCCAGCCCCTCTCGGAGATACTGCTGGTTCCAGTTCGGCGGAACGTCCTTACGTTCCTGATAATAGGTCGCCAGCTCGCAGAAACCCATCCGCCGTTGGTGCGATTCAGTCGATGGTGGACTCGCCGGATCACGCAGGTTTGCAAAAGACAGCCCAGGAGCCTCGAGATCCAGATCGAGCAGAGCGATACGCCGACCACGCAGCGCCATGAACCAAGCCGTGTTCAGTAGCGTCGCCGTCCTCCCGACGCCACCTTTGTAGGAGTAGAAGGAGACGATAAACATCTAACCAGGGCCGCCTACGCTATCCTTCTGTTGCGCCGGATTGCCCTTGTGCATCCAGTTCTCCCCGGATCCGCTGCCACTCTCTTTTTTTTTGCCCTTGGCGGCCAGATACGCCTCAATTGACGTAACGTTGTCCGGCAGCCCGTTGGCTGAAGCCTTACCACTAGCAGTCTGGCCACCCGGGGGTGAACGGTTAGCTGCCAGCCACTCGCTTACCTCAACGGCGATTTTCCTCCCCGACGCCGTCAGCTCGTATCGATCCTCCTGACTGTCGACCCGGCGAATCGGCGGAGAACTGAGAGCAAACACCAACTGCTCACTGAAGCGGTCGGGTTGCTCGACACGAGGCTCGGACCGCAGCTTTTCGCGAATGGCTGCACCTTCGAGTAGTGTGGTTGCCGTCGCCGCGTCACCGAACCAGGCAAGGAAGCTGAGCAAACTGCAGTCCGCGATCGACGAAACGGCTTTCTCCAGATCCTCGGCCTGCAGAGCACGCGCCGTCTTGTAGCCCCAGCGCGTCAGCTCGTAGAGACCAGCGCTGGGGCCGGCTCGTTTGACGAGCCGATAGGCTGTCAGGGTCTGGAGGCGGTTGAAAACCGCGTTCAGTTTCGGCTGCGTGTCATCGTCGTTCGTCGACCCTCGCGCATCGTCTTCGCTGGGCCCCTCTGAGCGCGTGCTGCCGGTTTCCCCGACACGCGCGGCGATCTCGGACAGCCTTCGGGGAACCGGATCTCCGGTTTCGTTGAGGAACGCAAGCAGGTAACCCGGGCGTTTGTCATCTGCCCTGACGAAGGCCAGGAGTTCTCCGACGTTGCCGCCAGGTTCGCTCCTAAGCCCTGCTTCAGCCAACAGCACGCCCCACGCCCAAGCATGTCCCCAGTCCGCCAAGGTCCATCTCTCCCGTGGGCCGTCGCCGTGCCGGAAAGCCTCATGAGCGGCCCTGTTGAGCGCGTCGCGTGTCCTCTTCACGGCGTTGCGCTGCGAATCCACCAACGCCTTGGCGAGCATGGTCCGAAGGTCCTCATCGAGCTGGCCCAACTTCTGTTCCGTCGGCGAAGAGAGCGTGTCTGCCGTCTGTGCGCGCACCTGGCGCAACCGCTCTTCAAATTCCTCGTCCGGATTTCCCTGGTTCACTGTAATCCTCCTGACCCTGGCTGGTCGGTGGGCCCGCCGCTACCGCGCTGGTCGCTGGCGGTCACCGTCTACATCGCATGCGCCATGGGCTGCCGCGTCTCGGCGAGACGCTCCCGGCAATCAGTAAAGTTTACCTCGAAACTACACGGATAGTACACGCTACACATACGCATCGCGCTCAAGAGGGCTACGGACGGCATCCGGACAGCGAAGACAACGTCGCGGGAGTGCCACACCTGTGAACGAAGTGAATTGGGCGTGTAGTGACGAGCGAACGGTTCTCTCGCGGTCGCGTTCGTTACGGTTCCGCTCAACTCCAGTCCGGGCAGGCGACTTCTGCGATCCACAGACATTCCCGGCAGACCTCGCAGCAAGGTGCCCCTTTCTTCGCGCACTTTTCCACGTCCGCCGGCTGCTCCCGATCTTCCGCTGTGCTCAGACTCGAGCAGACCTCCGGCGTCAGTGGCGGTACGACGGCGCCGTCAACCGGGCTGCTCGGCCCATTGGCGCGCTTCCATTTCACTCGTGGCTTCCCGTCTGGCGAACGCGAGGAAGACGCCAGCCCGGCACGCGCAGCGTCCCAGGCACTGAACTGCTCGATCAGCCAGCAGGCGTTCGCCATTATCGAGGTAGTCCCGGAAGTGTTGGCGAAGTCCTTCGCACGCCACTGGAACTCTCTTGTGCTTGTGCTCGCGGCCGGCACCAGGATCCAGTCGGCCAGACCGGCATAGCGTGGCAGCGCGCTGCGCCCTGCGGTCTTGAGAAAATCAAGACAGATGGTTACCCAGACGCGCCCGATCGGCGTATCGACGACCAGAATCTCCTCTGCGACGCGGGAAGGCTCCACGCTGACCGCATGATGGTCCAGACCGAATTGCGAGTAGTGTCCTGTCGGACCCTTCTCCTGCCGCCGCAGCTTGAACTGATGTCGCTTGTCTACCAGCCACTTCCTCCAGCCCAGAGCCGGATTCGTGGATTCGTTTGGCGTGATCTTGGCTTCGCATCCATCGCCGGTCAACACGACGCAGCGGTTGCGGAACGACGGAGGATCAGCAGCGGCTTTCGATTCAACTGCCGACTTATCTGCCGGATCAGTTTGATCGTCATGATAGCTGCCACAGACGACGAGCCAGGGAAAACCTTCCGCCGAGTTGCTCTTCTTGGCGTCCCAGTGCTTGCCGAGCAACTCCTGAAACCACTTGACGAAGCCCGCACTGCTGGTCAACTCGGGGATCAGCACGACATCGATTCGGTTGCGCGCGCAGGCTTCCAGGACGGTCTCCGCCTGGGCTTGCCGAGCGGCGCTCGTCAGATCGTCGGGAGGCTTGATGCGATACACGCCATACGTGTCGTCGCTGCCGCGATGGGGGCTCGGCAGCTTCCCGGTGTATTGCCCACACATGGCGAGCTCACGGCCAATCGGCCAGACGCCAATCCTCACAGCCGGCTGCACTCCGGAATGCTCGTCGCGGTTGCCGGGTGGCGCAAACCATAAGCTGTGCACCTGCAATCGGGCACCATCGAGCGACAGCGGCAGAATCGACAGCATGGTCAACCACTGAACGTCCTCGAGCGAATGGCCAGTCGGCGGGATGGGGGGATGCCGCGGACAGATCTGGTAGTCCGTTCCGTGCAGCGAACGCGCCTTGCGGACCGTCGGTCGCTGCCATTTCGCGGGACTCCACGGTCCCGTTTCTGCCACGGCCCATCCCCAGGTGGTCGAGAGTGCGTCTTCGAGCGCTTCGAGCAGCATCAAGAGCCGCAGCTGGCAGGAGTACGGCTCTTTGAGGATTGCGGTGACATCAGGCGAAAAGGGCGTTGCGCCCGCGGCCGCAGCGCGCCACTCATCCAGGAGCAGGCTGAGCAGTTCCTTCTTGTCCCTTGCGTACGTCCCCAGTGAGGTCGTCCCCATTGCGGCCCACGCATTGAGCATCGCCGCTTCATGTTCCAGGACAAATTCATGCAGCGTGACGAACACCGCGGCAGCCGACGCCGGATCACTCGCAGGCGGTGCCAGGATCTCGTTCCACAGCTTCTCTGCTGCCTCAGCGGCAAGGGTCATCGGCCGGCTCCGGTTGGATCAAGTCAGCGTCGTTGCGGCGACGGCGTTCCGCGCGTTCGCCAGGGCCAGCAGTCGTTCCCAGGCAGACTGGATGTACGCGTCGGAACAATCCGAGAGGTTGGGTGCGTCCGCCCCGTACTCCGTGTAGACGTGCTGCGGTCCGAACTGCGGTGCGCTTGCCGCTGCCAAAGGCGTGTTGGGAAGAGGATTATAGCGGAAGGCGTCGACCAGGAGTCCAGGCTGCGCCTGCACGGCCGCCAGCGTTCGTTCGATCGCTGTCCGGCTCTCGCCCGGCCAGCCGATGACGACCGACGCACGCACGCGAAACCCCATCGCCATCGCCCGCTGCAGCGCCCCGCCGACGCCCCCTGCGGTCGGACCCTTGCGCAGCATGCCGCGGTGCGCGGCGTCGTCGGCTGTCTCGAAGCCCATGTAGAGGGCTCGGCAGCCACCCTGCCAGAGTTCTCCAAGGGTCGCCGAAGTGGCCTCGGCGGTGCGCAGATCGACACCCCACAGCAGGGGGACGTCGAGGGCCCGGAGTTCCTGGCAGAAGTCCCGGCGCCATCGGGCACGGCTGACGAGTCCGTCGTCGACGAAGTAGAATCCGGTGACGCCGTAGCGCTGGTACAGGCCGCGGAGGCCGTGGGCCAGAAGCGGCGCTGGCATCTCGCGCAGGCCGGATGGTGCATGCGCAAGGGTGTAGCAAAAGGAGCATCGCGCGACGCATCCCCGGGAACCTGAGACGAAAAGGGTTGGTACGTCGAGGTCGGATCGTTCCGCCGGACGGACGTAGGGCCGCAAGTCAAACAGAGGTGCCGGGTCGAGGCAGCAGGCACCCAGATCAGCGTCCTGCGCTGGTGAGGCGTCCCTGAGGTTCGGCATCCCGGCCGCCATCCAGCGCAACAGCGTCGTTTCCCCATCGCCGGGCAGGACCGCGTTTACCAGCGCTGCAATGGTCGCGTTCGCCGGCAAGGTGGCCGCCAGTGGGCCGCCGAGTACACGACGAACGGCCGGATGGTGCGCTGCCGCGTGACGAAACAGTCGCTCGGCTCGGCGGGCTGCGCGGCCCCATTTTCCGGTCACGCCAAGGATGTCCGGCCGGAAATCGATGACTTGGCGGTCGAGAGCGGTTTCGAGCGCCGGCTCGCCATTCCAATCGACCACCTGTACGACGTGTCCGCTCCGCGCCAGGGCCTGACCCACGAAAATGACGCCCCAGGGTGGAAACTCTCGTCGCGCTCCGGTCTCATCGATTCCTGGATGGGCAAGGAGGACGCGAAGAGGTCGTGTTGCGATCATGGGTGTCGTCTCGGGGGAGAGGGAAGGACCGTGACGGCGCGGCTTCGGCTACTCTCCGCGCCAGCTACGCCCGAGAACTGCCGCATTTCCGGAGATATGCCCGTCGACCATCCCAGGGCAGGCTATCATAACCGACTGGCAGAGTCGCAAGTTCCTCCGACTGGAGTATGGCTCCAGCGGACGGGAACCACGACACACTCGACGGACATGAGGGAGCGGCGTTTATGGGAAGTGCCGTGATTGAAGACTGGGGGACGTGGCTCGCCGACCAGAGGCACTCCTGGATTGCTCACGTGCGCGCGGGGGGTGACGGATTTTTCCAGATTGGCAGCGGTGTTGGGCTGGGTGCGGTGGCCTTGTGTGTGGATGAGTTCACCGGTGACATCCTCGTGGTGCGCAAGTCTGTGCGCCCTGGGTACGAGTTCAGCAACTTGTATGCGCTGCCCGGAGGGATGATTCGTTGGCGCACGGCCACTGAAGCTCTGCGGGACGCGATTGCCGGCTCCCTCTCTTCTCGGTGCGAGCGCGAAACAGGGCTGCTGTTGTCCTGCGAGACGCCGCTGATACCCATCGACCTCTTCCCACCGCCGACCACGCGTTATCTTGCCAGAGGCGTTGTGCGGCATACGCTTGTGCTTCCCTTCCGCGTCGCCAGGGTGAGGCGCTTCGTTCCCCACGCCGGCGACGCGTCGGTCACCGAGGCGAGTTGGCAGCCCCCTGCCGTGGTCCTGCCAGCGATGGCGCCAGCGAACCGAGTCATTCTTGCCCACGGCTTGTGGTCCCGGCTGTCCGCAACTGCGCGGCGAGAGCTGGTTCCGTGCGTCCAGGAAGCAGTTGGCGTTTGTGCGGAGTGGGCCCGTTCGGTGGGCGTCGCGCCTGTCAGCCACTCATGGTCCTAGCTGCCCATCGGACTTCAGATCGGGAAAACCTTCCGGTGTCACGATGCGGCATGAATGGACCTCGGTTTCGCGATTTCCCTGCCGTTTCGCGGGTTGTTCCGTCGTTCATTGGGACTGAGGACGCGATGCCGCCATGCGCCTCGAGCTCTACGGTAACCAGAGCAGCGGTCCACTCGCCGGTGATCTGGTTCAATCTGCGCAGGGAGAACTGCTGAAGACCCTGTAGCGGTTCGATGATGCCGGAGACCGGTTCGACCGCCTGCCTGCGCAGACCGTGGAGGGTTCGGTTGGCCTTTGTCGGTCAGCCGACCCAGAGTATCCACGGGGTGCCGACAACCAGAAACACCAGCAGGCAGAAAGTCGTCGTCAGCAGTCCCAGGCGGTAGAGTTCTCCCTGCTTGAGATAGCCACTGGCGACAAAGATGATGTTCTGGCTCCCTCCCTGTGGCGTGATGACCGAGAAGTAGCTGCTGGCGAACAGCAGCGCGTAGGCCATCAGGGCAACCGGCACACCCGATTTCACGCCAACGTCGAGAAAGACGCCGAGGAGCGCCAGCACCTGCGCGTTCTGACTGACGAACATGTAGTGCAGCAGGACGTAGATGACGAGCAGCGAGACGTAGGCCAGCGGCCAGGAGATGCCTTCGAGCGCCATCGCCAGTCGTTCTCCGACGTAACCCATGAAGCCCATCTCGTTGAGTTGTCCGCTGATGCCGAACAGCACCGCCAGCCAGATGAAGGTGACCAGCGTGCCCCCCTGTTGTTGCATGTCGTCGAGCGTCAGGACGCCGCTGATCAGCAGTGTTGCCAGGCCGGCAAGCGCGATCGCCGTCAGGTTGAGCTCATAGGGGGCTGCCAGCACCCAGCCGGTGATCATGACGGCGAAGGTCACCGCCGTGATCTGCTCGTGCACCGACATCGCTCCCATCGTCCGCAACTCGCGTCGTGCGTGTTCCGGAGCATGCGGAGTGTCGGTGATCCCTGGGGGGAAGAGCCGGTACAGCAGCAGCGGCAGCAGGGCAATGACCAGCAGCGATGGTACACAGGATGCGAGGAGCCAGGAGCCAAAGCTTACCTGCAGCCCGTGCTCGGCGGCCAGCCCGGCGCCGATCGGGTTGCCCGATGTGGCCGTGAACCACAGCGCCGAAGTGATCGCCAGGCTGGCCATACCGCAGAACATCAGGTAGCCGCCGAGGCGCCGCTTGCTGTCGTCGTCGGGTGTCGAACCACTGTTCTGGGCGAGCGCCAGGATGACCGGGAAAAGGACGCCGCCGCGCGCCGTGTTGCTCGGAAAGCCGGGCGAGATCAGTGTATCGGTGATGAAGATACTGTACGCCAGGCCGAGTGTCGATTTCCCGAATAGCGACACGACCAACAGGCTGATCCGTTTGCCGAGGCCGCTCTTGACCACCGATTGCGATACCAGGAAAGCCGTTACGACCAGGAGGACGGTGGAGTTGGCGAAGGAGCCATAGGCCTTCGCCGGTGGCAGTGTGCCGGTCAGGACGACCAGCGCGCAGGCCAGCAGGGCGGATGTGAGGAGCGGCAGTGCATTGAGTACCACCGAGAGAATGGCGGCCGCGAAGATCGCAAAAAGTCGCCACGCGTCGCGCGTCAGTCCCTCGGGCACCGGCATGAACCAGAGACCACAGAAGACGAGCAGGACGGCCGCCAGCTTGAGGTTTCTTGCGCTTGCGAAACCGGATGTGCTCATTTGCCTTCTCCCGTTTTGACCGGAGATACGGCTTCGGACCGGTCGACCTGCGCCCAGCCCTGCAGCCCGACGACGCGGCCCGCAAGTTCGTCGCCTTCGACCGGGCTAAGGCGCTGCCAGTCGAAACGGTACTCGCCTCGTATGCCCGCATAGCGACCGGTGCCACCGATGATGCTGCCTTCGATTCGCCGTCCCGGACCGATCCCTTCTCCGCGTAGCTCGCTGAACACGCGGTCGCCATGCTCGTCGGTCCACACGCTGCGGGCGAGCAGGCCGCTGGCGGTATCCGAGAAACCAATGACCTCGGCTCCGAACGCACGCGCCAGGCGCTGTTTGCCGGTCAGCATGAGCGAACCGCTGAGCCGGAAGACGCCCGCCCGCCGTCCTGCTCCAAGATCGAGAACCTGTTGCGTTCCGTTCGGGCTCCAGTTGCCGGAGAACGGCTGCCTCTCGCCGGGGATCATGGCCGTCGTTGCCTGCTCAGGCTCGCCGCAGCCACTGGCCAGGAGCGTCACGAGGACGATGATCCGCAGCAGGCCGTGCGGGCTGGTGGACTCTCGGAGAAGACTCATGAGCCTCCTATTTCGGTGTTCCCGCGGCGGCGTCGACTGGCTTGCGCGCCAGGAAGGCGAGCCCGCCCGGTTGGGCAAACCATGCCAGGTTGACGCCGTCGAGGACGATGATCACCGGCACCTCGTGGCTCTTGCCGGCGTGGCGGATCGTCGCCACGCCCTCGAGTTGCTTGTCCTGTCCGCCGGTGACGCGGACCTCGAGAACCTCGATGCCCTGACCCTTGAACTGCGGATCGTAGCGAAAATACTCCTGCATCGACACGCGGGTGAGTTCCCCTGCCTTCTCGGGCCCTGGCGTGCAGGCCGCGAGCAGCAGGCAGACGGCGATCACTGCGCGCCGCACACGCACCGTCATCGGCCCCGCCGCTTGGCGCAGCGGGTTTGCGTTCGGTCCGCCTGGCGTCGCCGTGGCGCACGGCGTCGGCAGCCGCGTGTGCGACCGGGCGCGGGAATCAGCCATCGGTGGCCGCCGCAATGTCATCCGGCGCCAGCAGCCTGTCGAGTTCGCACCACAGGGGTTCGCAGAGGCCGGGGCGGTACGCCGCGGCACGGAAGGCACGATGCTCGTGGCGGTAGATCTCCCAGAGACGCTGCCGGCGGTCGGCGATGCAGCTCCTGACGTTGGCCAGGCGGTCGGCTGCCTTGACCACCAGTGCCAGTTCCGACGGGCCACTGACGGCCGCCAGCCGGGCGTAGGTCTGCGCCTTGCGCTCGGCACGGGTGGCGCCGGGGCCGTCGGTCAGCAGGCCGACGCATTCGCCGACGAAGGGTCCGAAACGGGCGTTGACTTCGTCGTCGCTGACTGCCGTGTCCTCGACGATGTCGTGCAGATAAGCGATGACCTGCGCCTGCGCGCCGTACGGTGCGAGCAGTTCGGCGACTGCTTCGAGGTGCCAGGAGTACGGGCGCGCGCCGTACATCTGGCCGTCGTGCGCGCGCAACGCGAAGGCGCGCGCATCAGCCAGCATGCGAGCCTTCCGGCTGTCGCTCGCCCGCGTCATGGCCGCGTGGCCGCAAGGCAGCGGCGAAGGCCTGCAGCCCCTCCCATTGCTGTCGCCAGAAGCCGCTGCGCTCGGCTCCAGGCGGCAGCGGGCCGCCGGCAAGACCGCAGGGCGGCAAATCCTGTCCGTGGTACTGGGTGCCGAAGAGCTGGTCCCAGATCGGCAGCAGGACGGCGAAGTTGCAGCCGTGGCGGTAGCGACGGCCCGGCGGCAGGTGCAGCGCGTGATGCCAGCGGTGGTAGCGCGGGCTGACCAGCAGCCGTTCGCCGAAGCGTCCGAAAGAGAGACGCGCATTGACGTGGGCGAGGTTCTCGACCGTCTTGACGACCAGCAGCAGGCCGATGAACTGTCCTGGCGGCACACCGACGAGCAGCGCGACGCTGGCGAACCAGAAGCCTCCGATCAGGTCCTCGAGCAGATGGTTGCGGCTGTCCGTCCACAGGGTCATCCGCCGCTGGCTGTGGTGGATGGCGTGCAGCGCCCACCACCAGCGCAGGATGTGCGACAGCCGGTGGCGCCAGTATTCGGCGAAATCGAGGAGCAGCAGGTACACCAGGAAGGCGAGCAGAGGCCTCGTGTCGAGGGCGGGGAAGATGTCCTCGATTTGTGGCGGTATGATGTCGTGCAGGCGCAACCAGCCATCGATGAATGCGAAGACCGGCGCCAGCAGTGCGAACACCGCCAGCGGAACGATTCCCAGCCGGTCGAGCAGCGAGTAGAGTACATCGACGCGGACTGCACGGCGGTCAGGCCAGACCTCGACCGGCCGCCATGCCTCGATCGGCCGCAGCAGCAGGTAGGCGAAGCCGATCTGCAACACCCCGGCGAGGAAGAACTGGATGCCGTCGAAAGCCATTTCGAGGTGGCTGCCCATTCCGAGCGCAAGCAGCGGCGGTTGCACCACATGATCGAGCAACCAGCCCTGCAGGAAGACGAAGGACTCGGTCAGTGAATCGATCATGTCTGCCCGCGCTGCGTGGCAAAACAGAAGCCCTTCGCCTTCAGGCCGGCGATCAGCGGCTCGATCATCGGCGCGAAGGGGTCCTTGCGCGACCAGATGCCGAGGTGGGCCATGACGATGTCGCCATCGCGGAGGCGCTCGAGCGCGCGCTGCAGCAAGATCGAATTGGGGTGCGTCTCCGACGGCAGCTCGTCGCCAAGGAAACCGGCTGCCGCCCAGCCGACATGGCGGTAGCCGCAGGACTGTGCCGCCGCCAGCGTGTTCGGCGTCGTCCGGCCACCGGGGGCCCGCCAGAGCGGGTCGAGGCGGCGGCCGGTGAGTTCCTGGAAGCGGGTGTCGGGCCGTTGCAGCTCGGCGCAGATGGCGGCAGCGTCCATCGTCTCGCTGCTGCCATCCTGCAGCCGGTAGCGGACCAGCCTGCCGCTGTCGCCACGAAAGCTGCCGTGGCGCCAGGTGTGGCTGCCAAAGGCGTGGCCTTCGGCGACACGCGCGCGCCAGTAGGGGGCCCAGCTGGGGTCGAGGGCGCTGTCGCCGCGAGTGGTCCTTTCCTGCGCGAGGAAGAAGGTCGCCTTGACCCCGTGTCGTGCCAGGGTGTCGGCGATCAGGTCTGCATGGCGCATGTTGCCGGTGTCGAAGGTGAGATACAGTGTCCCCTTGCAGCCCAGCGGTGGCGTGCCGGTTCCGCCGGCTTCCGCGCCCGCCGTCGCCAGCCCGAGCACCAGGGCGAGTGCCCGATGAAACCTCGGCATGCTTACCTGAGCCCGGCGTGGTTGAGGAAGAAGACCCCGTGCGGCGAACTGCCGACCGGGATCGACAGCTTCAGCTGCTTGCTCACCAGATCTACGACCTGCACCTTGCGCGCGAAGCGGGCGGTCGCCCACAGCTCCTTGCCATCGGCGCGGACCATCATGTCATCGGGGCCGCCGGGGACGTCGTACTTCTCGACGACGCTCATCGTCTGCGTGTCGAGCAGCGAGATGCTGCCGTCGATCGTCCGGTTGGAAACGTAGAAATGGCGGCCATCGCCCTTCGGCTGCAGGTTGTGCGCCGCGGTCGCCGTGGGGATCTTGCGTACGCTCCTGCGGGCGCGCCATTCGATCACCTCGACCACCCCTTCGCCCATGCTGGCGACCAGCAGGTGGCGATTGTCCGGTGACATGACGATACCCGCCGGCGTCGGCGCGACCGGCATCACCCAGGCGACCTTCTGCGTCGGCAGGCTGATCGCCATCACCTCGTTCGAGTCCTGCAGGGTGACGAAGACGAACTGGCTGGCATCGTCGAAGGCCATGTGCGACGGCGTCTTCGGCGCCGGCAGGCGGGCGATCAGGCGGAAGTCGGCAGCGTCGTAGATGTCGACGCGATCGAGGCGCAGCGAGGTGGCGACGAACCACTTGCGGTTCGGCGAAAAGCCGATCTGGTAGGGGTCCGAAATGTCGCGCACGCGTCGCTGCTCCTGGCCGGTCAGCGGGTCGTAGAAGACGAGCTGGTTTGATGCCGCGCAGGCGACGATCAGCGATTTGTCGTCAGGGGTCGGCATCAGGTGGTGCGGCTCCTTGCAGACGTTGATCTTGCCGGTGACCTTGTAGCTGTCGGTGTCGATCAGGCTGAGCGTCCCATCGGCCGAGTTGAGCGCGATCGCGAGGCCCGCATGTGCTGCCATCTGGTTGCCGCAAAGGAAGACCAACAGGGCCAGCAGTCGGGGCAGGAGACGAGCGAGCGATGCAGGGTGGCGGTGGGTCACGTCAGTCGGAATCCGGTTGCGAACGAGAGTGGTCGGCGAGCGTCGTGGTCCCCACCCGGCGCCTGGCAGCCGCCGAGGTGGCTGCCAGGGTTGGCCGGGCGCCGATGGCGAATCGCCCGGAGCGTGATTCTGCAGGAAAATTCGCCCCTAGGCCAGAACCACCAGTCGCGGATCGTCGAAATGATCGACGAGGATGCGGCGGACCCGATCCTGCCACAGGCTGGCGAACAGTCTGCGGGTGTCCGGGTCGTCGTCGCCGGCAAGAAGTCGTTGCAGCAGCGATGGCAGTCGGGGGTCGGCGGGGACCGGCGCGAGTTGCCGCGTTGCCGTGACGCTCCGCCCATTGTCGAGGCGTCGGAAGCGGATGTCGCCTGGCAGATCCTGCGCGAAACGCAGCAGGTCGCGGCGCACGAAGCGACCGGCCAGCCCCTTGAAGCCACCGGCCCCGGCGGCGCCGGTGAGCAGTCCGACGACCGTCGCCATGACGCCGCTGACCCCGGCGTCGGCCGCCGCGCGGAAGTCGACGGCGATCTCGCCGCGCAGTGGTGTCTCATCGCCGTGCAGGGCGCGCAGGGCACGATGGCTCAGCAGGTAGCTGCCGGCCACGGTCGGGCACGAGTGACCGGCAAGGCGGACGGCATCGGCATAGCCGTACTCGATCAGCCCGCCGGCAGCGGCGCCGAGGAAGTCGGCGAGGCGATCGCGCAGGACGATCGATGGCACCTGAGCGAAGAAGGCCGGGAAGCCCACGAACTCAGCCCTTTTTCTGGATCAGCTCGATGCGGTAGCCATCGGGATCCTCGACGAACGCGATCACCGTCGTGCCGTGCTTCATCGGCCCAGCCTCGCGAACGACCTTGCCGCCACGCGCCCGGATTCGCTCGCAGGCAGCATAGGCATCGTCGACCGCGATCGCCACATGGCCAAAGCCGTTGCCGATCTCGTACGCAGCGGTATCCCAGTTGTGCGTCAGTTCGAGCACGGCCCCCTCCGACTCGGGCCCGTAGCCGACGAAGGCGAGGGTGAAGCGCCCGCCGGGATAGTCCTGGCGGCGCAACTCGCGCATGCCGAGGACTTCGGTGTAGAAGGCGATCGATCGATCGAGATCGCCGACACGCAGCATGGTATGCAGGATTCTCATGGCAGGTCCCCAGGGGATTGGACTTGAGTGACAGGGCACGCCGGGGCTGCCGACGATGCCGAGCGTGGCATGCGCCGGAGGATAGCAAACCCATGGGTCCCAAGGCCAGTCCATCACACGAAACAGCACCATGAGTGTCGTGCCATAGACGCTGATCTGCTCATGGAAGCGGCGAATCAGCGGATCGGTGGGCACGGTGGTCGGCAGCGAGCCCTTGCAGGGCACGACCTGCAGCAGGGCCACTGCCTCGGAAGCCAGGCTGAAGAGCTGGCCGATGGTGGTCGCGTGCTTCTTGTCGAAGGTCATCTGGCCGAGGCAGCCGGCCGTCACCCATTCCTTTGGCAAGCCGCGCTTGCTGGCTACGTCACTCCACTTGCTGCCCTTCTGGAGCACGGGCATGGGCGCGAGCATGCGCGATGCGTCGTGCTCCTTGTGGATGACAAAGGCAGTGGCGCTTTCTTTCTCGTAGAAGCCCAGCAGGTCAGCCATGATCAGCGGACTGGCGTGCGTGATGGGAATGAAGCCGGTCCTGAGGCACTTCGTCGCCAGTGAACCCTTGTCCTGGGCCATCGCTTCGACGGCGCCGGAGGGGATGATGGACGAGATCGCGGCCCAGGCCGCCGACGCGCCAACGCTGTGCAGAAACTCGCGGCGCTCGTTGTCGCGCGCAAGCAGTGCGTGCAGCACGGATGTCTCGATGACGCGGTGGTTGAGGACGTCCGCCACGATGCCGCGCCGTTGCCCGCGGGCGCCGCTGGTTTGCAGCGGGTTTACGTGTCGCTACGGTGGTGCAGGGGGCCGACATACCCTCATAATTCCGGCTCATCCGCCGACCCTTCCATCCTCGTGAAAAGCTCGCCCAATACTGCGTACGTGCTGGATCAAGCCCTGCTCACGGCCTTGTTCGATTCCCTGCTGGAGGCGGTTGTCGTCTATGACCCGGCCGGCCGCGTCGTTGCCGCAAACGAATCGGCGCCGGAAATTCTCGGGCTGAGCCTTGCCGAGATCACCGGCGAGACGGCCATGGATCTGGACTGGCGGGCAGTGCGTGCCGATGGCAGCCCATTTCCCGGCAAGCAGCACCCGGCGATGATCTGCCTGGAAACGGGGGTACCGGTCCGGGATGTGATCATGGGCGTAACGAGACGGGCCGGAAGAGAACGGCGCTGGCTCCGGATCCATGCCAGTCCGTTGCGGGTCGAACGCAAGCTTGTCGGTGCGTTCGCCTGTTTCGAGGACATCACCGACCGCAGGCGCATCGAGGCACAACTGTCTGAAGCTCATGAAAAGCTTGAACTGGCGCTGGTCGGTGCCAGCCTGGGCACCTACGATGCGCACCTGCCGAGCGGCCGCACCGAGGTCAATGACCGTTACCTGGCCCTGCTGGGGTATGCCCCCGGGGAACTCGCGATGTCGGTGGCGGCCTGGATGGATCGTGTCAACCAGGAAGACCTGCCGCGCATACAGTCGCACTACGACCGCGTTGTCACGGGCGACCTGCGGAATGTCGACATCGAGTACCGTCTGCGTCACAGGGATGGCAGCTGGGTGTGGCTGCATGACCGCGGGCGGGTCTTCAGTACCGATGCGCAGGGGCAGCCGATCCGGATCGCCGGTACGCTACTGGATATCACCGCCCGCAAGCAGGCCGAACTGGCGTTGCAGGAAAGCGAAGCGCGTTACCGCACGGTCGTCGAATCGGCGCCCGATGCCATCCTGATCTTTCTCGACCAGCGTGTCGTCGTGGCCAACCCGGCCAGTGTCCGGCTGTTTCGGGCGACCTCCGAGCAGGAACTGCTCGGCCGAGAGCCTGTGAAAATATTCCGCCAAGTCCGCCCGTCAGCCTGGCGCGTCCTGTATAATGACGTGGTCATTTTCACAGTGCGCCCTGCTCATGACCCAGACGGCAGCCTTGTTCCCCGACGAACCGACACAGCCGGCCAGACCAAGCGGCGAAGGCGCTGCGAGAAGCGCTCTGCCCAAGCCTGCGGCCCGTGTTCTGATGCCCAACCGCAATCAACTGGAACTGCGGGCAAGCGATCTGGAGTCGCTGTTGCCACCTGGGCATCGAGCACGGTTGGTTTGGGGCTACGTCGAACGGCAGAACCTCGAAGGGCTATACGCCGGAATCAAAGCGGTGGAAGGCGGCGCGGGACGAGCGGCGATCGCCCCGGAGATTCTGTACGCCTTGTGGCTCTACGCCACCCTGGAAGGCGTGGGCCATGCGCGTGGGATCGCGCGACTGACGCAGTCGCATGAGGCGTACCGGTGGATCTGTGGTGGCGTCCAAGTCAATTACCACACCTTGGCGGACTTTCGCAGCCAAGAGGGCGATGCCCTGGACGACCTGCTGACCGATAACGTGGCGAGCCTGATGGCGGCAGGTGCCGTCAAGCTGAAGACAGTCGCGCAGGACGGGATGCGGGTCCGGGCGAGCGCCGGGGCCGCCTCGTTCCGGCGGGAGGAGCGGTTGAAAGCCTGCCTGGAGGCGGCGCGCCAGCAGGTCGCCACGCTGAAAGCACAACTGGCAGACGATCCGGCGGGCGAGACCGCGCGCAAGCAAGCGGCACGGCTGCGTGCGGTCAGCGAACGGGAAGCGCGCATTGAAGCCGCCCTGGCCCGGCAACCGGAGCTGGCGGCGATCAAGAAGCAGCAAGGCAAGGACCCGGAGGAGGCCCGTAGTTCGACGACCGACGCCGACGCGACGATCATGAAGATGGGCGACGGAGGATTTCGCCCGGCGTTCAACTTTCAGTACGCCAGCGATACCGAAAGCCAGGTGATCATTGGCGTCGAGGTCGTGACCGCCGGTAGCGATCAAGGGCAGATGTCACCGATGGTTGAGCAGGTCAGCGAGCGCTGTGGTCAAAGTCCGGAGAACTGGCTGGTCGATGGCGGCTATCCGGGGCACGGGCAGATTGACGCCGTGGCCGAAACGACGACCGTCTATGCGCCTGTGCCCAAGGCCAAGAACCCCGAAACGAATGTTCACCAAGCGAAGCCGAAGGACAGCCCGGCGGTGGCCAAGTGGCGGGAGCGAATGGGCAGCGATGCCGCCAAGCTGCTCTACCGGGATCGCGCAGCGACTGCCGAGTGCGTGAATGCTCTGGCGCGCAACCGTGGCTTGAATCGACTCCAGGTTCGTGGTCTGAAGCGTGTCAAAGGGGTCGCGCTGCTGTTCGCCCTGGCGCACAACCTCATGCGCGCTGTCAGCCTCGCACCCCAACTCGTCGGCATAGGGACAGGCACGTCCGTCGTACCGCAAGTGGCGGGATAATCGGGAAAAAGTCACCGAAAACCGGTCAATCGCGGGCAAGCAGCTCGCCAATTCATGCATTTTGCATACTCCGGCCCAGGGTGGCGTCAAGGGCTCGGTTGCGTCAATCGTGGCGCAGAACTGAAAAATTCACAGCCTCCGAGATGTCTGGTCCCTGACCAGCCCGCGGTCGCACCCACTGCTGCGAGGGCGGATAGGGCGTGCCCTCGAGCCGGGAGGGGTGAATCCCGTTGCTGAGGTCGAGATCAGTTGCTGCGATGGGACGCCATTGCCCGTCGACGGCGTTTCGGCGGCCATTGAATACCAGGGGCGCCGCGCCGTCCATGTCACGATGCGCGACGCGACGCCGCGCAAGCACGCCGAAGCGCTGGTGCGGCAGCATCGGGAAGAGATGGAGCGGACGCTGGCCCTCCAGGTGGCGCATCAGACCGTCGCCGGCATCGCACATGAATTGAACCAGCCGCTGAACGCCATCACCACGTTGGCCGAGGCTGCTCGCCAACAGTTGCACGGCTGCAATCCGGTTTGCGGTGGTTCCGGTCGTCTGGACAGCCACCGGGGTCGAATAAGCTAAGGCC
>NZ_JAMTDQ010000012.1 GCF_023806635.1 Accumulibacter sp.
CAGCTTCCGGAACCCGCTCTCCCGGCTCTCGTGCTGCTCGCTGCGGCGGCCGTGGGTTGCCGACGCCGGCATTCTGGCGGATGCTGAGGCGCCGACGGGCGGCTGGTGCCGCGGCTGCCCGTTCGCGCTCACGGCCTGTGTACGCGCTGCAGCAGGGCGTGTTCGGACGTTGAGGCGAGGAGCGCGGCGGCGTCGCCCCGACAGCCGCCGGCCGCAGCCGCCAGCGTGCCGGTCGGGGTGATCCGGGCGGAACCGTGACGGTCGGGCGTGCCGCGCGCGGAATTTCCCGGCTCCTTCGTGGTCTGTGACACTCGCCCCCTTCGCGAGTCGCTGCCATGAACGCTTACCCAGGACCAGCCGTGGTCACCCTCGCCACCTCCTTCCTGCTCTTCGCCTGCGCCGCCTACGTCGGTCGTTGCCGCATCCGCTTCGGCATCAAGGCGCCGGCGACCAGCGGCCATCCGCAATTCGAGATCGCCTATCGCATCCAGGCCAACACCGTCGAGAACAGTGTCGCCTTCCTGCCGGTGCTGTGGGTGTTTGCCAGCAGCGTGTCGAGTCTGTGGGCGACGGTGCTCGGCGGCGCCTGGCTGCTTGCGCGCGTCTGGTATGCGATCGCCTACGCGCGCGATCCGCGGACGCGCGGCGCCGGCTTCCTGCTCTCGATGCTCTGCTTCGGCGCGCTCGGCATCGGCGCCGCCGCAGGCGTCACCCTGGGAATGCTCGGCTGAGCCGGGGCGCTCAAATCGCTCCAGCCGCAGCCGGCGGGTTGCCGGCGGACACCCGCCGGCTGCGACCACTGCGCGCCCTGTTGCCCCATATCGGCCGTTACCGCGGCCGCCTCGCGCTCGCGCTGTCGTTCCTGCTGCTGGCTGCCGGCGCGATGCTGACGCTTCCCCACGCCGTCAGGCTGCTGGTCGACGGCGGACTGGTGCAGCCGCTTGCAGGGGCTCCGGACGAGCGGCTGGCAGCGATTCGGCAGCACTTCCTGTTCCTCTTCGCTGTCTCGTTGCTGCTGGGTCTGGCCACTGCCGCCCGCTACTACATGGTGAGCTGGATCGGCGAGCGCGTCACCACCGACCTGCGGCAGGCGGTCTACGCGCACGTGCTGCGGCAGAGTCCGCAGTTCTACGAGACGCTGAAGACCGGCGAGGTCCTGTCGCGCCTGAGCACCGATACGACGGTCATCCACCATGCGCTCGGCTCGAGCGTCAGCATGGGGCTGCGCAATCTGTTGCTGCTGCTCGGTGGCCTGGCGATGCTGCTGGCGACCGCGCCACGTCTGATGCTGTCGGTCGCCGGCATCATCGTCCTCGTCGTGTTGCCGGCGGTGCTGATCGCGCGGCGCGTCCGCAAGCTGTCGCGCGCCAGCCAGGATCGACTGGCCGACACCGGCGGCATCGCCGGCGAGGTGCTCAACGCCGTCGCGGTGGTGCAGAGCTACGGCCGCGAGGTGGCCGAGGCCGAG
The DNA here is from genome assembly GCF_023806635.1 of Accumulibacter sp. Lineage (GTDB taxonomy): Bacteria > Pseudomonadota > Gammaproteobacteria > Burkholderiales > Rhodocyclaceae > Accumulibacter. The sequence continues at coordinate 1,469 of NZ_JAMTDQ010000012.1, forward strand.
CGTTTCGGTCGTGCCAACGAGGAGGCCTTCGCCGCTTCGATGCGACGCACGGGCACGCGCTCGGCACTGACCGCTTTCGTCATCATCGGCGTCTTCGCGTCGCTGCTGTACGGCATGTACGGCGGCGTGCGGGCCGTACTGGCGGGCGAGATCAGCGCCGGCGAGCTGAGCCAGACGGCGCTCTACGTGATGCTCGTCGCCGGCAGCGTTGCCGTCCTGGCCGAAGTCTGGGGCGACCTGCTGCGCGCCGCGGGCGCCACCGAGCGCCTGCTGGAGCTGCTCGCAGTTCACTCACCGATCGCCGAGCCGACGTGCCCGGCCAGACTGCCGGCGCCGGCCGGCGGCCTCCAGCTGCGCTTCAGCCAGGTGCGCTTTGCCTATCCGTCGCGGCCGGCGGCAAGCGTCCTGGACGGGTTCGACCTCTGCATCACGGCGGGGTCGACGGTGGCGCTGGTCGGCGCGTCGGGCGCCGGCAAGACCACCATCTTCCAGCTCCTGCAGCGCTTCTACGATGTCGCTGCCGGCGCCATCCTGGTCGACGGCGTCGACCTGCGGCGCCTGCCGCTCGCCGAGCTGCGCGGGCGGGTCGCCGTCGTGCCGCAGGAGCCGGTCATCTTCTCCGGCAGCATTGCCGACAACATCGCCTACGGCAGGCCGGGCGCCCTGTCCGAAGAAATCCGGGCAGCCGCCGGCGCCGCCTTCGTCGACGAGTTCGTCGGCCGCCTGCCCGAGGGCTACGACACCTTCGTCGGCGAGCGCGGCCTGCGACTTTCCGGGGGGCAGCGGCAGCGCATCGCCATCGCGCGGGCGATGCTGAAGAACGCGCCGCTGCTGTTGCTCGACGAGGCGACCAGCAGCCTCGACGCGGCCAGCGAGCGCGTCGTGCAGGCGGCCCTCGAGGTCGCGATGACCGGCCGCACGACGATCGTCATCGCGCATCGCCTGGCGACGGTGCAGCGCGCCGACCGCATCATCGTCCTCGATCATGGCCGGGTGGTCGAGGAGGGAACGCACGATGCACTGGTGGCGAAGGGTGGTCCGTATGCCCGACTGGCGGCGCTCCAGTTCGCTGCCTGAGCGGAACCGCCTGCCTGGCGGCATGGTCAGGCCGGTGTTCTGCCAGGCGGACTTCAGCCCGCCTTCAGGCAGCGGGTCCAGGATGAGCGATCACAGGCGGGAGGAAGACGGCTTCTCCCCGGTTCCTGTCCATCGTGGAGAATGCTCGTGGTCGGGAATGGATCGCCGCCCTCATCGACGCCTGCCTGGCGGCGCCGGCTGCTGCTTGCAGCGGGCGCCGCCTTGCTGGGCGGCATGCTGTTCCTCGCCTGGCAACATTTCTACCCGGTGACGGCTGCCGTCGGCTGGCGGTACCGCGTCCACCTCGACGATCTGCCACAGGTCAGTGCCTTGGCGATCGACGAGCGAGGGTCGCTGTACTGGACCAGGGAACTGGGTGATGGCCGCGGGTCGCTCTTCAGGCGCAGCGCGGATGGAAGTGTCGCCGAGGTGCTGGCGGGCCTGTCGAAGCCGGACGGGTTGCTGTCGTTTCGCGGCGGTCTGGTGCTGAGCCAGGAGGAAGGCGAGCAGAGCGTCCTCTGGTGGCACGAAGGGAAGAGCGAAACCCTGTTCACCGGGCGCAATGTCGAAGGTCTCGCGAGTGACGGCCAAGCGCTCTACGCGATCGAGGATCTGCCGGCCGCAGGGCGCCTGCTGCGCCTGGACGAGGTCGGCGGCACGCTGCGCGTCCTGCGCGGGGGTCTGCGCGCGGCCGAGGGAGTCGCCATCTGTGGCAACGGCGACGTCTTCTACACGCAGAAGGGAAAGGGCGCGGGAACCGGAAGCGTTCACCGCTGGCTGGCCGATGGCAGCGACCCGCTGCTCGTCGGCGAGCTCGATGCGCCCGGTTTCCTGATGTGCGACGACGACGGGTTGTGGATCAGCGAGGACGCGACGCATCGTGCACGCCTGCTGCTGCTCGATCGCTCGGGCAGGTTGCATGTCATCCTGCGCGGCCTGCGCTCGGCACAGACGATCCTGGCGCTGGCGCCGGGGCGTCTCCTGCTCGCCGAACAGGGCCGCGGCCGGGTGCTGCTGGTCGAACGGGAGTCGCCGCGCTCGCCTTGAGGAGGCCTTGCCGGTGCGTCCCCGGCGTTGTCGGCCGCGACTGACCGCGGCGGCGTCAGGCGACCAGAACTGTGCCGAGACGGCGGACGGCGTCGTCGATCTCCGCCGTGTGCGGACTGCCGCAGTTCAGGCGCAGGCAGTTGCGGTACATGCCACTCGCCGAGAAGAGCTCGCCGGGCACGTAGGCAACACCGGCAGCGATCGCCCGCTCGAAACGTGCGCTGGCGTCGATGTCCGGCGGCAGTTCGACCCACAGGACGAAGCCGCCCTGCGGCTCGGTGATCCGGGTCTCGGCCGGGAAATACCTGGCCACGGCCGCGCGCATGGCATCGACCTGCCGCTGGTAGGTGCGCCGCAGTGTCCGCAGATGGCGCTCGCAGGCGCCTGACGCGAGGTACTCGGCGAGCACCAGTTGCGTCACCGGATTCGTGGCGCCGCTGCCGATCGTCTTCTGCAGGGCGATCTGCGAGCGGTAGCGCCCGCCGGCGATGAAGCCGATGCGCAGTGCCGGTGAAAGACACTTGGAGAAGGACGAGCAAAGCATTACCTGGCCGCTGTCGTCGAAGGCCTTGATCGGTCGCGGACGTTCGTTGCCGAAGTGGAGGTCGCCGTAGATGTCGTCCTCGATCACCGCGAAGCCGCGCTCGCCGGCGAGTCGGGCCAGTCGCCGCTTGCTCTCGTCGGGCATGATGCTGCCGAGCGGATTGCTGGCATTGGCAACCAGCAGGCAGGCGGCGACCCGGCCATCGCGGGTCGCCAGGTCGAGGGCTTCGATCGACAGTCCGCGACCCGGGTCGGTGGGAATCTCGAGCGCCTTGAGACCGAGCGTCTCGAGCAGCTGCAGCATCAGGTAGTAGGCCGGCGATTCGACGGCCACGGTGTCACCGGGACTGGTCACCGCGCGCAGGCACAAGGCGAGCGCTTCGGTGCAGGAGTTGGTGACGACGAACTCGCTGGCGGCCAGCGCTCCGGCCCAGCCCAGCGAGCGCAGCAGCAACTGGCGCACGAGCGCCGGCTCGTCCATGTTGATGTGGCTGCCGCCGGCGAGGAGCCGTGGATGGCGCCGGGCGACGCCGGCGTAGAGCCGCTGCAGCGAGGCCAGCGGCAGCAGGCCGGGCGCCGGCAGCGCCGCTGCCAGCGGCGCCACGCCAGGGGCGACGCCGGCTTGCAGGACGCGCATCAGCCGCTGGCTGACATCGACCGCCACCGGAATATCCGGCGGCGAGCGGCTGTCAGGCTGCGCGCGCCGGACACCGGGATGGCGGACGAAGTAGCCCGATTGTGGCCGCGCTTCGACGAGGCCGTGATCCTCGAGCTGGTGCAGCGCCTGCAGCACCGTCGACACCGACAGGCGGCGCTCGCGCGACAGGCGCCGCACCGAAGGCAGGCGTTCGCCGGGTTGCAGGTTGCCGGCGGCGATGATGCCGCGCAGATCCTCGGCCAGCTTCTCGTAGCGGAGTACTTCAGCTTCCATCCGTCTCACCAGTACAGTTGTCGGCAGCAGGTGCCAGAACAGCTGCAAAAAATTGGAACTGTGATGCTCACAATTCACCTGGTTTGTGACTGTACCACACTCCCTGATCTCCATACACTGTTGCTGTCCGATCGCCATCAGGGCATGCCGCCACGGCGGCCGATGCCGGCGCGAGCAGCGTCTCGTGCCGCCCGGCGGGACGAACTTCGACAGACCAGGAGACCTGACATGAACTTCGATCCATGCAACAGCCAGATCTGCCTCACCGAGAACCGCCCGCTGCGCCTGCTCTCGGCGCGTGGCGTTCGCATCACCTGCACGGCGGGCATCGCCTGGCTGACCGTCGCCGGCGAAAGCGGCGACATCCTGCTCACGGCGGGTGAGAGTCATCGGGTGCGCAGCAACGGTCTCGCGCTGGTCGAGGCCATCGGCACGGCGCGTGTCCAGCTCGAGCAGCCGCTGCGCGGCTGGCAGACGCTGTGGCGCGTCGTGCGCGGCTGCTGGCAACGGCGACCGCTGCTGCTGCCGCGGTCCGCGGGGAGCCCGTGGCCGCTGTGGCGCGCGGGGCCGGCCAAGGCGGGCTAGCGCTGCCCTTTACCCGTAAAATTAGGTCTGGACTTTTTTGGTCGAACCAGCTATGGTTCGGCATGAGTGAGC
>NZ_JAMTDQ010000013.1 GCF_023806635.1 Accumulibacter sp.
ACATTCTTCTTGTCTCACCCCGGAATAGCTCGGGACGGAGAGGCTTGAATAGGGTGGGACGTAACACAAGGAGCGAGGCCGAAGCCGCTTCCATGTGGACCTCCTGGTGCCCTCCGCTGGCGAGGATTTTCAGGTGGTACCCGTGCCCGAGCTGCAAGCTCACGCCACAGCCTTGCCTTACCTGAGTTATCTGCTGGCCGATTCGCAAATGGGCCTGCTCATGGCGCGGGAAGGGTGCTGCATGGTCCGGGTCCCTTTGCCAGAGCGCTTTGCCCTGCACAAGCTGATGGTTTCGCAACTGCGGGCACAGCGTGGGGGCAAATCGGAAAAGGATCTCTTCCAGGCCGCGGTGCTTCTCGCCGTGCTCGGGGAGAAACACCCCGGTGCCATCGAGGAGGCATGGCAACGGGTTCCCTCGTCCATCCTGGGTCGTCTGCAGGCTGCCGTTGGCCAGATACGGCACCTGTTGGCGAACGATCACGCCCGTGCCTGGGAAGAACTCAACCCGGAACAGTCGCCGTTCGATGCGCGAATGTAATCACCGTGACTGCTTTTTGTCATTGGACGCAATGGGATGCAGGTGCTCCAATGTCGCCGCAGCTGCTCTGCGCCACTGCCGGTGGAAAGCGGCCGGGCGGCAGCCTGCGCATGCTTCCACGAAGATTACCCGAAGAGAGGTGGAGAGATGAAACGAGCACTCCGGATTGGCCTGCTCCGCGCCATCGCAGTCCTGACGGTCGCGCTGGCCGCGGCGACCGGCGCCTCGGCGCAGGGCAAGCCCAACATCCTGGTCATCTGGGGCGACGACATCGGTCAATTCAACATCAGCGCCTACAACCGCGGCATGACGAGGAGGTCACCGCCAGGGCACTGGACTTCATGCAGCGCGCGAAACAGGCCAACAAGCCCTTCTTCATCTGGTGGAACTCGACCCGCATGCACATCTTCACGCACCTGCAGGCGTCGTCGGAGGGCAAGACCGGCCAGGGCATCTACGCCGACGGTATGGTCGAGCACGACGGCCACGTCGGACAGTTGCTGGCCAGGCTGAAGGAGCTGGGGCTGGATGAAAACACGATCATCATGTATTCGACCGACAACGGCGCCGAAACCTTTACCTGGCCCGATGGCGGCACGACGATGTTCCGCGGCGAGAAGAACACCAACTGGGAGGGCGGCTACCGCGTGCCGACGGTGATCGAGTGGCCGGGCGTGATCAAGCCGGGCACCGTGATCAACGACATCGCCGCACACGAGGACATGCTGCTGACCCTGGTCAACGCGGCCGGCGGCAGGGACGTGGCGCAGAACCTGAAGAGGGGCATGACCATCGGCGGCCGCAGCTACAAGGTCCACCGCGACGGCTACGATCTCGGACCGGCATTGCGCGGCGAGACCAAGGAGTGGCCGCGCAAGGAATTCATCCACTGGACCGACGACGGCAGCGTGGCGGCGTTGCGCTGCAACGACTTCAAGGTCACCTTCCTGTAGCAAGAGGCGCACGGCCTGCGTGCGTGGATCGACCCGTTCAAAGTGCTGCGCGCGCCGCTGCTGACCAATCTGCGCATGGACCCCTTCGAGCGCGCTGAATACGAAAACGCCATGCGATACCAGCGCTTCTTCGTCGAGCACATGTGGGCTTTCGCACCCGCTGGTGCCTACTTCGCCAACTGGCTGCAGAGTTTCCGCGAGTTCCCGCCGCGCCAGAAACCCGGCAGCGTCAACCTCGAACGGGTGATGGAGGCCGTTTCCAGGCCGGCCAAGAACTGAACTCGCGCGGCAGCCGGCGACGGCCGATGGCGGGCGCCTGACGGCTGCTGCCTGACGCCACCCCGCCCTGCCGCAATCTGGCGCGCCACGTGCGGCGGCGCTGTGGTCCGTTTTGCATCTGACCATCGGGAGTGGCACCGACGTGAACGGAGCGGGGCTACGGAATTCCACCCAAACAGGTGGTCGGCTCGACGGCGTGGACCACCTTCGAGCTGCGCGCGAGTGGACCGGTGCTGCTCACGACCATCGATCACCTCTTGCGGCGGCGACGGCGGCGCTCGCCCCGGCAAGGGCGCGGTCGCCGCGGCGATCGCCACCTTCACGCTCGCCCACCTGGCCTTCCTGCTGGCCAACGGCCTCTACAACGCCCACCTGCCGAAGCTCTAGAACGATGGCAACGTCGCGCGCATCTCGGGGCTCGGCTGGGGCCTGAGCTATCTGGGCAGCAGCGTGCGCTGCTGCTCAGCCTCGCCATCTGGGCCGTCGTCCTGCTGCTGATGGCTTTCGCCGCCGGATCGTGGGCACCGCTGGCGATCGTCGGCTGCCTCGGGCTGGTGCTGGGATCGACGCAGAGCCTGTGCCGGAGCTTGTTCGCCCGTTTCTTCCGCAGCGACCGCGCCGGCGAATACTACGGCTTCCACGCGCTGGCTGGACGCGCTTCGTCCGAGCTCGGGCCGCTGCTCTTCGGGCTGGTTGCGCTGGCCGGCAGCCAGCGGGCGGCGATGGGCGACGCTGGCGCTCTTCCTCGCCGCCGGCGGCTGGCTGCTGCTGACGGTCCGCCTGGGTCCGGGTTTCCCGGCGGCAGACCGCGAGCGAAGCCCTCCGCAATCGGCTTCCTGACGCTGGCGCCCTCGCCGATCGGCACTGCGCGGTCAATCCGCGCCAGCTTGCGGGGCCAGCGGGGACCCGCGCAGATTGACGCCGTTTGCCGCGGGCTCATATACTCCATTTGGCGCCTTTGAATTTCCTGCCCTTTCGCCAGTTCGGCGCGCGTCAGCCCGATGCTGACGCACAAGGCCGGATGTCCATGAACCGCAACCCGAGGCCATGGCCATGGCGGCATCCAGCTCCCCTCCCCCGCACCACCTGCAGCGAACCGTGCAGATCGCCCAGACGGAGAGCCAACGGTTGCGGCGTCTCGTGGACGGCAAGGCCCGTTTCGACTCCGCAGACTTCGCGGGTGCCCAAGCGATCGCCGAGGAGGCCACGCTCGCCGCTCCCGGCGACCAGGACGCCTGGCATCTGCTCGGCGTGGCGCTGGCCCGCCAGGGCGCGTTCGAACGATCCGCCTGCTGCTTGCAGCGGGCCATCGCCCTCGCTCCCGGCATCGCCGACTTCCATCTGCATCTGGGCAACGTCGAACTGGAGCGGCAGCGCCTCGCCGCGGCAATCCGTTGCTACCAGCGGGCAGCCGCCCTCGACCCACAGAGCGAGCTGCCACGCCGCGCCCTGGCGCTCGCCTGCGAGCGGCAACTCGACGCCGGCATTGAGCATCAGCGAGCTGGCCGACGCAAAGAGGCCCGGGCCTGCTACGAGAGCGTCCTCGTCGGCCAGCCGGCGCGAGCCGACGCACTGCATCTGCTGGGCTTGCTCGACTATGAGACGCGCGACCTCGCTGCGGCCCTGCAGCGGGTCGACGCCGCGCTGCGCGTGGCGCCGAATGCCGCGGCATTCCATGAGTCGCGTGGCATCATCCTACTCGCCGACGACCGCATCGGCGACGCCCAGGAGAGCTTCGCCTCGGCGCTCCGGCTGCAGCCGAACTCGGCGTCGCACCTGTTCAATGCCGCGCTGGCGCACTGGCGCCGGCGCGACGACGCCGCGGTCGAAGCCAGCCTCCGGGCGGCGATCGCCAGCGAGCCGAATCACATCGAAGCGCGTACGCTGCTTGCCGAACTGTACTGCAACATGCGCCGCCTCGACGACGCCGATCGCGAGATCGGCTCCGTTCTGGCGCTGGCCCCCGACCGGGCGGCTGCCCATGCCCTGCGCGGTCGCGTGTTGCGCGCACGTGGGCGCCACTGCGACGCACTGCTCGCCCTGGAACGTGCGCTCTGCCTCGATGTTTCCCTGGGCGCCGCGCACAACCTGCTGGGCCAGGTGCTCAAGGACCAGGGTCGTGCGGCCGAGGCAATAGACGCCTACCGCCACGCGGTCGAGCGCGATCCACGCAACCCCGTCATCGGCAGCAATCTGCTCTTTGCCCTCAACTACGCGACCGACATCGCACCCGACACCGTCCTGGCGGAACATCGCGCATGGCCGACGCGCCATGGGCCTGCCACGCCGCCACCAGCCCTGCCGCCATCGCCGCCGCTGGATCCCGGCCGACGCCTGAAGATCGGGTTCGTCTCGGCCGACCTGTGTGCGCACTCCGTCGCGTTCTTCCTCGAGCCACTGCTGGCAGGCCGCGACCGCGTCGCCCTCGAGGTGAGTTGTTACGCGAACAACACCACCAGCGATGCCGTCAGCACGCGGCTGGCGGCGCTCGCCGATTCCTGGCGCCGGATCGCCGGGCGGACCGACGACGAAGTGGCAGCACGGATCCGTGCCGACGGGATCGACATTCTCGTCGACCTCTCCGGCCACACGCGCGGCAACCGGATGCCGCTGTTCGCCCGTCGGGCGGCACCGATCCAGGTCACCTGGATCGGCTATCCCAACACCACCGGGCTCGCCACGATGGACTACCGCCTGACCGATTGCTGGGCTGATCCGCCGGGACTGACCGAATCGCTGCACAGCGAAACGCTGGTTCGGCTACCCGGCGGGTTTCTGTGCTACGCGCCCCAGCGGGAGGCGCCGCCGGTCGCGCCGTTGCCCGCGCTGGCCAGCGGGCGCATCACCTTCGCTTCCTTCAACAACCTGGCCAAGGTCAATGCGGAGCTGATCGGGCGCTGGGCCGCCATCCTGAACGCCGTTCCAGGCAGCCGGATGATGCTCAAGGCGAAGCCGCTCGCGGACCCGGGAACGCGCGCGCTCATGGCGGCGGAGTTCAGCCGACACGCGGTGCCGCCGGAGCGGCTCGAACTCGTTGGCTGGGTCGACGGCACGCACCACCATCTCGAACACTATGCGCGCGTCGACATCGCGCTCGACACCTTCCCCTATCACGGCACCACAACGACCTGCGAAGCGCTCTGGATGGGGGTGCCGGTCATCACCTGGGTGGGCCGGGTTCATGCTGCCCGTGTCGGCGTCAGCCTGCTCAATTCGATCGGTCACCCCGAACTCGTGGCGACCTCGGGTGACGACTACGTCGCTACCGCCGTCGCCCTCGCGCGCGATGTCGAACGCCTGCGACGCTTGCGCGCCGAGTTGCGTCCGACGGTTGCCACTTCTGCGCTCACGGACACGGCGCGAATCGCATCTGAGGTTGAAGCCGCGTTCAGACGGATGTGGCACAGGCGCCTGCGCCCGGCGTGACGGGCAGCAACAGCCGGCCGCAACCCACCCCGCTCGCCGGGCAACGGCATCGCCCGCGAACGTCACGCCGACGGTCAGCCCGGCTTCAGCAACCTTTGTCCCGCACGACCACCACGGCATCGACCCTGCCCGCCGTCGGCAGGCCGCGGTAACCGTCGGCGGTGCCGCGAATCTCTCGCCAGAGTTCGGACACCGGCACCCGATTGCGCGCCGTCTGGTCGACCCACTCGGTCGGCGTTGCGCTGCCGGGGTGGAAACGGATTCCCCAGATCGGCTCGAAGGAATCGCGCGAGAGCGAGTAACGCGCATCACCGATCACGCTCTGGTCGCTGTCGGCAAGCGCCGTCCAGCCTGCAGAGAAGGTGCTGAAGCGGGCGAAGTCCCGCTGCACGCGCACATCGGCCGCTGCCGCCGGCGGCAGATCCGACGCGAACAGCAGCTCGAGGGTGCTGCCCGGCTTCCACAGGCTGTTCGCGCTGCCGAGAACGCGCAGGCGGTCGCTGTGCAGCGTCGTTCCCGACTGATAGACCGATCGCCAGACGACCGGATTGCCGACGCTCGGAAACATCTCGGCGCGCTCCACCGGGTGGCCGCGCGCTGCGGCGATCAGCGCCTGCAGATCGAGGGCGCGCTCGCGTTGCCACGCCGCGACGCCGACATAGCCGAGCGCAAAGAGCAAGGACAGCACCGCCGGCAGCCGCGACTGCCGGCGGACGGCGACGAGCAGCCCGGCGAGCAGTGCCAGCGTCAACAGGGGTCCGATCGTCGTCAGCCAGTGCCAGGCAACGCGCAGCGGCGAAAAGGGCCAGAGCAGGTGCGTCCCATAGTTCGTGCAGGCGTCGAGCAGCCCGTGCGTCGCGCAGCCGATGGTCGCGGCGGCAAGCAGCGGTCGCCAGTCGGCGCGATGACGCCGCTGCACGAGCCAGGGCGAGGCGGCAAGCACGCCTCCGAGCGGGACGAAGGCAAAGGAGTGCGTGAAATGGCGGTGATACTCGATCGCCAGCAACGGGTCGGCGCTGCTGCGGATCAGGATGTCGGCGTCGGGCAGGATGCCGCCAAGCGCCCCGGGCAGCCAAGCCCGTCGTCCGAGGCGGTGGCCGAGAGCCGCCTGAGCGGCAGTGGCGCCAAGCAGCGCATGCGTCAATGGGTCCATTGCAGCTCCAGGGGCGGAGGAATCGGCTGCCTCGCGGGCGCGGTCACGACCTTCCACCAACCCGCCGCGGTTGCGGCTGCGCCTGCGAAGCCGGCAGCGCGCGCATTATCGCCGAAGGCGGCAGCGCCGAACAGCGATGTCGTTCGTTCGCCGCGCCGCGTGCCGAGGCCAGGCAGCGCAGCCGATCCGATGGACCTCCGAGCGCGGACGCAAGACGTCGCTGGTGCTGCTGAAGCCGCTCGCGAATGCTGGCCCGCGGCGACATTGGTGCTAGCATTGGCCGCTGCCCGCCTGGCGTCCTGCGGGCATGCCCGCGGTGCCCGGCATCGCGGCCCACCCAACCCGCCGAGGAGACACCCATGACCCTGAGAATCGAAAACCACAAACTGGTCGGCGACCAGGTCAGCCATCGCGACACCCCGAACCGGGGTGGCGTCATGACCCCCAGCTACCTGGTACTGCACTACACGGCTGGCCGATCGCTCGAAAGCTCGGTCGAATCGCTGTGCACCCGAAAGCCGCAGGGCAACGCCTCGGCACACCTCGTCCTCGGGCGTGACGGGCGCATCGTCCAGCTCGCTCCCTTCAACGTCGTCACCTGGCACGCCGGCGTCAGTCAGTGGGCCGGCCTGGTCGGCCTCAACAGCCACTCGATCGGCATCGAGATGGACAACGCCGGGCTGCTGAAGCGGGTCGGCAGCCAGTATCAGGCCTGGTTCGGCAAGGCCTACCCCGAGGATGAGGTCCTGCTGGCAGCGCATCGCAACGGTGGCCCGGTTTCCCCCTGGCACACCTACAGCGAGGTGCAGATCGAGCGCGCGATCGAACTCGCCGACCTGCTGGTCGAGCACTACGGACTGAAGGACGTTCTCGGGCACGAGGACATCGCTCCCGGCCGCAAGAGCGACCCCGGTCCCGCCTTCCCGCTCGCCGCGCTGCAGAGCCGCGTCCTCGGCCGCGAGGACGATTCACCGCCGCGCTACGTCGTCACCGCCAGCAGCCTCAACATCCGCAAGGGCCCGGACGCCAGCTTCGAACCGGTGGCGGCGGCGCTACGCAAGGGCACCGAAGTCTTCCTGCTCGAGGCGCGTGACCGCTGGAGCCTGGTCGAGGTGGTCAGCAACGCCGAGGTCGAGGGCTGGGTGAGCAACTCCTTCATCGCTGCGGTCGCCGCGCCGCGAGCGACGCCAGCCAGCCAGCTGCCGGTGGCGGCCGCAGGCGCAGCGGAGAGCGGCCGCTCGGCGCGCTCCGCCGCCCGCGAGCCGTCGGAGAAGAAGGCCCGGCAGGCGAAGAAGCGCCGCCCGGCGAAGGATACCTGACGCCGCAGCGGTGACCGGCGGCCGTGGACCGCGGCCCCGCCCTGGCGCGTGACGTCGGCGAGTTCAGCTGGCGACCACTGCGTGCCGGCAATGGGCGGTACGAGTTGCAGCGGTTGCAGCGTCTGGTTGGACGGCCGGCGCGGGCCGCGCGGCCGCGGCTGCCGCGATCGCCACCCGGGGAACCGCCGGCTGCGCACACCGGTCCCAGTTGGGGCGCCTGCGCGCCGCCGGCAGCGACAGGCGGTCCACCAATGACAGGGGGAAACGATGATGGAGCAAGTTCTTGTGGCACCGGGCTGGGAGGAGATTCCCCTTCTGCTCTTCCTGCTGGCGTTGCTGCTGGTATTCTTCCTGATCATCCGCCAGAACGGCAGGGACTATCACGAAATCGAGGCTTGGCTGGCCGAGGAAGGCCTCGACCAATAGCCGACTGGTGGGCGCCGCATCAGCCCTTGCCGACGCCCTTTTCGAGCTTGCCAACCATCTTCTGCAACTCGCGTTCGTCGAGCAGCCGCTTCGCTTCCTTTGGCTCGACCCAGCGCCGTTCGCGGTGGCTTTCCTCCCACTCTGTTTCCGGGATGCTCTCGGTCACTTCCATCGGGAAGACGGTGACCGCGCAGACGCCGCCCCACTTCTTGTACTTGTAGTTGCCGATCGGTTCCTCGGCGACCCTGCCGCGCACGCCGCCTTCCTCCAGCGCCTCCTTGGCAGCTGAATCGCGCAACGAGAGTTCTTGCTCCTTGACGCCTTTCGGCACCACCCAGCGGGTGCCCTTGCGCGACGCGATCAACATGATCTCGAGCCGGCCATCGAGCAGCCGGTACGGCAGCACCGCCGACTGGGTGAAGAAGTAATCCGGCACCGGCCCCAGGTTTGGCTCATCGGCGATATCGGTCACCGGCAGTTCGGGTACCTGGCCCGGCCGCGTCAGCGAGATCAGGCGGCCGCAGCCGCGCGTCAGGTCCGACCAGCTCTCGACCATCTCCAGCCGCGCCAGCGCCGAGGTCGGCAGCAGCTTGCCATCGTCCGGAATCGCCAGCTGCTCGCGACTCAGGTAGGCCACCAGGTCCTCGAGCCCCGGATTGTGTCCGACGACCATCACCCGTCGTGCGCTCTTCGGACAGTCGGCAAGCGCCGCCAGCAGATCCTCGACCGGCGCGGCATAGAGCCGCTCGTCCCAGCGCACCGTCTTCAGCGGCAGACCCATCGCCTTGCAGGCGGCCACCGTCGTCGCGCGGGCGCGTTCGGCCATCGAGCTGACGACGAGATCCGGAACCAGCTTGTGATGCTTGAGCCAGGCACCCATCTTCTGGCTGCCCAATCGGCCGCGATCGACCAGCGGCCGGTGAAAGTCCTCGTGGCCGGTACTCCAGTCGGACTTTCCGTGCCGCAATACCAGCAGTGTCTTCTCGGTCATGACGCAACTCCCCTCCCGGAAAATGGTTTGACAGAAGCGACGGCAGGCGGCAGCAATCGTCTGCCAGCGCGACCCGTCACAAGCGACATGATACCGGAAGCCCGTTCGCCAGCGGCAGCCCGGGGGGCCGCTGGCCGCCATCCGCGCGCCGCACGGCAGCTAGCTGCTGCCGGCGCGCAGCGCATCGAGCGGAGCGCTCTGCAGCAGGCGGGCGGCAGCAAACCAGCCGGCCGCAGTCACCAGCAGCGCACCGCAACCAATCGCCAGTGGCAGCAGCCACAGGTCGACCGCCACCTCGAAGCGAAACACCTGCTGCGCCAGGAACTGGCCGACGGCGATCGCCGCGAGAGCGGCGATCAACCCGGCAAAGGCGCCAATGGCGGCAAACTCGGCAAGCAGCGCGCGCCGCAACTGTTCGCGCCGGGCACCCAGTGCGCGCATGACCGCCAGTTCGTAGCGCCGCTCCTCGGCTGCCGAGGCGAGCGCGGCGTAGAGGACGATGCCTCCGGCCGCGAGCGTGAACAGGAAGACGAACTGCACCGCCTTCGCCACCTGTTCCATGATCGACTGCAGTTGGCGCAGGATTGCCGCGACATCGATCACGGTCAGGTTCGGGAAATCGCGTACCAGGCGATTGACGACGTCCGCTCTCTCCATCGGCAAGTGGAAACTCGTGATCCAGCTTGCCGGCTGGCCTTCGAGAACCGCTGGTGGCGTCAGGACGAAGAAATTGACGCGCATGGTGTCCCAGTTGACCTTGCGCAAACCAACGATCTTCATGCCGATCATCTCCCCGGCGACGCCGAAGTCGATGCGATCGCCGACCACCAGCCCGAGGGTCCGCGCCAACCCCTCCTCGACCGATGCCGGCGCGTCCTGCGCCCGACCCGCGAGTTCTCCCGGCAGAAACCAGCGACCGCCGGCGAGGCTGTTGCCGGCGGGCAGGTCCGGCCGCATCGACAGGTTGAATTCGCGCTCGACCAGTCGTTGCGCGCGATCGTCCGTGTAGTTGGCGGCGCGGACCTCGGCGCCGTTGATGCGCAGCAGGCGCCCGCGCACCATCGGCGCCAGCTCGGCCGACACCCCTTGCGCCAACAGCGCCGAGCGCACCGCCTCGACCTGTTCGGGCTGGATGTTGACGACGAAGCGGTTGGGCGCATCCGCCGGCACCGCCTGCCGCCAGGCATCGAGCAGGTCGCCACGCACCGCCGTCAGCAAGAGCAACGCCATGAAGCCGAGCGCCAGGGCGACGATCTGCACGACGCTGGCGTGCGCCCGTCGCTCGAGGCTCGCCAGCCCGTAACGCCAGCCGATCCCTGCCCCGCCGAGCGCACGGCCGCCGCTGCGCAGCGCTGCCGCCAGCCGGATGGCAACGCGCGCCGCGATGGCAAACAGCAGCATCGCCAGGCTGAAGCCGGCGAGCACCCAGGCCCCCAGCTCGACCTCGCCAGCAACCCAGAACATCAGTCCGGCAAGAGCCAGGAACCCCAACAGGTAGCCGACGACGGTACCGCCTTGCGGACTGCCGAGTTCACGGCGCAGGACGCGCAGCGTCGGCACCCGGTTGAGCTGCAGCAAGGGCGGCACGGCGAAGCCGAAGAGCAGCAGCAGACCGACGGCGATACCCTGCAGCGCCGGCAGCGGCCCCGGCGACGGCAGCGGCGTCGCCAGTAGTTGTGCCAGCCACGCGTGCAGGGCGAAATGCGCGACGTAGCCGAGGACACATCCGCCGATGGCCGCGAGCAGGCCGAGGACGGCGAACTGGCCGAGATGCAGGCGCAGCAGCAGCGCTTGCGTCGCGCCGAGGCAGCGCATCACGGCACAGGGATCGAGGTGGCGCTGCACGTAACGGCGAGCGGCCAGCGCCACCGCCACCGCCGCCAGTACCACCGTCAGCAGGGCCGCCAGGCCAAGGAACTTCTGCGCCCGATCGAGCGCGCTGCGGATTTCGGGGCGGCCGTTCTGCGGATCCTCGATTCGCTGCCCGCGCGCCAGCTGTCCCTCGATCTCGCGCTGGAAGCGCTTGACCAGCGGCAGATCGCCGGCCAGCAGCAGGCGGTACGCCACCCGACTGCCGACCTGCAACAGCGCCGTCGCCTGCAGATCGTCGAGATTCATCAGCAGGCGCGGTGCGACGCTGAAGAAGTTGATGCCGCGGTCGGGCTCGAGTGTCAGCACGGCGCCCACCCGCAGCGTGCTCTGTCCGACGGCGATCCGGTCGCCGATCGCTACTCCGAGTGCCGACGCCAGCCGTTCGTCGATCCAGGTCGTGCCGGGCGGCGGGATTCCCGTTGCCGGCGCATCGACTGCATTCAGCGCTGGCGCGACGCGCAGCGAACCGCGCAGTGGATAGCCGGCAGCGACAGCCTTGATTTCCGCCAGTTGCGCCCGCACGGCGTCGCCCTCGCCGTGCGTCACCATGCTCGGGAAGGTCACGGTCGCAACCTCCTGCAGGCCGAGTCCGCGCGCGCGCGCAACGACGCTCGCTGGCCACGGCTGATCGGCGGTCAACAGCAGATCGGCACCGAGCAGCTGATGCGACTCGCGATCGAGCGCCTGCCGGACCCGGTCGGCGAAGAAGCCGACCGCAGTCAGTGCGGCGACGGCCACCGCCAGCGCCGTTGCCAGCAGACGCAACTCGCCACCGCGCGCGTCGCGGCGCAGCATGCGCCAGGAGAAGGAGATCAGTTGCACGGCACTGTTCTTTTCGGGCGACCTTGAAACTGCGGCGAGCGGCCGGTGAGTGCGCGACAGATTCCTTGCGCGGGTACCCCTCTGCGCCTGCCCCAGCCGACGGCGACGGTACTGGCACGCCCGGGATTCCGCGCCACCGCGCTGCACGCCAAGCGAAACTCTGACAGTTCGAGGATACTCGAGTTCAGGGGCGCGATTGCATCACGGGCAATTCTTCTGCCTGCTACAATGATTTCGGGAGTCCGGTAGGTGAGGTCGCGCAGGAGGGGGTTCCTGCTGCGGGTTCCGGCGCCGGGCTGGAGTGGAAGAAGTGTTGCCGAAGCCGCTGCCGGCAGTGAGCCGGTCTCGCGGGAAGCGACACGGAACAGCCGCCGGATGGGTTGGCCTGGCGGACGTCTGCGGGAGGATTGGTCATGGTCAGCAAGTGGCGCCACAGCATATGCAGCATATCGTTTCTCGCGTCCGCCCTGTTGTCGGCGGCACCGGCATCGGCGGGGCTGAGTTACAGCGGGTTGTTCACCGCGCCGGGTTCCGGCGGCGACAATGGCAGTTATTACCTGGTCGGCCAGGCCGCCAGCCAGTCCTTTTCGGTACCGTGGCTGACGGAGGTGAATTCGTTGCGGCTCACGCTCAACCTGATGCCCCCCTCTCCCTGGTACTCGAACAATCTCAACGAGCCGCTCGAGTTCAGCTTCGAGCTCAACGGAACGACAGTCGGCAGTACCCGCTATCTTGCCAAGACCATGCCCGGGCAGTGGGAAGCGCGCGACCTGGACTTCGACTTCGCGCCGCTGTTCGACGCTGGCGGTGACTGGACGCTGCGCATGGTCGTGAGCCAGGCGGGCGATCCCTGCTGCGCCCCCGGCAACATCATGCTGTCTGCGAACAACCCGTTCGAGATCGCGATTCCGGAACCGAACGGGCTCGCGCTGGTCGCGCTCGGCCTCGTCGGCGCCGGTCTGTTCTACCGCCGCCGCTGATCTTGCGGCGGACGCGGGGCGGCCAGGGCGGATGGCGACACCTGTCGCGTGCGCCGACTCATTCGAGTTCACGCAGTCGCCGCGCCGCTTCCTCGACCCGCCGCACCGGCATCACCTCGATGCCGGCAATCGCCTGCCGCGGCCGGTTCGCCTCGGGAACCAGGGCACGCGTGAAGCCGAGTTTGGCGGCCTCACGCAGGCGCTCCTGACCGCGCGGCGCCGGCCGGATTTCGCCCGCCAGACCAACCTCGCCGAAGACCACGAGTTTCTCCGGCAACGCCCTGCCCTTCAACGAGGAAATGATTGCCAGGAGAACGGCGAGATCGGCCGCCGGTTCGCTGATCCGGACGCCACCGACGGCGTTGACGAAAACGTCCTGATCAAAACAGACGATGCCGGCATGGCGATGGAGAACGGCCAGCAGCATCGACAGTCGCTGCGCATCGAGTCCGACGGTCAGCCGCCGCGGGTTCCCGTGCGCCTGGTCGACCAGCGCCTGCACCTCGACGAGAAGTGGCCGCGTACCTTCCTGGGTGACCAGCACGCAGGATCCGGCGACCTCGGCTCCGTGCTGCGAGAGAAAGATCGCCGACGGGTTGCTCACTGCCTTCAGGCCGCGATCGGTCATCGCGAAGACACCGATCTCGTTGACCGCGCCGTAGCGATTCTTCACCGCACGGATCAGGCGGAAGCTCGAATGGGTGTCGCCCTCGAAGTAGAGCACGCTGTCGACGATATGCTCGAGCACACGTGGGCCGGCAATGGCGCCTTCCTTGGTCACATGCCCGACGAGGATCACCGTGATCCCGGTCTGTTTGGCGAGCCGGGTCAGTTGCGCGGCGCATTCGCGCACCTGTGCAACCGAACCTGGTGCGGAACTCAGCTGCTCCGACCACAGCGTCTGGATCGAATCGATCACCGCCACGCGCGGTGGCGCCGACCGCAGGGTGGCCAGGATCCGTTCCAGGTTGATCTCGGCCAGCAGCCGCAGCGTGCCGGTGGCCAGTGACAGCCGCCGCGCGCGCAGGGCAATCTGTTGTCCCGACTCCTCACCACTGACGTAGAGAACGTCCTCCCTCGCCGCCAGAGCGGCGAGTGCCTGCAGCAGCAGGGTGCTCTTGCCGATTCCCGGATCGCCACCGATCAGGATGACGCCACCGCGCACCAGGCCGCCGCCGAGGACGCGGTCGAACTCGCCGATGCCGGTGGGCAGCCGTTCCTCCTCGTGTGCCGCGATGTCGGCGAGCGTCTGCACCACGGCGCAGCCCGCCAGGGCGACGAATCGCCGCTGCCCGGCAAGTGGGGCAGCGCTGGCGATGGTCTCGACGAGCGTGTTCCACCGCCCGCAACCTGGGCACTGCCCCTGCCACTTGGCAACGCTGGCGCCGCATTCGCTGCAGCAAAACTGGCTCTTCTGCTGAGTGCCGCCGGCGCGCGTCATGCCCGGGGATCGCCGATCAGTCCATTGCGCGACCGGTCTGCCGCCTTGGCGACGCGCCCACTCACCAGCCATCGATCCGACAGGTCCCGTCGTTCGCTCACTCGTTCCCTTCCTCGCTGCCCGCTCGCGACGACTCCTGCGCCACCTCGCCGACGCTACGCACCGGCACACGCCGGGCCAGCGCGCAGAACAGCTCGTAACTGATCGTTCCGGCGGCCGTCGCGACCTCGTCTGCCGGCATGCCCTCGCCCCACAGCACCACCGGGCTGCCAACCCCGGCGGCGGGCAGATCGGTCAGGTCGCAGGCCAGCATGTCCATCGACACGCGCCCAAGCGTCCGCGTCCGCTGCCCATCGACGACGATCGGCGTCCCCCCCGGCGCATGCCGGGGATAGCCGTCGGCGTAACCGCAGGCAACGATGCCGACGCGGGTTGGTCGGGCGGCGACGAAGGTACCGCCATAGCCGACGCGCTCGCCGGCGGCGATCTCCTGCAGCGCGAGAATCGTGCTGCGCAGCGTCATCACCGGCCGCAGACCAAGGCTCGCCGCATCCTCGCTGGCGAAGGGACTGCCGCCGTAGAGCATGATTCCCGGCCGCACCCAGTCGCGAGCGGTGGCAGGGTAGCGCAGGATGGCTGCCGAGTTGGCGAGCGAGACGGGCAAGGCGGCGGCCTGCGGCCAGTCGTCGAGCATGCGGGCAAAACGTTCGAGCTGCCAGCGGATGCAGGCCTCCCCACCGTCGGCGTCGGCCTCGGCGAAATGCGTCATCAGGGTCAGCCCGCCGCCGCCAGAGCACGCCAATGCGGCCAGGTGCTCCCGCGCCGCCGGCAGCTGGCCCGCCACCAGCCCGAGCCGGTTCATGCCGCTGTTCAGCTTGAGATGGATCGGCGGGCAGCGCGGCAATCGTGCCTGCCGCAGCATCTGCAACTGATCGAGGCAGTGAATGACGACGCTCAGCTCGTGCTCGCTGCAGGCCGCCAAGTCGGCGACGGTGAAGAAGCCCTCGAGCAGGAGGATCGGCTGGCGGATCCCCGCCTGACGCAGGCGCACCGCCTCGTCGATGTCGAGCAGGGCAAAGCCGTCCGCAACATCGCCGAGCGCCGCCGCGGCACGCAGCAATCCATGGCCGTAGGCGTTCGCCTTGACCACCGCCCAGGCCCGCGCAGCGGTGCCACCCCGGGCGGCCCGGCGGCGGGCGAGCAGATAGTTGTGCCGCAGCGCCGCCAGGTCGACGACTGCCTCGATCGGGCGCGGCATCAGGCCGTCAGCTCGTGCAGCTTCGCCTTGGCAAAGTCGACGAAGGTCAGCACGACCCGGGAACGGAAGCGCTCCTTTGGGTAGACCAGCGACAGGGTCCGCCGCAACGGTGGCCGCAACGGAACGGCGATGAGACTGCCGAGTTGCCGTTCCTTCTCGAAGCTGGCGCGCGAGAGAATCGAGCAACCAAGGCCGGTGGCGACGACGCCTTTCAGCGCTTCCGGGCTGGTCAGCTCCATCAGCGTCTTCAGCTTGCCGGGATCGATGCCGCATGCGCGAAGGTAATCGTCGGTGACCTCGCGCGTTCCCGAACCCGGTTCGCGGGCGATGAAGTCGTACGCCAGCAGAGTGCGCGCATCGACCGCGGTTCGACTGGCCAGTGGGTGCGCCGGTGTGCAGACCACTTGCAGTTCATCGTCGCCACAGACCTCGCATTGCAGGGCGGGATGCGAGGTCTTCGATTCGATCAGCCCGATGTCGAGCGTATGCGCGGCGACCGCATTGTTGATCGCGTCCGAGTTGGCCACCGTCAGGCGGGCGCGGACCTGCGGATAGCGGACGTTGAACTCGCCGAGGATTGGCGGCAGCATGAACTCGGCGATCGTCGTGCTGGCACCGACCAGCAGGCTGCCGCTCATCTGCCCGGTCATTTCGGCGATGCGGATGTCGAGTTCGTTCGACAGGCCGAGAATCCGTTCGGCGTAGTCGAGGACCACCTCGCCCGCTGCTGTCAGCGAGACGCGGGCTCCTCCCCGTTCGAAGAGGCGGGTATTGAAGCGTTCCTCCAGTTGCTTGATCTGGAAGGTGACGGCCGGCTGCGTCATGTGCAGGGCCTCGCCAGCCTTGGTAAAGGAAAGATGCTTCGCCACCGCGTGGAACACCTGCAATCGACGATCAGCCACCCTTATCCCCCCTTTCCGCTGCAGTTCGAATTCAACCACAAAACCGCCCTGCCAGCCAGCGCGACGGACCTCCGCCCGGCAGGCGACGCAGGAAGTTGCAGCATCGCCGCGCGCAAACCGACAAAGTGCCGCCGTTCGTGGTATAAGGCCCACACACGCGGAACAGCTGCATTAATAATATCTGATGCCTCTCGGTTTTTACATCATCATGGCAGCGCAGTTCTTCTCGGCTCTCGCCGACAACGCGCTGCTGATCGTTGCCATTGCCGCGCTGCGCGAGATGCAGGCGCCGGCTGCCTACGAACCGCTGCTGAAGACCTTTTTCACGGTTTCATACGTCGCCCTGGCCGCGTTCGTCGGCGCATTTGCCGACTCGATGGCCAAGTGGCGGGTGATGTTCATCAGCAACGGCATCAAGATCCTGGGCTGCGCAATGATGTACTGGGATGTGCATCCCCTCATTGCCTACGCGGTCGTCGGCCTTGGCGCCGCCGCCTACTCGCCCGCCAAGTACGGCATCCTGACCGAGTATCTGCCGCACCGCCTGCTGGTGGTTGCCAACGGTTGGATCGAGGGACTGACGGTCGGCGCGATCATTCTCGGCGTCGTCGTCGGCGGCATGCTGATCCAGCCGGAAGTCGCGCACAGCTTGCTCGGCTGGGACCTGCCGTTGATCGATACCGGCGTCGATACCGTCAGCGAAATGGCGCTCTGTTTCGTCGCCGGCTTCTACCTGCTCGCTGCCCTGTTCAATCTGCGTGTACCCGATACCGGTGTCGATCACCGGACGCTGCACAAGAACCCCTGGTACCTGCTGCGCGAGTTCAACCACTGCCTGATCCTCCTCTGGCGCGACCGCCTGGGGCAGGTGTCACTGGCAGTGACGACCCTGTTCTGGGGTGCCGGCGCCACGCTCCAGTTCATCGTCATCAGCTGGGCCGAGACGGCGCTGCAACTCGACCTGTCGAAGTCGAGCATGTTGCAGGGCGTCGTGGCCATCGGCGTGGCGCTCGGCGCAATCGGTGCAGCGCGGATGATCACGCTGCGCAAGTCGGTGCGCGTCATCCCGCTCGGCATCGCCATGGGCGGCATCGTTCTGATCATGAACTTCGTCCAGCATACCTGGCTGGCCGTGCCCCTCCTGGTCCTGATCGGTGCGCTCTCCGGCTTTTTCGTCGTGCCGATGAATGCACTGCTGCAGCACCGCGGCCACATCCTGATGGGCGCGGGACACTCGATCGCCGTGCAGAATTTCAACGAGAACCTGTCGATCCTGGCAATGACCGGCCTGTACTTCCTGATGATCCGCGCGCAGTGGTCGATCTATCTCGTGATCACCCTTTTCGGCCTCTTCGTCAGCGCGGCGATGTGGCTCGTCAAGCGGCGACACGAGGCGAACCAGCGCCTGCGCGACGATGTCATCCATCTCGACGACGGCAAGCACTGAACGGTAGCCCGACAAGCGACCGGCTGCGGCTGCGCACCGTTCCGGGATGGCATCGGCAGGCGGACCCCGGAGCTTGCAGTGGAGCATGTTTGCCCTATACTGCGCATGTTTCGTGCACACAAGGCCGATTTCATGTCAAAAATCACCATAGATCGTTACGACTTCGCATTGCTTGATGCATTGCAGCGAAAAGGGAACGCGACCAACGCGACGCTCGGCGAACAGATCAAGCTCTCACCCTCGCAGATCAGCCGTCGCATCCAGCGCCTCGAGGACGACGGGGTCATCGCCGGTTACGTCGCCCTCCTGGCACCTGGCGCGCTCGGCCTGTCGATCACCGCCTTCGCGCAGGTGATGCTCGAGCCGACTGGCGAATCGGCCTGCGAAGCATTCGAGGATGCGGTTGCAGCGATTCCCGAAGTTCTCGAATGCCATTCCGTCAGCGGTGACGCCGACTACATGCTGCGCATCGTCGTTCCCGATCTGGCCGCCTTCGCCGAACTGACGATGAAGCGCCTGCTGGGCCTGCCGGGAGTCGGTCGCCTGCGGACAAGCATCGCGCTGCAGACCGTCAAGCAGACGCATGCCTTGCCGCTCGACCACCTGACGCACCCGAGCAAGCCGCGGCAGCGGGTACGCTACGCCGAAGGCTAGGGCGTCGGCGCGGCATCCGGACCCGCTGCGCGATCGCGCCCGGTAGCCGTCCCCTTGGCGGCGCGCATCAGCGCGCGGGCGCGGCACAGATCCTCCCAGGCGCGCGCCTTGTCGTGCAGTGTTCGCAACAGATAGGCGGGATGGTAGCTGACGATCACCGGAATGTCCTCGCCGCCAGCCGGCGAACGGTAGGCGAATGATCGCCCGCGCATGTTGGCCAGCGAGCCGACCTCGCCGAGCACGGCGTGCGCCGCCGCGCGGCCCAGCAGCACGATCAGGCGCGGCTGCAGGAGGGCAATCTGTCGTCTCAGGTAGGGCGCGCAGGCCGCGATCTCGGAAGACTCGGGCGTGCGGTTGCCGGGCGGACGGCATTTGACTGCATTGGCGATGTACACGTCATCGCCGCGCTGCAGATCGATCGCCGCCAGCATCGCATCGAGCAGCTTGCCAGCCGGTCCGACGAAGGGCTCACCGCGCGCATCTTCCTCCGCCCCAGGGCCTTCGCCGATGAACAGCCAGTCGGCCTTGAGGTCGCCGACACCCAGCACGGCCTGCCGGCGCCCCTGGCAGAGATTGCAGGCGCGACAGATGGCCGCGCTCTGGCGCAACTCCTCCCACCCCATGCCGGCAATCTCCACGTTCCGCTCGCCCCCGGCTGCCGGCACTGGTACTCCTGCCGCTGCCGCAGCCGGCTCACCGGGCGACCCGGGTTCTGCCTCCGACCCCGCCGCCGTACCGCCCACCAGCGGCTGCGCCACGCCCGCTGCCTGCGGTCGCAGTCGCCAGAGCGGCGACAGCCCCATCTCGCGCAGCAGTTGCAGGCGCGTCAGGAGTGGGCGACGCAGTTCGCCACCCATCACGCGCGAATCCGGTCCAGCTCGCGCCGCAACACCAACGCATCTTCACGTCCTTCGGCCACCGGGTAGTAGCCGCGTCGCAGGCCGATCTGCCGAAAGCCGAACTGCCGGTACAACGCCAGCGCATTTTCGTTCGACGGCCGCACCTCGAGCAGCAGGCTGCTTGCACCCGCCTGCCGCGCGGTAGTCATCGCGCACTGCAGCAACCGCGTGCCGAAGCCCATCCGCTGTCGCGTCCCGAGCACGCCGATGTTGAGCAGGTGCGCCTCGTCCACGGCGATCATCAGCACGAAGTAGCCGACCAGTTCACCAGCGACACGGCAGCCCCAGGCGCTGTAGCCGCTGTCGATCGAATCGACGAAGTTGCCGCGCGTCCAGGGATAGGGAAAGACGCCCTCCTCGATCGCGACCATCTGGTCGACATCGTGATGACCGAGAGGCAACATCTCGACGCGCGGCACGAGCACGGCGCTCAAGCCCGTCCCCCGCTTGCCAGGCGTTCAGCTACCGTCAGCGCGACCTTGTTGCGCACATAGCGAGGCGCCACCGCTGCCGCATCCACCCCCTCGCCGCGCGCCAGTCGCGGTGCCGCCAGGCGGGCGACCGCGCCGGCATCCGGAAGCAATTCGGGCAACCAGTCGCACACCCGGGCCGACAGCCGCTGTCGCAACGCTGGATGGGCGGCGAGGCCGTTGCCGCAGGCGAGCCAGCCCCCAGTATCGGGAAGGGGCAGTTCGCCGGGGTGGCAGACAGCTGTCGCCAGGGCCTCGTCGCCGGAGACGAACCGGGCGTGGTAGATCTCGCCCATGCGCGCGTCGAGGAGAACGATCACGCGCTCGCCACCGCTCGCCAGCGCCATCGCCTCGAGCGTTCCGACTGCGATCACCGGCAAGGCATGCGCGACAGCCAGTCCCTGCGCCACACCACAGGCCATGCGCAGGCCGGTGAAAGAACCCGGACCCGCGGCGAAGGCTATCCCGTGCAGATCGTCGCAAGCGAGCCCGGCTTCCTGCAAGACGCTGCCGAGCAACGGCAGCAGAGTCTGCGAATGCGCTGGGCCAGCCGGGCAACTGCGTCGCAGCAAAGTGCCGTTGGACCAGAGGGCGATGGAGCCCGACTCGGTGGACGTCTCGATGGCCAGCAGATTCATTCCGCGCATTCTACCCGTCCTTGCTGCCGACGTCGCCTGCGGCGCATGGGCGCTTCATTGGCGTTGCAGATCCGCCGCGGCGACCGCTGCTGCGTCGCAACAGAAGCGGCGCCGATTCTGGCCGGCAGCGGGCTTTCCCGATACAATGTCAGGGCCTTCTAACGGAGCGCCGGCGGCGCGCCAAGCCCACCAATCAATAATGGAAAGTACCGCGATGAAAGTACTGCTATTGACGCGAGAGTACCCTCCGTACGTTTACGGCGGAGCCGGTGTTCACGTCGAGTATCTGTCTGGCGAACTGGCCAGACTGATGCATGTCGAGGTCCGCTCGTTTGGTGACCAGGACACTGTGGTCGACGGTGTGCGGGTCAAGGGCTTTCCTTTCGGCAAGGGCAGCTTTGCCCACGTCGACAAGAAGCTCAGCGGTGCGCTCGACACTTTCGAGGCGAATCTCGAGACCCTCAGCGAACAGGTCGATGCCGACATTGTGCACGTGCACACGTGGTACGCACACCTCGGCGGCATTCTCGCCAAAACCCTCTATGGCATCCCGTTGGTGCACACGGTGCATTCGCTTGAGCCGCTGCGGCCCTGGAAACGGGAACAGCTCGGCTGCGGTTACGACATGTCGTCCTGGATCGAGAAGACCTCGCTGGAGATGGCGGACGCCGTGATCGCCGTCTCCGAGGGAACCAGGCAGGACATCATCGAGCATTTCGACATCGATCCGGCAAAGATCTCGGTGATCTACAACGGCATCAACGTCGACCAGTACCACCCGACCGAAGAGACGACAGCGCTCGAGAAGTATGGTGTCGATCCCGGCAAGCCGATCGTCCTGTTCGTCGGCCGCATCACCCGCCAGAAGGGGATCGTCCATCTGGTCAATGCGATCCACTACATCAACCGCGATGCGCAGATCGTCCTCTGTGCCGGTGCTGCCGACACCAAGGAGGTGCTGCACGAGATGGAGATGGCGGTCAGGCGTGTTCGCCAGGAGGGCTTCACCAACGTCGTCTGGATCCAGGAAATGGTCAGCAAGGAAGAAGCGATCCAGCTCTACTCGCACGCCACCGTCTTCTGCTGCCCGTCGATCTACGAGCCGTTCGGGATCATCAACCTCGAGGCGATGGCCTGCCGCACTGCCGTCGTCGCGAGCGCCGTCGGCGGCATCAAGGAGGTCGTCGTAGACGGGGTCACCGGCTTCCTCGTGCCACTCGAGCAGCTGCACGTCGCGCCATTCGAGCCGGTCAATCCGGACCTTTTCTCACGCGACCTCGCGGGCGCGATCAACAAGATCCTCGACGACCCGGAACTGGCCGAGTCGATGGCTGCGGCGGGCCAGAGGCGAGCGCGCGAGGTCTTCAGCTGGACGAGCATCGCGCAGCAGACGAAACGGCTCTACGATTCGCTGCTTGGATGATCTTCGCTGTGGGCGGCCACATTGCCGGGACGGACCGTGATCCGGTCGTCCGGTTGCGCCGCTCCGCATCCGGCGCCCGGGTGCCGGCATGGATGGACGGGTCCGCAGAGCCTGTCCGGTTTCGAGTCTTTTCCTGCCGGCAGCGCCGGTCCAGGATTCAGGAGCAGCATGATGGTTCCCGAGAACTACCCCCGCGTCATCATCGAGGCGGTCGAGCCGCAAGTCCAGGGCGGCCGCTTTCCCATCAAGCGCGTCATCGGCGAGAGTGTCGCCGTCAGCGCGGACATCTACAAGGAGGGCCACGACAAGCTGGCGGCGGTGCTCAAGGTGCGCCGCGTCGGCGAGAAGAGGTGGCATGAAAGCCCGATGGTCCAGGGCGACAACGACCGCTGGTATGGCGACTTCAGCGTCGGCGCGATCGGCTGCTGGGAGTACACCATCGAGGCCTATGCCGAACGCTATCTCTCCTGGGTCGACGAGATCGGCAAGAAGAACGTCCCCGGCGCCAACCTGAACAGCGAACTCCTCGAAGGACTGCAGATCATCAGAACCGCCGCCGCGCTCGCACCGGCTGCCACGCGAACCCGAATCAACGGCCTGCTGACGGCGATGGAAAGCGCACTCGCCGTCGACGAACAGCAGGGGGCGATCGACCTCGGCGTCGGTGCCGTCATGCGCAGCCTGATGGCCAGCTGTCCCGACCGCAGCGAGGGCTACGAGCTGAGCCCGTCGCTGAAGATCATGGTGAATCGCCCCGTCACCCGTTTCGCCGCCTGGTACGAATTCTTCCCCCGCTCGCAGGGCAGCATGCCCTACCGCCATGGCACGCTGCAGGACAGCATTCGACGCCTGCGCGAGATCAAGGCGATGGGCTTCGATGTCGTGTACCTGCCGCCGATCCATCCGATCGGCCACAGTTTCCGCAAGGGCAAGAACAACAGTCTGGTGGCGGTTCCGGGCGACGTCGGCAGCCCGTGGGCGATCGGCAACGAACACGGCGGACACATGGCGCTCGAGCCGCAGCTCGGCACCTGGGCTGATTGGGACCAGTTCGTCGCCACCTGCCGCGAACTCGGAATCGAGATCGCCCTCGACTACGTCATGAACTGCTCACCCGATCATCCGTACGTCGCCGAGCACCCGGATTGGTTTTTCCATCGGCCCGACGGCTCGATCAAGTATGCCGAGAACCCGCCGAAGAAGTACCAGGACGTCTACCCGCTGAACTTCGGCACCACGGACCGCGCCGGACTGTGGCAGGAAATGCTGAAGATCTTCCTCTTCTGGGTCGACAAGGGCGTCACCACCTTCCGCGTCGACAACCCGCACACCAAACCGGTGCCGTTCTGGGAGTGGGTGATCGCCGAGGTGCACCGCAAGCATCCGGAAGTCATCTTCCTCGCTGAAGCCTTCACCAAGCCGAAGATGATGCGCCTGCTTGCGAAGGTGGGCTTCGCCCAGTCCTACACCTACTTCACCTGGCGCAACCACAAGCATGACCTGACCGACTACGTCAGCGAGCTGACCTGCGGCGAGATGAAGGAGTACTTCACCGGCAACTTCTTCGCCAACACACCCGACATCCTGCCGCCGATCCTGCAGTTCGGCGGCCGCCCGGCGTTCATCATGCGCGTCGTGCTGGCGGCAACGCTGTCGAGCGTCTATGGCATCTACAGTGGCTACGAGCTGTGCGAAAACGAGGCCATTCCGGGCAAGGAGGAGTACCTCGACTCCGAGAAATACGAGATCCGCGTGCGTGACTGGAAGGCGACGGGCAACATCATCGACATCATCACCCGGCTCAACCAGATCCGCCGCGACTCGCCGGCGCTGCAGACCTACAACAACGTCCTCTTCCTGGGTGCCGACAATCCGCAGATCCTCGCCTACGCCAAGATGACCGACGATCGCTCGGACATCATCGTCTGCGTTGTCAACCTCGACCCCTTCCACAAGCACGGATCGCTACTGCACATTCCGCTCGCCACCTTCGGCATCGAGGCCGGCGAGCAGTACCAGGCGCATGACCTGCTCTCCGACGAGCGCTATCGCTGGAGCGGACCCACCGCCTATGTCGAGCTGGCGCCGGATACCAAGATGGCGCACGTAATCAAGATCCGCCGCTGGTAAACCGACCGCTGCCGGCAGCCATCCGGCTGCCGGCAGCGTTGCCCCGTCGCACGGTGGGCGGCAGCCGGTCGGCTGCCGCTCGCCGCGCCCACCCGCACCGGAGCGGCGTCAGTCGGCCTGTGCGATCGCGCGCCGGAACACCAGATCCTCCCCCGTCAGGTCGCGCAGTTCGATGCGTACCGGCTGCACCTTCCAGATCTGCTCGCAGTACTCCTGGATCGCTCGATCGGAGGAGAAGAAACCCGAGCGGGCAACGTTGAGGATCGACATCCGCGTCCACCGCTCGGAGTCGAGGTAGCTCGCCGACACCCGCTCCTGACAGTCGATGTACGACTGGAAGTCGGCCAGCAGCATGTACTCGTCGTGGTTCAGCAGGCTATCGACCAGCGGCCTGAAGATGTCGCGGTCGCCACGCGTGAAGAAGCCACCGGCGATCAGGTCGATCACTTCCCGCAGGTGCGGATTCGCCTCATACCACGCGCGCGGCCGATAGCCGGTCCGGCGCAGGTCCTTGACCTGGGGAACGTCCATGCCGAAGAGGAAGAAGTTCTCCTCGCCGACCTGTTCGCGGATCTCGACGTTGGCTCCGTCGAGCGTGCCGATGGTCAGCGCGCCGTTCATCTGGAACTTCATGTTGCCGGTGCCGGAAGCCTCCTTGCCGGCGAGCGAGATCTGCTCCGACAGGTCAGCGGCGGGAAAGATGGCATGCGCGTTCTTGACGTTGTAGTTGGGGTAGAAGACGACCTGCAGCTTGCCGCGCATCGCCGGATCGCGCCCGATCAGATCGGCGACCGCGGTGATCAGGCGGATCATCAGCTTGGCCATGGCGTATCCTGGCGCCGCCTTGCCGCCGAAGATGACGGTGCGCGGTGCCACCGCGAGGTTCGGATCGTCCTTCAGCCGCTTGTACAGCGAGACGACGTGCAGCAGGTTGAGATGTTGCCGCTTGTACTCGTGAAAGCGCTTCACCTGCACGTCGAACATCGTCTCCGGATCGATGTCGACGACCGTGCTGCGCCCGATCTCGCGCAACAACCGCAGCTTGTTCGACGCCTTGATCCGCCGCCACTCGGCGCGGAACGCGGCGTCCCCGGCGTGCCCCTCAAGCTCGCGCAGGCGCGCCATGTCGGTGACCCAGCCCTTGCCGATCGCCTCGTCGATCAACCCGGACATCGCCGGGTTGGCGAGCAGGACGAAACGGCGCGGCGTGACGCCATTGGTCTTGTTGCTGAACTTCTCGGGCCACATTTCGTGGAAATCGCGCAGCACGTCGGACTTGAGCAACTCCGAATGCAGCGCGGCGACGCCATTCACGGCGAAGCTGCCGACCACCGCCAGGTGCGCCATGCGCACGTAGCGAGCCCCGTCCTCGTCGATCAGCGACATCCGGCGCAGGCGGTCGTGGTCGAACGGGAAATGGATGCGCACCTCGTCGAGGAAGCGCTCGTTGATCTCGCAGATGATCTCGTAGTGCCGCGGCAGGACGCGCCTGAAGAGATCGAGCCGCCACTTCTCGAGCGCCTCGGGCAGCAACGTGTGGTTGGTGTAGGCAAAGGTCCGGCGGGTGATCGACCACGCCTGCTCCCACTCCATGCCGTACTCGTCCACCAGCAGCCGCATCAGTTCGGCGACGGCGATCGACGGGTGCGTGTCGTTGAGCTGAACGACGAACTTCTCGTCGAAGTGGTCGAGGTTCTGTTCGCGCTGCAGTTGCAGACGGATCATGTCCTGCAGCGAACAGGAGACGAAGAAGTACTGCTGCTCGAGGCGAAGCTGCTGGCCGGCCTCGGTTTCGTCATTCGGATAGAGCACCTTGGTGATCGTCTCCGACGAGATCTGCGCATCGACCGCCTGATAGTAGTTGCCGGCATTGAAGGCGGCGAAATCGAACGACTCCGGCGCTTCGGCGCTCCACAGACGGAGACGGTTGGGCGTGTTCACGCCATAGCCGAGAACCGGCATGTCCCAGGCCGTGCCGCGAACGAGCTTGCCGGGTATCCACTGCACCCGCAGTCGACGGTTGCCGATCGCCTCGTACTGGTGCTCGGTATGTCCGCCGAGCTTGATGTCGAACGCGATGTTCGGGCGGTGGATCAGCCACGGGCTGCCGGCACGCAGCCACTTGTCGGTCAGCTCGACCTGCCAGCCATCGCGGATCGCCTGCGTGAAGATGCCGAATTCATAGAGGATGCCATAGCCGATGGCCGGAATCTCGAGCGTCGCCAGCGAGTCGAGGTAGCACGCCGCCAGGCGGCCGAGGCCGCCATTGCCCAAACCAGGTTCCTGCTCCTGATCCAGGAGGAGTTCCAGGTCAAGCCCGAGGTCCTTCATCGCCTGCCGTGCGGTGTCGTAGATTCCCAGATTGATCAGGTTGTTGCCAAGCTGCGGGCCGATCAGGAATTCCGCGGACATGTAGCAGACGGTGCGGCTGCCACGATCGCGATAGGTACGCGCCGTCTGCACCCAGCGCTGCAACAGGCGGTCGCGCACCGCCTGGGCGAGCGCGACGAAGCAGTCGTGGCGCGTCGCGACCTGTGGAAAGCGCGCCTGCACATACACCAGCTTGTCCAGCAGAGCGCGTTTCAGCGCGTCTACGCCGAGCCCGGTGCGCCGGTCCTCGCGTCCGGTCAGAAACCCGGGATTCAGCTCGTCAGAACACCCGCCTCCGGCCTTGGTCTTGTCGTTCATGTGAAAACCCCCGCAACACTGTTCGTCAGCCATGTGTGAGAAATCGTGAAACACCCCTCAGTGCTTCACGCCAGAGGTGAGTCTATAGTATTGTGCGAGACTGCGCACGTGCGCCCTTTTGTTGTGCCGCCCCGCCGGAAATCAGAAACTGCCCTCGCGCGACGCGGTTTTTTCGCCAGCCACGCTGGCAATCACCGGTTGGCCCGCAGAGAGCCGGATGACCGACGGCGGGGTCGGGCCTGCTGGCCTCGACCGTCGCCGCGATCGCGGCGACGCTCCACCCCGGCGAATTCAGGACGAAGAGACCATGCCCCACCCGCTGCTGCTTGCCTGTATTGCTGCGCTAGCTCTGCTCGGCTGCGCCGGCACCCCACCGCCACCGCCAACGGCGCCAGCGGCAGCGACGCCAGCACGACCCGCGAAGCTCGCCCTGGTGCTTGGCGGCGGCGCAGCCCGCGGTTTTGCCCATGTCGGCGTGATCAAGGTTCTCGAGAGCCAGGGTATCGTTCCCGACATCATCGTCGGCAGCAGTGCCGGCGCGGTCGTCGGCGCGCTGCATGCTGCCGGCCACAACGGGTTCGAGCTGCAGAAGCTGGCCCACCGGCTCGACGAGAGCCGGATCAGCGACTGGTCGCTGCCGGCGCGCGGCGTGCTCAAGGGCGAGGCGCTGCAGCAGTTCGTCAACGATGCCGTCGGGCAGCGCCCGCTGGAAGCCCTCAAGCGGCCGTTCGGAGCGGTCGCGACCGACCTGCACAGCGGCGAGAGCATCGTCTTCCGCACCGGCAACACAGGCATGGCGGTGCGCGCCTCGGCGGCGGTACCCGGTGTCTTCCAGCCGGTGAAGGTGGCGGGCCGCGAGTACGTCGACGGCGGTCTGTCGAGCCTGGTCCCGGTGCGTGCGGCACGGCAGATGGGCGCCGATGTCGTGATCGCCGTCGATATCTCGGCGCGGCCGGCAGCTCAGCCGGTTCGCAGCACCTTCGAGATCCTGCTGCAGACCTTCACGATCATGGGACAGAGCCTCGCGCGCCACGAACTTCGCGATGCCGACGTGGTGATCCAGCCGCAGGTCGGCAACATCGGATCGACCGATTTCCAGGCCCGTCACGACTCGATCCTCGAGGGAGAGAGGGCGGCCCAGGCCGCGTTGCCGAAGATTCGTGAGGCCCTGCGCAGGCCCGTCCGGCAGTGAGCCGCAGCGACTGCCGTGCCACCGGACAGCAGAGGCAAGGGTCGGTGCGCCTGCTGCAGGACTGCTCCCTGGCGGCTCTCACCGCCGGCTTCGTCGCGGTCCTGGTCGGCTTCACCAGCTCGGCGGTGATCGTCTTTCAGGCGGCACGCACGCTGCAGGCGAGCCCGGCGGAAATCGCTTCGTGGATGCTGGCGCTCGGTCTGGGCATGGGACTGAGCAGCATCGGCCTCTCGCTGCGCTTCCGCGTGCCGGTGCTGACCGCCTGGTCCACTCCCGGTGCGGCGATGCTGATCACCGGCGCCGCCGGCGTTTCGCTGCCCGAGGCGACCGGCGCCTTTCTCGTCTCCGCGGTGCTGATCACCGTCTGCGGCTTCTCCGGCTGGTTCGAAAGAATGGTCGCCCGCATGCCGCTCTCGATCGCTTCCGGCATGCTCGCCGGCGTCCTCCTGCGTTTCGGACTCGACGCCTTCGGCGCGATGGCGAGCCAGTTCGCGCTGGTCTTCCCGATGTTCTGCGCCTATCTCGTGTGCCGCCGGTCGCTGCCGCGCTACGCGATCGTCGTCACCCTGCTGCTCGGCATCGGCATTGCCGGCGCGCAGGACCAGTTGCGCCTCGACGGTCTGGCGATCGAACTGGCGGCGCCGGTGTTCATCGCGCCGCGCTTTTCGTGGACGGCGCTGGTCGGCGTCGCCCTGCCGCTGTTCGTCGTCACCATGGCGTCGCAGAACGTGCCTGGCGTCGCGGTCATCCGTGCCTCCGGCTATCGCGTGCCGATCTCGCCGCTGATCGGCTGGACCGGCGCCGCCAACCTGCTGCTCGCCCCCTTCGGCGGCTTCGCGCTCAATCTCGCCGCGATCACGGCCGCCATCTGCATGGGCCGCGAGGCGCACGAGGATCCCGGCCGGCGCTACGTCGCCGCCATCGCCGCCGGCGCCATCTACGTCATCATTGGCGTCTTTGGCGCGACCGTCGGTACGCTCTTTCTCGCCATGCCGCGGGAGCTCGTCCTCGCCATCGCCGGCTTCGCGCTGCTCGGCACGATCGGCAGCGGGCTGGCCAGCGCGCTCGTCCAGGAAAGCGAGCGCGAGCCGGCGTTGCTGACCTTTCTCGTCACCGCCTCCGGGGTCTCGCTGGCCAGCATCGGCTCCGCCTTCTGGGGACTCCTCGCCGGGCTGGCAGCGCTCTTCGTGCTGCGCGTCACGCCAGCACACCTGCGCCGGCTGTGCCTGCGGACGGGCGAACCGACCGTCACCGGCGACGCCCCGTCGCCGTCCGGCGGGCAGGACGGGAAGACCGGCTGAGCGGCGACCCGGCAGCGCCCGGCGAGCCGGCGCCAGCACGACCGTCGTTCGCGCCGTCAGCCCTCGAGTGCTTCCCAGCGCTCGAGCAGCGCCAGCAACTCCTCGTCGATCGCATGCAGCCGTGCCGCCAGGCTCTGCGCCTCCTGGGGCGGCGACTGGTACAGCGCGGGGTCGGCGAGACGCTCGCCGATCCGCTTCTGTTCCGCCTCGAGATCCGCGATGCGGTTGGGCAAGGCGGCGAGCTCCTGCGCTTCCTTCCAGGTCAACCGGCCACTCGCCGCGCTCCTTGTCGCCGCCTTCCGGGATCCGTCGCCGGCGCGGGCCGCCGGCGCCAGGGTGTCGCGCGACCGCGGTCCGCCCACCGCCGGCACTTCATCGCGCTGCCGGGCTGCCTGGTGATCGGCCCAATCCTGGTAGCCGCCCGCGTACTCGCGCCAGATCCCGTCGCCTTCGGCGGCGATCGTCTGCGTCACGACATTGTCGAGGAACGCTCGATCGTGGCTGACGAGGAACAGCGTGCCCGGGTAATCCTGCAACAACTCCTCGAGCAGCTCGAGCGTCTCGATGTCGAGGTCGTTGGTCGGCTCGTCGAGGACGAGGACGTTCGCCGGTCGCGCGAACAGTCGCGCGAGCAGCAGGCGGTTGCGCTCGCCACCGGACAGCGAGCTGACCTGCGAACGCGCCCGCTGCGGCGCAAAGAGAAAATCGCCGAGGTAGCTGATGACGTGCTTCTTCTGGTTGCCGATCTCGACGAAGTCCGACCCGGGCGAGATGACGTCGACCAGCGTCGCCTGCTCATCCAGCTGGCTGCGGAACTGGTCGAAGTACGCCACCTGCACCTTCGTGCCGAGGGTCACCCGGCCCGCGTCCGGCGCCAACTCGCCGAGGAGCAGCCGCAGCAGGGTCGTCTTGCCGGCGCCATTCGGGCCGATGATGCCAATCCTGTCGCCGCGCTGCACGCGACACGAGAAATCCCGCACGACGCACTTCTCGGCAAAGCTCTTGCCGACCCCTTCGAGCGCCGCCACCAGCTTGCCGCTGCGGTCGCCGGCATCGAGCGTCAGCTCGACCTTCCCTTGCCGTTCGCGGCGCGCCTGCCGCTCCCGTCGCAGGCGCTCGAGCCGCAGGACCCGCCCTTCGTTGCGGGTCCGCCGCGCCTTGATTCCCTGCCGGATCCACACTTCCTCCTGCGCCAGGAACTTGTCGAAACGCGCATTCGCCAGCGCCTCGTCGTGCAGCATCGCCTCCTTGCGCGCCTCGTACTCGGCGAAGCTGCCGGGGCAGGAAAGCAGGCTGCCGCGGTCGAGTTCGACGATGCGTGTCGCGACCCGCTCGAGGAAACGGCGGTCATGGGTGATCAACACCAGCGTCATCGGCGCGTGCAGCAGCATCTCCTCCAGCCATTCTATGGCCGCGACGTCTAGGTGATTCGTCGGCTCGTCGAGCAACAGCAGGTCGGGCGACACGGCGAGTGCCTGCGCCAGCGCCAGGCGCTTTTTCTGGCCGCCGGAGAGCGTACCGACGAGGCGCTCGGCATCGAGCGAGAAGCGCTGGATGACCCGTTCGGCCTGCGCCTCGAACGACCAGGCCTGGCGCGCCTCGAGTTCCGTCTGCAGCGCGTGCATCCGCTCCAGCAGCCCGTGCTGGTCGGCGCCTGCCTCGCCGAGCGCATGCGATACGGTGTGGTACTCGGCGAGCAAGCGAGAGACCTCGCCCATGCCCGCGACCACCGCCTCGAAGACCGTCTGCCCGGCGGCAAACGGCGGTTCCTGGGGCACGTAGCCAATGCGCAACCCCGGCTGCAGCCACACCTTCCCCTCGTCGAGTCCGCCGCAACCGGCGAGTGCCGCGAGCAGCGACGACTTGCCGGTGCCGTTGCGGCCGATCAACGCCACCCTTTCGCCCGCGTCGAGCTGGAAGTCGGCATGGTCGAGCAGCGGCACGTGGCCAAAGGCGAGTGAGGCGTCGGTGAGGATGATGTACGGCATGGGCTGGAATCGTTGCGCCGGAGAAGGAAGCAGGAGAGTGCTGCCGGGACGACGGTCGCGCCCGTCTGCCGCCGACAGCCCGGCATTCTACCGCGAGCGGGCAGCCAAAGACCCTAGGGGCACGCTTTCGTGCATGCAGCGGCCACGGACGAGGTGCCGTCGCCACGCGCCCTGCCCACGGGCCATGCCGACCGGGGTGGGGCGTGGCGGCAAAGTGCGGTGAGCGGTGACGTGCGGCTTGGCGGAAATCCGGGCCAGCCGCTACAATACGCGCCCTCCTCCTCGTAGCACAATGGACAGTGCACACGCCTCCTAAGCGTGGGATACAGGTTCGATTCCTGTCGAGGGGACTTTCCGGGCGTCCGCCGAAGTCCGCAGAAAGCCAATGGTCGCACGTTGAATCACCAACCCCGAGAAAGCTGCTCCTTCACCGCCTGTGGGTCAAGAACCAAAGCGCAGCTTTCCCAATCGGCATCCTCAACCTTGCTGTACTTCACATCAAACGGATTGCGGGTGGCCGCGGCCCGATCGATGAGCTGCCGGGCTTCCTGTTCCTCATCCAGCGCAATCTTGACCCAGACATCTTCCAAGGTGTCAGGAATCTGGCCGAAGAGTTGATGAATGGATTCCAGCCGGTCGGCCAGTACACGGTGCACGCGATCTTCCACAGAGTCGCGGTAGCGCAGATTGGCGATCCAGATTTCGCTACGGGCCTGGCCAATGCGCTGGATACGGCCCTTCCGTTGCTCCAGGCGCGTCGGATTCCACGGTAGATCGATATTGATCAGCGTGCCCAGCCGCTGCAGATTCAAGCCCTCGGAGGCCGCATCCGTTCCCAGCAGCAGCTTGAGTTCTCCTGACCGAACTCGGGCCTTGAGTGCTTCCCGACCGCAGCGCTGGAACCTGCCCTCGCGCCAGAAGCCGGATCGGTTGCTCCCCGCGCAAAGCCCGATTTCCATCCCGGAAAACTCTGCGCGTCTCGCCAGTTCGTCGCCGATCCAGCGCACCGTATCGTAATACTGTGAGAACAGGATGCAACCGAGATCGAGCCAGCGACGCGTGACACCCGGATGGGTACCGCGAAGATAGCCGATCAGCGCCTCCAACTTGGGATCGTTACTGCCACCTTGCTTCAGCAGGTCGAGGCAGCGACGTAGCGATGTCATTTCCGCCTCGGTGAAGTGCTTGAAATCACTGCTGCCCTGTGGCGGTCGGCCAACCTGAGCAGGCGCTTCCTCGTCGGCATCGTCCTCATCCTCGTCATCGGGGGTGTCGGTTTCTTCGCCGAGGAGCCTGCTCACGGTCCGGCGCCCCGCTTCCATCGAACTGCCCAGGCGTCGCAACAGCAGCGTCTTGAAAAACCCCGCCCCTTTGACCCGTTGCTGGAGGAGCAACGAAAACGCTTCCGCCTCCTGATACGCTTCGCGCAGGTAGCCGCCGAGAACGAGCGCGCCCTGGTCTTCCTCACCAAACAGCTTTACGGTGACCTGGGGCAGGAGATGGGCCCCCGTGGCCGGATTGATCGTCGCTTCGAGGTAGGCACGGGTTCGGCGCACGATGCAGCGCAACAATGGGTTGAAATTCTCGCCGTAGTGCGGGAGCAGCCGATTCTGAAGCTGGACGCGGCGGATCGCGAGCGACAGCTTTTCGAGGCTCTCGGGGTTGAACTGCCAGCGCGTGTCGCTGGCATCAAGGCTCCGGCGAATGCGGTCGAATGCGGGGTCTTCGAACCGCGACGGCAGCGGGTCGCGAACGTATTGCCAGCCGTCACGCACGTCGCGCGTTGGCACTGCGGCATCGCCGATGGCGATTGCAAGGCAACGACTCGGTCGAAACCAGGGGCTGGTATGCGTCCAGCCGCCGAGCACACCCTCGTTGCCGTGGGAAAGAACATGCAGAAGATCCCA
This sequence comes from Accumulibacter sp., assembly GCF_023806635.1. Classification (GTDB taxonomy): domain Bacteria; phylum Pseudomonadota; class Gammaproteobacteria; order Burkholderiales; family Rhodocyclaceae; genus Accumulibacter. The sequence continues at coordinate 33,098 of NZ_JAMTDQ010000013.1, forward strand.
TGCCTCGACCGGGTGCAGTTGCACCGGGGTCGCGGTCGCCAGCAGCATGCTTTTCGTCTTCAACCCGATCTGCCGCAGAAACGCCATCAACTTGTTCGGGTCTGCACGTTCATCGATTTCGTCGGTGCCGGCGTCTACCTTCGGCAGCTTGCGGCGGCGAGCGCGGTGGGCTTCATCGACGATGACACACGTGTAGCGCCGGCTGAGCAGTTGATTGGTCGCTTCCGGCAGACCGCGCACCACCAGGCCCTGGGAAACCAGACCGATTCGGCGCGGACACTTGCCGAGCGACTTCACTCCCTCGGACGGGTACTCCAGATCGTTCTCGTCAACCCAGGCGCGGCCATTCCAGCGCGCAGAAGGCAGCAGGAGCAGTTCCATCAACTCATCCTGCCACTGCTGAAGAAGCGGCTTGGGGGCAAGCACCAGGATCGGGCCGCCGTCGGGGTCGTCGAGCGCCATCAGGAGCGCGGCCATGGCGAGCTGAACGGTTTTCCCCAAACCGACCTGATCGGCCAGAACCAGACGCGCGCCCCCCAGCCGGTGCCGTTCCAGAGCCAGGTGGGCGAAATACTTCTGGTGCGGCCAGAGACCCTGTTCGCGGCGATAGACCGGTGTTTCCACCGCAGCAGCGGCTGCGGCATCGGTGGGGTCGGCGATAGCCTTGATGTCCGCGGGTTCGATGACCTTCCTTGCCATGATGCGCTGCACGTCCTGCGCGATGAACGGGCAACAGGCGAGAAGATCAACGGCGCGGGCATCGTTCCACAGCGCATCGAACTCCTCCTGTACCCAGCCAATCGTTTCCGGGTCATCGTCTTCCCAGAGCAACTCGTAGTTGAGCTTCCAGGCGGACGCACTTTCGTTGACGCTGCCCAGGAAAGCCGTCGCCGAGCCGTCGGCGCGTCGCACGACCCCGGCTTTGCCGTGGATCAGGCCGAACGCCGAATCGGGCAGCACCCGCACTTCGATCGTCTTGCTGGTCAGCGCTGCGTAGAGGGCACGGTAACGCGGCAGTGCGGCGGGTGGCGCTTCCTCCGGCTTGCCGGAACACCAGCTTCGGCGCAGCGCGGCCTGTGCCGCCGCAGCGGTAACAACGTCCTGCGGATCGAGATCGGCGTTGCAGACGATGCGTACCGGCCCGGCAACTCTTGTGATGGCTTCCCCGGCCACTTCGAACAGGCTGGAGCGGAAGTAGCCGGCAATGCGGTCGTAGGCCACGGCCCCGTCCAGATGCTGGTTCAGGACCGTCTGGTCTAGCCGGCTGCGGCGGCTGGAATGGCGCGTGAGCATCGCAAACGCAGGGCTGAATAGCTCTTCCGATCATTCGTCGCCGGTCAGTGGCGCGCGCTGGGGAACTTGATCCAGAATCGCTTGAAACGCAGCCGGATCGGCTCGATCGGCGCGTGTTTGAAGATACGTCTCGGCAGTGAGCGCAGAGATCTTTTCAGCCACCGCGCTGGCGATGAACTGATCAATGGGTACGCCTTCCAGGTCGGCCATTTCCTGGAGGTGGCGTTGAATGGAATTGGGCAGGGTCAGATTCAAGGTAGTCATTGCAGATCCTCGAGCATGATCTTCGGGGTCACCACTTCGATGCCAAACCGGATCGCCGGACGAAAATCCTTGGCATTGAAGGTCACGATACGCCGCACTTGTGCAGCGACCGCCAGTTCCAGAACCATATCGTCATTGGCATCGGGGAGGCAGGGCCGCCACAGGAAATGAACGGCCTGAAAGTCCGCCAAGGCGCACAGATTGTCAAGCACGACTTCCACCTGCGCATCGCTCAGACTCAACACAGCCTGATTGCGCTTGAGCACGTCTTCGTACTCGAACAGCAAAGGCGTCGACAGCGCGATACGCACCCTGCCTTCGGCGATCGCCTTGAGCAATTGGTACGATTTCCCGCTAGCCGAATAGAGGCCCGCGTAGAGTACATTGGTGTCGAGGACAATGCGCGGCGGTGATTCAGGCATGGTCATTACGCAGGCGTCCCGCGAGGATGCGGGCGGCTTCGGAGTCGGCGGTCCATTCGCTCATTCCATCGGCGTGGGCCAGTGCGGCAAGCCATTCGAGCAGCGCGATGAAGCCTTCACGTTTGCCCCAGTAGCCCTGGCCAAAGGAATCGCGCAGGTATTGCCGGCCAGGCTCCGGACTGTTGTCGGCGGCAGCGGTTTCGCGGATGGCGAACATCAGGTGCCGCAGCGGTGAAACGGCAAGCGGGTGGGGCGCGCCGGTGCCCGCGCGGCCACGGCGTGCCGGCAGGGCCGCAGGACTGGACCCAGCGCCATGGATGGGTGCGAGCAGACTCGCCGCCAGACCGGTGGGCGTGAACAGGCGGGTGCCGTTGGCCTTGTCGCTTTTCAGCAGGGGGCGGATGTCGGTGACACCGAAGCCACGAGCCAGCTCTTCGTACATGCCCTTACGGCGCTCTCCCCGGCTCTCGATGTCCAGCGCGCGCAGGTAATAGCGTTCGACGAGCTGTTACGTCCCGCCCTATTCAAGCCTCTCCGTCCCGAGCTATTCCGGGGTGA
>NZ_JAMTDQ010000014.1 GCF_023806635.1 Accumulibacter sp.
GAGAACTGACTCGAAATATCGCATACAACGGTATGAACAATCAACGATATCGCCTAAGGCGTGCGGAACATCTGCGTGCAGCTATCCTCGATCCTGCCCTGAAGCAGGATGATCTGCTTCTTGAACGCAAAGAATGAACCCAGAAGGCAAATGAGCGCCGCCATACAGAACAGGGAGAACTTTCCCGAGGAAGCGTCGCGGCTGCAGAAGGCCATCCAGGCAGAACACACGCCGAAGAAAAGGAGAACGAGAAACGGCCCTCGCAGCCGCAATGCCGGGTTGCCAAGGCCGTCGACCTCCTGACGTCGGTTCAGGACGCCTGTACCGAGCAGGATGAAAGCAAGCAGCGGCGCATAGTTCAACAGATCTTCGAGCATCGTCCACCCCCACGGATGCGGAAGGAAACCGGGCCCGTTCGGAGCGCCGCAGGGGCTGGCCGGGCAATCGCCAGAGCGCACAGGCAGCGCCCGACCACGTACAAGCCCTATCGGAACTCGCCAGGTGACGACCTTCGGCAAGTCCGTTGTCAGACGGTGCCGGATGCATCCGTTCTCCCGGTCCCCGGAGCAACCGAGGAACGCTGGGCGCAACTCTTCTGCACCAGCATAGGGCATGCGCTGCCGCGTTTCAACCGCGCCCACGCCTCGCCGACCGATCGCTGGTTGCGCTAGACTCCGCTCCGTGGAGGAGGGATCGTGGAATGGATGAGCAAGCAGTCGACATCATCGAACGCGAAGTCTGTTACCAGGGTTTCTACCGCCTCGAGCGGCTACGCCTGCGGCACCGGCTGTTCGCTGGCGGCATGGGCCCGCCGATCGTCCGCGAGGTGATCGAGAAGGGCGATGTCGCCGCGGTGTTGCTCTACGATCCGCTGCGCGACGAGGTGGTGATGATCGAACAGTTCCGCATCGGCGCGCGCGACGACGCACGCGGGCCGTGGCTGCTCGAAATCGTCGCCGGCCTGATCGAAGCCGGCGAAACGCCGGCGCAGGTGGCGCGGCGCGAGGCGCGCGAGGAAGCCGGCTGCACGGTGCTCGAGCTGCTGCCGATCAGCAGCTTCTACACCAGCCCGGCGAAGACCTCGCAGCGAACGCATCTCTTCCTCGGCCGGGTGGACAGCTCGCAAGCCGGTGGCATCCACGGCCTGGCGGACGAGGGCGAGGACATCCGCGTCGTCCGCCTGCCGGCGACCGAGGCCTTGCTGCTCGCGGAACAGGGAAAGACCGACTCGGCGTGGCCGCTGCTTGCGCTTTACTGGTTTGCCGGCAAGCGCGAAGCGGTGCGTGCGCGCTGGACGCTCGCCGGCGACGCGCCGCTGGCGTCCGCCTGATCACCCGCCGCTTTCAGCCACCGTCGCGGCGACCGGCGAGATCGGCAAGCAGGCCGCGCACCGCGAGTTCGCAGAGGTCGATCACGCGCTCGAAACCCGATTCGGCGCCATAGTACGGATCGGGAACTTCGGATATGCCGAGGCCGGTGGCGTAGTCGAGGAACAGGCCGAGCTTGCCGCGGCTCTCCGCCGGGCACTGCCGCCGCAAAGCCGACAGGTTGGATTGGTCCATCACCAGGATACGGTCGAAACGCTCGAAATCGGCGTCGATGACTGCCCGCGCCCGCAGGCGCGAGAGGTCGTAACCGCGCCGCGCGGCAACCCGCCGCGCGCGCGGGTCGGGCGCCTCGCCGGCATGATAGTGGCCGTGCGTGCCGGCCGAGTCGAAGTCGAGCTCGCGCCCGAGACCCTGCTGCTGCGCCAGGGTGCGAGCAACCGCTTCGGCGATCGGCGAACGGCAGATGTTGCCCATGCAGACGAAGAGCACCCGACAAAGCTTGGCCACACAATCTCTCCCGATCGACTACTCGATGACGGCTGGTGTCCGCGACGGCAACGGGCGTGGCTGCTGCCGTTCGGGCAACAGCGGGGTCACCCGCAGCCGGCAGTTCCCGAGTTCGCCGCGCTCGGCGGCGAAACGCCCCGCGGCACGACGGCACTCCTCGGCACTCATCTCGACCACCTTGCCGCGCAGGCAGCACCAGCCATCCTCCGGTTGGCAGCGGCGCTGTGCCTCGCGCCGTTCGTCGGCGAAATGGCCGCGACACTGGCTGGCCGTCGTCTCGCTCAGACGGCCGTCCTGGCAACACCAGCCGGAACGGGGCGGCGCCGGGCAGCGCTGCCGCGCATCTTCCTCATCCGGCGAAAAGAAGCCACGGCATTGCGCTGCCGGCATCTGCACCAGCCTGCCGCCGGCGAGACAGCACCAGCCGGCCGGCACCCGCTCGCGGCAACCCGCCTCGGCCTGGCGGCGGTCGAACCAGAACTGCTGCCGCTCGCACTGCTCCGGCAGGCGTTGCTCGAGCCGCCCGCCGACACAGCACCAGCCGGGATAGCGCTCACGCCAGCCGACCGTGGACGCCAGTTCCGCCGCGTCGAGCTGGCGCAGCGGACCGACCTGCCGGCCGCGCCGCCAGGACGCTTCGCCGGCCGCCGGGACGCTCTGCTCGCGCTCGCCGAACATCAGTGCCCGTCCGGCGAGGACGGTGACGATCGTCTCCTTGCGGCTGACGCGGATGTTGACCCGGCTGCCGAGATTGCCGTTGACGTCGGGGGTTGAGAAGCACTGCACATCCTTGTCGATGAACACCTGCCCGATGTCGATCTGGATGTGGATGCAACGCTGCCCACCACGGGTCTCGACGCGAAACGAGAAGCGGGGATCGGTGTTCTCGTCGAGCTGGACGAAGCCGCCGCCGTTGAAGGCGACGAAGGCGCTCGAAGCGGCGCCGGTGGTGACGGTATCGCCCTCGTGTACGCTCGCGCCATCACGCGCCCGTGCGCCGTTGAGGAAGACGTTCGGTCCGGCCACCCGCAGCGTGCCGATCGTCGCTCCGCCAGCATCGCCAGCAGGCAGCGGCGCGCAGGCGGCGCCGACGAGGACCAACAACCAGGCGAGTGCGAAGAGGGGCAGGCGGAACGGTCGGTGCAGCGTCATCGCATCACTCCTTGAACAGCAGCCGGCTGGCGCGCGCGCTGACACCGGCAACATGTGACGCCGGCAGCCAGAGCACCCGGCGCGCGGCCTTGTCCCAGAAGACGAACTCGTCGCCGGTCCTGCGCAACAGGAACAGGTCGCCGCGCACTCCAGCCAGCAGCGGGCTGTCGCTGCTGACGGCAACCAGAGGGTACTCGTTCGGACGCACGAGCACGCCATAGGCCATCGGCAGCAACAGAGTATAGACCACCAGCACCGCCATGAAGGGCAGCGCCAGCCAGAGCCGCCAAGGGGACGCGGCGCCGAGGTACCAGACCGCGACCACCACCAGGGCGACCTCGGCCGCGCCACGCAAGAGCTCGCCGAAGCGGCTCTTGAGCAGCAGGAGATCGGCGCGGTCGGGCGAGGTCAGCCACCGCCGGATCTCGGCCGAGCCGTGGCTTTCACTGCTCACCGGGGTCGCGTAGAGGATGTCGGCTACCGCCAGAACATCGACGAAGGGGTTGAGATGGGTCGTCAGCCGCAACAGGAGCACCAGCACGAGGGCGGCAAAGGCCAGCCTGCGCCATGACCAGGGAAGCTGCTGCAGCAGTTGCGCGCCGCGCAGTGCCAGGCGCTCGGCAAGCCGCCGCAGCGCCTCCCGCCGGCGCGCTGCGAGCCAGCCGACGAGCGCCAGCAGCGGCAGTGCCGCGAGCAGCAGCCAGCCAGCGAAGTAGAGCCAGGGAAAGGCCGGGCTGAGGTAGTCCGCCGTCAGGACGACGAGGAACTTCGCTCCTTCCTGCAGAAAATGGTCCGCATCCTGCGCCACCAGCCCCTGCAGCCCGAGCAGGTTGAGCTGCGCCCGCGCGACCAGGTAGCCGAAGGAATAGAGGACGGCCGCGATGCCGGCGAGCGAGCCCGACAGCCAGCCGAGAAAGAGCGTGATGCCCTTGATCAGGTCCATACGCCGCTCCACGCGCCGTACCGCAGCCGCCTCCCGTGTGCCCCCCGGCCCCTGCCCCGATGGCGCTGCTGCCGCGTCACGGCGCCGTCCATCCGCCGCCGGCGATCCGCCGCCCGGTCATTGCCGCCTGCTCCCGGCCTCAGTCCGCAGGCGCGGCATCGAGCACATCGCTGAAACCGAAGCGGCTGAGGTCACCCATGCGCATCGGGTAGAGGATGCCGTCGAGGTGGTCGCACTCGTGCTGCACGACGCGCGCGTGGAAGCCGCTGACGCTGCGCTCGATCGGCAGCCCGCCGGGATCGAAGCCACGGTAGTGCAGCCGGCTCCAGCGCGGCACCCAGCCGCGCAGGCCGGGAACCGACAGGCAGCCCTCCCAGCCCTCCTCGACATCCGGCGAGAGCGGAGTCAGCACCGGGTTGATCAGCACCGTCCGGGGCACCGGCTCGGCGTTCGGGTAGCGCGGGTTGCGTTCGACGCCGAAGATCACCAGCCGCAGGTCGACACCGATCTGCGGTGCTGCCAGACCGGCGCCGTCGTGGTGGTGCATCGTCTCCTCCATGTCGGCGATCAGTGCGTGCAGTTCGGGTTCGTCGAAGCGTTCGACCGGCCGCGCCTGCCGCAGCAGCCGCGGGTCACCCATGCGGAGCAGCGGCCTAATCATGATCGTCGCCCGCCAGCATCGTTTCGATGAGGCGCCGTACCGGCTCCATCGCCTCTTCGAGTACCTGCCGGATCGTCTCGAGGCTGATTCCCTGGCCGGGCTCGCCGCGACCGGCGGCGTAGTTGGCAACGACGTTGATCGCCGCGTAGGGAACGCCCAGTTCGCGCGCCAGGGCTGCCTCCGGCATGCCGGTCATGCCGACGACGTCGGCACCGTCGCGTTCGAGGCGGTCGATCTCGGCGGCGGTCTCGAGCCGTGGGCCCTGCGTCGCGGCGTAGACGCCGGCATCGTGGACCGGCACCGCCGCCCTGGCCGCGGCGGCGCACAGGCGAAGCCGCAGGTGGCGATCGTAGGGCTCGGTGAAATCGACGTGCTGGACGGCGCTCCCCGGGCCTTCATGGTAGGTCGCCGCGCGGCCCCAGGTGTAGTCGAGGATCTGATGCGGAATCAGCAGGTCGCCGGGCCGCAGGCCGGCACGGATGCCGCCGACGGCGGCCACCGCGACGATGCCGTACGGTTCGCAATCGCGCAATGCCCAGATGTTCGCCCGGTAGTTGAGCTCGTGCGGCGCCACGCTGTGTGCATCGCCATGTCGCGCCAGGAAGACCACCGGCCTGCCGGCGAGGTGGCCGAAGGTGAGCGGCGCCGAGGCCTCGCCGTACGGCGTCGGCGCCGGGCGGCGATGCGAGATCGCAAGGCCGGCAAACTCTGCCAGCCCGCTGCCACCGATGATTGCCAGCATCTCAGTCCTCCCGCATGGCGTAGATGGCCGGCAGGTTGCGCCAAGCGCCGCGGACGTCCATGCCGTAGCCGAAGACGAAACGATCGGGAACGGTCAGGGCGACGAAATCGGCGGTGATCGGTTTCCGCCGCCCGTGCAGTTTATCAGCGACGACGGCCGTGTAGCAGGCGTCGGCACCGTCCTGCAGCAGGCGTTCGTGCATTGCTGCCAGCGTCAGTCCCTCGTCGAGGATGTCGTCGACCAGCAGCACGGTCCGCCCACGCACCGGCATGCCCGGCAGGCGCAGCCAGGCGAGCGCGCCGCCGCTGGTCTCCTGCCCGTAGCGGCTGACATGGATGTAATCGAAGTCGAGCGGAAAGCCGAGTTGCGTCATCAGGTGGCCGGCAAAGGGTACGCCGCCATTCATCACGCAGAGCAGCAGCGGATGGCGCGTGCGCAGTTGCTCGCCGATGGCGCCGGCGACCCGGCTGACCGCTGCGGCGACGCTCTCGGCGGAGTGGATCAGCTCGGCCGCAGCGAGAATGGCCAACGCCTGCCGCGGATGGATCATCGCCCTGCCGGCACCACGGGCGAACGGCGCTGCCGCGCTGCGCACCGGCACCTGCGCGCGAACCGCAAGTGCCTCACCGGTCGGCCTCGGTCTCGCCGAGCAGCGCCAGCATCCGCGCTTCGTCGATGATCGGCACGCCGAGTTCCTGCGCCCGCTGCAGCTTGCTGCCGGCATCGGCGCCGGCAACGACGAAGTCGGTCTTCTTCGACACGGCCGCGCTGACCTTGCCGCCGGCCGCTTCGAGCATCTGCCGCGCGGCGTCGCGACTCAGCGACGGCAGGGTGCCGGTGAGAACGAAGCTGCGGCCGGCGACGGCAGTGGTCGATGCCGCCGGCGCCACCGCCTCGCCCTCGCTCCAGGCGACGCCGGCGGCGCGCAACTGCTCGATGACCTCGCGGTTGTGCGGCTCGCCGAGAAACTGGCGGATCGACTGGGCGACGATCGGGCCGACGTCGACAACCTGCAGCAACTGCGCTTCATCGGCGGCCAGCAGGCGATCGAGGCTGCCGAAATGCCGGGCCAGGTCGCGGGCAGTGGCTTCGCCGACATTGCGGATGCCGAGCGCGTAAATGAAGCGTGCCAGCGTCGTCCCTTTGCTCCGCTTGATTGCCGCCAGCAGGTTGTCCGCCGACTTCTCGGCCATCCGTTCGAGTTGGACCAGTGCCTGCGGGTCGAGCCGATACAGGTCGGCCGGCGTGCGCACGACGTCGTGCTCGACCAGTTGCTCGACCAGCCGCTCGCCGAGACCCTCGATGTCCATCGCGCGGCGTGAGGCGAAGTGCAGCAGCGCCTGCCGGCGTTGCGCCGGACAGTAGAGACCGCCGCTGCAGCGGGCAACCGCCTCGTCCTTTTGGCGCACGACCTGCGAGCCGCAGACCGGGCAACTCGCCGCCATTACGAAGACCGTCGCCGCCGGCGGCCGCTTCTCCGGCAGGACGCGAACGACTTCCGGAATCACGTCGCCGGCGCGGCGAACGACGACGGTGTCGCCGACGCGCACGTCCTTGCGACGGATCTCGTCCTCGTTGTGCAGCGTCGCATTGGTCACCGTCACGCCGCCGACGAAGACCGGCGCCAGCCGTGCCACCGGCGTCAGCGCACCGGTACGTCCGACCTGCAGCGAGATGTCGAGCACCTCGGTGAGCGCTTCCGCGGCCGGGAACTTGTGCGCCAGGGCAAAGCGCGGCGCCCGCGAGACGAAGCCGAGACGTTCCTGTGCCGCCAGGTCATCGACCTTGTACACGACACCGTCGATGTCATACGGCAGCGTCGCGCGGCGACTGCCGATCTCGCGCTGGCAGGCGAGGAGTGCCGCGAGGCCGCTGACCCGGCGGCGCTCGGCGGCAACCGCGAAGCCCCAGCTGGCGAGCCGGTCGAGCAGTTCGCAGTGCGTCGCCGGCAGCCTGCCGGCAGCGACCGCGCCGACGCCATAGGCGACGAAACGCAGCGGTCGCGTCGCGGTGATGCGTGGATCGAGCTGACGCAGGCTGCCGGCAGCGGCATTGCGCGGATTGATGAATTCCTTCTCGCCCTTCCGCCGCTGCTGCTCGTTCATCCGTTCGAAATCGCTGCGCCACATCAGCACCTCGCCGCGCACCTCGAGCAACGCCGGCCAGCCTCTGCCCTGCAGGTGCAGCGGGATGCTGCGCAGGGTGCGCAGGTTGGCCGTCACGTCTTCACCGGTGCTGCCGTCGCCGCGCGTCGCGCCGCGCAGCAGGACACCGCGCTCGTAGCTCAGGCTGACCGCTAGACCGTCGAACTTCGGTTCGGCGACGTAGCTGACCTCGCCCTCGACGGCGAGCCCCTCGCGCACGCGGCGATCGAAGGCCGCCACCTCGTCGTCGCTGAAGGCGTTGTTCAGCGACAGCATCGGTGTCCGGTGCGCCACCGTGGCGAATCCCGTGAGCGGCGCCGCGCCGACCCGCTGCGTCGGCGAGTCGCTGCACAGCAGTTCGGGGTGCTCGGCCTCGAGCGCCTGCAGTTCGCGGAACAGTCGGTCGTACTCGGCGTCGCTGATCAGCGGCGCGTCGAGGACGTAATAGCGATGATCGTGCTCGCCGATTTCGGCGCGCAGGCGACCCGCCCGCTCGCTCGCGCTGATGGACACCGTCGCAGCCGCCCGCGCGCTCAGGACAAGAGCCGCTCCGCCAGCGGCCCGCCAGCCGGCAACTGACGATGCGCCATCGCCAGCTGGTATTGCACCACCTGGCGCCGGATCGGCTCGATCGACGACTCGGAGACCGGTCGCCGGTTGTCGTCGACCAGCTGGCCATGCAGCGAGTCGGCGAAGCGGCGCGCCTGTTCGACCATCTGGCCGAGGACACGGTCGCCGTTGGCGACCCGCGGCACATCGAGCAGGAAGGTAATGGCGTGCGTCGTCAGGCTGCGGATCGATTCGCCGGTGAAGCCCTGCGTCTCCTGGTTGAGCAAGGCGTAGAGCAGCCTGCCGTCCTCGTCCAGGCGGACGAAACGCCCGTCACCGTCGAGCACCATGCCCGCCGACTCGGCCAGGCCGCGCAGCTTTGTACCGGCGAACACCTGCCCCTGGCTGACGACGTTGAGACCGATCTGGATGTCGACGCCGGCACAGAATTCGTCGAGCTGCGCCGCCACCTGCAATGCCGGTTCGCGCAGCGGCAGCTCGACGGCGCCCATCAGTTCACTCGCCAGATCCTGGATCGCGACATGGAAGACCGACAGGTCGGCATCGCGCAGCGGCCCCTTGCGATCGACGAGCTGCAGCCCGACGCGGATGTGCTGGTAGGCCACGTCACCTTCTTCGCTGATCGGCTCCCAGGCATGCGACTCGTCGTTGAAACCGATCCAGTGCAGCGGCTTGCCCAGCCGCGCCAGCACGACCCGTTGCGCATCACGGATGCGGTAGGCGGCAACCGTCTCCGCGAGTTCGATCGCGGCAATGTAGTCGATCGCCGGCGACAACAGGCACAGCGGCGCCGCGGCGATGCGTGCGCGCCGCTCGCCGGCCGGCGCCGCATCCTCGCCGCTGCCTCCCGGCCAGCCGCCGTCGCTGCCCGCGGCCGCCTCCGCCGCGTCGTCCGGCTGGCGCAGCAGCGGTTCCACGCGCTCCTGCCGCGCGCGGCTGCTGTGGCCGGCAGTCGTCGCCGCTGCATCGCCGGCGTCGCCGCCGGAGGAGCCCGCCGGCGCGGCGACAGTACCGCCGGCGCTGCCCGCTTCATCGAGCAGGACGTCTGCCTGGCGCGCACCCAGCAACTGCTCCGCCACTTTGCGATGCTTGTGTTCCTGCCACTTGTTGTAGGCCAGGACGCCCACCACGGCGACGCCACCGAGGCCGATCAAACCCATCTGCAAGTCCGTCATGTCGATTCCTAAACGAGTTGCTCGCGCATCCGCAGCGCTTCTTCCATGTCGACTTCAACGATACGCGAAACGCCGGACTCCTGCATGGTGACGCCGACGAGCTGCTGCGCCATCTCCATCGTGATCTTGTTGTGACTGATGAACAGAAACTGCGTGTTGGCCGACATCCGGCGCACCATGTCGCAGAACCGTTCGGTGTTGGTATCGTCAAGCGGCGCATCGACCTCGTCGAGCAGGCAGAACGGCGCCGGATTGAGTCGAAACATCGAGAATACCAGCGCAATCGCCGTCAACGCCTTTTCGCCGCCGGAAAGCAGCTGAATCGTCGAGTTCTTCTTGCCTGGCGGCTGCGCCATCACCTGCAGGCCGGCATCGAGGATCTCGTCGCCGGTCATGATCAGTCGCGCCTCGCCGCCGCCGAAGAGGGTCGGAAAGAGTTCGCCGAAACTGCGGTTGACGGCGTCGTAGGTGGTCTGCAGCAGCTCCCGGGTCTCGCGGTCGATGCGGCGGATCGCGCTCTCGAGCGTCGCCATCGCCTGCATCAGGTCCTCCGACTGGGCATCGAGATAGCCCTTGCGCTCACGCGCCGCCTGCAACTCATCGAGCGCCGCCAGGTTGACGGCGCCGAGCGCCTCGATCGAGCGCTGCAGGGCGGCGATCGCGTTCTGCAGGCTGGTGGCGCGTGCACCCGCCAGCTCGCAGCGCAACGCCGCCTCGTCCGCCTGGGCCTCGCTGAGCTGCGTCGCGAACTGCTCGCAGGCGAGACTGGCCGCCTGTTCCTTGAGCTTCAGGTCACCGATCCGCTCGCGCAGCGGGTCGAGGCTCTGCTCGACCCTGAGGCGCTGCTCGTCGAGCGCTCGCAGACCGCCGGCAGCCGCTTCGAGCGCGTCGCGCGCCGCTGCCAGGGCATGCTCGCGCGCCACGCGATGCTCCAGCGCCGCCTGCAGCCGCGGCTCGAGATCCTCGGCCTGCAGGGCGCTGGCGGTCTCTGCGCAGCGCGTCAGCTCGTCGCCGATGCGCTCGAGCTGCTGCCACGCCAGTTCGCGGCTGGCGGCGATCTCCTGCAACCGGCCCTGAGCTTCGCGCTGCGCGAACTCGGCCTCGCGCCACGCACGGTCGGCACCGTTGACCCGCTCACGCTCATCGCGCAGCGCACGCTCGGCCTGCTCGAGGTGATGCCGGGCAAGCAGCGTCGCCTCGCGCCGTTCCTCGACCCGCTCGCGCTGCGCCTCGATCGCGTCCTCGGCAAGCAACAGACGCTCGCGCTCGTCCTCTTCCTCGACGGCCATCTCCGCGAGGCTGTCATCGATCTGCGCCTGCCGCTCGCGCAAGCGCTCCTGCGCCTGCGCCAGCTTCAGCGCCTCGACCTGGATCGCGTGCGCCCGGTCCTGCAGCACGCCGAGATCGTTGCGTGCATCGTGCAACGCGTGCTGCGCTTCGACGAGCGCCTGCTCGACGGCCGCCAGCGCCACCTGCGCCCGCCCGACGTGTCCCTCGTGCTCGGCGATGGCGCCCGCCAGCTGGTCGATTTCGCGCTGCCGCTCGAGCAACCCGTGCGCCGCGCTGTCAGCGGCGAACAGGGTCACGCTCTGCCTGCGGACGATGTCGCCGCCCGGCGTCACGCAACACGCATTCGCCGACAGCCGGGCGCGGGCGGCCAGGGCGCTCGCCAGATCGGCTGCCGTCAGCACCTCGCCAAGCCAATCGCCGAGGATCGACGCCAGCGCCGCGTCGGCGCAGCGGATGCGGGCCAGCAGCCGGTCGGCAGCCACCTCAGCCGGTGGCGTAGCGGCCGGCAGGGGCAGCATGAAGGTCTGCCTGCCGCCCGGTCGATCCCTGCTCCACGCCGGATCGGCGCGCTCGGCAGGCAGCGCCGACAGCCGCTCGCGCAAGACCGCCTCGACCGCGTCCTCCCAGCCGGACTCGACCTGCAGCGACCGCCACAGCGGCTGGCCGTGCTGCAGTCCGTGCCGGCGCAGCCATTCATCCAGCTTGCCGTTGGTCTGCAGGCGCTGCTGCAGTTGTTGCAGCGCGCTGCGGCGGGCACTCGCCTCGGCGCGCTCCTTCTGCGCCTGCTGCACTTCGCCAAGCACCTGCCGCCGCTGCTGCTCGAGGCGCGGCTGCTGCTGCTGTCGCTGCTGCACGAAGGCCTGTGCCTCGCCGATGCGCAGACGCAAGCCGGCCAGTTCGTCCTGCTTGTCGGCAACCGACCCGTCGTCCGGCAGCGGCATCGCCCGCCGCTCCAGCGCCAGGCGCTCGCGCCGGCCGGCGATGATCTGCAGCGAGCGCTGCGCATGCCCGCGGTTGGCCTCCTCGACGTGCAGGTTCTGCTCGACCTGCGCCAGCGCCGCGCGCTGGCGGTTGAGCTCGTCGAGCGCAGCAGCCTGCCGGCCCTCGGCCAGTGGCAGGCTTTCGTGGCACGCAGCAAGGCGCTGCCGCCCCTGCTCGACACGCTCGTCGGCCGCGACCAGGAGCTGCTGCCAGCGTTCGCCGTCGCTCGCCAGCTTCGCCGCCTGCCCCTGCCAGTGCGTCCGGTCATCGGCAAGCTGCGCGAGGCGCGTCTCGTACTCGCGCCGCGATTCACGCCGGTGACGGATCTCGGCTTCCAGACGCGCCACCTCGGCGTTGGCGGCAAACAGCTCGGCCTGCATCGCATGGACGCCATCGCTGGCGCTGAAGTGCCCCTCGCGCGCCTCCTCGAGACGCGCCTCGAGTTCGCGCAGCGAGCCGTTCTGCGCGTCGAGATCGAGCGCCGCCCGCGCCACCTCGCCCGCCAGCCGCTCACATTCGAGCTGCGCCTCGTTGCGCCGCAACAGCCACAGCAATTGCTGCTTGCGCGTCAGTTCGTCGCTGTACTCGCGATACTGGCGGGCGACAGCGGCCTGCGCTTCGAGCCGCTCCATCTGGTTGCCGAGCTCGGCGCGGATGTCCTCGACGCGCGCCAGGTTCTCGCGCGTGTCGGCGAGCCGGTGCTCGGTCTCCTTGCGCCGTTCCTTGTAGCGCGTGACGCCCGCCGCTTCTTCCAGGAACACCCGCAACTCGTCGGGCTTCGCCTCGATGATGCGCGAGATCGTGCCCTGGCCAATGATCGCGTAGGCCCGCGGGCCGAGACCGGTGCCGAGGAACAGGTCGGTCACGTCCTTGCGCCGTACGTGCAGGTTGTTGATGTAGTACTCGGACTGGCCGTTGCGCGTCAGCAGGCGCTTGACCGAGAGTTCGGCATACTGCGACCACTGGCCGGCGAGGCGCCCGAGCGAATTGTCGAAGACCAGTTCGACGGCAGCGCGCGACACCGGCTTGCGCGTGCTCGAGCCGCTGAAGATCACGTCCTGCATCGATTCACCACGCAGCTCGGAGGCCTTCGACTCGCCGAGCACCCAGCGCACCGAATCGATCACGTTCGACTTGCCGCAGCCGTTCGGTCCGACGACGCCGACCAACTGCCCGGGCAGCGCCAGCGTCGTCGGATCGACGAAGGACTTGAAGCCGGCAAGTTTCAGTCTGGTGAGGCGCATGAACTGGCGCGCGCCGAAGACGGACACGCGAAAAGGGGTGACCAGGGGTTGGCTGTCGCGCTGGAATCCACCGGCACGACGCCTGTGGGCCAGGCACAACCGATCGGCGAAACGCCATGATGGGTGTCTATGATAGCATCCCGAGCGCCCCAGTCACCCGATCACCGCGAGCAGCCACACGAACCATGAACGAACAGCCGGCACCCGTGCTTGCCACCTTCCCCAATCCGGCGCCAGAGCGGGATTACCACATCCACATGGAGATCCCCGAATTCACCTGTCTGTGCCCGAAAACCGGACAGCCCGACTTCGCCACGCTGCTGCTCGACTACATCCCGGACCGCAGCTGTCTCGAGCTGAAAAGCCTGAAGCTCTTCATCTGGTCGTTTCGCGATAGCGGCTGCTTTCATGAGGATGTCACCAACCGCATCCTCGACCAGCTGGCCGACGCCACCGAGCCACGCTACATGCGGCTGACCGCGCGCTTCTACGTCCGCGGCGGCATCTTCACGACGGTCGTCGCCGAACGGCGCATGCCCGGCTGGACACCGGCGCCCGCGGTGCATCTTGCCGACTTCCCCAGCCAGTCGAACACACGGAACTGAAACCATGAGCATCCAGGCGCAACTACCCGACCACCAGTTGCTGCGACTCGAGGAACTGCTCGCCGATCCGGCGCTGCCCGAGGCGATGCGCCTCGACGAGTGCCAGGGCTACCTCTGCGCCGCTCTCGCGGGCCCACAGCCGATCCCCGCGGCGCAGTGGCTCGAGGAGCTCCTCGGCTGCCCGGAAGAAAGCGGTGGCGAGGCCCGGCGCGAGGCCGCCGCGCTGCTGCGCCTGCTGGCAGAGCGCCTCGAAGCCGAACTGGCGAGCAGCCAGCCACCGCTCCTGCTGCTCTACCCCGCCGACGACGACGAGGACGCGCCGAATGATTACGGCCCCTGGTGCGAGGGCTACCTCATGGGAGTCGAGGCGGCGGCGGAGGACTGGTTCGAGTTCCTCGGTGCGGATGATGACGAGCAGGATGCCGGCGGCGAGCTCGACTACCTCGACGAAAACCTTTTCCCCCTCTACGTGCTCACTGGCGACGCCGAAGCGGCCGCCCGCGCGGCCGGCGATGAATGGCCATCCGGCGAGGAACTCGAGCGCATTCGCCAGGAGTGCGAAGAAGACCTGCCGCAAGCGGTGAGCAACATCTACCGTTTCTGGCGGGCGCAACGGGGCGTCGGCACCATCCGCCGGCAAGGCCCGAAGGTTGGACGCAACGACCCCTGCCCCTGCGGCAGCGGCCGCAAGTACAAGCGCTGCTGCGGCGCCAACGCGAGCTGAGAGGTTGTGAAGAGATCGCCGCGAGCAGGCCGAGATGCAGGGCGCGAGCGAGTGGACGACGGGACCTGTCGGATCGATGGGCGAGGAGCAAGCGACTGGGCAACGACGCAGATGGGTCGCGCAGCGGATCCATTCGCAACCTCCGAGGGGCTGTGGCGCTGCCGGCCAGAACCGCCAACCTCACCGGCCGCCGGCGCTTCAGGCCGGCGAAGTACCCGCGCGACGCGCCGATAGCAGGCTGGCGGAAATGATGATGGCGCCACCAAGCCACTCGTGCGGCACGAGTGCCTCGTCCGCCAGTAGCCACGCGGCGAGCGCAGCGACCGCGAGTTCGCTCAGCATGATGACGATGGCGCGATTGGCAGCCACTCTCGCCAGGCCGAACTGGACGACGAGGTTCGCCAGCAGCAGGACGCCACCGAGCAGCGCGAGCAGCGACCAGAGCGCCGGCTCGCGCGGCAGCCGCCAGCTGCCGGCTCCTGCGAGCAGGAGCAGCAGGCCCGTTGCGACGACCCCGGCGAAGGCGGCCAGTACCTTGCTCTCGCTGCTGAGGTCGCGCGCGCGGCGCGAGAGCACATTGAACAGGGCAAAGGCGAGACCGGCCAGCAGGCCGAGCCAGTCGGCGAGATCCTGCGGCAGCGGCAGACCGATCCGGGGTTGCCAGAGCATGATCGCTGCGCCGGTGAGCGACAGGCCGATGACCAGCGCCCCGCCCGCGTCCAGGCGCTCGTCGAGCAGCAGGCGTGCGAACAGCACGGTCCATAGCGGCGCCAGATAGAAGAGCAGCAGGACGCGCATCACCTCGCCGTCCAGCGTCGCCAGGACGTAGCCCAGATTGCAGGCGGCTGCCGCCAGGGCGAGCCAGAGCAGCGTCCACGCGGCACCGCCGCGCTGCCAGCGGGGACGCCAGCACAGCCAGCCGAGGGCGAAGGCGAACGCATAGCTCGCGGTCGACGCGAGAATCCCATCGACCCCGCCGTCGCGCAGGACCCGGTAGGGGTACCAGATCAGGCCCCAGATCAGCGCGCCACCGAGCAGCGCGACAACGGCCGTCCGGCGCTCCACCGCCACAGCACCGGCTGTCGCCGTCTGCCTGCCGCTTCCTTTCACGCTTGCTCGATGCCCCTTATAATCAGGCGCTCCGCCACCACCCGTGCAGGCCAGTGAATCCGCACCTCAGCAGACTGCAGCCCTACCCTTTCGAGAAACTGCGCCAGCTTCTCGCCGGCATCACACCGCCGGCGCATCTGCGCGAGATCAGGCTGTCGATCGGCGAACCGCAACATCCGACGCCGGCTTTCATCCGCGAGGTCTTGACCGCCGCGCTTGGCGGGCTGGCGAATTATCCTACCACGCTCGGCAGCAGCGACCTGCGCCGCAGCATCGCCACCTGGCTCGAGCGTCGCTACGGGCTCGCCGGCATCGATCCTGAAAGCGGCGTCATCCCGGTGAACGGCTCGCGCGAAGCCCTGTTCGCGTTTGCCCAGACGGTTGTCGACCCATCCCGCGGCTACACGCCGCTGGTGGTCAGCCCGAACCCCTTCTACCAGATCTATGAGGGCGCAGCGATCCTCGCCGGCGCCGAGCCGCGCTTCCTCGACACGCTGCCCGAGAACGACTTCGCCTTCGACTTCGCCGCCCTGAGCGAGGCCGAATGGCAGCGCGTGCAACTCTTCTTCGTCTGCTCGCCCGGCAACCCCACCGGCAAGGTGCTGACGCTCGAGGACTGGCGCCGCCTGTTCGCCCTCGCCGACCGGCACGGCTTCGTCATCGCCGCCGACGAGTGCTACTCGGAGATCTACCCGGATGAGGAGGCGCCACCGCTCGGCTGCCTGCAGGCAGCGCACCAGCTCGGCCGTGGCTGCGAGCGGCTGGTGATGTTCTCCAGCCTGTCGAAGCGGTCGAACGTTCCCGGCATGCGATCGGGTTTCGTCGCCGGCGATCCAGCGATCCTGCGGTCCTTCCTCCTCTACCGCACCTACCACGGCAGCGCGATGAATCCGGCGATCCAGGCGGCGAGCGTCGCTGCCTGGAACGACGAGGAGCACGTGCGCGGGAACCGCCGCCAGTACGGCGCGAAGTTCGCCGCGGTGACGCCGCTGCTGGCCGAGGTCCTGCCGGGCACGACGCCGCCCGACGCCGCTTTCTATCTCTGGGTGCGAACACCCGGCAGCGACACCGACTTCGCCCGCCAGCTCTACGCCGACTATAATGTGCTGCTGCTGCCGGGCAGCTACCTGGCACGTACCGTCCAGGGCAGCAACCCTGGCGCAGGCTTCGTCCGCATCGCACTGGTTGCGCCGCTCGCCGATTGCATCGAGGCTGCCGAGCGCATCCGCTCGTTCATTTCAGGATCATAGGAAAGTCAGGAAGGCAGACATGCAGGACATCCAGCAGATCATCGAAGAGGCGTGGGACAACCGCAACGCGCTGCAGCCCGATGCGGCTCCGGTCGCCATCACGCAGGCCGTTGCCGCGGCCATCGATCAGCTCGATGCGGGCAGCCTGCGCGTCGCCGAGAAGCGCGACGGCCAGTGGGTCACCCACCAGTGGCTGAAGAAGGCGGTGCTGCTGTCCTTTCGCCTGCAGGACAACCGCCTGCTCGACGGCGGCGCGATGCGTTATTACGACAAGGTGGCGAACAAATTCGCCGACTACGACGGCGAGCGCTTCGCGCGCGGCGGTTTCCGGGTGGTGCCGCCTGCCGCTGCCCGGCGCGGATCCTTCATCGGCCGCAACGTCGTGCTGATGCCGTCGTACGTCAATATCGGCGCCTACGTCGATGAGGGGACGATGGTCGACACCTGGGCGACGGTCGGCTCCTGCGCACAGATCGGCCGCAACGTCCATCTCTCGGGCGGCGTCGGCATCGGCGGCGTGCTCGAGCCGCTGCAGGCCAACCCGACGATCATCGAGGACGACTGCTTCATCGGCGCGCGCTCGGAAGTCGTCGAGGGAGTGATCATCGGCGAGGGTTCGGTCATTTCGATGGGGGTCTACATCGGCCAGTCGACGCGGATTTTCGACCGCGAGACCGGCAGCATCAGCTATGGCTCGGTGCCGCCCGGATCGGTCGTCGTCTCCGGCAACCTGCCGGCGGCCGACGGCAGCTACAGCCTCTACTGCGCGGTGATCGTCAAGAAGGTGGATGCCCGCACGCGCGCCAAGACCAGCATCAACGAACTGCTGCGCGGCGACTGAAGCGATCCCGGAAGCCCCCAGGCAACGGCTGGCAGATGATCCTCGACAAACTTTTCAACGCGATGGCCGAGCGCCAGGCGTCGGACATCTTCATCTGTGCCGGCGCGCCGATCCACATCAAGATCCAGGGCACGACCATCCCGATCAACCAGCAGATCATGGAACCGGCGATGATCGACAAGATCGCCGCCGAACTCCTCAATCCGCAGCAGGTCGAGAGCTTCGAGAAGACCAAGGAGATGAACCTCTCCTTCGGCGTCGCCAAGCTCGGCAACTTCCGCATCAACCTGTTCCGCCAGCGCAGTTCCATCTCGATCGTCATCCGCTACGTGATGGGCAACATCCCGACGCTGGAATCGCTGGCGCTGCCAGCGGTGCTCGCCGACCTGGTGATGGAGCGGCGCGGCTTGATCCTGATCGTCGGCTCGACCGGGTCCGGGAAGTCCACTACCCTGGCGTCGATGCTCGACTACCGGAACAGCAACTGCACCGGGCATATCCTGACCATCGAGGATCCGATCGAGTACCTCTTCCGGCACAAGAAGTCGATCGTCAACCAGCGCGAGATCGGCATGGACACCCTGGGCTGGGAGAACGCGCTGAAGAACGCGATGCGACAGGCTCCCGACTGCATCCTGATCGGCGAGATCCGGGACCGCGAAACGATGCAGGCGGCGATCGCCTATGCCCAGACGGGCCACCTCTGCCTCGGCACGCTGCACGCCAACAACAGCTACCATGCGCTGAACCGGGTGATCAACTTCTTCCCGATCGACACCCGCTCGACGCTCTACATGGACCTCTCGGTCACCTTGAAGGCGATCGTCTCGCAACGGCTGGTGAAGAAGAAGGATGGCATGCTGATCCCTGCCGTCGAGGTCCTGCTCAACAGCTACCACGTCCAGGAGCTGATCGAGGCGGGCGACATCACGGCGCTCAAGGATGCGATGGAGCAGAGCCTCGCACCCGGTTCGCGAACCTTCGAGCAGGACCTGTTCCGGCTGTATCGCTCGGAGGTGATCACGCTGCAGGAGGCACTGCAGAACGCCGACTCGCCGACCAACCTCTCGTGGCTGATCAACAACCACGAGTCCGCCGGCAACATCGCGATGGACGAGAAGCCCCGCGAACCCACTTTCGATCCTTCGCTGACCAACCCCGGCAGCCCGTCGTACAAGGAGTTCTCCCTCAGCCTTGACGACGCCGACAGCGGCTGAGAGATGGATTCCTCGACAGACGCTGCGGCCGAGGTGGCAACGGCGCCCGGCGCAACCGGCGACGAGGCGACCGTGGCACTGGCCTCACAGTTGATTCGCCGCCGATCGATCACCCCCGATGACGCGGGGTGCCTCGAACTGATCGCCGACCGCCTGCGCGCGGCGGGCTTTCGCTGCGAGTTCATCCGCCGAGGTGCGGTGAGCAACCTCTGGGCACGCCGTGGCGACCGCAAGCCGCTGCTCTGCTTCGCCGGCCACACCGACGTCGTCCCCAGCGGGCCGCTGGCGGAGTGGCACAGCGACCCCTTCCAGCCGACGCTGCGCGACGGTCTGCTCCATGGTCGTGGCGCCGCCGACATGAAGGGCTCGCTCGCCGCTTTCGTCACGGCGACGGAAGACTTCATCGCTGCCCGGCCGGCGCACCGCGGCTCGCTCGCCTTCCTCCTCACTTCGGACGAGGAAGGCGAAGCGGTCGATGGCACGGTCGCCGTCACCGAGGCGCTCGCCCGCCGCGGCGAGTTGATCGATTACTGCATCGTCGGCGAACCGACGGCCAGCGCCCGCCTCGGCGACACGATCAAGAACGGCCGCCGGGGCTCGCTCTCGGGCCGGCTGACGGTGCGGGGGGTGCAGGGGCACATCGCCTACCCGCATCTGGCGAAGAACCCGATCCACCTGCTGGCGCCGGCGCTGGCCACGCTCGCCGGAACGGTCTGGGACGAAGGCAACGACTTCTTCCCGCCGACGACCTGGCAGGTGTCCAACATCCACGGCGGCACCGGCGCCGGCAACGTCATCCCGGGTAGCGTCGTCGTCGATTTCAATTTCCGCTTTGCCACCGCCAGCGAGCCGGAGCAGTTGCAGCGCGCCCTCTGCGCCGTCCTCGACGACGCCGGATTGAACTACGAGATCGACTGGACGCTCGGCGCCCGACCCTTCCTGACCGGTCGCGGCGAGTTGATCGAGGCGGCGCTGCAGACCATCCGCGAAGAGACGGGGCTCACCGCCGAGCTGTCGACCAGCGGCGGCACCTCCGACGGCCGCTTCATCGCCGCCATCTGTCCGCAGGTGGTCGAGATCGGCCCGGTCAATGCCAGCATCCACCAGGTCAATGAGTGCGTCGAGCTCGCTTCGCTGCCCCGGCTGGCAGCCATCTACCGCCGCATCCTCGAACGGCTGCTGCCCGCCGATGACTGAGCAGCCGAGCAACGAACTGATCACGCTGCGCGACCTGCTGCGCTTCGCCGTCAGCCGCTTCAACGAGGCGAAGCTGTACTTCGGCCACGGGTCGGACAACGCCTGGGACGAGGCCGCCTACCTGCTGCTGCACCACCTGCACCTGCCACTCGACCGACTGGAACCGTTCCTCGACGCGCGGCTGACCAGCGAGGAACGCGGCAGCGCGCTGCGCCTGATCGACCGCCGCGTCAACGAACGACTGCCCGCCGCCTACCTGAGCAAGGAAGCGTGGCTCGGCGTGCATCGTTTCTACGTGGACGAGCGGGTGATCGTGCCGCGTTCGTTCATTGCCGAACTGCTGCACGAACGGCTGGCGCCGTGGATCGATGAGCCGGACGAGATCGGCGCCGTCCTTGATCTATGCACCGGATCGGGCTGCCTGGCGATCATTGCCGCGCATGCCTTCCCTGCCGCCCGCGTCGACGCCGTCGACCTGTCTGCCGACGCGCTCGCCATCGCCCGCCGCAACGTCGCCGACTACGAGTTGGGCGAGCGCATCCGCCTGCTGCAGGGCGACCTCTTCAGCGGCCTCGGCGGTCGCCGCTACGACCTGATCATCGCCAATCCGCCCTACGTCGGAGCGGCAGCGATGGCCAGCCTGCCGGCCGAGTACCGGCACGAACCGGAGCTGGCACTCGCCAGCGGCGAGGACGGGCTCGACCTGACGCGCGCCATCCTCGGCGGCGCGCAGCAGCACCTGCAGCCCGCTGGCCTGCTGGTGGTCGAGATCGGCCACAACCGCGACGCACTCGAAGCCGCTTTCCCCGAGACGCCCTTCACCTGGCTCGACACCAGCGCCGGCGACCAGTACGTCTTCCTGCTGCACCGCGACGAACTGCCGTGAACGCCGGCACCGGCGGACAGCGTGCCGTCACCCTCAGCCACCTGCTCCTGCTGCTGGCGCTCGCCTGCCTTGCCGGCTGCGGTAAACCGGCGCGACTGGCCACGCTGCCGGCCGGCACGCCGGTCCTCGCCTTCGGCGACAGCATCACCCAAGGCGCCGGCGCCGCGCCGGGCGAGGACTGGCCCAGCCACCTGGCGGCGAGCAGCGGCTGGCACGTCCATAACGCGGGCGTTGCCGGCGATACCGCGGCGTCGGCTCGCGAGCGGATCGGCGACACCCTGCTGGCGACGCACCCGCGGCTGGTAATCATCGAACTCGGCGGCAACGACTTTCTCCGCCGCCGCCCGGAAGCCGAGGTCAAGGAGGATCTGCGGGCGATCATCCGCGCCAGCCGGCAGGCGGGTGCCGAAGTCCTGCTGCTGGCCGTGCCGCGGCTGTCGCTGCTCGGCGCCGTCACCGGCCAGTTGCCCGACGCGAAGATCTACGCCGAACTGGCGAGCGAGGAGAAAGCGCCACTGTTGCCGGGAATCATTGCCGGTATCCTCTCGGAGCCGCAGCTCAAGGCCGACCCGATCCACCCGAATGCCGCCGGCTACCGCCGGCTGGCGAGCGAAGTCACCGCCCAGCTGCGTCACAACGGCCTCCTTGGCCAGCCCTGAAGCGGCGCCCCGGCCGACGCCGGTCGACCGTCAAGCCGACCGCGGCAGCCGATGCGACCACGCCACCAACTGGAAATGCCACAGCAATGAACGCAACCGAAACGCAGAGAATCCGTCGTCAGGATTACACCCCACCACCCTTTCTCGTCGACCTCGTCGAGCTCGATATCGACTTTCGCGATGGCGCGGTGCTCGTCGACAGCCGGCTGCACCTGCGGCGCAACCCGGTGGTCGCCGCCGCCGGGCCCTTGCAACTCGACGGCCACGGCCTGCAGACGATCTCGCTGGCAATCGACGGCCGAGCGCTCGGCGCCGCCGACTACCAGTGCAGCGAAACGGCGCTGACCATCGCCGATCCTCCGGATGCACTGGTCCTCGGTACGCGGGTGCGCATCGACGCCGACCACAACGGCAGCCTGTCCGGGCTCTACCGGTCGGCCAACGGCTACTTCACGCAGTGCGAAGCACAGGGCTTCCGCCGCATCACCTGGTTTCCCGACCGGCCGGACATCATGTCGACCTACGTCGTCACCCTGCGTGCCGAACGTTCCAGCCTGCCGGTCCTGCTGGCCAATGGCAACCCGGTCGGCAGCGGCGACGATGGGCCGGATCGCCACTGGGCACGCTGGCATGATCCCTTCCGCAAGCCCTGCTACCTCTTCGCGCTCGTCGCCGCCCGCCTCGACGCCCTGCGCGACCGCTTCACCACGGCCAGCGGCCGCGTGGTCGAACTCGCCGTCTACGTCGAACCGGGCAAGATCGACCAGTGCGCGCACGCCATGGACGCCCTGAGGCGCTCGATGCGCTGGGACGAGGAAGTCTTCGGCCTCGAGTGCGACCTCGACCATTACATGATCGTCGCCGTCGGCGACTTCAACATGGGCGCGATGGAGAACAAGGGGCTGAACATCTTCAACACCAAGTACGTCCTGGCGCGCGCCGACACCGCCACCGACGACGATTACCAGAGCATCGACCGCGTCGTCGCGCACGAGTACTTCCACAACTGGACCGGCAACCGGGTCACCTGCCGCGACTGGTTCCAGCTCTCGCTCAAGGAAGGACTGACCGTCTTCCGCGACCAGGAATTCGGCGCCGACATGCACAGTCGGGCGGTGACGCGAATTCGCGACGTGCGCGCCCTGCGCGCGACCCAGTTCCCCGAGGACGCCGGTCCGATGGCGCACCCGGTACGCCCCGATTCCTATATCGAGATCAACAATTTCTACACCAGCACCGTGTACGAGAAGGGCGCCGAGGTGGTGCGAATGATCAGGACGCTGATCGGCCGCGATGCCTTCCGCCGCGGCATGGATCTCTACTTCCACCGCCACGACGGGCAGGCGGTGACCTGCGACGACTTCGTCGCCGCCATGGCCGACGCGGCGGGCGTCGACCTGCGGCAGTTCATGCTCTGGTATGACCATGCCGGCACGCCACGGCTGCATGCCAGCGGCCGGCACGACCCGGTGAGCCAGCGCTACCTCCTGCGGTTGTCACAGTCGCGGCCCAACGCCAGCACGCCTGCACCGGCCTTCCACATCCCGGTTGCGATCGGCCTCGTCGGTTCCGACGGCCGCGATCTGCCGCTGTACCTCGCCGGCGAGGGCGAAGTGCCGGAGCGCGGACAGACGACACGCATCCTGTCGCTGACCACCGGCGAGCAGGAATTCGTCTTCGAGGGGGTGCCAGCGCCACCGCTGCCTTCGCTGCTGCGCGACTTCTCGGCGCCGGTGATCCTCGACCACGAATGGCTCGATGCAGAGTTGAACTTCCTGCTGGCCCACGACAGCGATCCCTTCAATCGCTGGGAAGCCGGGCAGCGCCTGGCGAGCCGCCTGATCCTCGGCGGCGCCTCCGACATCGCTGCCGGCCGCGCCGCTGACTGGCCGGCGGACTTCGCCGATGCCCTGCGACAGGTCCTGCTGCACGCTGGCAGCGACCCCGCCTTCGCGGCCGAGGTACTGACGCTGCCCGGCGAAGCCACTCTCGCCGAGGAAATGGCGGTGGTCGACCCGGACGCGCTGCACACGGCGCGCAACGCACTCCGCCTGTTTCTCGCCGAGCGGCTGCAGGACAGCTTCCTGCATGGCTACGAGTCGCTGGCGGCGGCCGGCCCGTACCAGGCGACGCCGGCAGCGGCCGGCCGGCGAGCATTGCGCAACGTTCTTCTGGGATACCTCGGCGAGCTGGCCACACCCGCCATGCACACCCTGGCGATGCGCCAGTTCGCATCGACCGACAACATGAACGACCAGTTCGCAGCCCTCGCGGTTCTCGCACAGCACGACTGCGAACAGCGCGAGCAGGCGCTGGCGGCCTTCCACGAGCGCTGGCACGGCGAGGCGCTGGTGGTGGACAAATGGCTCGCGGTGCAGGCGTCGAGCCGCCTGCCGGATACACTCGCGGTCGTCGCAAACCTGCTCGCGCACCCGTCATTCGACCTGCACAACCCGAACAAGGTCTACGCCCTGCTCAACGGCTTCGGCAGCAACCACGTCCGCTTCCATGCCGCCGACGGTGCCGGCTACCGCTTCCTCGCCGCACAGATCGCCGCGATCGACCGCTTCAACCCGCAGGTGGCGGCACGCCTGACACGCCGTTTCGACCGCTGGCGCCGCTTCGATGCACAGCGGCAGGCGCATGCCCGGTCGGCTCTGGGCGAGTTGCAGGCGAACACGGAGTTGTCGCCGGATACGCGTGAGGTCGTGGACAGGGCCCTGGCGTAGCCACCGGGCGGGGAAGCACGTGCTTTCAGCGGCGCCAGGCTGCGGCAACTGCTGGAAAGGACGCCAGCGGCCTTGCCGTCAAGACGGACAGCGGATAGAATCCGCGGTTCGCTTCGCCAAGCGGTTCAGTACATTCATCAACCGGGCGCTGGCTCTATCAAACCGGGGCGGCGCCGATCATCAGGAAAGAGAGTTTGACATGGCGATAAGTGTTGCGCAGAAGGCGCAGATCATGGGCGATTACCAGCGTGCGGCTGGCGACACGGGCTCCTCGGAAGTCCAGGTCGCCCTGCTGACGGCCCGTATCAATGACCTCACCGGCCATTTCAAGGAACACAAGAAGGACAATCACTCGCGCCGCGGCCTGCTGCGCATGGTCAGCCGCCGCCGCAAGTTGCTGGACTATCTCAAACGCACCAACGTTGACTCGTACCGCAACCTGATTCAGCGTCTCGGCCTGCGCAAGTAGGCCTGCCCACCGAACCGCACCGCGGTCGGCATGTGCAGGCAACCCGAAAGCCGTCAGCGGCCAGCCCCAGGTGGGCTGGCCGCTGTTTGTGCTGCAGCAGCCTGGTTGGCCAATGGGCGCGTCGATTGAATTGCCCGCCGGCATCGTGGGCGGGCTCGCGCCAGACTATCGAGAAAGGGAAAAATGTTTAATATCGTCAAGAAGAGCTTCGCCTACGGTGCGCAACAGGTCACGCTGGAAACCGGGGAGATCGCGCGCCAGGCGAGCGGCGCCGTGCTGGTGTCGATGGGCGAGACGGTGGTGCTCGTCACCGTCGTCGGCAACCGTACCGCCAAGCCGGGGCAGGATTTCTTCCCGCTGACGGTCGACTACATCGAGAAGACCTACGCCGCCGGACGGATTCCCGGCGGCTTCTTCAAGCGCGAGGGCCGTCCCTCGGAGAAGGAGACGCTGACCTCGCGTCTGATCGATCGTCCGCTGCGCCCGCTCTTCCCCGAAGGTTTCTACCACGAGGTGCAGGTCGTCGCGATGGTGATGTCGCTCGACCCCGCGATCGATCCCGACGTACCGGCGATGATCGGCGCCTCGGCGGCTCTGGCCATCTCGGGAATCCCCTTCGATGGCCCGATCGGTGCCGCCCGCGTCGGCTACATCGACGGCCAGTATGTTCTCAACCCGGACCGGACCCAGTTGCAGTCGAGCCAGCTCGATCTGGTCGTCGCCGGAACGCAGGCTGCCGTGCTGATGGTCGAGTCGGAGGCCAGGGAACTGCCCGAAGACGTCATGCTCGGTGCGGTCGTCTTTGGCCACCAGCAGATGCAGGCGGCGATCGCGGCGATCAACGAACTCGCCGACGTGGCCGGCAAGCCGGAGTGGGAGTGGAGCCCTGCCGCCCGCAACGAGGCGGTGCATGGCAAGCTCGACCGGCTCGTCCAGGCCGAACTCGAAGAGGCCTACCGCATCACCAGCAAGCAGGTACGCACGCAGCGGATCAAGGAGATTACCGCCTACGCCGTCGAGACCCTGACCGCCGACGACGACGCACCCGACGCCAACGCCATCCGGCAGATGGTAGACGCGGCCGAGGCGCGCATCGTCCGTGGTCGCATCCTGGCCGGCGAACCGCGAATCGACGGCCGCGACACGCGCACCGTCAGGCCGATTTCGATCCGTTCCGGCGTCCTGCCGCGTGCGCACGGCTCCGCCCTGTTCACGCGCGGGGAAACGCAGGCGATCGTCGTCGCGACGCTGGGAACCGGACGCGACGAGCAGATCATCGACGCGCTCTCCGGCGAGTACCGCGAGCGCTTCATGCTGCACTACAACTTCCCGCCCTATGCCACCGGTGAATGCGGCCGCGTCGGCTCGCCGAAGCGGCGTGAGATCGGTCACGGTCGGCTGGCCAAGCGCGCGCTGCTCGCCGTGCTGCCGTCGCCCGAGGCGTTCTCCTACACCATACGGGTGGTTTCGGAGATCACCGAATCGAATGGCTCGAGTTCGATGGCCAGTGTCTGCGGTGCCTCGCTGGCGCTGATGGATGCCGGCGTACCGCTGAAGGCGCATGTCGCCGGAATCGCGATGGGCCTGATCAAGGAAGGCAATCGCGTCGCCGTCCTCACCGACATCCTCGGCGACGAGGACCACCTCGGCGACATGGACTTCAAGGTTGCCGGTACCGAGGCCGGCGTGACCGCGCTGCAGATGGACATCAAGATCCAGGGCATCACCAGGGAGATCATGCAGGTTGCCCTCGCGCAGGCCGGTGAAGCACGCCAGCACATCCTGAAGCAGATGCAGGGCTCGATGGCGGGGCACCGCGAGGAGGTTTCGACCTACGCACCGCGCCTGTATACGATGAAGATCAACCCGGAAAAGATTCGCGACGTCATCGGCAAGGGGGGCGCGGTGATTCGCGCCATTACCGAAGAGACCGGCACGACGATCGACATCAAGGACGACGGCACGATCACCATCGCCTCGGTCAGCGGCGACGCCGCGAACGCAGCCCGTGCCCGCATCGAGTCGATCACCGCCGACGTCGAGGTCGGCAAGATCTACGACGGCACGGTCCTCAAGCTGCTCGACTTTGGCGCCATCGTCAGCATCCTGCCAGGACGCGACGGTCTCCTGCACATCTCGCAGATCGCCAACGAACGGGTCAACGCGGTCGCCGATTACCTCAAGGACGGCCAGAAGGTGCGCGTCAAGGTGCTCGAAGCCGACGAGAAGGGTCGTGTTCGGCTGTCGATGAAGGCGGTGAGCGCGGAGGAAGGCGGCGCTGCATTGGGACCAGGCTCAGCCCCGGCCTGACCCGCCGCAGGACAGCGGAATCGGCTGCTCCGCCATCCTGCCGTGTGCCGTGTCCCCCGCCACCCCTGCCGCAGGCTCGACCGAATGCACGTGTTGCAGCGGATGGGGGCGGCTGGGGTACGGCATTGCACACGTCGAAGGCGCCCGCTTTGATGCCGCTACGGACGGTTCGAGCGGGGTTTCGCAGCCCGCTTGCGCGGCCATGGAAAAGGAAAAGCCCCGACCGATGGCGGTCGGGGCTTCCTTGTCTGGTGGGTCGGGAGGGATTCGAACCCTCGACCAATGGATTAAAAGTCCACTGCTCTACCGACTGAGCTACCAACCCTGAAGAGCCGCGAAGTATAGGGAAGGGTTTCAATGGTGTCAAGGAAAGTGCGCCCGACGAGCATCGCAGAACCGTCGCCTGTCCTGCCTTGCAGGAGCGAGGCCGTGTCATCGATGATTGAAGGAAACGGCGTGCTGGCGCCCTTGGGCTCAAGTTGAGAAGCTGCTGGACTGATGAACGCATGGACGCGCATGCGTTCTGACGATTCGCCGGCCGACCGTCGCGATGCCGCCCGGCAACGCGAACAGGCCCTTCGGCTCTGGCTCCCGCTGTGGCGATGACAGCAAAGCCCTTGCCCAGCGCCACGCGCACGCCCGCCAACCCCTTCCTCGACTGCCTGGCCGCCGACCAGCGCCGCCTGCGTTCGCTGGCGCGCGACCTGCGGCACGTCTTCGGCGACCGGCGCAATGCGCTGCAGGTCGAGAGCGAGCGCCTGCGCGAGCGCTCGCGCGCGGCCGTCGCCGAGCGCCGCGCGCGCCTGCCCCAGCCGGAGTTCGCCGACGACCTGCCGGTCAACACCCGCCGCGACGAGATCGCGGCGCTGATCGCGCAGCACCAGGTGGTCATCGTCTGCGGCGAGACCGGCTCCGGCAAGACGACGCAGATCCCGAAGATCTGCCTCGGGCTCGGTCGCGGGACGACCGGCCTGATCGGCCATACGCAGCCGCGGCGGATCGCCGCGCGGGCGACGGCGGCACGCATTGCGCTCGAGCTGCAGAGCGAACCCGGCCGCCTCGTCGGCTACAAGATCCGTTTTCACGACCGCACTTCGCCCGATGCCTTCATCAAGCTGATGACCGACGGCATCCTGCTCGCCGAGACGCAGGGCGATCCCTGGCTCGAGCAGTACGACACCCTGATCATCGACGAGGCGCACGAGCGCAGTCTGAACATCGACTTCCTGCTCGGCTTCCTGAAGCAGTTGCTGCCGAAGCGGCGCGAGCTGAAGCTGATCATCACCTCGGCGACGATCGATGCAAAGCGCTTCTCGCACCACTTCGACGACGCGCCGGTGATCGAGGTGTCGGGACGCCTGCATCCGGTCGAGCTGCGCTACCGGCCGTTGCTGAAGCGGTCCGGCGAGGCCGCCGGCACGGCGAACGACCACGCCGCCGACGACGAGCGCGACCTCTACGACGCAATCACCGACGCCTGTGACGAGCTGCATCGTTGCGGTCCGGGCGACGTGCTGGTCTTCCTGCCCGGTGAGCGCGAGATTCGCGAGGCGGCCGAGGCGCTGCGCAAGCACCACCCGCCGCATACCGAGATCCTGCCGCTCTACGCGCGCCTGTCGGCCGAAGAGCAGAGCCGCGTCTTCCGGCCGCACGTCGGACGGCGCATCGTCCTGGCGACGAACGTCGCCGAGACCTCGCTGACCGTGCCGGGAATCCGCTACGTCGTCGACACCGGTCTGGCGCGTGTCAAGCGCTACTCGTACCGCAACAAGGTCGAGCAGTTGCAGATCGAAAAGATCGCCCAGGCGGCGGCAAACCAGCGCGCCGGGCGCTGTGGCCGTGTCGCCGCCGGCGTCTGCATCCGGCTGTACGAGGAGCAGGATTTCGCGCTGCGGCCGGCCTTTGCCGAGCCGGAGATCCTGCGCTCTTCGCTCGCCGGCGTCATCCTGCGCATGAAGGCGCTGCGCCTCGGCGCCATCGAGGATTTTCCCTTTCTCGAGGCGCCGCCGCGCAAGGCGGTCAGCGACGGCTACCAGTTGCTGCTCGAACTCGGCGCGGTCACCGCTGAGCACGCGCTGACGCCGGTCGGACAGGAGCTGGCGCAGATGCCGCTCGATCCGCGGCTTGCCCGCATGATCGTCGCCGCCCGCACCGAGGGCTGTCTTGCCGAGGTTCTGGTGATCGCCGCCGCGCTGTCCGTGCAGGATCCGCGCGAACGGCCGCAGGAGCGCCAGGGGACGGCCGACGCCGCGCACCGCCGCTTCGCCGACGAGCGCTCCGAGTTCGTCTCCTGGCTCAGGCTCTGGCACTGGTACGCTGAGGAACTGGTGCACCGCAAGTCGCAGCGCAAGCTGCTAGAGGCCTGCCACGAGAACTTCCTTTCCGCCCTGCGCATGCGCGAATGGCGTGACGTGCACAGCCAGTTGCACGCGCTCGCCGCCGAGCATCGCTGGCAGGAGAACGGGCAACCGGCGAGCTACGAGGCGATCCACCGCGCGCTGCTCGCCGGGCTGCTCGGCAACATCGGCTGCAGGTCGGAGGAGTCGGCGCATTACCTCGGCGCGCGCGGCATCCGCTTCCTCATCCATCCGGCATCGCCGCTGCAGAAGAAGGCCGGCAAGTGGATCGTCGCCGGCGAGATCAGCGAGACGACGCGCCTCTTCGCGCGCTGCGTCGCGCGCATCGAACCGCAGTGGCTGGAACAGGTCGGTGCGCACCTGCTGAAGCGGAGCTGGTTCGACCCGCACTGGGAAAAGAAGGCGATGCAGGCGGTCGCCTTCGAGCGCATCACGCTGCACGGCATCGTCGTTGATCCGCGGCGGCGGGTGAACTTCGGGCCGATCAATCCCGAAGAGGCACGCGAGATCTTCATCCGGCAGGCGCTGGTCGGCGGCGAGGTGAGCGAGGAGTTCGCGCGCCGCTGGGATTTCTTCACCCACAACCAGCAGCTGATGCTCGACATCGAGACGCTCGAGCACAAGTCGCGGCGACCCGACGTGCTGGTAGACGATGAGCTGATCTTCTCCTTCTACGACCGCCTGATCCCGGCCGGCGTATACAGTGGTGCGGCCTTCGACAAGTGGCGGCGCGAGGCCGAGCGCGAGACGCCGCGCCTGCTGCACCTGCAGCGCGACGACCTGATGCGCCACGAGGCCGCCGGCATCACCAGCGAGGCCTTTCCGCAGCAACTGCGGCTCGGCGGCGTCGACTACGAACTGAGCTACCACTTCGAGCCCGGCAGCGCGCGTGACGGCGTGACGCTCTGCGTGCCGCTGGCGCAGCTCAACCAGATCCCGGCGGCGCGCTGCGAGTGGCTGGTGCCCGGCCTGCTGCGCCAGAAGGTCGTGCAGCTGGTGAAGACGCTGCCGCAAAGGCTGCGGGCGAAACTGGTACCGGTGCCCGAATTCGCCGCCGACTTCGTCGCCCAGGTGGCGCCGTCCGACAAGCCGCTGTTGCTGGCGCTGGTGCACTTCATCGTCCAGTCGCGCGGGCTCAACGCGCGCGGCTGGGAGATTACTCCCGACGCCTTCCGCGCCGACGCGCTGCCGCCGCACCTGTCGTTCAATTTCCGCCTGCTCGACGAGAACGGCCGTCAGCTCGGCATGAGTCGCAACCTGAACGAGCTGCGCGCCGAGTGGGGACGCGAGGCGCGGCAGGAGTTCGCCGAGCTGCACGAGACGCCGGGCGAACATGCGGACCTGCGCGACTGGAGCTTTGGCGAACTGCCGGAACTGATGCAGGTCGATGCCGGCGGCGGGCAACTGGTGCTCGGCTACCCGGCGCTGGTCGCCGACCGCGAGTGCGTCTCGCTACGCGTCTTCGATTCGCCGGCCGAGGCGGCGCAGGCGCACCGCGGCGGGTTGCTGCGCCTGTTCATGCTGCAGTTCCGCGAGCAGTTGAAGTATCTCGAGAAGAACCTGCCCGGACTGAACCAGATGGCGATGCAGTTCATGGGCCTCGGCACCCTCGACGACTTGCGCCGGCAGCTGCTCGACCTGAGCTGCGCCCGCGCGTGCCTCGGCGAACCGTGGCCGCGCGACGCCGCCAGCTTCCGCGCCCGCTGCCTCGAGGCGAAGCCGCGGCTGACGTTGCTGGCGCAGGAGATCTGCCGCCTGGTCGGGCAGATTCTCGCTGACTGGCAGGCGCTGCAGAAGAAGTTGCCGGCGTTCAGGGCGTTCGCGGCGACCATGCAGGATGTCGAAGAGCAGCTCGCGCGCCTGATCCACAGGCGCTTCGTCATCGACACGCCGTTCGAGCGCCTGCAGCACTATCCGCGCTATCTGAAGGCGATCGCGCTACGGCTCGAGAAGCTGAAGGCCGCCGGTGCGGCAGGCGCCGCGCGTGATGCGCGGCTGCTCGCCGAACTGGCGCCGCTGGCAGGCAGCTACCAGCGGCGGGCCGCGGTGCTCGCGCGGCAGGGCCTCGCCGATGCGCAGCTCGAGCAGTTCCGCTGGCTGCTCGAGGAGTTGCGCGTGCAGTTGTTCGCGCAGGAGCTGCGCACGCCGGTGCCGGTGTCGACGAAGCGGCTGCAGAGGATGTGGGAGAGCATGTGAATGGCCAGCGGCCAGGGAGAGCGGCAATGAAGAGTTTCGGGGCGATCATCATCGGCGACGAGATCCTGTCGGGAAAACGCGTCGACCGGCACTTCGCGCGCATGGCCGAACTGCTGGCGGAGCGTGGACTGCGCCTGTCGTGGGTCGAGTACCTTGGCGACGAGCGCGCGCGCATCGCCGACAGCCTGCGCCGCAGCCTCGCCGCCGGCGACATCGTCTTCTCGTTCGGCGGCATCGGCAACACCCCCGACGATCACACGCGGCAGGCAGCGGCGGCGGCGCTCGGTGTCGACCTGGTGCTGCACCCCGACGCCGAACGCGAGATCCGCGCCCGCTTCGGCGCCGAGATCACCGACGTCCGCCTGCTGCTCGGCACCTTCCCGCGCGGAGTCGATATCGTCCCCAATCCGTTCAACCGCATTCCCGGCTTCCGCGTGCGTGACCACCACTTCCTGCCGGGCTTCCCGCAAATGGCGCACCCGATGGCCGAATGGGCGCTCGATACCTTCTACGCCGATCTCTGTCGGCAGCAGGAGCGGGTGGACAAGGCGTTCCTGCTCACCGGCAGCAATGCCTACGAGAGCGCGCTGCTCGACCTGATGGAGCGGATCGTCGCCGATTTTCCGCGTCTGCGGCTGTTCAGCTTGCCGTCGATGGCCGAGGACGGACAGCGGCGCTACCTCGAACTTGGTGTCGAGGGCGAGCCGGAACTCGTCGAGCAGGCGATGGCGGCGATCCGGCACGAGGTCGAGCGGCGCGGCATCAGCTGGCAGTGGCGGCCCTGAACCGGCGCCCGTGAACGAACAACCCCGGCCGGGGCCGGGGTGTCGGGCAGGGAGATCGGACTCCCCGGGGCGAAAGCCTACTTCTTCGGCACGAGGGCAGCCGCTGCCTGTGCGGTGGCGCTGTTCGCCGCCTTGACGTTGGTGTCGACGATGTCGGTCATCTGCTTCGCCATCTGCGAGATGTTCTCGAAGGCGGTCGTGGTGACGTTGACCATCTGCTTCATCGCCGAACCGAAGACATCGCCGGCAACCGGCGAGGCGAGGCCGGTCTTCTCGATCAGGCCGCTCGCGTTGTGGCGGACGTTGTTGTACTGCTCTTCCATGACCGAAGTGATCTCGCGCTGCATGTTGGCCGACAGGTCATACAGGTTGCGCGCATACTCCATCAGCTTGTCGACGTTGGGGCGGGCGATCGAACCGGCGATCTCGCCGAGTTGCTGCGGATCCTTGACGCCAAGAAGCTGCTGCGCACCGTTGGCGCTGCTGTTGAAGAGTTCGCGGCTGGCGGCCAGGTTGAGGGCGGAGAGCTGCTCGAGGCCCTGAAAGGCAGTGCGCACCAGCGTCATCATGACCTGTGCGTTGGCTTTCTGGCTCTCGGCGAGTTTTTCCAGATCGATAGTGCTCATTGATACCTCCGTGGTGGTAAGGGTGCTGTCGGCGTGCGGCAGGACGGGCACGCCCGAAAGTTCATGCTTCGCGCATCAGGCCAGGCTGGGCAACCGTCTGCTGGCTGCGAGCGAAGAATCCCCCGGACGATGCCGAGGGTCCTTCGCTCAGCACGCAGTGACCGCGCACTGCCAAATGGCCGTTTCTGGCGCCGCCTACTTCTTGGCGACTGCGGCGGTGGCGCCGACCGCCTTGACGGTCGCATTGGTTGCGGCAGCGACATTGGCTTCGGCGATGTCGGCGACCTGCTTGGCGGCCTTGTTCATGCTGTCGAAAGCCGAAGTGGCAGCGGCGACGGCCGACTTGACGGCATTGACGGCGACTTCGGAGCCGGGAGGCGAGTTCTTGGTGGCCTTCTCGAGCAGCGCGAGCATCTGCTTCTGGAAGTCGTTGAACTGCGCTTCGAGCAGCTTGCTGATCTCTTCCTTCGACTGCGCCGAGATTTCATAGACGCTGCGCGTGTAGGCGACGGCCTTTTCCAGGCCGGGCTGGGCCAGCGATGCCTGCAGGGCGAAGAACTCCTGGGCGTCCTTGGCACCGAGCATCGCCTTGGCATTGGCAACGCCATCCTCGAGCATTGAGCGGGCGGTGTTCAGGTTGAGCGCGGCGATCCGCTCGGCACTGGCCAGCGCGGTGTTGGCAAGGGTCAGCATCGCATCAACGGAAGCCTTGTTGGCGGCAGCGAACTGTTCGGGGGTATTGAACATGGCGATCTCCTCAAGAAAGTGTGGGTACAACACAACATGTGCAATGATCCAGACACCGACCGCTTGGCTTCACAGCCTCCCGGTGTTTTGCTGCACTGCACCATGTCGCGCATTATATGCCTCGTTTGCCGCTTGTCAACAGTTTTTTGTTGCAACGCACAAAACTTCATTCCCATGATTTCATTGTGATTGTTCATGGAGCCACAGCAGCCCGACGGGCCAGGCGAGAATGCTGCCCCGCCGCATGACGGGATCGACGGCAAGTTGGGGGAGCAAACGGGAGGACTCCGGCGCGACCCGCGGCACGAATCGCAGCGTGTGCGAACGTCTTCGCAGGAGCTCAGTCGGTGCGCGGCGCGACCCTGGCCGCCGGTTTGAGATTCAGGGGCTCCTTCTTCGTCTCGGCAGCGCCGTCGCCCTTGGCCTTCGGCTGGATGATGGCACGCACGCGCGCCTGTCCCTCGCCAGTGGCGTTCTTCGTCGTGCCACCACCGGTGGTGACGAGGAATTTCTCGTTGATCGCGTCATAGGAAATGTAGCGCCCCCGCACCTCGTCCTGCCCGCTGCGCACCCAGGCGCGATTGAAGAACTGCGTCGTGTCGCTGCGCGCGTCGTATTCGATCCGCTCGGCCTCGCCTTCGACATACTCGTCCACGCCGTCCCGCTTCTGCCTGAAGCGCGCCAGGCCATTCGCGCCACCGGTCGCGACGGCCTTCTGGAAACCATCGGCATCCTGCGTGACGACCAGGCGGGCGGTACGCAACTCGGTCGTTCCCTGGATGAGTACTGCATTTCCCTCGAGCGTCTGCACCTTGTTCAGATCGTCGAGGCTGAGGCGGTCCGCTTCAAGATGGATCGGCTTCTCGCGGTCTGCCCGTTCGGCTTGCACCGGCAGGCAAAGGGCAAGCAGTACGCCGCTCAGACAACTGCTGCAAATCATCCTGTTCATGTCTTCGGTTTCTTCTTCCTGGCGAATGGACTCTCGATCTCGCCGCGCACGTCGGATTCGAGAACGTAGGTCTGCAGGGCGTGGTCCACCCGCATGCCGACCCCCTGCACCCAGGAAGCCCCCTGGGTGATCAGCACCTTGCTGCCGGTGTAGGCGCGCTTCTCATCGGTCAGCACCGTGAGCTCGGGCGTCTCGGCGAGCAGGGCAGCCTGCCTGCCGCTGGCGGCGCGACGGATCTCGACCTGTCCGCCGAGATCGACCTGCTTCGCCTTTTCCGTGGCCCTGCCTTCGTCGGCGCGGATGGTGACCGTCGGCTTCGCCGGCGTAACGAAGGCCAGCCTTGGTTGTGTGAACTCGCTCGTCTCATCGTCCGGGTAGTGCCGCACTTCCACCGCCTCGATCCTGTAGAGCAGCACGCCGGCTGCGTCGAGTCGGTGCCCGCGGACATCGTTGAGAATGGCGTCCGGGTCATGACGGTTGCGGCCGTCACGCGTCGCGTCGGGCAACTCGGTCGCGTAGCGCAACCAGGCGCTCAGCGCCACCAGCACCAGCATGATGCTCAGCGGCAACACTGCGCTGCTCCACTTCTTCATCACCGGTCCGCCGTCAGGTAAGGGGCAAAGAGTTCCTGCAAACGGCCCTGCGCCTCGAGAATGAACTCGCAGGCCTCGCGCACCGCGCCACGGCCGCCACGCCGCCCGGTGACCAGCCAGGCATGCTCGCGCACCAGCGGATGCGCATCGTGCGGTGTCGCCGAAAAGCCGCAGGCGCGCATCAGCGCCAGATCGGGCAGATCGTCGCCCATGTAGCCCGCCTCGTCCCACCCGAGCCCCAGCTCGGCCAGCAAACGTCGCATCTGCGCGGGCTTGTCGTCGACCCCCTGATGGAGATGCCCGATACCCAGGTTCTGTGCCCGCAACTCGACACAGCGGGCACGCCTGCCGGTGATGATCGCCACGGTGATGCCGACCTCGGCGAGCAGTTTCAGACCGAAACCGTCGAGGGTGTTGAAAGCCTTGATCTCGACTCCGTCATCAGAGAAATACAGCGAGCCATCGCTGAGCACGCCATCGACGTCGAAAGCCATCAGTCGCAGGCGGCGTGCACGCGCCG
>NZ_JAMTDQ010000015.1 GCF_023806635.1 Accumulibacter sp.
CAGGCTCCCCATCCACAACAAAAGCCCTCAACACTTACGTGCCGAGGGCTTTTGCCTTTCTTCCCACCGGAAGGCCATGCCTGAGGCGCCCTTTGGCGAACGGCTGCTGGTTGCGACCGAAGACGGTTCGCACTCGCTCTACCTGCCGGCGCTCGACGAGCACTACCATTCTTCGCATGGCGCGCTTCAGGAGTCGCTGCACGTCTTCATCGGCAGCGGCTACGGCGCTGCCGCGGGCTTGCCGCGGGCTCCGTTGCGGGTGCTCGAGGTCGGTTTCGGTACCGGTCTCAACGCCCTGCTGACTTGGGCGCGCAGCCGTGCAGGGCTCCTGCCGGTGGCTTATACGGCACTGGAGCCCTATAAGCTTGACGAGCACTGCGTCCGCAGGCTGAACTACCCCGAGCAGTTGAGCGAGGCTGGCGCGCGCGTCGCCTTCGAGACCATGCACCGCTGCGGGTGGGAAGGGTGGCAGAGGATCGATGACCACTTCAGCCTGCGTAAACGGCGTTGCCGCTTCAGCGATTTCGAACCGGAAGGCGACTTCGATCTGGTCTATCACGATGCGTTTTCGCCGGCGGTACAGCCCGAACTGTGGACCCGCGACGTCTTTGCCAAACTGGCGGGCTGCATGAGTCCCGGCGCCGTGCTGGTGACCTATTGCGCCAAGGGCGAGGTTCGCAGACACATGCGCTCGGTCGGCCTGACGGTGGAGAAGCTGCCCGGCCCGCCAGGGAAACGCGAAATGACGCGGGCAAGGCAAGGCTGAGGCTTGATCGCCGACGGGCTGGCGCGAGTGCCGGTCGTGCCGGGCCAGCGCCCGTCGCGCACACCGCCATGACGGCGGCTGGCTTGTCGTACAGGACATGGGTTGGCTTGCGCTCGCCGGTTTCACGGCGACAGAAGTCGATCCGGTGCGGCACCGAGAGCATCGTCTGCGCCCAGCGCGATGCGCCGCGCCTGTCGTGTGAGTGCTGCAAGGGAGACACGTTGGCGCCCTGCACTGTCAAAATTGCTGCCATCCAGCCAGCGCCCGAAGGCTGCGGCCAGAGCGGGCCATTCGCGATCGATCGCAGCATACCAGGCGGTGTCGCGGTTGCGACCCTTGACCACTGCCGCCTGGCGGAAGATTCCCTCGAAAGACAGTCCGAAGCGAAGCGCGGCGGCTCGCGAAGCCGAGTTGAGTGCATCGCACTTCCACTCGCAGCGCCGGTAGCCCAGGGCGAACGCCTGTCTGAGCAGCAGGTAGATCGCCTCGGTCGCAGCAGCGGTGCGCTGCAGGCGTGGCGAGAAGTTGATGTGGCCGATCTCGATCGTACCGCTGGGCGGCGCGATCCGCAGGTAACTCGCGACGCCGGTTGCGAGATCGCAATCCTGTTCGACGATGGCATAGAAGAGAGGGTCAGGGCCGCGGCAGTTGGTGTCGATCCATGCGGCGTAGTCGCCCACCTCAGCAA
Source organism: Accumulibacter sp. (assembly GCF_023806635.1). Taxonomy (GTDB): domain Bacteria; phylum Pseudomonadota; class Gammaproteobacteria; order Burkholderiales; family Rhodocyclaceae; genus Accumulibacter. The sequence continues at coordinate 1,455 of NZ_JAMTDQ010000015.1, forward strand.
ATGGACCATAACCGAGGTAGGTCCAGTTTCGACCCTGGCTGTCGAGCTGATTGGCGGCATGCAGGCTCGCCGCATGCCTTTCGGCGGCAAGTGGCTCGAGGCGGACCAGACTGCCCGCAAGCTCGCGTCGAGGAGGATGCGGGGGGACCCGCCAGCCAAAGAGCTGCTCACCGACCGGTTGTCCGAGATCGTTGACCGATGCCATGGCGATCAATGGTCACGCCCGCCGCGGCCTGAGCCGCCGGCTGGATCGCAGCGTGGTCGTGACAGGAACCCCGCCAGCGGCAGCGGCCTCAACAGAACCAGCTTCACCCGTCTTTGCATCCGTGCCTCCTCTCGAATTCTCCGCTTTCCGCAGCCTTTCACGGCGGTCACACGTGTCGTGTTGAGCGGCATTGTAGTGTCAGTGGTCGGGGCGCAACGTGCCCAAGGTGGCCGACGTGAGTCAACGGCGCCTGCGAGCAACGCGACCCGGGGATCGCGGGATCGTCCTGCGGCTGGCTGCAGTTTGACTGCAGCCGGCAGGATTCGGGATAATCTCGCGATTGCGTCATCGCAGAGCTGCTACAGTGGCGAAGCCGGAGGCGGCTCTCCCGATTTTCCATTCGCTGGATCGACGAGGCGACGCCCTTCTGGCGGGCACCGACACAACCCATGAACCGCATTGTCGCCGCCAACCGTCGCGCCTTCGCGCGTGCCGACCTGATCCGGGCAGAGCGCACGCTGCTGCGCGATGGCCGCTGGGCCAACGCGCGCGTGGAACGGGTCGCGATTGCCGGTGAGGAGTGGACAGTGAAGGACTTTGCCAGTCGCTCCTGGTGGGTGCGCAATACCCTCGGTCGTCTGTTGCTGCGACGCGAGCTGCGGGCCCTGCAGCGCCTCCGGGGAATCCCGGGAACGCCGGCCGATGCCTTCCGGATCGATGCTCATGCCATTGCGGCCCGCTTCGTCCCCGGTCGCAGCTTGGCGAAGATCGAGCGCGCGCTGATCACTCCATGCTATCTCGAGCACCTCGAAGGGTTGCTTGATGCCGTCCATGCGCGTGGCGTCGTCCATCTCGACACCCGGGGTGCCGGCAATCTGCTGATGCTGCCGGACGGAACCCCGGGCATCATCGACTTTCAGGCGAGTGTGTCGACGTCCTGGATGCCGTCCCGCCTGCGGCGACTGCTCGAAGAACTGGACATGGCCGGTGTGTACAAGAAGTGGGCCGCATGGCAGCCGCAGGCGATGGATGGCGAACGGCGCGCCCGCTTCGAACGCAGCAACCGTTGGCGCAAGTTGTGGTTGCCGCGCGGCTATCTTGGCTTGAGCAAGAGGCGACGCGCCAGTCGCCGAGAACCAAGCTCATGAAAGGCTACGAATGAAGGAAACCTCTAACGGACTCTTCCACCATCCCGGCTTGCGCCGCCTTCTGGTACGCATGCGGGCGCCAATCGTCATTCTTGGCATGATCGTCGTCGCCCAGTTCGTACGCAGCGACTGGTTGCTGCCCGGATTCGTCGTCTCGCTCTGCGGTGAGTTCATCCAGCTTTGGTGCTTTGCCTCGCTCGACAAGAACTCGACCCTTACTGCCCGTGGTCCGTATACGATGGTTCGCAACCCGATGTACCTGGGCCGCTTCTTCATCATCTTCGGTTTCCTGATGCTGCTGGCGAGCGGCTGGATCCTGCTCGCCTACACGATCATCTACTGGCTCTACATGGACGCGCGAGTGCAGCGCGAGGAGGCGCATCTGCGGCCGATCTTCGGCACAGCCTACGAGCGCTACTGCACGACCGTACGCCGCTTCCTGCCCGCCTTGCCGGCCACGGGCGAACCGGTCGGCTACTGGAACTGGCAGCTGTTTCACCAGAACAACGCCGCTTTCAACCTGGCTGCTACGTTGGCGGCCTGGGCCGCGGTCGCTGCCTGGGCGCTCTGGGGCCAGCCGCTGTTCGCCGCGTGAGAACCGTTTGCGCCGCCCGGATCGGCGGCTGCCACCGACCCAGCTCCTGCTTCAGGTCCGGAAGTGGGCTACCGTATTGCCCAGATTGTTTGCCAGCCCCTGGAGTTGGTTCGCTGCTGCGGCAGTCTGCTGGGCGGCGGCGCTGTCCTCCTCGGCGGATTGTGCCACCTGCTCCACCCGGCGGGCGATCTCCTGGCTTGCGACAGATTGTTCGGCGATCGCATTGCCGATTTCGCTGACCGCCGACACGAGCTGCTCGACGCTGGCGCGGATGCTGCGGATGGCCTCGCCTGCGGAGCCGGCCAGTGCGACCCCCTGATCGACCTGCTGGACGGCGGTTGCCATCGAAAGCAGGGAATTGCGTGTCTCCTGCTGGATCTGCATCACCATCGCGTTGATTTCGCTGGTTGCCCTGCCCGTGCGCTCGGCGAGCTTGCGCACTTCGTCAGCCACCACCGCAAAGCCGCGTCCCGACTCGCCGGCGCGCGCGGCCTCGATAGCCGCGTTCAATGCCAGCAGATTGGTCTGATCGGCTACTTCCTTGATTACCCGCACGACGGTGGAGATCTTCGCCGAGCTCTCGTCGAGGGCGTGCATCGCCTGCGAGGTCTGGCGAACGGTATCGGCGATGCGGTTGATTTCGTCCGTCGCCTGCTCGATCACGTCCCTGCCTGCATCCGCGAGCCCGGAAGCGCTGCTTGCCGTGTTCAGTGCGGCGCGGGCGTTGTCGGTCACCTCGCTGATACTGACCGACATTTCCTCGACCACCGCTGCCATCGACGACGCGGAGTCGCTGCTCGAGTGCGAAGCGCGTGCAACCTGCTGTGCCGAGGTGGCGAGCGACTGTGCAGCCTGCTGCGTGCTGGCGACCGTCGTGGCAACGTCCTTCAGCATCGCCCGGAGCCGTACCTGCATCCGCTGCTGATGGGCCATCACGCTCTGCGTGTCGCCCGCCACCAGTGTCAGGTCCTGGCTCAGGTCGCCGCCGGCAATGCGCTCGACCAACTGTCTCGCCAACTCCGGCTCGCCTCCGAGCTGGCCGCTTATCCGGCGGGTGACCAGGAAAGCGACTCCGACGGCCAGCAGCAGGGCCACGGCCAGCAGCGCCAGCATCAGTCTCTCCGCCAGCGACTGTGCCTCGGCTGCAGCCCTTTCGGCCTGCAGCTTGCGGTCCTGCTGAATCTGGATGAACCTCTCGCTCTCGCCTGCCAGTTCGCGCTGCTGCGAACGTGCCTCGCCCTGGACCAGGGAACGCATGGCATCGATCTGGCCCTCCCTCGCCAGTGACTTCACCCGTTCGTTGCCTTGCGCGTAGCGCTCGCTGAGTTCGCGCATGCGGGCCGCGAGCTGTCTCGTTTCCGGGTTGCGTTGCGTCTTCTCGAGCTCTTCGGCGAGACGGGAGGCTTCCCTGCCCGCGGTCGTCACCCGTTCCAGCTCCTGGTCACGCTCAGCGGCGGTCACCACCAGCGCATTGAGCTGGTAGCGGCGCATGCTGTTGACCTGGGCAGCGATGTCGCGCGCTGCCGACTCGTTGCGGGCCGCGCGGACGATGTTGTCGACGTGCCTGTCGATCAGGTTCATCTGCACCGTTGCAGTCACGACGAGAGCGGCCATCATGAAGGAGACAGCCGCGAAGCCGCTCCAGAGAAGCGTCTTGATCTTCATTCTTGTGGTCTCCGGTGCACGAACGGCGATACGACGGCGTGCCCGACCAGGGGCGAGCATGCGGCGCAAGCGGCAGTCTGCGTCACCCCGCGCGCGGCTGTCAAGCGCGGGGCTGCATGCCTGCATGCGGGTGCAATTGAAAGTGCGACTGGCGCCGGCGCGAGGCGCTAGTGGCCACGGTAGACTTGTTCTGGCGCCAACGCATGGGGCTACCGTCATTCCGGCGCAGGCCGGAATCCAGCTCGTTCGTCAAGCTTCTCTCTTAGCAGTCGGTCGACAGTCGCACTTTCGATTGCACCCGCTGCATGCGGTCCGCGACGGCGCTTATAAGGCCGGCAAGTGTTACGTCTTCCTCTCCCAGAGGGCTGAGGCGCTCGCTCATCCCGCGAACGG
>NZ_JAMTDQ010000016.1 GCF_023806635.1 Accumulibacter sp.
CCCCGTGACCAGATCTGCTCAGGAAATGTAAAGATCTGAGTCATAAGTGACTAACCCCCCCTGAAGAACCAGAACCCAACACCGCATGACGTGGGAGATCTACCCGGCCGGTCAGGCCTTTCCGCGGTTCGCCACGGACTGGAACCGCCTCAACGATGAGTTGTATGGCGGCCACCCCGCGTTCGACAGCCGCTTCGTCGGTGCATTGCTCGCCCACTTCGGCAGCGGCAACGAATCGCTGTGCATCCACCGTAGCGGCGAGGCTGTCGATGGTGCGCTGATCCTCGACTCTCGCGGTTTCGGGCGCTGGGCACTGTTCCTGCCGGCGCAGGCGCCAGTCGGTGCGCTGCTCATCAGCGATGCGCGCTGTCTCGAGACGTTGATGCCGGCGCTGCCAGGCTATGCATGGACGATCGATTTCCTGGCCATCGACCCGGCGTTCGAGCCTGACTGGAGTCGTCTCCTCCTGCCGCGCACGATGCTCCGTCACCAGCTGACGATGGCCGTCACAACGGGCGGCGATTTCCGGGCCTACTGGCAGGCCCGACCGAACAACCTGCGAAAGAACCTGCGCCGCTACCAGCGCCGGAGCGGAGATCATGTGGCGACGGTCCGTGTCACCCGTGATCCGGGGGAGATCGGCGCCGCGGTCAGGCGCTACGCCGAAGTCGAAAGCGCCGGCTGGAAGGCCGCAGCCGGCACGGCGATCGGCCCCGACAATGCGCAGGGACGCTTCTACCAGCAACTCCTTTACGACTTCGCCACCTCGGGCCAGGCGCGGGTGGCCGAACTCTGGTTCGACGACCGGCTTGCCGCCTCTCGGCTCGCGGTCTGCCATGAGCGCATGTGGATCATACTGAAGACCACCTACGACGAGTCGCTCGCCGCCATGGCCCCGGGCAGGCAACTCCTCTACGAAGCCCTGCAGGTCGCCTTTGCCGACATGCCGACTGGTGCCGTCGAGTTCTACACCAATGCGACGCGGGACCAGGGAGAGTGGGCGACGGGTCTGCGCCATGTCTGCCACCACCAGCTCTACCGCAACGCGACCGTCGCCAACCTGCATGGCATCTCCAGCGCGCTCCGCCGCCGGTTCACAGGTGGCGAAGTGGCGGAGGCTTCGCTGAAGTTCGATGCTACCAGTGTCGCCGCCTACCGCACTCCGGCCGAGATGCCGGCCGCGATGCGCTCGCTGTTCGACGAGGCGGCTGGCCGGGAAGTGGAGCTCTTGCCGGAATGGTTCGCCAACCTGCAGGCGACGGTCTTCGGCGACGAAGACTCCGTTCGCTATTACGGCACCGAGCTGAATGGCTCACCGGTAGCCATCCTGCCCCTGCACGCCAGCCGAGGGGACGGACGCAGGGCGCCGCAGATCGAATCGCTGGCGAACTTCTATACCTCACTGTACGCGCCGCTCGTCAGCGGGGGCGCCGACCCGACCGACCTGGCCCGGCTGCTCCGGGCGGCCCAAGCCGACTGCGCACGCTCGAGCGTCATGAACTTCCATCCGATGGCTGTCGATTCGCGCGAGTACGAGGCGATGGCCGTCGCCCTGCGCAGCATCGGCTGGATCCCGTTCCGCTACTTCTGCTTCGGCAACTGGTATCTGAAGGTCGACCGGTCCTGGCGTGCCTATCTGGAGCAGCGCGACGGCCTGCTGCGCAATACCATCCGACGCAAGCGCCGGCGCTTTCTCGGCGCCGGCGGCAGCTTCGAGATCGTCACCGGCGTCGCTGAGGTCGAATCGGCGATTGCCGAGTTCAATGCCCTGTACCGCCTGCGCTGGAAGAAGGCCGAGCCCTACGCTGCCTTCGTTCCAGGGTTGATGCGTTGGCTCGCTGCCAGCGGCATGTTGCGCCTCGGCATCGCGCGCCTCGGCGGCGAGGCGATCGCATCCCAGCTCTGGATCGTCAAAGGCGGCAAGGCGAGCATTTACAAGATGGCCTACGACGAGGCGCAGGCCATCCATGCGCCGGGCACGTTGCTGACGGCCCACCTGATGGAGCATGTGATCGATGTTGACCGCGTCGCCGAGGTGGACTACCTGATCGGCGACGACCCGTACAAGCAGGCGTGGATGAGCCACCGCCGCGAACGCTGGGGAATCGTCGCCTACGACGCCGCCCGCTTTTCCGGCATCAACCGCTTGCTGTTCGAAATCATCGGACGGACGATCCGCAAGACGCCAGGCAGGATCGATCGGATGCCGGGCCTGTTCCCGACCGGTCCAAACCGACGCCAGCGGATCCCTTGGCGGAAGCCTTCTGCCGCCAGAGGCTGATCGTTCGCGACTCGAACCGGCCGATTGTTCCGGCCGAACTTGATCTCGCCCCCGCCGAATCCGACCTGCAGCAGTTCCACCTGCTGCGGCCGCTGCTGGCCCGCCGGCGCCGCATGACGACGCGTGCCCAGGACACCGAGATGGCTCTGCGCCGCGACGTCCTCAGCGCCGGGCTCGAGGGCTACGCGCTGGCCAGGGTTTTCGGCAAGGGCGCCGGTCTCGACGGGCTGAGGCCTGTGGCTGGCCGTGCCGGGTGCGGCGCTGCACCGGCGCAGTTGGGCAGCCCGGGTCGTGTCGGCCACCAGCCGCACGTCCTGGTCGAGGTCGCGCAGCCGCGCGGCGTTGACCGGATGACCCTTGACCAGATGGTCGCGCAGCACGTTCGTGGCCCCGATCCGGAACTGCGTGCCGTGCCGCGAGCTCACGCGATAGCCCACCGAGATGACGGCGTCCAGGTTGTACACGTGCACCTGGCGGCGCACCCGGGCTCGCACTCGACCCCGGTGGGCTTGCCACTGATGGTGGTCTCGAACAGGCCACGCCGCGGGTCGGCTGCGGTGCTCTTCCCGTGGATCCTGCGGATGACCGTTGGTGCGTCGTCAGCCCGCTCGGCGGTCTCCTTCAGCGCCTTGATCTCCTTGGGTGTGCAGGCGCGCTTTGGGTCGATGCCCGCTAGGCGCAGCGGCCGCTCGACGGTGAGCTTCGAGTAACCGGAGGCGGCGTTCGGAAAGAGGTTCGACTGCCCGGTCGTCTCGAACTTCGGAAACGCGTCGCAGATTCGTGCGAGGTCGCCGTCCGAGACCTCGGCGTGCCCTGCGTCGCCGGTGAAGAGCGACGAGCCGTTGTGCACCTCGGCGATGCGGCTGCCGAGCCTGGTGCCACGGTTACGGACGTAGAGGTCCCGCAGCACGTCGTCGGCAATTCCCCGGATGAAGTTGGCGATCCAGTTGAGTGGTTGCGGTTCCATCAGCTTTGCCGAGTGTCCGTTACGGCGATGCGCGGGAAGCAGCTTCAGCGGCAGGAATGGGCCGGTCCCTGGTTTGGTCTGCCGGTGATGCGGCAGAGGGCAGGCAATCTGATCACCCTCGTGCAAGCATCCCTGCGCTTGCTTCCCGCCGTCAGGCTGGAATTGCCGCTGGAACTGCCGCCGCGCCACGCGCAAGCCGCCGCCAGACCCCGCCAGGGACGCCGGCCCCGGTGCGCGGCAGCGCCGCCATGATACAATCCCGGGCTCGAACAAGACGACGACATGGCCAAGAAAGTCGCGTCGCCAGCGGAAAGACGATGGAAGCCTTCGCCAAGGAAACCCTGCCGATCAGTCTCGAAGACGAGATGCGCCGCTCGTATCTCGACTATGCCATGAGCGTCATCGTCGGGCGGGCGCTGCCCGACGCGCGCGATGGCCTAAAGCCGGTTCACCGGCGCGTGCTGTTCGCCATGCACGAGCTGTCGAACGACTGGAACAAGCCGTACAAGAAGTCGGCGCGCGTCGTCGGCGACGTCATCGGCAAGTACCATCCGCACGGCGACACGGCGGTGTACGACACCATCGTGCGCATGGCGCAGGACTTCTCGCTGCGCTACATGCTGATCGACGGGCAGGGCAACTTCGGTTCGGTCGACGGCGACAACGCGGCGGCGATGCGTTACACCGAGGTGCGCATGGCGCGCATCGGCCACGAACTGCTCGCCGACATCGACAAGGAGACGGTCGATTTCGGGCCGAACTACGACGGCGCCGAGGAGGAGCCGCTGGTCCTGCCGGCGCGCATCCCGAACCTGCTGATCAACGGTTCGTCGGGCATCGCCGTCGGCATGGCGACGAACATCCCGCCGCACAACCTCGGCGAGGTGATCGATGCCGCCCTGGCGCTGCTCGACAACCCGGCGGTGACGATCGACGAGCTGATCGACCTGCTGCCGGCACCCGATTTCCCGACCGCCGGCATCATCTACGGCGTCGCCGGCGTGCGCGAGGGCTACCGCAGCGGCCGTGGCCGCGTCATCATGCGCGCCAAGGTGCATTTCGAGGACATCGACCGCGGCCACCGGCAGGCGATCATCGTCGACGAGCTGCCGTACCAGGTGAACAAGCGCACCCTGCTCGAGAAGATCGGCGAGCTGGTCAACGAGAAGCGCATCGAGGGCATCTCCGACCTGCGCGACGAGTCCGACAAGTCCGGCATGCGCGTGGTGATCGAGCTCAAGCGCGGCGAGGTGGCGGAGGTGGTGCTCAACTGCCTGTACAAGCAGACGCAGTTGCAGGACACCTTCGGCATGAACATGGTGGCGCTGGTCGATGGCCAGCCGCGCCTGCTCAACCTGAAGCAGTTGCTCGAATGCTTCCTGCGGCACCGGCGCGAGGTGCTGACGCGGCGCAGCGTCTTCGAGCTGCGCAAGGCGCGCGAGCGGGCGCACATCCAGGAAGGCCTGGCGGTGGCGCTCGACAACGTCGACGAGATCATCGCCCTGATCAAGTCGTCGCCGACGCCGGCCGACGCCCGTCGTGGGCTGATGGGCCGCCTCTGGCAGTCGCCGACGGTGGCCGAGATGCTGGCGCGGGCGGCGCTCGACGCGACGCGGCCGGACGGGCTCGGGATCGAGTACGGCCTGTCGCAGAGCGGCTACCTGCTGTCGGAGGCGCAGGCGCAGGCGATCCTCGATCTGCGGCTGCAGCGGCTGACCGGTCTCGAGCGCGAGAAGATCGTCGGTGACTACGCCGAGCTGCTCGAGCGCATCGCCGACCTGATGGACATCCTGGCGCGGCCGGAACGGATCACCGGGATGATCCGCGACGAGCTGACGGTGATCCGCGCCCAGTTCGGCGACGGGCGGCGCTCGGAGATCGTCGTCAGCACGCAGGATCTGGCGATCGAGGACTTCATCACGCCGCTCGACATGGTGGTGACGCTGTCGCACACCGGCTACATCAAGTCGCAGCCGCTCGCCGATTACCGCGCGCAGCGCCGCGGCGGCCGCGGCAAGCAGGCGGCGGCGATGAAGACCGACGATTTCATCGACCACCTGTTCGTCGCCAACACGCACGATTACATCCTCTGCTTCACCAACCGCGGCCGCGTCTATTGGCTGAAGGTCTATGAGGTGCCGCAGGGGACGCGCAGCAGCCGCGGCAAGCCGATCGTCAACCTCTTCCC